>JBBSBP010000137.1:0-12055 GCA_038251165.1 Bacteroidales bacterium | reverse complement strand
CATCTTTTCCCGGTTCGATGCCCACATGGGGGTTGCCAATGCCACCGTTCGCAACTCGACTATGGGACACATGGGAATCAATGCCATTGGCTGTGGGACCTTTACCGTTGAGAACTCTACCATCCGCGGAAGGAGTCTGATTAACCTGCGCTCCGATTACGGCAGCACATGGCAGGGGGAACTTGTCATCCGCAACTGCGTTTTCGTACCCGCAGAAGGCAGAACGACCAGTGCCAGCCTGATCGGCGGATCCTATTCCGGTCAGAATAATTTTGGCTACGATGATAAAGGTTTGGTGGTGTATCCTACCGATGCATCATTGAAAAAAGTTGCAACTTTCAACCGTTTGGAGAGCAGATAAAGAAAGATGTCATTTTCGACTTCCTTTTTATTTTTACCCACTTCAAGAACCTTGCTGGTATTGAGAGGGACTTGTATCGAAATTGTGAAATTATAGGTTGCAAATATTTAAAAATAGGTGCTGACAGCAAACTCAAACTGATTAATAAAGATTTTCTTAAATGCCGAAATGTTGTTTCGCTCATAGAAAATCAACATTGTGAATTAGTTGAAATCATTCCGATAAAATATTTCACGATGTTCCTGGAAGATATTCCAACCAGACTGAATTTTGAATACGAAGTTGACCGGAATAAAAAATCAACAACCATAAAAAGCATCAGGAATATATTAGACGTTATGGCAAAACCGATGAGCAGCAAAGATGTAAAAACAGCATTTGTGCGTGCAACACTTTCATTTATTCTTTTATCCGAAATGGGGCAGATGGCATACGTTTTCATAATTTATCCTTTATTTCTTTTCGCTTTTTAATTCTTTCAGTACAGCCAATAAAAGTCCGGCGCTCAACCGGGTCCGGTAGTCGGGATTGATGTATTCAAACTGTATTTTGCCTGAAGTATCAACTACAAAAACGGATGGAACCGGAAGAAAACCTTCATTTAGTCCACCGGAACTTTTACTTAACATTCCGGCATATTTTTCAGGAGCTTTAAACGCTATACCAAGTGACTGGATGAATTTTCCATCCCCATCGGAATATAAGCTGTAATCTAATTTATCTTTAATGTCAGTTACCAACAGGTTTTCAGGCGAATCGGGACTAATGGCCACAATCTGGTAGCCTAGTTTAATCACTTCGCTTTGTATGCCTTGAATTTCAGAAAGGTGGGCATTGCAAAACGGGCACCAGCCACCACGGTAAAACAACAGGACCGTTGGCTTTTCGGCAATAATTGCCAAAACTTTATGGCTGGTTGCGTCAGGCGCTTTCAGTTCCGCTTCAGGAATGGATTCGCCGATAAGTAAAGGCGAAATGTCTTCGGCCTTTTCGGCTATTTGGGCTGATCCAGAAAGAGAAGCAAGCCCCATACTAAGTAAAATAAGCATTACGTGTTTCATGTTTATATTTTTAGATTATTTTGTTACCTGAACACCACGCCAAAATGCGATGTATCCTTTGATTTTATCGGCCAGTTTTGATGGGTCAGGATAATACCAGGCTGCATCTTTATTGGTTTTTCCGTCAACTGCAACATCGTAATAAGAGGCTGTTCCTTTCCAGTGGCAAACGGTATGAGTGTCACTAGAATTTAAATATTCTTTGTTAACTGATTCTTCAGGAAAATATTGGTTTCCTTCAATGTTAATGGTTTCATCGCTTTCAGCGATCACTTTACCGTTCCAAATTGCTTTCATGTTTTTATATTTTTAAAATTTGTGATTTAGTATGGTGTTCCTGATTGCCTTTGCGTTTTGAAAGCTTCGGCATACCAGATAAATTCATCGATAAACCGAGCAGTTGACGATTCGATGCGGTTGTTTTTCGGGGTCAAATCATCGTTAAACAAATCGCCTATCGATGGAAACGGCAACATGGATGAAATGGCTGGCATACCCAATTCACCAAGGATAATACGAAGGTGATCGGCTGCCCTGACTCCTCCAAAAGAACCTACTGAATAAGATGCGATGGCCGAAGGTTTAAAATAATACTCCTGTTGAAAATGATCCAGTAGGTTTTTTAATGCCGGTGGTATGCTGTGGTTGTATTCGCCGGTAACCACCAAAAATCCATCCGATGCTTTATATAATCCGGAAAGAATCTCCATGGTTTCAGGCGCTGTTCCGGGGGTAAACTCTTTGTGCATTTTGTCGAGCAACGGAAGCTGATATTCCAGAGGGTCAATGAAATGAACCTTGATGTCCCGTTCAGTTAATTTCTTTTCCAGATATTTCGCGACAAAAATTCCCTGTCGATCGCTGCGGACAGAGCCATAAATAATACTGAAAGTAAGTTCCATAGTTAATGATATTTGTTTTTGTAATTGGTCGCATTGAATGGTGAAACCTGACAACTATTACAACAAATTTTCAAACCGTAATGAAATCTTTTACCCAATCGGATGCGGGGTTTGATTTAATGATTTCAGGAGTGGCCATTTGTTCTATTTTTCCTTCGTTCATAATTACAACTTGTGTTCCCAGCAAAAAGGCTTCATGTAAATCGTGGGTGACCATTACGAAAGTCAATCCCAGATTCCGGTGCATTTGTTTGATTTCGTTTTGCAGGTTTCGGCGGGTAATGTTATCAAGCGCGCCAAAAGGTTCGTCCATCAGCACAATTTTTGGATTGGCAGCCAAAGCCCTGGCAACACCAACGCGCTGCTGCTGTCCTCCGCTTAGCTGATCTGGAAAATTTTCGAGCTGTTGTTCATCGAATCCCATCAGGATGGCTAATTCTGCCACCCGACTTTCCCGTGCTTCTTTTTCATTTCCTGAAATGCTCAACACAAATTCCATGTTTTGCCGTACAGAAATATGCGGAAATAATCCGCCTTGCTGAATCACATAACCAATGTTCCGACGGAGCTGGATTTTATCCCATTGCTGAATATCATTTCCCATTACTTTTATTCCGCCCGAATCAAAATTGGTCATGCCATTGATCAGACGCAACAGGGTTGTTTTTCCGCAGCCACTTGGGCCGATAATCGTTATAAAAGCACCTTCCGAAATATTTAGCGAAACACCGCGAAGAACAGGATTTCCGGTCTGGTACGATTTGGTTACTTCTGATATTTCGATGATCGGTTTGCTCATTTGCCTGGCTTTAAATTCAGTAAGTTATTTGCATTTAAAAACGAAGCTGCCACTGTCTCCGGTGCTTTTTTTTCGATTTCCACTTCGTAGTTCAGTTTCAACATGGCATCATCATCAATAATACCGTTCAACCGGTTAAATATATCTGCCAGTTCAGGATAGTGTTGAAGTGTTTCATTCCGCACCACAATTCCGGCCTGATAAGCTGGAAAGTAATTTTTATCGTCGCGTAGCACCCGCAGGTTCATTTGCCTGATGCGCGAGTCGGTCGAAAATGCATTGATCACTTCAACAGTGTGGTTTTCCAGGGCCTGAAATTTCAGGTTCACATCGAGTTCAACCTTATTTTTAAAGTTGAATGGATAAACTTTTGAAAGTCCTGTGAATCCATCTTCCCGCTCAAAGAAATCGAATTCGGCTCCAAAAGTAAAGCGGTTACTTTTGGATGCCAGATCGGAAAATGTTTTGATATTCTCCTGTTGGGCTATGCTTTCGGGCAATGCCAGCGTAAACGTGTTGTTGAACCCCATCCTGCAGGCCCAGCTGAGACCGAACTTTTCAGAATAAGCAGTTTTTAAAGCGGTAAACAAACTATCGGCATTGTTGATTTGCGGATTTTTCAGGACAAACAACCAGGCTGTGCCTGTATATTCGGGATACACATCAATTTCGCCCGACAAAATGGCTGGTTGAATATTGGATGTTCCGCCCCCAATCCCAAACATGCGTTTAACCGGAATATCGGTATAGTTTTCGATCATTTGTGCAATCATTTCACCCAGAATGTATTGTTCGGCGGTTGGTTTTGAAGCCACAACAACTTCCTTTTTTGCTGAATTGGCCGGCTTTGATAACAAGGTGTAACCAATTGAAAGTACAATCAATATCAATACAGAATAATTAAACCAATGACGATATTTGCGTTTAGGTCGATTCCTGTTTTTAACTGACTTCTCGAAGAAGCCTATCAGTAAATCGGTAACCAGTGCAAGTAGCGCAACGGCAATTGAACCTGCAAGTATAAGCGAAGAATTGTTTGTGTTGATGCCACGATAAATAGCCTGTCCTAATCCACCTGCTCCGATAAAAGATGCCAGCCCGGCCAACGCGATAGTCATTACCACCATGGTTCGGAACCCGCTCAAAATAGTTGGAAAAGCCAAGGGCCAGCGGACCCGGACGAATATTTGCATCGGTGTCGCTCCCATTCCTTTTGCCGCATCCAACAATTTGGGGTCAACTTCACTTAATCCAGTGTAAGTATTTCTGATCATGGGAAGCAGGCCGTAAATAACCAGCACCACCAATGCGTTTACAAAGCCGATACCGATTAGCGGAATAAACAGGCCAAACATGGCTATTGATGGAATCGTGTAAAGAAAATTGACCACGCCAAGCACAATATTTCGGATCCTTCTATATTGAAGCAGGGCGATACCGGTACCAACGCCTATAATTACAATGATAAATATGGCTGTGAGTGACAACACAATGTGCTGAAGTAGCAGTTCGTATAAATATTCCTTTCGCTCAAGTAAAAATGACCACATAAATGCTGGTTGTTAAGTTCACCACAATGGGCAAAAGAGTATAATTAGATCAAAAAAATCATCTGACCTTAGTCCACAATGAGTCCACGAAATAATTCCGGCTGTCGGTAAAATGTTGTTCAATCCTGAATCCATGAATTTCGGCCAAAGTTTCGATGGTTTCCAAATCAAATTTTCGCGAAAGTTCCATGAATATCGTTTCCCATTGTTTAAAATGAAATCTTTCTTCAAGACTTTTAACAAATACAATCTGATTTTTTTTCGAAACAAGAAAGCTTTTTACTGCGCCGGTTTGCGGATTATATTCCGTGTGTTGTTCAAAATTGTCCAGGTTAAAATCGGCGCCCAGTTCCCGGTTCAACCGTGCCAAATGGTTCAGGTTAAAATTCCGGGTATGCCCGTGCGGATCGTCGTAGGCTTTCATGATTATTTCAGGTGATTTTTTTAGGTCGAACCCAATCATGACCTGGTCGCCCTGGTGCGCAAATTCTGAAAGTTGGCCCAAAAACAGGTTGACTTCTTTTTCTGAAAAGTTACCAATATTGGAACCCAGGAAGAGGATGACTTTCCGGAGACCGGAGTAGCCATTTAATTGCTTCATTACACGAAAAAAATCACCGGTTTGAGCGTTCACTTTCAGCAAAGGTATTTCCTTTGCAAGGCTCTCTACCAGCTCGTTATTTGCTTTCCGACTGATATCGATCGGGATATATTTGAAACTTAAAGCCCGGTGAACCATCGAATTCAGCAAAACTTTCGTTTTCAATCCGTCACCCGAACCTAGTTCAATAATTTCAAAATCTGAAGTTTCTTTCCTGAAAGCATCGATAATTTGCTCTTTTTGGGTCGTGAATATTTCGTGTTCACAATTGGTCAGGTAATATTCGGGCATTTGCATGATGTCCTGAAAAATGCTGCTTCCAATGTCGTCGTAGAAATATTTCGACAACAAATATTTGGATTTTGCAGACAAACCTCGAAAGGTGTCGGTGGCCAATTCGGAAAGTAGTATTTGTTGTTCCATAATTATATTTTTTTCATGCAAAGGCGCAATTGTTTGTATTTTTTTTCCTTGGCGTCTTAGCGTCTTAGCGTGGAATATTTTCTCGCAAAGGCGCAAAGGCGCAAAGTTTTTTATAAGTTGTTAACTATTCTGGTTATACCATCTTTTATCAGTTTTTCATTAAAATTTACCAACAATCCAAGTTTTAAATCTGTAATCCTAAGGTAAGTCAGTAGTTGTTTCGGATGTACAGGTGCTATTAATTCAACATGGATATTGTAACAGGTATTTACTATGGCTGTTTCTATTTCGTTTTCGGTCATAATTTTTTGTTTTTATCTAGCAAAGGCGCAGAGGCGAAAAAGCTTTTGTTTTTTCTTCTTGGCGTCTTGGCGACCTATTAATTCTCCGGAATCCCGGTTTCATAAGGATTATCGGGGTCGTTGCTCCATTCAAACCAACCGCCATCATAAACCGAAACTTGTGGCCAGCCCATCAACCAGGCATTGAACCAGGCTTCACTACCGCGCCAACCTGTTCCGCAGTAAAAGGCCAGATGTTTATCCGGAGTGATCCCGTTTTTAATCCAGTTGTCAGTTACCTCATGAAATTCACGAGTGGTATGGTCTACGTTGCGGTAGTTTTCCATGTGATAGGCATCGCTGCCACAATCGGCAAAAACGGCTCCCGGAATGCGGCCTTTTGCGTCGATGTAATTATACCCGCTCACTTCGCCAATGTATTCGGGCCAGCTGCGTACACAAACCAATTCGGCATTTAAAGAAGCGATCATTTCTTTGGCTTCCGGCGTGTCAACGGCCAATTGTGGATTTGCAGGAATGATTGCTCCAAATTCGGTAACGGTTACTTTTGCCACATCTACAGTGCTAGTTTCAAATCCGGCATCCTGCCACGACTGAAAACC
Organism: Bacteroidales bacterium; assembly: GCA_038251165.1. Classification (GTDB taxonomy): domain Bacteria; phylum Bacteroidota; class Bacteroidia; order Bacteroidales; family Prolixibacteraceae; genus Aquipluma. Next base: position 5,454 of record JBBSBP010000137.1, on the reverse strand, counting down.
GCCGTTTAACACACGCACATCCTTCACCCCGGCATACAACATGATAAAAGCATTCCGGATGGCGCCAATATCACCGGCAGCACTTCCGGGAAATTCGTCAGCATTATCCGGATCCATGTATTTTCCATAAAGAATCACGGTTGTATCGGCAGTGATTCCATGTTTTTCAAGCGCAATTTTTAATTCTTCGGGCGAACGCCGGTTCCAGGTTTCGGGAGCCTCCAAAGCCAGAGTATCCATGTCTATAGCTCCGGGAATATGGCCACTCAAATAAGCATCCCGGTTGCGGTAATGCGAATGTACAACCATGTAATTGTCATTTTCATATTCGGCTGGCCTTCCTCCGGAAATCAGTTCATTGACCCATTCGGCGGAAACCAAATGGCGGTACCGTGCAAGCTTTTCCATCGGCAAATCAGGATTGGAAGTCCATTCAGATACAAAACGATTGTAAACAGACACGTTTGTATATCCGGATTTGAGAAACCGTTGGGCAACTTTTTCAGCTTCCTCTTTTTTATAACCGTATATGACAATGTTATCTTCAGGCAAAATGTTTTTGTGCCTGACGATTTCAATCCAGTCGATGTATTTGAGCCACTTTTCAGGAAGGCTTTTTGCGTTTTTAATGTGGCCGCCACGGATTTCGTTTTGGAGTTTCCAGCCGTTGTAAGCATCCGGTGTGCGGATATCAATTAGAATGAACTCTTTTGTTTCGAGAATTTCCTGCAATGCTTTGGTGGAGGTCTCAGAAAATTGTTTGTCCATATTGTTTATTGTAGGATTAACTAAAATTTCAATTCAAAATATCTAATACTAAAGAACTTATTTTTCAAACAATCATTTATGTGTAAAGTTTGATTGATTGTTACGGATGGATGATTTCGAGGAGTGGTTCTCTTGTTTCAGGTTCGTTGGCATAAAGTTTAACCTGTGAAATCTTCGGAAGCCAAAACGTTCCGCTGTCAATCTGAATAAATACCCGTTCAACCTCCACTTCCTTCCCTTTTGAAAGCGTGTAAACTTTATATTTTCCTGAATCAATTTTTTTTAACCAGAAATTTCTTTTTGAGTAGGAAACAAATTGAAATTCAATCTTTTCCGGTGATACAGAAAGAAATTTTAAGCCATAGGCATATTTGTTTTGAATCCAGGTTAGCGGCTCAATCCGGCCATTTCTGGTATATTTAATCCAATAGGTATGGATTGGGGAGGATAAATCGAGATTGCCATTTTCGTCAAGATTCACTTCATAGTGTATTTCGTTGGCATCTTTGCTCCGTCCGATTTTGAATAAGGAGAGCCGGTTGTTTTTTGTGCCTCCCGATGCAAAAACATTGAGTACAAGGTACATTATCAAAAGAAGGATGGAGAAGCGTTTCATAGAATCTGATTTATACAGCTTTTTTAGTTGACTTAGCGATTAATGATTTGTTTACCCAGATCAAGGAATTTATTTGCATTGCGGTATCCCGCGGTTTGGGCAACAAGCTTTCCATCTCCATCAACAAAAATTAAACTTGGATAACCCCTGATGGAAGGCAATTCCTGATTCACTTTTTTCTTTTGGACTTGCAGTAAATGACATTGCTCCAATAATTACAAAAAGCGAAATAACAGTTAAAATAATCCTGGAATTTTTCATGTGTGTATTTTTATTTGAAATATGAAGATTGAGAAATACAAGGTGAGTCATTTCCACCTGGGTTCATTTAATGGAAATAGTCGTAGTGAATTGTTATTCCTGACAAGGAAGTTTGATTTTTTTATAAATAAGCTGTTTCGATATTTGGTATATTTGATTTAATTTACCCCTGACAGGGTTCCAAACCCTGTCAGGGGTAAACAACACCGATAAACAAAACAAAATAGCTACTTCTGAATCTTATAACCTGACAAAATGAAGGATGTTTTTTTCAAAAAAAGATTGTACCAATACAAAGTTCGCTATGCCTCAATTGTTTGTATCGCTATAAGTCAGCATTCACAGAAATGAAATTGTGGGACAGTCACTGTAAAAATGAATGGTTCGTTTCATCAGGATGATTAGGGTCTGTTAGATAATTTCCTACTTATAGGGTTTTGTAAAACAAAGCAATCAACTCTTTTTTAGTTTTCAGGCCATCATGTGAGAACGCTTTCTTGCCTTTATGAAATAAAACCATATGTGGGACGCTGCCAATCTGAAGTTCCCAGATCAGTTTTTTGCTTGCATCGGCATTAATTTCCACAATGTTAATCCGACCTGCAAATTCAGTTTTCAGGCTATTTATCATTGGAATCATTTTGCGGCAAGGGGCACACCATGGAGCATAAAAGTCAACAAATACAGACGAACCCGATTTTACGAGCGCTGTAAATTCATCCATCTCCATTTTGTTTTCTGAATCGGGACGTGCATTAGGCTCAACCACAACCGGAAGGTTCTGAAGGTTCCATTCCATGATGCCATGCTGCAGGTTATATATATAATTCAATTGATGAATAACCGTATTTTGCCCTTTGACCGACAATAAAAGTATAAGTAGGATGGGTAATAAAAAAAATCTCCTCATTATAAACTGTTTTAGTATTTTGAGAAGAGTCGTGCCAGACTGTATACCTGACAAGGAAATTAATTTTAAAATCACAATATGCCTGATTCAACGAATTAATTTGGCAAACAGCCAATACAAAATAGCGGATTTATTTATTCAGACTTATTGTTGAATTTTAGGTTTTGTTGGATGCGATCCATCATTTTAAGAATCCGAAGAGCTTTGGTGTTATCTGTTTTTGCGCTGTAAATCCAATCTAAATAGGCTTTTTGCTCTCCCTCAGTGAAAGACTGGAAGATCTCAAAACTAGTTGCCGGTTCATTATTGAAGCAGTCTAAAATTTCGAGCGGTATTTCGAGCGGTGTTTCATCGTTGTATAAAACAATTCTAATCGTGTCGCCTACCTCCTTGCCAATTTTTTTCCTGATTGATGCTTTTACAGGTAAAAACAGTTTGCCATTTCCCATCGGCATCAGCTTGTAATTTCTGATTTCATAAGCATCAATCGTACCTTTAACTTTCACCCATCCAAATGGATTGTTCCTGTTTTGAAGAACTTCAGGTATTTCAGCGTAAGTCCATCCACCTTTTCCAGGGAATTTTTGCAAAATATATTCTGAATTGACTAAAGGAATTTGCATGTTTAGTATTTATAGCCTTGCATTTCGCTTTCGTTGGTAGTTAAACCTAAAGCCAAAACCATTCGGTTCACAATATTTAGTTTTCCGGACATTTCTTCCGGTTTGCCAAAATGGATGAGTATAGCGAAACGCAAAACGGCACCAGAAAGGTTAACAGAACCCGGTAAATATTTAATCCAACGAACGATAGCTTAAAGAGTCCGGGATTATTGATTAAATTGAGAATAATTCCAACAAGGATTGCCACCCGCAACGCACGGGTAACAGAATCTTTCTTTGTAGCCAGATCGAAAAATGCAGGATGATTTTTTGAATGTGCCATCTACTTTCCTGCCTCATTCAAATGGACTGTGATCTTCTTTTTGAGCTGATCAATGTCAATCTCATCTTTCTTTTGGTGAACATACCTTTCAATTCCTTTCTCCAGAACAAGGCTGTGCTTTTCGTAACGGGTACAGGCCTCACACATCATTTTGTGCGCTTTAAGTTGCATGTGCCCGGTAAATGAAAGTTGGATTTGCATTTTTTCTCGATCAGTTCCGATGCCCTAAGGCACGAAAGAAGGAGTGTATTCATGATTTGTTTGATCATTATATCTGAATCTTAATTGTTTAACCAGTTTTTTTCAAAGCAATCTCTCAACTGGACTTTAGCCCTGTGAATGATCTGCCAAAGGTTAGTCGTAGTAATACCTAATTCATGACAAATATCTTCACCATTTTTTTCAATCAGATACTTTAATTTTACGGCAGTGTTTTATTTATCCGGAAGTGCATCCAAACATTTACTTGTGCTGATTATAGACCATAAATATACGATAAAGATCAAATTGAGGAGTGTCATCCTGGAGTATTAAATCCAAATGCAATACTATTTGGCCCCATAACCACAATTCCATTTTCATTAAGGCATCCAATTAAAAATTATTTTGCGTTTATGTGTGAAAATTGCTGTTTTATGATTACCTATATGCGCAAATTTAATATCTAACAATCCTATTTATCTTTTCGGAAATGGATAAGTAAAAAAAATCTCTCGTGATGAAATACATGCTTTTATTTTTCTTCTTTTTTTCCAGTGCATTAAGTATGGCACAGGAACATACCAAAAGCCCGCTTGAAAATGTAGTGATAACATCCCAAAAGGATAAAACCCGGGTACGCACCAATGAAAATGGGGAATTGCTTATCAATGTAACCCCAACGGATGTCCTTAAATTTAAAGCCAATGGGTTTGTTCGCTATAGTGACTTCGATGCCAGGGGCGACGGCAAAACTGATGATACAGACGCCATCGCTGCGGCCCATGCGTTCGCCAATCAACACGGCCTTTCTGTGAAAGCCGACGAGGGATTCACATATTACATAGGCGGAAAGAACCGTACAGCGGTCATCCGGACCAACACCGATTTCGGCACGGCTGCCTTTATCATTGACGATACTGACGTCGAAAACCGTAATGAACATGTTTTCCTGGTTAGTTCCGGCCTGCAACCGTTCAAACTTGAGGGGATATCCTCCTTAAAGAGGAATCAGGAGAAAATCGACGTCACCTTGCCGGGAACCTGCCTTGTCAACGTCACCAATTCCCACGTAAAACGTTACATCCGTTTTGGGGCGAACCAAAACAACGGATCTTCGCAGACGGATATCTTTATCGTTGACAAAGACGGCAATGTGGATAGGAACGCTCCGATCATTTGGGACTTCGACCAGATCACGGATATCAATGCCCTTCCCATTGACGAGACGACGCTGACCATCTCCGGAGGACGTTTCACCACAATTGCCAACAGGGCAGAATCGAAATACACCTATTATAGCCGGGGCATAGCGATCAGGCGTTCCAATGTTCTTGTGGATGGGCTGGAACACCGCATCACCGGCGAAGGAGACCATGGCGCTCCTTATGGTGGCTTCATCAATGTTGGCAACTGCTCGTATGTGACGGTACGGAACACTATCCTGACCGGACACAAGATGTACCAAACCATAGGCGCGGCTGGAGTTACGGTCTCCATGGGTACCTACGACATCTCCCTCAACCGGGCTCTTAACGTGTCGTTCGTGAACTGCAGCCAGACGAATGATATCGACGATGGCAGATACTGGGGAATCATGGGGTCCAATTTCTGTAAAAATCTTCTTTATGATCGTTGCATCTTTTCCCGGTTCGATGCCCACATGGGGGTTGCCAATGCCACCGTTCGCAACTCGACTATGGGACACATGGGAATCAATGCCATTGGCTGTGGGACCTTTACCGTTGAGAACTCT
>JBBSBP010000136.1:0-12217 GCA_038251165.1 Bacteroidales bacterium | reverse complement strand
TTGGTTTTCCTTTGCTACTAAGGTTGCCCGGTGGAAATAAGGTTTTAAAAATCAAAAATATAAAAACCTTATTTCCTGTTATTTAACCTAGTAGCGTTGACACTGAAGGATGCGAAACCCGTCCGCGATAAATCGTCCATACGCGAAATTGCCTGTTTTCGGACGGAATGAAAAATGGCCTGGTTATATTGAAAGTTGATTAAAATCAAAAAGGGAATTTTGTCGTACACCCATTCCCTGCCGACCACAACATTGTTGACATAAAAATCCTTTAGTGACATTATCCTGGGGAACCCATTTAAGAACATAGTTCACATTATTCTGTTCTAAAGCTTTTTTTGCATCTGCAACCACAGGACCATCCATTGTATCACAATGGGCAAATGTTACAGTAGGAGAGGAGAGGAAGATAAGATTAATAACCAGTTAATTATTAAATTTGGAGATCAATGTGGTGTCAAATAAAATCGGCAGCAATCCATACATAAAAATATCTTTAGGCTCAAAAAACTAATGAAATTTATTTTCTTAATTGCAGCATTTAATGCATTCTTTTTTTCAATATTATTGCTTTAGAAGAAATCCCGGGCTCATCCTGACATGTATTCCATTTGTTTTCTATGGTATTTTGTACAGATGGATTATTTCTTTCATTATCGGTTTTTGTGATTTTGATCGGATACTTTGGCTTAAAGCAGCAGGTCATTTTCTCTAATGAGAACATATTAGTATCTGAGGATATTCTGAAGGTTCAACCCAAATACTCACAATCGAAGCTGAATGATTCGGAAATAAATCAGTATTCAGAAAAGTTAGTCAACTATATGGAGCTTTCAAAGCCATACTTAAATCCCGATTTGGCACTTCCTCAATTAGCCGCTGAATTAGACATTTCAACTCACTTGTTGTCGCAAGTCATTAATGACCATTTTGAAATTAATTTCTTTGACTTTGTAAACGGCTACCGTGTAAATACTTTTAAAGAAAGAATAGCTGACCCTAAATATGCCAATTTTTCATTTTTGGGGATTGCTTTTGAATGTAGGTTTAACTCGAAATCTGCTTTTAATAGGGTATTTAAAAAACACTCAGGTCAAACTCCATCTCAATATAAGAGTACCGTTTCATAACTGACTTTCAAGAGCAGATCTTAAGTTATCTTTGAGATTCAATACCGGTCAACTGCTTTTCAGGTTGCCAGTTATTCCCAATTAGTCGATACCTAAAATTATGCATAATCATTCTCTACTTGTTTTAATTTTCTTGAAATTTTAGAACTCCTGACCCTATCTTTTGAAAAACAAATAGTTACGAAGTTTCTGGCGTAGATAAAAGAATCCACCATCTTAGAAGGTGGACTTAAAATCCCCAAAAGCTCAGAAGCCGATATTTTTAGAGGAATGCTAACTATCAAGTGAATGTGATCGATTTGAATATTCATTTCTATCAGCTTACATGATTTCCATTCCAACAACATTTGGATATCTTTGGCAAGTAACTCCTTGACAAGACCTTCAAGAACACGGATCTATATTTTGGTGTCCATACGATGTGGTAGTTAGACCGACAAATTACATGACTTAACTTTTTAAAAATGCTCATGCCACGAGATTAATAATTTTCAGGCAAAGCCAATTTAAACATAAACATCACCAAAGGAGGTGGTTTTATCGATTACAATAAAAAAAATAGGGTCGATTTTTTCTCCCACAATTAATAATATAATTTGGAGAGGCTCCTATACTGCCCAACTATATCTTGGTATGGTTGCTTACATATTTGATATATATCATCTTTTTTTATCTCATGGAAATTATAAATTTGTTCCATCATTGGGTAAAGAATTCTTAATTCATTCAAAATGAAAAAGTTTCCCATAATTGCCACTTTTCTCCTTTTAATCTCTATTCATTTTGCCCTAAGGGCTCAAAACAGTGGTGAAGAAATATTTAAAACTGTTTGTTCTGCTTGTCATACTATCAATAAGGGCAGGTTGGTTGGTCCCGATTTAGGAGGTACTCCCCAAAAATTGGAGCGTGAATGGCTGATCAGGTTTATCCGGTCGTCACAGGAAATGGTAAAAGCAGGCGATTCAGCTGCCAATGCAATTTTCAACCAATACAACAAAATTCCTATGCCGGATAACCGGTATAGTGATGAACAGATAATCAGCATAATTGAATACATTGATGTTACAGGTCGTGCCAAACCAGTTGCAACCGAAGCGACTCCGATTCCTACCGATAGTGTTGGCATCCAATTTTCTGCTGAAACAGTTGAAACAGGACGTGCACTTTTTAATGGATATGTCCGTTTTTCCAATGGAGGTCCACCTTGTACCGCTTGTCATAATATAAATGATCAATCTTTTATTGGGGGGGGGAGGCTGGCACTTGACCTTACTGGCTCATACGTTAAACTTGGGTCTGCGGGTATCAAGGCCATTATGACAAATCCGCCATTTCCTGCTATGAAAATTGCTTTACTCAACCACAATCTCAAAGAGGATGAAATAAATGCGGTAATTTCTTTATTGAAATCAGTAGCTGAAAGTCAAAATAACAACCTGAATACGGATGCAGGTGGGCTAATATTCTTCGTTTTTGGATTTATTTCCGCAGTATTTATGCTTGTTCATATTTATATTTTCTATGACAACAGAAATATCACCTGATTTCATGTTTTAATTTTATGTTGGTACATGCAATGTTGAAAAAGTAATTAAAAAACTGAACCATGAGTTGGATTAAAGACATGATTTCTCCAAAGACCAGACAGTGGGAAGAATTTTACCGGAACCGTTGGCAGCACGATAAAGTAGTTCGAAGTACCCACGGGGTGAATTGCACAGGAGGGTGCAGTTGGAATATACATGTTAAAGAAGGCATAGTCGTTTCGGAGTCGCAGGCTCTCGATTACCCTTTGCTTGAGAATTCGCTTCCTCCCTATGAGCCAAGGGGCTGCCAGCGGGGAATATCCTTCTCCTGGTATTTATACAGTCCGGTCAGGGTTAAATATCCAATGATCAGGGGTGCTTTGCTGGATATGTTCGCCGAAGAAAAGAAAAAGACCGGAGATGCACTTCTTGCCTGGCAGAATATTCAAAACGACCCTGAAAAAAGAAAACGGTATCAGAAAGCGCGTGGTAAAGGCGGGTTCAGGAGAATTAAATGGGACGAGGCTCTTGAGATTATTGGGGCAGCTAACATTTACACAGCAAAAAAATACGGTCCCGACCGGGTGGTAGGATTTTCCCCAATCCCTGCCATGTCAATGATAAGCTTTGCCGCTGGATCAAGGTTTCTTCAGTTGTTTGGCGGGGTTCACCTTAGCTTTTATGACTGGTATTGTGATTTGCCCAATTCATTTCCTGAAATTTGGGGGGAACAAACCGATGTGGGGGAAAGCGCTGACTGGTACAATGCCAAGTTTATCGCCGTGATGGGAGCAAACCTGGGAATGACTCGTACCCCCGATGTTCATTTCTTTGCTGAGTCGAGGCACAATGGGACAAAAACCGTGGTGTTTTCACCTGATTTCAGTATGGTGTCAAAATATGCCGATCAATGGGTGCCTATCCATGCCGGGCAGGACGGTGCATTTTGGATGGCAGTGACGCACGTAATTTTGAAAGAAGCTCATCAGGACAAGCCGGTCCCTCAATTTATTGAATACACGAAAAAATACAGCGATGCACCTTACCTTGTTGAAATCAACCTCGAATCCGACCGATATGTTCCGGGCAGATTATTAAGGGCCAACAGGGTAAAAAAATATACGGACATTGAGAACGGCGACTGGAAATTCCTTAATCTTGATGAGCAGACCGGCGATTTTATATGCCCTTCAGGCAGTTCGGGACATAGGTGGCAGGATAAAAAAGGCTTCTGGAACCTGAAATATAACGATGGTGAAAATGGTACCGGTTATGACCCTGTGCTTTCACTAATCAACAAGAAAGATGAAATTCTTCAGGTTGAGTTTACCGAATTCGCACAAAACCGGAAAAGCCAACGTGGCGTACCTGTAAAATATGTTATGGCGGGATCAGGAATGGTTGCTTGCACTACTGTTTATGATCTCCTTATGGGGCAGTATGGCATCGACAGAGGGCTTGGCGGCGATTATCCCACTTCTTATGATGATGCTGCATCGGCATATACACCTGCATGGCAGGAAATCTATACGGGGATAAGTTCAGCCACGGTTATACAATTTGCAAGGGAATGGTGCCGCACCGCCGAAATAACCAATGGTAAGTGCATGATAATCATTGGTGCCGGTGTGAATCACTGGTATCACAGCAATTTAATGTACCGGGCAGCAACGATGTCACTGATCCTCACAGGCTGCATAGGAGTAAACGGCGGTGGAATGAACCATTATGTCGGACAGGAGAAACTCGCTCCTTTTGATTCCTGGGGATCAATTATGTCGGGAAAAGACTGGAATATCCCGGCGAGGTTCCAGCAAGCGCCCATCTGGCATTACATCCATTCCGACCAGTGGAGATATGATGGCAACCAGGCCGACTACAACACGGTACCCAAAAATGATTTCTCATCACACCATTCTGCCGATATGATAGTTAAGGCTGTGAGGAACGGCTGGATGCCATTTTACCCGCAATACGACAAGAATAATTTTGATATTGCAAAAGAGGCACAGAAGGCAGGAGCCAAAGATATCAAGGGTATTCAGGATTTTGTGATTGACCAGTTGAAGAAGGGGACATTGAAATACTCGGTTGCCAATCCTGATGAAGAGATAAATTTTCCGCGGGTATGGTTTATCTGGAGGGGGAATGCCCTTTTATCGAGTGGCAAAGGGCATGAATATTTCCTGAAACACTACCTTGGGACACACCATAACGATATCGCAGATGAGGTGGCACAAGAGTTTGTTAAAGAAATTGAATGGAAGGAGAACGCACCCGAGGGAAAAATGGATCTCGTGGTTGACCTGAATTTCAGGATGGACACTACCGCGCTTTATTCGGATATTGTGCTTCCGGCTGCATCCTGGTACGAAAAGGCTGATTTGAACAGTACGGATATGCATTCGTTTATTCATCCGCTTTCAGCAGCAATACCCCCGGTTTGGGAATCAAAAAGTGACTGGGAAATCTTCCGCGAAATAGCCAGGGTAACCAGCGAAGTAGCTAAAAAGCACTTCCCCGAACCAGTGCTAGATATTGTAAATGTTCCTATCAGTCATGATAGCAAAGGCGAAATATCCCAATCATCAATCAAAGATTGGTTCACAGGCGAATGTGATCCTGTTCCCGGGAAATCCATGCACCAAATTGTTACTGTTGAACGGGACTACACCAGGATTTATGAAAAATTCGTTACCCTTGGCAGGAACGTAAGAAACGGGCTTGGAGCGCATGGGATATCATTTCCCTGCGATGATTTTTATGATCAGTTATTAAAAGACAAAGGACATGTAGTCAAAATCGACCAGGAATTTTATCCTTCCCTCAAAGAGGATACAGAAGCTATTAATGCAGTGTTGCTCCTGTCATCAGTTACAAACGGCCTGTTAAGCGGGAGGGCTTTTGATGATGCCGGAAAAAATTCAGGAATCGACCTGAGTAAAATTAGTCCTGTAAATAATGACATCAGCATCACCTACAATGATCTTCTTTCGCAACCCCGCAGGTTGCTGAATTCCCCGCTGTGGTCAGGCCTGATGAACGGAGGAAGGGCTTATTCAGCTTTCACCCTGAATACCGAATACCTGATACCCTGGAGGACACTAACCGGACGACAGCATTTGTACCTTGACCATGAAGGCTATATCCATTTCGGTGAGAACCTGCCAACTTATAAGCCCTCACCACGGCCTGAGCTATATGGTGATTTACGAAAAACGGTGGCTGAGGGAAAAGCCAGGTTGTTTAATGTTCTTACCCCACACGGCAAATGGCATATCCATTCAACTTATGGCGATACGTTGCGGATGCTTACCCTGTCAAGGGGCATGGAACCTTGCTGGCTGAATGAAAAAGATGCCGAAGAGCTTGATATACACGACAATGATTGGGTAGAAGTGTTGAATGACAATGGTGTTTACTGTACTCGTGCCTGTGTAAGTTCCCGCATTCCATCAGGTATTTGTATCATTTACCATTCACCCGAACGTACCTATTCGGTGCCAAAATCGCCAAGCCGAGGTAATAAGAGGGCGGGTGGACACAACAGCTTAACAAGGGTGCACCTTAAACCTAACCTGTTGGTTGGTGGATACGGTCAGTTTACTTTTCACATGAATTATTGGGGCCCGGTAGGGGTGAACCGCGATACTTTTGCGCTGATCAAAAAATTGGATAATGTTACTTTTTAACCAAAAAAACAATTTTCACGATGGACATCAGATCTCAAATAGCCATGGTTTTTCACCTCGACAAATGTATTGGTTGCCACACATGCTCTATTGCCTGTAAAAATGTATGGACTGATAGGAAAGGAGCCGAATACATGTGGTGGAACAATGTGGAAACAAAACCGGGAACAGGATATCCAAAGAAATGGGAAGACCAGGATATTTACAAGGGAGGCTGGGAGAAAGACGGTGATTCAGTAAAGCTGAAAGGTGGAGGAAAAATCAAAGGACTAAAGGTGCTTTTCCACAATACACATTTGCCAACCATGGATAATTATTATGAACCTTGGACGTATCAATACGATAAACTGTTTGATGCCCCGGAAAGCGACGACCAACCTACTGCTGAAGCTGTTTCACTCATCACAGGCGAAAAGATGACTCCAAAATCCGGTCCCAACTGGGATGATGATCTGGGAGGATCTCCTTTGTATGCCAGGAATGATGTAAATTTTAAAGATATTAGCCCTGCCGAACAGGAAGCAATGTTCCAACTGGAAAGGATGACCATGTTTTACATTCCCCGAATCTGCAACCATTGCCTCAACCCGGCCTGTGTTGCCGCATGTCCTTCCGGAGCAATTTATAAGCGTGGCGAAGACGGGATCGTGCTTGTCAATCAGAAAAAGTGTAGGGCCTGGCGGTTGTGCGTTACAGCATGTCCGTATAAAAAAGTCTATTTTAACTGGAACACGGGAAAATCAGAAAAGTGTATTTTGTGTTACCCTCGTCTTGAGACCGGCCAGGTACCGGCTTGCATGCATTCATGTGTTGGACGGATCAGGTATCTGGGCGTAATGCTCTACGATGCCGACCGGATTGAAAAAATTGCCGCATCCGAAGATAAGGACCTGATAAAGAACCAACTTGACCTGTATCTTGATCCTTTTGATCCTGAAGTAGCCGATGCAGCCAAAAAAGCAGGGATCGCTGATTCTACAATGGATGCTGCCAGAAAATCGCCGGTTTGGAAGTTTGTTAAGGAATGGGGACTGGCATTGCCCCTCCACCCTGAGTTCAGAACCCTCCCAAACTTGTTTTATGTTATGCCCTTACTCCCTACAATGGCAAACATGGAAAATGACACTTACAACACAACAAGCAGCTCCCTTTGGGCCGGTATTGAAAATTCGAGGCTTCCAATGAAATACCTGGCCAGCCTTTTTAGTGCTGGCGACACAACAGCAATTCAAAACATCCTGAAGAAACTGATGAGCGTGCGATGGCACCGTCGGGCAGTTACCGTTGGCGATATTACACGGGAGGAAGCAGATACAGCGCTCCAGGGTTCGAATTTATCGCCTGAAATAGCGGATGAGATATTCAGAATGACATCCCTTGCACATTTCGCTGATAGGTTTGTTATACCCCCGGCTCACCGCGAAGAAGCGATTGAAATGATTGAGGATACTGATATAAGAAAAGGAAACGCCGGATTCGGGTTCACCGAAAAACCTGAACGGGGATTATGATATGAAAGATTTAACCAATTATACTGCACTTGCAGAAATGTTCAGGTATCCTACAATTGAGATGGGTACATATTCGGATATCTGGAGAAATATCATCGCATTGTATGATCTGGAGATGATACTGAAACTGGATCCATTTATCACCCATATCCAGGAAACACCGGTATCCTTTCAGCAGGAATATTATATCAGGACCTTCGATGTGCAGGCTGTGTGTTTTCTGGATATCGGATACATATTATTTGGGGAAGATTATAAACGTGGAGTATTTCTTGTAAATATCAAAAGAGAACAGGAAATGGCAGGCAATGATTGCGGTAGCGAACTGGCCGACCATCTTCCGAATATCCTGACACTTTTGCCTAAACTTCAGGATGCAGAACTGGCCGAAGAGCTGATTTATTCCTTACTGATACCAGTTATACATGAGATGATCTCCAAATTCAGGTCCAGTACCAATTTGTATAAAGGATTACTGGAAATACTGGTTGCGATCATGGAAATGGATTATCCTGTTTCGGGCTATGAAAAATTTATTTTCAGCGCCCAAAACAAAACCGACTTTCTCGAAAGCTTTCCGCAAGGGAAGGATATACCGGAAGGGTGTAACTATTAATATCAAAACAGGCTTGTATGAACGGACTATTCTTTTTTATCGTGCTGCCCTACCTGGCTTTCACTTCAATGATTTTGGGCAGTATTTACAGATACCGGTTTCACGGTTTTCAGGTTTCCTCCCTTTCCAGTCAGTTTCTGGAAACTAAACAATTATCATTTGGAAGCAGACCCTTTCACTGGGGGCTGATCGTGCTGTTTTTTGGGCATCTTATTGGGTTTTTGTTCCCCAGGACGGTTCTGGCATGGAACGGTGTGCCAGTACGTTTATACATTTTGGAAGTCACCGCATTTGCATTCGGCTTAATTACTATTGTGGGACTTATAATTCTCATTATCAGACGAATTGAGACAAAAAGGATTCGCTTTGTAACTACCAAAATGGATGTTTTTGTTTACCTGATCCTACTTGTTCAAATCATTACGGGCTTATATACAGCTTATTTTTTCAGATGGGGATCCTCCTGGTTTGCAATGGTAATGACTCCATATCTAAGGTCGATATTTACTTTTTATCCTGACATTAATGCCGTAATCGCGTTGCCAGTCATGGTGAAAATACATGTGGTTTCGGCCTTTGTTCTTATCGGTATGATCCCATTTACCAGGTTTATGCACTTTCTGGTTTACCCCTTTACTTATTTATGGCGAAGGCCCCAATTAGTGATATGGAATTTTAAGAAATCCATTGAACCAGTTTCAGAAAGAAGAATAAGCAATCTTATATCCTCGAACAAGCCAACATAACGACATTGAAAAATCAATATAGTTTAATTCACTTATATTCAAAATATGGAAGGTGTGTAGCGCTTTTTTATTGTTGAGAATCTCCCAAATCAGGCGAGCATTTCTACCAATTTTATCTATTGTCATATTGGTTATTATTAAAAGATTCATTTTCGTACTTGAGCTATCCATAGTTTTGTCAATATTATTGTATTCTAATAAATTTAATATCAATTCATTAGTCATCAACTTGGAGTATTATTATCAAGCCAGTTCTTTAACTCGCTTAAATTTCTGTCCCAATCCTCATTGTAATTATACTGAGATTAAAAGTTGGTTACTTTTATATTCTTAACGATAAATTGCCACTCCTAATCCAAATTCTATAATATCATTTAAAGGGATTGAAGAGTTTCCAAATTTACTTGCCAGATATAACCCTCTGCTTCCCATACGAACGTAAAATGCAGTTCCGGAAGCAGGAGTATAATTGCTTAACAATTTTGTTTTTACTTCTCCTCCCAGAAATATTCCTGCGTTTCTTCCTGGCGCCCACCAATAGTATTTTGTGGGATAATGTGAAGGTAATTTTATCCAGTATTCGTTGCCAAACGAATGGTGGATAAACCATCCAAAATTCAGTGGCATTACTTCCACATGTTGTAGTAATCGGACCCGTGATAATACTGAACATCAAAAATGAGGTTCGTTTCATCTCTTACAGGTATATAATATTTACTTTTATCTTTTTATCATCCAGCATATTAAATGATGCTTTACTAAATGAAGGCCTGTTTGAAAACCCAATGGATTTATAATTGGAAAAACCAATTCCCTCCTTGGGCATGATCAGCCCCTTTTTAATTTTACCATCATTGTTTTCATCGTGAAGAATATTTACCGCGTATTTCCCTGCCGGAAGGTTTTCGAATGTTACAGAAGATGCTCCATTAACTATTTTGCCTGTAAGTTTTTTGAAATACTTCTTATAATGTTCGTCGGGAAATGCATCCTCTCTATTGTACAATGCGAAAAGAACGGTGCCTTCGGAATTGCGTAAATCCTTTACTTCAACTGTTAATGAGAAGGTTTCCTGCTTTTGAATGCTAAATGATGACAGTAGCACGACAAGCACAAACGATTTTAAAATTATGATTGCTTTTTTCATTTTATTTCTCCTTTCTTTTAGTCATTTTTTCTTTGATCGTATCCACCACATAGTAAACCATCGGGACTAAATAAACCGTCAAAATCATAGAGGACAGCAAGCCACCAATGATCACCCAGGCCAAACCGTTTTTCCATTCGCTGGCCGTACCTTTGGCCAAGGCAATGGGCAACATTCCGATTGCCATTGCCAGGGTAGTCATTAAGATAGGACGCATACGCTCTTTACCTGCAATGATCAATGCCTCTTTATAATATTTCCCCTGAGCCTTCAATTGATTGGTGAAATCCACAATCAAAATGGCATTTTTTGTTACCAATCCCATGAGCATGATTAGGCCTAATTGTGCGAATAAGGTTAAATGGTTTAACGATAAGTTTAAGGCCAGAAAGGCACCGATTGCTGCCATCGGAATGGCGAATAGAGCTACAAATGGATAGATATAGCTATCATACAGAGCTATCATAATCAGGTAAATCAGTATAAATGAGATTAGAAGAACAGACCCCAAAGCCCCAAAGCTTTCGTTTTGTGTCTTAATATCTGCTCCCCATGTCAATTTTACACCTTCGGGCAAAGGTTGTGTTTTCAGAAAACTGATTGCATCATCAGCCAGGGTTCCTGATGGTCTTCCAAACGATTCAGAAGTAATGGTTACCGACGCCTGCCGGTCTAATCTTTCGAGCAATGAAGGAGAATTATCCTGCCTGACATCTGCAAATTGTGAAACTTCAACAGGGATATTCATTGGATTTACGATGGTAAGGCGTTGTACGTCTTCGTAATTTTTCCGATCAAAGTCATCAAGCCAAATCCTAACCGGATATTCTGTTCCATTCTCGGTCAGCGTCGCATCATCGTTTCCGGTAAAGGCAGTTCTTAAATTTAATCCGATATATGCAGTTGTTAATCCCAATCGCTGCATCTTATCTTTGTCGGGTATCACTTTGTATTCAGGACTCCCTTCTTTTACTGATAATTGCACATTGTCGGCACCTGGTATTTTTTCAATTGCAGCTTTGAGTTTGTCCCCTGTTTTCATTACCAACGTGAGGTCGATTCCGCTCAAGGTTATTTTAATGGGGGCCTGTTTTGGCAGTAAGCCTAAAACCGCCATCGAAAAATTAACTCCCGGAAACTGTTTGTTCAGTTCTTCGCGAATGGATTTCATAAACGGCTCTGTTTTAATGCTTCTTTCCTTTTCAGGCTTTAATTGAATGGTAAATTCGGATAAATTGTCCGACCCAACCCCCAAACTACCAATGCCTGTGCTTGGTCCGGCAACGTTGCTGAAAAGGGTTGCTACTTCAGGTTGCTGCAGAATAAAATCTTCAACTTTCCGGGTTCTGATATTATTCTCCTGAACGGTGGTTGTCTTGTCATATTCCAGATTTAAACGAAACTTACCCTGATCGCCTGTTGACATCATTTCTTTTCCGATTATTCCTTGTTTCATGATCACGACAGTCATTATCAACAGAAAGAACACGATACTGGTAAAGATGAGTTTGTGGCTAAGAACCCATTCTAATTGACGGCCATACCAATCGATAAATGTTGTTAATTGCTTTTCAAACCAAAGCAGAAAGCGGTTTATGATATTGGTGGGTTGTAAATCTTCCTTTTTCCCAATCCGTGAAGCCAGCCATGGCACTAAAGTAAACCCGACTAATAAGCTGGTAAGTGTGGATGTAATTACCACTATCGAAAATTGTTTAAGCATATCGGCAACAAATACCTGCAAAAACAAAATAGGTAGAAATACAACTACGTCAACCAGGGTAATTGAAATTGCAGAGAAACCAATTTCCATACGACCATCCATTGCAGCTTCCCGCTTATCTTTTCC
>JBBSBP010000135.1:0-12310 GCA_038251165.1 Bacteroidales bacterium | reverse complement strand
GGTTGGTTTATTTAAATCAACACCAAAACGTTCAAGAAATTTTTCTTTGCTTAAAAGTGGCAGCGTTGTCAAATTATCGAGACTAAGTGAACCGACATTGTAAATATTATTTTCTGATTCGATTAATTCGGCTACGCGCTCCCCATGTTCTTTACAGGAAACAAAATGATATTTTGAGGCCAAGGTAATTGCATGGCGGAAAACATTGTCAATGGCTCCCAAGGTTTTTTCACCTCCGTGAAGATGAGCAATTTGGATATTGAAAGGAATCGCTGCAATAACAGCGGCAAACATTTCGTATCGGTCGCCCAGACAAAAAACAAGGTCAAAATCATTTTGATGATCTCTCCAGAAGTCAGCAAATTTTAGGGATGTCAACGCCATTGCTGTTGAAATGGCATTCGGGGTATCGCCAGCTATCATTGATTCAATTTGAAATTCCACATCAAAACCATCGCTCAAAATCTGACTGATGGTGTATCCATGAAACGGAGACAAATGAGTACCAAAAGCAATGATTCTGAGATCAAAAAACGGATCATCTTTTAATGCTTTCAGCAATGGCAGATAGATACCGTAATCTGCACGCGAACTGGTTAAAATAGCGATTCGTTTCATAATTGATCGGTTAATGTTGAGATTGCCGCGCTCCCTGCGGTCGCTCGCAATGACGATTCAAGTTGCGTCGAAGTTCCAAGTTGCGTCATTGCGAGGCACGAAGCAATCTGTTGTTTCTATAAGTAACCCGTCATTGCGAACGGAGTGAAGCAATCCGCTATTGTATTGATGCCGAAAGGTCTTTCCATTCGGGATTTAAACGATTTATTAAATCGAGTTTCTTTTGTCTCGAACCTGCTTTGATTTGTTTTTCTCTGTAGATCGCTTCTTCAATAGATAAAAACTCTTCATAGTAAACTAATTCTTTTACATTGTATTTGTAAGTAAAGGAAGTTTTATAAAAGCCTGTGCGATGCTCGTATAATCGGTTTGCAAGATTACTTGTAACACCAGTGTAAAGAACTGTGTGGTTTTTGTTCGTTAAAATGTAAATATATCCGCCACGTTCCATGATAACCTTTATTAATTGTGGTTTGCCGCGCTCCCTGCGGTCGCTCGCAATGACGGGGTTGTTGATGTGCGAACAGATTGCTTCCTCGTTCCTCGTCGCAATGACGAACCAAACAGTGTCATTGCGAACGGAGTGAAGCAATCTGATCCATACTTTAGATTTCAATTAAATCATCCGGTTCAAAATCCTTTATCGCTTTTGTTCCGATAGTTTCATCCCATAACATAGGACTTATTCCATTACCTGGTCTTTTAACTGTCAGGTTATCTTTAGTAAATAACTCACCTTTCCTAATCTGTTTTTCTGCAACAATACTTTTTCTTACAACTTCAATATTTTTTAGTTCACTTTTACTGGGTTCTTTGATTCCACTTCCTGAAATAGCCAATTCAATATTCCGGATGGCCTTTACCATTGCTTTCAATTCGTCTGGCTCCAACGATGCTTTATGGTCTGGTCCGGGAAGGTTTCGGTCGAGTGTAAAATGTTTTTCAATTACGGTTGCACCCAATGCTGCTGCTGCAATAGGTACTTCTATACCTTGCGTATGGTCTGAATAACCAACTTTTACCCCAAATGTATTTCTAATCGAAATCATTGCCATTAAGTTAACATCCTCCATCGGAGTTGGATATTCAGTGTTGCAATGTAAAACGGTGATGTAGTCTTTGGGAACTCCATTTTGAATTAATACTTCCAATGCAGCTTTTATCTCTTCCATATTAGCCATTCCTGTTGACATGATAACCGGTTTCCCTTTTTGAGCGATGTGTTGCAAATAGGGTTTATTGGTGATTTCACCTGAAGGTATTTTAAACAGTGGAGAACCCAATTGATCCAATAAGTCGACGCTTTGGTGATCAAAGCCGGTGGATAAAAACTTAATTCCATGTTCATTGGCGTACTCAATCAGTTTGATGTGCCATTCTTCCGGCATTTCAAGCTGTTTCAGCATGGCATATTGCGAATCATCTCCGTCGTTGATATTGCGTTCCTGATAGACAGCTTTTTTAGCTGTTTTACTGACTATTTTACTGGCTTTAAAGGTTTGAAACTTGACATAGTCTGCTCCTGCCTCTGCTGCAGCAACTACCAGTTGTTTGGCTAATTCGAAATCACCATTGTGGTTAACACCTGCTTCTGCAATAATAAGAGTATGCATGTTTAGCGAATTTTACGTAATGGTTGTCCAATATAGGTACCTGGTATTTCAATACTTTTCAAAACCTGAGAACCGGCTGCAATGATTGTATCGGCTATAACATTGGTATTGTTCGCAACAACGGTATTACTACCTATAAAACAGCGATCTCCGACCCTGGCTTGTCCATTAATGACAGACGCTGTTGATATATGGCAGAAATCACCAATATTTGCTTCATGTTCGATCAATGCTTTTGAGTTAATAATGCAACAAGCTCCAATAGAAGCCCCGGCATTAATCAGCACTTGATGCATAATTACAGAACCTTCGCCAATGGTTGCGTATTTGCTTACATGGGCCAACGGACTTATAATAACCGGCAACTTTCCCCCAGCCTGTATCACTTTGCTGAATATTTTTTCCCGAATTGTTGAGGATGATATCTGACCAACAGTAATCAGGAAATTTGAACATTCAGGTAAAAACTGTGCTATCTCATCATCTTTACCACCGGTAGTTATCGTTTTATTCCCATTAAAACTTAGAGTACCAAATTTTCCAAATGTGCCGGTATGTTGTCCTTTGTAATAAGAACCAAGGGATTCAGCAGCATCTTCAACCACATCAATGTTGTATTCGTTGCAAATAGCTACAATTTCATCAATTCGGCATGGGTGTCCGAAGGTGTGCATAGGAACACAGGCTTTTATGCGTCGGCCGGTTGCTTTATTGTAAGAAAAAGCCCCCTTTAATTCCCCCAAAGGGGGAAAACGGACACCTTGTTCGATTACTACATTGGAAGAAGAAATTTCCCTCATTTCAACATTTTCTTCAAGCCAGATTCTAAGTGCTTTTGGCGAAAGACCCATTGTATCTTTGTCCACATGGTGTAAAAGTTGGCTTTATCTTTTAGAGTTCTTCTGCCAAATCCTTCAGATATATTTGCTGGCGCACTATTGGACGATCTTCTAATTTGAGTCTTTACAGAAATGAGGATCACGAATATCACCAGATACCACTTCCAGATTTGGATTCGCAGGAATATCTTCGAGCCATCCCCAATAATTAAAAGAGTTGTATTGGGATAAAGCTTTTACTTTGTAGCCTTTGGCGAGAAGCATTTCAGTAAGGTGTGAGCCAATAAAGCCATCGGCACCGGTAACAAGTATTTTCTGCATAATATTTTCTGTAATAATAATTTTTACATTGTCTTAAAAGAGGTGTACCCAAATTAAATATGAAAAGACAATAAATTCGATTGACTTATGAGTTCCATTAATCCATCAAAAGTATTTACTTCAGGTTCCCAACCCAACATACTTTTTGCTTTTGCAATATCAGCCATCGTTTCCTGCATATCTGCAGAATGGCTTGGTAGGTAGTTAATGGTTGCTATTTTACAGGTCAGTTCTTCAATCCAGGCAATAAACTGGTTAATGGTGTCAGGTACTTGTCCTCCACCCAGGTTAATAATTTCATAACCCAACGGTTTTTCGGCTAAAATAGTCCCACGTGCAATATCATCTATGTATGTAAAATCACGAGCCTGTGTACCATCGCCATAAAGCGTGATGGGTGTTCCTTCCAGTATCCATTTGGCAAAACGGTAGGGGGCCATATCGGGTCTTCCACCTGGGCCAAACACGGTAAAATAACGAAGAACAGAAACATCTATTCCGTATTGTTTGTGGTAGGTATAAGCAAAAGCCTCAGCCGCTTTTTTACTGGCTGCATAAGGAGATATTGGTGTGTTCACGGGTAAATCTTCTTTAAAGGGCATGGGTAATCCGGCATATAAACTGGAGGTAGAAGCCAGAATGAATTTCTTTACTCCAAAGTCTTTCATCAACTCCAAAAGATTTAACGTTCCTTCGGTGTTGGTGCGAAGATATACCCATGGGTTTTCCATGCTGTAACGCACACCTGCACGGGCAGCCAAATTGTAAACAGCCCTGAAGTTATGTGCTGAGAAAATTGGTTTAAGTTCTTCCAGGTTTTCAATATCGGCCAGGTAAAAGGTAAAGTTGGGATATTTCAGAAGTTTATCCAGCCGGTATTGTTTCAGGCGTATATCATAGTAGTCGTTCATATTATCCAATCCAAGTACCTGTTCTCCTTTTTCAAGAAGCATTTCACAGACGCGAGAGGCTATAAAACCGGCAGAACCAGTAACGAGTAACTTTTCCATAACTATTTCCCTATTCCCCGGATATAAAATCCGATTTGTTCAAGTTCTGGCCTGTTCAAAATATTTCTACCATCAAAAAGGAAGGCAGGTTTAAGCATGTTGTCATATATTTTTTCCCAGTCATAAGTTTTAAATTCTTCCCATTCCGTTAATATGGCAATGGCATGAGCGGAATGCATGGCGGAGTATGGGCTATCGTGCACAACGACTTGTTCCTCAAGAGATAGATTGCTTCGTCCTTCGCAATGACGTAACAGATCAGCATAGATCTGTTCTTTGGTCACTTTCGGATCGTACACATGGATTTCGGCTTTGTCCTGCAGCAGTTCCCAGGCCACATAAATAGCGGCAGATTCACGGGTATCGTTGGTGTCTTTTTTAAAGGCCCATCCTAATAAAGCGATTTTCTTTCCGGAGACAGTATTAAACAGGGAGTCGATAATCTGTTTAGCAAACCTGCGTTTCTGGTAATCGTTCAGACGGATTACCTGTTCCCAATAATCGGCTACTTCGGGCAGGTTAAAATGGCGGCAAAGGTATACCAGGTTGAGGATGTCTTTCTGGAAACAACTTCCGCCAAAACCAACAGAAGCTTTCAGGAATTTTGAACCAATACGGCTATCTGCTCCTATGGCTTTTGCAATTTCATCAACATCGGCACCGGTGCGTTCGCACAACGCGGAGATGGAATTGATGCTTGAGATGCGTTGGGCCAGAAAGGCATTGGCTGTAAGTTTAGAAAGTTCGCTGCTCCATATATTCGTTTGCAGGATTTGTTCACGAGGTACCCAGCGGGCATAAATATCAGTTAATGTTTCAATGGCCTTCAGTCCTTCCGCACTTTGATCTCCGCCGATTAATACGCGGTCGGGATTGTGCAGATCCTGAATGGCGGTTCCTTCGGCTAAAAATTCAGGATTGGAAAGTACCTGGAACTGTAAGCCATTGGTATTGTTGCTTAAAATGGTCTGAATGGATTGAGCTGTCCGCACGGGTAAGGTTGATTTCTCTACCACAATCTTGTTTCCTTCGGCTACTTCAGCAATCTGCCGGGCACAGAGTTCAACATATTTTAAATCGGCAGCCATGCCTTTTCCCACGCCATAGTTTTTGGTGGGCGTATTCACGGAAATAAATATGATATCACCGCTACGGATGGCTCCTTCCACATCGGTGGAGAAAAACAAATTTCGTCCGCGTGCTTTTTTAACTACTTCGGCCAGCCCGGGTTCAAAAATCGGCAGATTATCCAGGTTTTCATCGTTCCAGGCGGCAATACGTTGCGGATTAATGTCTACAATGGTTACTTCAATGTCGGGACATTTTTCGGCAATCACGGCCATGGTTGGTCCGCCAACGTATCCGGCGCCAATACAGGTTATTTTCATTCTAAGAAGATTTCACAGATTAATAAGGATTTCACGGATTGTTGATGTAATTAAAGATATTTGCCACATATCTGGTCTTCGTTTTTATCAACCTCAATCATTTGATTATTATTTGACGCATAATATATTTCATCTTCTGTCAGATGAAAGAATTCTTTCCAATCAATATTTTTATCGTCTTCAGTATTAAAAAAAGCGTTCAAGCCAATCAGATTATATTGGTCTTCATTATTATCCTCATTCACTTTCATATTTTCACTAATTATGGACTTTTATGCATGCACCTATTTTGGTGTAACTCTCTTTTTTGAAAAGCATTTCAATCATCGAAACTCATGCTCCCCCTCGTTTGCAACGAGGGGTTATTGGTTTGTTGTTTTCAACAATTTTTTATTTTCTTATCTCCCTGTCCTTGCAACAAGGCCGAAACGGTTTTGTCGTAAATGGTTTGCCAATTGTATGTTTTAAACCAATCATCTGCCTGATTTATCCCGGAGGGATAAAATGTTTATAGAAAACGAACCGCGACCAAATCTATTTGACTCCGGATGGAGTCAGATTTCTTCTATTTGATCTCTTTTGAAAATTGAGACAGGAGAATATGTTGGTATTGTGAACCTTATTTCTTGAGCGGTTCCTGATAATATTTAATGAATTTCTCGTATTCTTCGGCAAAGCTCACCTTTTTATGGTGTTTGGGTTGGTTTAAAATGTATTTGCATATTTTATCAATATCTTTTTTTGAAACTGAAAAAGCAGATGCCGATTGTTGCCATTTAAATGTTACAGAAGTGAGCTTATTTTCAAGTATTCCAATTTCATGTGTTTATAATTTGTTTTTTAATTGTGGTATGGAACTCGCATAAAACTATTCTCATTCTCTTGGATGTAACAGTTTTACATGCTCTTTTCATATATCGTTAATTGGTGGAATAATTTTCCAGTAGCCATTTTTTCTTCCACCAACTCTTTCAATTTTATTTTGAGTTTTTAAGTTGTCAATTTCACGCAGAATAGTTCTTCGTGTTAATTTTATTTGAGCAGCAATTTCAGTTGTTATTATTAACGGATTTGATTTTATTAGTTCAAGTATTTTTGTTTCTCTATTTTCTTTAGTGACATCTTTAGTGACATCTTTAGTGACATCTTTAGTGACATCTTTAGTGATTTTCTGTTCGGTATACTTTAGACTAATTAAAAAGCCATTGCCAATTTCCTGATAATCGAACTGCATGGTTGGATAGGCCTTGATCTCGTTTCGGACCCTTATAAAGCCGCTTCCATATTTTTCGATATCTTTTGTGAGATAAAATGCTTCGGTCAGAAGCTTATTTCTTGCATTTGACTGATAAAAATCTGTTTTTAGGTCCTCGACTGTTAAATCGCCATAAAGTTTTCCCGGGTTGTAAATTGTTATGCTTTGATCGAAGATTTTAATTTGAATATCAATAGGGCTCATGTAATCGCGATGCAACAAGGCATTTAAAACAAGTTCGCGCAAGGCAGGCAAGGGGTATTCAAAAATCTCATTTCGCTGTATTTTTTCTCCCGTTATTTCAAAAGCAACTTTTATCTGGCTATTAATATACCGCAATGTTTCTTCGGCCAGCTCATAAAGTGTACCTTTTAACATTCGGTCGTCAATTATCATTGAGGCAGTTTTAAACCTCCCGATATGGACATTATAAGGCGGAATATCTTTTGCGAATAGTAAATAAGCCGCATTGGTGGGCTTGTCGTTAATTATTAGTTTCAGTTTCTTTAGAGCCTCAATAGTGGGTTCTTGCACTGAAAATCTGCCATTGTCATTTATTCTATCAATGAAAATTTTGATTTTTCCAATATCTAAATCATTCAGACTGGCACATGGATGAGGATAAGCATCCCAGGAAGTCTGTATTGATTGGAGGTACAATTCAGACACATCGCGTGCCGATAAAATATGGTTGCTGTTGTTCTTTCGAACGTAATATCTCCCTCTGAAAGCAATTGGTTTTACAGGATATTCCTGTACGCGGATAAGAATAATTGTCTTGTTTCCGGCCTTGACTTCTTTTATGTCGGGGATGATAGAAGGCTCTGTTTTGTTACGGATTTCATTTATCCAGTTTTGGATGGTCTCTGTACCGATCTGAACGCCGATGGCTTCCCCTCCATTATTTACTCCAATCAAAAGCACTCCACCATGCGTGTTTGCAAATGCATTGATGGTGGTTATGGCATCGGTATTGAAATTTTGTTTAAACTCAATCCTTTCGCCTTCACCTTGGGCGATGATATTATTTAGTTCTGTTAAATTCATATTTCACGAATTACATTAAAATGCGAATTTACACTAATTAATACGAATTACGCGAATTATCGGAGTGCTTCGCTTATGTGAATACATGCTTTCCCATCGCCGTAAGGATTTGTCGCTTTGCTCATTTTTATATAATAATTGGCATCTTGAATTAACGCGGATACTTCTTTCTTTATTTTCTCTTTGCTTGTGCCAACCAGCCGAACAGTCCCTGCATCCAAAGCTTCCCCGCTAGAATGACTCTTGTTTAAAGGCTCCAATATTCCAGTTTATCCATTTGACGATAGAGGCCTTTGACATCTACCAGTAAACAAGTTTCATTGGCAAACTTCAGAAATTCGGCTTCTTTCATTTCACGGTATTCCCGGTGAGCAACGGCAACAATGATTGCATCGTAGGTTCCTTCAGGTTTTTCTTTGAGTTCGATGCCATATTCATGTTCAATTTCTCCAGCACCGGCATACGGATCAATGAGGTCGACATTGACCGTGTAGGACAATAATTCGCGAACGATGTCGGCAACCTTGGTGTTCCGCACATCGGCCACGTTTTCCTTAAAGGTGAAGCCCATGACCAACACACGTGATTCGCTGAGGTGTTTATCGGCTGCCAGAATACGTTTGACGGTTTGTTTGGCGATGTATCCGCCCATGGAGTCGTTTACAAAACGACCGGCATCGATGAGGTGGGCATGATACCCTACCTGTTTGGCTTTGTGAACCAGGTAATAGGGATCAACGCCAATGCAGTGTCCACCCACAAGCCCGGGATAAAATTTTAAAAAGTTCCATTTGGTACCAGCGGCTTCAATCACATCGTAGGTGTTAATGTCCAACCGGTTAAAAATGATGGATAATTCGTTCATCAGGGCGATGTTGACATCACGCTGGGTATTTTCGATGATCTTGGCGGCTTCGGCGACCTTAATCGAAGGGGCACGGTGTACACCGGCCGTGATCACGAGTTCATAAACCGATGCGATCAGTTCGAGTGATTCGGCATCACAGCCTGAAACAATCTTTTGGGTATTGGTGAGGGTATGCACCCGATCGCCCGGGTTAATGCGTTCGGGTGAATAACCCACTTTAAAGCCGGTCCCGCAAATTAAACCTGATTCCTGTTCCAGAACCGGCACACAGTCTTCTTCGGTACATCCCGGGTAAACAGTGGATTCATACACCACGTAATCTCCTTTTTTCAGGACCTTACCCACGGTGGTACTTGCACTGATCAAAGGCCCCAGATCGGGCTGATTAAATTCGTCGATGGGTGTCGGAACCGCCACGATGAAAAAGTTGGCTTTCCGAAGGTCTTCGGGATCAGCCGTAAATCGGATGTCGGTATTTTCAAAGGCTTCGGAGGACAGTTCCTTGCAGGGATCGATTCCCAACTGCATCATTCTGACCCGCTTTTCGTTGATGTCGAATCCGATGACCGGCAGTTTACGCGCGAACTCCAGGGCGATGGGGAGGCCGACGTAACCAAGGCCGATGACGGCGAGGATATGGGGTGAGTTGTTCATTAGTTATGGTGGTCATTGATGGTCATTAAGGAAATTATGCGAGTCGTTTAATGTGTTTGCTAATCGTTGTTTTGATGTATTGGTCGGGTTTTTTTATATCAAAATACATCCAGGCAAGCAGCTTATTTAATTTATGGTAATAATCACCATCAGGGATTTCCTGATTTATTTTAACGGACCAAAAGCTGTTTCGTTCGATTAACTTTTTGCTCAATATTTCTTTATCAATATTCATTTTCCAGATTTCCTTGTCTTTTCACAAACTTGGTAAAATGACGCCCGCCTGCATCGGGCAGGGATTACATGGATTACTAATCTAAAGGTATTCATCTAAAACCAGTACTTTAATTTCCCGAACATTTTTCAACCAAATGTCGTTAGTAAGAAAATAATCTGCCGTTGCAACTAATGCTGTTGCAAGTTTGTATAGCATCTGTAGTTTTTAATCCGTACCTGGCCCTTAAACCTGCTGCTTTTTTTGATATTTCGATGTAGTAGATCAGAGGAGCTGTATCGGGAAAAACAATCTTGTTTGTCAGTTTTGGATTAGTCCCATGATTCACGTTCTGCTGAAAAACTATAGTTTCATGATTTTCTATTTTTTCCGTAGGGAATTAATCCTGAGAATTTGGGATAGAGAATCATTTATTATGAATTGAATATTCCGTCCGATAAATGGACTTTGCTTTGAATTTGAATCTTTCGCGGACGGTTTTTTTCGATCACTCTCTTTAACCCAAGGCGTTGCCGTTGGGCTAGATTATATTGTCCCTACAGGACTAAAAAAAACATATTTGATTAGAATCTTTACCCATACCATACGTCATAGAACCATTTAAAATCTAATACGAGCAAATTATTTCCTCTTCTCTCGTGTTGTCGTGTATTCGGGCAGTCGTGCAGTCGTGTTTTCGTGTATTCATCACTATATCTTCCACCAGGGTTTATCTTGTTTTTCAGAGGTCTGGTCTTCTTCAGGGCATACGATCTTATAAATTTCGCCCCATGAAGGTAGTCCGCCCAGGTTGCGGTCGTCGATGTAGATGTCGGCCAGGATTTTACGGCTGTCGTTTTCGTCCCATTTTTCTTCGGGGTAATTTTTATTCACCGCATAAAATTCGATTCCAAACGAACGGCAGAATTCAACGGCTTCATCGAGTTCTTTGCCGGAGCGATGACTCCAGAGAATGAGCTGATGTTTTTTTTGCTGAAGGGCCTTGAGTGTTTCGAATGCAAAGGGACGAATACGCCCGATTGCCGGATAACGGTGTTCGACGATGGTTCCGTCAAAATCGATGGCTAATATCATATTATACGAATTACACGAATTTGAACGGTTTGGTTTAAAAATTCTATATCGATTGCAGTTGAAAGCCAATTTACGTTTTCCAGCCATTCAACAGGAAACGTAAATAATCGTTCTTCTACATCAATTTCGTTAATATCCTCAAAATAAACTGACTTTCGGTACTGATAAGGATTTAAAGGAATCTGCTTTATACGGTCCAACAATTCAGTTTTAAATTTTCCGGCTCTTTCCGGACTGTCAATTGCAATATATTCGACTTGATTTTCCTGTAAATTTGAATCTTCAAAGATGATTTCCAATTCATCTTTACTGTATTTTCTTAAGAGACCTAAAAGTTTGTCGTATATTTTGTCGTCTATTCTAAGTTTTACAGTATGCATAGCGGATGTTTTATAGAGTAAAAGCGAAAAATGATGTCGGTTGTCGGGAAACGCGCCTGCTCGCCGCAGGCAGGTGTACTGTGGTGGCTTATTCTTTGGCCTTTGTTTTTTTCTTGCGGCGTGTTCTGACTCCCTGGTCTTCGGCCGTGTAATAGGTGTTCTGGTAGGCTTCGTACTGGTAATACTTGTAATAGGTATAGCCGAAAGCATTGGTTTTGATGTCGTTCACCACCAGGGCCAGGTTGGATATCGTTTTTTTTGTGTCATACTGGTTGATGATATCGAGCTGATGTTTGTGCGAAATGCCGTAACGCAGGATGAAGATGTTGAGGTCGCAGAGGTAACTTACGATGATTCCATCGGTGACCAAACCTACCGGGGCGTTGTCGATCAGGATGTAGTCGAACCTGTCGCGCAGCTGATCGATCAGGCTTTTCATTTCCGGTTTGCCCAGGATCTCGGCCGGGTTAGGCGGTATGGGGCCTGAAGGAATAATCGACATGTTATTGATCATCGTCGGAAAAATAATCTGGTCGATGTTGTCGTAGCCGATCAGGTAGGTACTTAGCCCATGGTCGTTGGAAATGTCAAATATTTTGTGCAGGCGGGGTTTCCGCATGTCAGCGCCCACAATGACGGCTGTTTTGTTGTTCATCGCCAGGATGGTCGCGAGGTTCACCGAAGAAAAAGATTTTCCTTCACCGGGATTGGTCGAGTGAATGGAAATTACTTTTCCCCTGGGTTCGGGCAGCATAAACTGCAGGTTGGTGCGTAAAGCCCGGAACGATTCGGCGATGTTGGACTTGGGATTTTCGAAAACAGCCAGGTCGGAATGGACCGGGTTATGCATGATGTTCCCCAATATCGGGATGTTGGTGTTGTTCTCCACATCTTCCTGTGTTCGGATATGGTCGTCGAAAAAGTTATTCACCAGGATCATTCCCAGGGGCATCATCAGGCCCAGGAAAAAGCCGATGATTAAAATCATTTTCGCGGAAAGGCCAATCG
>JBBSBP010000134.1:0-12364 GCA_038251165.1 Bacteroidales bacterium | reverse complement strand
TAATGCTGAATCGTATTCGGCCTACATGTATCTTTCGATGGCTGCTTATTTTGAAGGTATGGGTCTTTCAGGCTTTGCACACTGGATGAAAATACAGTATCAGGAGGAAGCTGCCCATGCATTAAAGTTCTTCAACTATGTTACCGAACGTGGGGGAAGGGTTATTTTAAAGTCGATTGATCAGGTTCCGGTTGATTTTGATAGCATTGTGGAAGTTTTTAAAAAAACACTTGAACACGAATGTCATGTAACCACTTTGATTAATAATCTGATGGATGTTGCTATTACGGCAAGCGACCATGCTTCACAGAGCTTTTTAAAATGGTTTGTCGATGAGCAGGTTGAAGAAGAAGCCAATGTTGAAAAAATCCTGGCAACATTAAAACTGATTAACGGACAAGGTCACGGCATTTTTATGATCGATCGTGAACTCAGTCAGCGAGTCTTTGTTGACCCCAATACGGTAGCATAAATTTTCTCTACAATTGATAATTTACAGAAAAGGCTGCCGTTTGGCAGCCTTTTCTGTTCGCCCGAAGTTTCGGTTTGATCTGTTTTTTGAAAATTCAATACGTGAAAAGAATGAATGAAGAAATTGAAAAAGCATTTTCAGGTTTAAACGGGATATGCCAGACAAACCTCCCTGAAAAAGATCATCCTAAAATTCAGGATGCTTTTAATTTTGTTTGTGAAGTTTTTGGTGACAGCAGCTGGAAGTCAGGTGAACTGATTGTAGTTCATTCCATTGAAGTTGGGATGATTGTAGTTCAGGAAATTGGCCTTGGGGTTGATTCTGTTGTTGCAGCCTTATTGCATAATGTTTATTACCAGAATAATGATTTTAGCCTGGCCGAAAACCGGTTTGGTAAGCCGGTTGCTGTAATTTTGGACGGACTGGCTAAATTAAATGCCATGGGTACCGATACCGTGGAGTTGCATTCGGAGAACTATCGCAGACTGATGCTGGCTATGGCGGGCGATGTTCGGGTTATCCTGGTGAAAATTGCTGACCGCATGCAGGTCATGAGGAATCTCGATTTACAGGAAGAAGCTGTACGGTCAAAAATATCAGTTGAAACTTCGTTTTTATATGCTCCGCTCGCCCACCGACTTGGTTTGTATTACATCAATTCGGAGTTACTCGATTTATGCCTGAAATATCAAAATCCGGAAGCCTATCATGCAGTGGCACTTCGGTTGAAGGAAACCGACCGTGAAAGGGCAAGTTTTGTGGCTGAATTTGTAAAACCTATTGAGAATAATTTAAACATCCGCGGATTTTCATTCGAGATGAAAGCCCGTACCAAGTCGATTAATTCCATCTGGCGAAAAATGCAGTCACAGAAGGTCGATTTCGACGAAGTGTATGATTTGTTTGCAATCCGTATCATCCTGAATTCGGAGCTGGCCAGCGAAAAATCAGATTGCTGGCAGGTCTATTCGGTTGTAACAGAAGAATATCAGTCGAATCCTAAACGTATGCGCGATTGGATCACTATTCCCAAGTCAAACGGATACGAATCGCTGCATGCCACTGTACTTGGACCTCATGGGAAATGGGTCGAAATTCAGATCCGAACCAAACGAATGGATGAAATAGCAGAAAAAGGATTGGCCGCTCACTGGAAATACAAAGGTGGTTCCGGAACTTCAGAAATGGAAAAATGGCTGGCTAATGTGCGTGAAATACTGGAGAATCCGGATCTGAACATGGTTGATTTTATCGATGATTTCAAAATGAATGTTTATGCCGATGAAATATTTGTTTTTACACCCAGGGGCGATTTAAGAAAACTTTCGGCTGGCGCCACTTTACTCGATTTTGCATACGAAGTTCATTCCGGAGTTGGCGACCGTTGTGTGGGTGGTAAAGTAAACGGACGAAATGTAACCCTCCGGCATAAACTACAGAATGGTGATCAGATTTCGGTTGACACGGCCAATCATCAGCGGCCGAAAATTGACTGGCTCGATTTTGTAGTTACCAGTAAGGCTAAAAACCGTATCAAAGCCAGTTTGAATGAGGAAGTGAAACGGGAAGCCGAGAATGGTAAGGAGATCCTGATGCGAAAAATGAAGAACTGGAAAATCGATTACAACGATGACAGCATCCGGACACTCCTGAAACATTATAAACTGAAGCTGGCCCAGGAAATGTATTACAATATTTCGACCGGGAAAATTGATACACTCGAAATCAAGGAATTGTTGATTGGTAAAAAGGAAGATTCAGCGAAACAACTCATAACCGAAATGTTGCCTAAGGAGAAAGTTCAGGAACTTGAATTTTCGGGTGGCGATGATTATCTGGTTATTGACAACAACATTAAAAATGTAATTTACAAACTGTCGCCTTGTTGTAATCCGATTTTTGGGGATGATATTTTTGGATTTGTAACCATTAATGAAGGAATAAAAATTCACCGTTCATGTTGTCCGAATGCCCCACAAATGTTGGAGCGGTATCCGTACCGGATGATCAGGGCCAAATGGCAGGAAACAAAAAAGAAATCTTCGTTTCAGGCCAATATCCGGATTTCAGGAACCGACGAAATAGGAATTGTTGGCCAGATATCACATGTCATTTCCAAGGATATAGGTGTTCAGATGCGGTCCATCAACATTGAAACGAATAATGGTGCGTTCGACGGTACATTGCGTGTTTTTGTAAATGGACTGGAGCATCTGGATTTTTTAATGAATAAACTTCGAAGCATAAACGGTGTTTTATCAGTTTCAAGAGCTGATTAATAATTGGTGTGAGGAATACTAAAAACCTTTGGATATGATTATGAATTTTAAGGAAGCACAACGCTGTTTTAAAAACAATGAATTGTCCAGGGCCATGGAGATTCTGAATGAATATATTCCGGAAAATACGTCTGATTATCAGGCTGTTTTGCTTCGTGCCCGTATCCATTACAGGATGCAGAACTGGGGTGATGCAATAAACGATTATGCTTTGGTTTTGGATATTGAACCGGATAATCCGGAGGCAAAATCAGGAATGGAAATGGCCCGGAATATACTTGGATATTTCACTCCGGATATGTTTAATCCGTAAGTTGTTTTTTTATATTTAATTATAAAACATGTTAAAAAAAATGTTTTGTGTTAAATAATTCTTAGTTTTTATATTCTTTATTGCTATTTTTGAAGGCCTGAAAAAAAACAGGCGATTAAATTATTATAGAAACCCAATAAAAAATTGAGGATTGTTATGAAAAAAATCTTTTTAGCTGTTATACTTTGTTTTGGAATTGTAGTAGGATTTGCACAAAATGAAAAAAGTGCAATAGATTATAAAAATGATGGGAATGATGCTTTGAGAGCTAAGAATTATCCTAGCGCGCTTAAATTGTACGAACAGGCACTGAGCAAATGGGGTGATGCACCTGAGGATACTGCCCTGGTATATAATATGGCAGTTTGTGCATACAAAGCAAAATCATTTGATAAAGCCATCAAGTATTTCGATGAATCCATTAAAATGGAATATAAAATCGAGACTTCGATGCTTTATAAAGCCTATGCATACAAATCCATGAAAAAAGATGATGAGTATTTGAAAACACTCGAAGAGGCTTTGGTTGTTTCACCAAACGATGATAAAATTAAAGGAATGCTGGCCATAGTCTATATGAAAGATGCCAATGTATTTTACACCATTGGCGCTAAAATTTTGCAGGAAGCTGCTGCTGATGTAGCTGCTGCCAAATATAAAACGACTGATGAGCCTTATAAGGCAGCTGTCGGTAAAGCCAATGATGAATTTAAAAAAGCTTTGCCACTGCTCGAAAAGGCTTTGAGTTACGATCCGGCGAATCCTACTGCCAAACAGTTAAAGGATGCCTGCGAACAGAATATAAAAGGATAGATATCCTGAAGATGTTATTCAAAACGAGGCTGCCTGCAAAGGTGGCCTTGTTTTGTTTATCCCTTTTTCATGATGAATTTGTCCCGAATGGTGGCGGTTGTGAGGTTTGCCTACCGATCCCTTTTATCCCCTGGGCCTGATTTCAGGAAATACCTTAATTAATATATACAGATTATTGTATGTATTAATTTGTATTACCTTTGGGACGTGAAAAAAGTTGGGTTATCCGAAATAAAAATAGATAAAAGGAGGAGATCATGATAGATTTTATTGTCAGGTATATTTCAGAATTGATTTACCTGATTCAGGAGATGGCACCCTGGTTGTTATTGGGTTTGGTTTTTGCCGGATTGCTGAAAATATATTTTCCCCAGAAACACATTGATAAATACCTTGGAAAATCAAATGCCAAATCTGCCATAAATGCTTCATTGCTTGGTGTTCCGATGCCATTGTGTTCCTGTGGTGTTATTCCGACCGGAATCTCATTTTATAAAAACGGAGCTTCAAAAGGGGCTACCAATTCATTCCTGATCTCAACGCCGCAAACAGGTGTTGATTCAATTTTTGCAACCTATTCCATGTTGGGCTGGCCGTTTGCCATTTTACGTCCATTGGTGGCATTCACAACCGGTATTCTGGGTGGCATTTTAACCAATTGGCTGATTAAGGAAAAACCCAAACCGGCTCCTGTGGTGACAAATCCGATGTTTGCTGGTCTGCGGCTTGATATTAAAAAAACAGCAAAGACAGACTTAACCTGTGACGAAACTGACTGCGGTTGTCATACTGCTC
This sequence comes from Bacteroidales bacterium, assembly GCA_038251165.1. Taxonomy (GTDB): domain Bacteria; phylum Bacteroidota; class Bacteroidia; order Bacteroidales; family Prolixibacteraceae; genus Aquipluma. Next base: position 7,692 of record JBBSBP010000134.1, on the reverse strand, counting down.
CTTCAAAGAAAACCCATCCGCTGATTAAAGCTGCCAATTATGCATTTATTGAATTGCTCCAGGATATTTCGAAATGGCTGATCTTAGGATTTTTAGTTGCTGCCTTGATTTCAGTTTCACTGCCTCCGGATTTTTTCAGCATGTTTAAAGGTTATGGTTTCATAGAGATATTGGTTGTACTGGCGGCTTCAATCCCTATCTATGTTTGTGCAACCGGCTCAATCCCAATCGCTGCTGTACTTTTAATGAAAGGCGTTTCTCCCGGGGCTGCATTGGTATTCCTGATGGCTGGACCGGCAACCAATGTGGCAACCATGACGGTTATTGGTAAAACAATGGGCAGGAAGTCACTTCTGATTTACCTGGGTTCAATAACCGGGGGAGCGATTATTTTTGGATTGCTTACCAATTGGCTGATTCCAGCCGATTTTATTTTAAGTAAAATGACCCATATGCATGGGGACGGTGAAGCTCATGAAATGCTGCCGCATTGGCTTGGAATAACTTCTGCCGTTGTTTTGGTTGGTTCAATTGTATCAGGATATTTTATCGAACGAATTCAAAAAAATAAAAAAATGACTCTCGAAACATTTCAGACTATTCGCGTGGAAGGTATGACCTGTTCACATTGCGAAGCCAGTGTAACAAAAAACCTTACCAAACTTGAAGGTATTGACGAAGTAGTAGCCGATAAAAATACGGCACAGGTAAAAATTAAAGGTGCAAAAATAAACCTGGCAGAAATTGAACGGATTGTGACTGACCTGGGCTATCAGTTCAAAGGAAGTATCTGATGAACTGGATTGATTACATTTTGGCTCTATTAGCCATTTTACCCATTCTGGCAACATTTGTACTGGGAGCGTTCCTGTCGGGGAATGGGAAGCATGCAATGGGAAATCCGACTATACATCCGGTTCTGTTTTTTTCCGGCAAATTTTTACTGTTTGCGGTTTGGGCATTGTTTGCGACGATTGCAATCTTTCCTGCGTATCGTAATGTGGTCCCTTTTTTAATTCAGGACCAGACTCCTGATGCTCAAAAGCTTATGGCTGTCCTGTTTCTGATCCCGGCCAATCTGATCATCGTTCCGGCCTACCTGTCCATGGGACTGATCACCAATATCGGACTTCCAACCGGGAAGCATGAACTACGCACCGGAGGAATATACAAAATCAGCCGGAATCCGATGTATGCCAGTTTTATTTTTCTGAATACGGCTACTTTTCTTTTTCTGCCAAGCATTTTACTACTTGTCGTGATGATCTACGGAATGGTGGTCCACCATTTCATCATTCTGGGCGAAGAGAAATTCCTGGAAAATGAATTTGGCAATGAATACAGGAAATACAAAGCAAGAGTACCGCGGTATATGTAAATTATTCTCATATTTGTTTCGATCCACCGGATAAAACCGAATGATTGTATCAGCTGATTCCCAAAAGGATCAGCTATTTTTTTAGGGAGTCACTCATTTTCTGTCAACAGGTTTTGATACCAGTTTCTAAAAATTTACTTTTAGTGAAAAATAAAACGTATGGCTGGTAAAAAGATTCTGGTTGTGGGAAGTTCGAACACCGATATGGTAATTAAAACTCACCATTTCCCTGTGCCCGGAGAAACCATTCTTGGCGGCAGGTTTTTAATGAATGCCGGTGGTAAAGGAGCCAATCAGGCTGTTGCTGCAGCCCGGTTGGGAGGTCTGGTCACTTTTGTCGGTAAAATTGGGGATGATATTTTTGGGAAGCAGGCTGTTCAGCAACTGGAAGATGAAGGAATCCATGTTGGTTTTGTTGCTGTGGATCCTGAAAATCCAAGCGGTGTTGCATTGATCACCGTTGATCAGAAAGGTGAAAACTCAATTGTAGTTGCGTCCGGCTCAAACGGAACACTAAGTCCGGCCGATTTTGATCAAGCCATTGTTGAGTTCGACCAATCTGAATTTGTGCTGATGCAACTCGAAATTCCGATTCCAACGGTTGAATACATTGCCCGGGAGGCAGCTCAAAAACAGAAAAAAGTGATTTTGAATCCAGCGCCGGCAGCCGGATTGTCTGACGAGTTGCTAAAAAATCTGTATATCATTACTCCGAACGAAACTGAGGCTGAATTGCTGACAGGAATCAAGGTGACTGATAAACAATCAGCTTTGAAAGCAGCGACTTTTCTTCATAAAAAGGGAATTGAAATGGTAATTATCACCATGGGATCAGTCGGAGCATTTCTTCTTGCCAATGGAAATTCAGAAATAATTAAGGCTCCCAAAGTGGAGGCTGTTGATACCACTGCAGCCGGCGATACATTCAACGGAGCATTGGCAGTGGCATTATCCGAAGGAAAAACAATCCGGGAAGCCATTGCATTTGCAAACCAGGCTGCCTCCATTTCGGTGACCCGGATCGGAGCACAATCATCGGTGCCATTCAGAAAAGAAATTACAAACTAAACCAATAAACCATTGACCATTTATCTATTAACCATTTAACTATTTAACTATGAAATCCAACTTGTTACTATTCCTGTTGCTAATTGTTGTTTTTGCAACAACTTCCTGCAGTAAAAGACAATCGACTGATACAAAAACCATTTCAAATGAGACATTAAAAGATAAAATTGCAGGAGGCTGGGCTGGTAAAATGATCGGGGTTACCTATGGTGCGCCAACTGAATTCAGGGCCAAGGGAAAAACTTTTGAAGATTCCATCAAATGGATTCCTGCTGACGTAAAGGGATCTATCTGGCAGGACGACATCTATGTTCAGCTTACCTTTTTGATGACCATGGACCAATATGGAATTGATGCCCCGGCGAAAAAATTTCAGGAGTTATTTGCGAAAGCCGGATACAAACTGTGGCATGCCAATGTTCAGGCCCGGAAAAATTATTTCGACAGCATTTTCCCACCAGAATCAGGTCATCCCGATTTTAACCTTCATGCTGACGACATTGATTTTCAGATTGAAGCTGATTACATCGGTTTTATGTGCCCCGGAATGCCGCAAACAGCCAGTAAAATTGCCGATAAAATTGGTCATATCATGAATTACGGTGACGGCGTTTATGGCGGTGTTTTCGTGGCTGCTCTTTATTCTGAAGCTTATTTCGATAGCGACATCAGCAAAATCATTGACAAAGCATTGCTTTCGATTCCTGAGGAAAGCGATTATTCAAAAATTGTTAAAGATGTCATTCTTTTACATCAGCATTATCCTTCTGACTGGCGTTCTGCCTGGGCTGAACTGCAGGCCAAATGGGGAAATGTACAGATTTGTGAATCGGGAACTACCTTTAACATTGATGCCAAACTGAATGGCGCCTATATTGTGATGGGTTTGCTTTATGGAGATGGCGATCCGGCTAAAACCCTGGAAATTACAACCCGGTGCGGCCAGGATTCAGATTGCAATCCTTCGAATGCGATGGCACTTTTGGGCGTTATAAAAGGCTTTAGCGGATTACCGTCCGAATACCGGGATGCTGTAAAAGCAATGGGCGACTCTTTGTTTATAAATACCAATTATTCGTTCAATATGGCTGTGGATAAAACGCTGGAATATGCTCAGAAACTGGCTGTTGAAAATGGGGGTGAATCCAATGAAAATGAGTTGAAAATTAAAGTTCAGCAACCACAGCCGTTCGCTCTTGAAGTGGCTTTCCCGAAATTGGTATTCGATAAAAGGGTGAATGTCTTTGCAAAAGATGGCTGGGAGTTGAAAGGGAAGTGGGCCAGTTTTAGTCCTAGGAATGAATGGTCAAAAAAAGTCGAAAAAGATCAGTCTATATTCAGCGGAACTGCAGGCGATGAAATCAGTTTTACGTTTGAAGGAACCGGTGTTTCTATCGAAGGAAACTGGGTTAAAGATGGTGGTATTGCTGATGTGTTTGTTGACGGACAGTTAAAACGTACCCTCGACTGCTATTTTTACTTTGCCAAACAGGAACATCGGGGAATGAATATATATCACATAACCAATCTTCCTGAAGAAAAACACACCATTCGTTTAGTGGTGAAAGGTGCAAAACGGCCCGAATCACAAGGAACTAATGTTTATATCCGTAATGCTGTAGTGTTTAAAACGGCTGATAAAATCAATGAAACCTACAAGTTTCCATTTCAGAAATAAATCCACCAAGTTCAAAGTTTAAGGTTCAAATTTAAAAAACGCTAAAAATGAGATGCTTTCTAAGTTTTGTCGTTGTTTTTGGTTTGCTGACGGGAATAAATAATCAGGCTTACGGAGAGAACCCTGCCGGGCCGGTCAAAGTCATTTTCGACTCCGACATGGGACCTGATTTTGATGATGTTGGCGCCATTACCATCCTGCATGCATTGGCTGCAAAAGGCGAATGTGAAATTTTGGCCACCATGGCCAGTGATGGTTATCCCTATATCGCTCCAACACTTGAAGTTTTTAACCGCTATTTTCAGAAGCCTGAAATTCCGATTGGTGTTCCCGGTACTGATGCTCCTTCTTTTTCATGTCCGAATCACTGGAACGATTCACTGGTGGTGAAGTATTTGCCGGCGATGAAAACCAACCGCGATTATCCTTCGGCAACCTCAGTTTACCGTAAAGTACTGGCCTTACAAAAGGATCGGAGTGTAGTTATTGTGACTGTCGGCTTTCTTTCCAATCTTGCGGCGCTACTTGAGTCTGGTCCTGATCAGTACAGTGAGTTAAACGGAAAGGAACTCGTGCGTAAAAAAGTAAAAAAATGGGTGGCTATGGCCGGTGGCTTTCCTGAAGGAAATGAGTTCAATGTTAATCAGCATGCAAAAGCTTCATTATATACTATAAATAACTGGCCAGGTCCGATACTTTTCAGCGGATTTGAAATTGGCGTAAAAATCATGACCGGAAACAAGGTTGCAACCCAGGGAACCAAAGGAAGTCCGGTTCAGTGGGCTTATCAGTATTGTCTGTCGAACTACGGGAAGAAACAATCGGTGAACCGTAATTCATGGGATCATACGGCTGTTTTGTGCGCGGTACGTAATCCGGAAGATTATTTTTATGTCATCGGAAATGGTACATTTAGTTGTAATCCGGATGGATCAAACTTTTGGAATCCGGATCAGAATTCGAACCATTCATTTCTGGTTCATAAATATCCGTATCAGAAAATTGCCGATATTCTCGACAATTTGATGTTGTATGAACCAAAGTAAAAAACCTGAAAATAACCAATAACCAATAACCAATAACCAATAACCAATAACCAATCATCATTAATAACTTATAAATCATAAATTCTATGTACATCGTAAGTTCTTACCTGTTCGCTGTAATCCTTTGTGTGATTACTATGTTGTGCTGGGGCTCGTGGGCAAATACCCAGAAGCTGGCCCAAAAATCGTGGCGTTTCGAACTGTTCTACTGGAAATAAAGCCTCTCAGTCAAAGAAAGTTCCTGCTAAAGGTATTGTGTTGTCGGTAGTCGGAGGGGTTCTGATGGCTCTGTTTTATCGTTTTGTAGCCAGTTCGATGGTCAGCAATTTCGAACAACCCGAAGCCGGGTTTTTAACCCCGTACTCAGCGGTATTTGTATTTTCAGCAGGAATTCTGATCAGTAATTTCATCTTCAATACCATCCTGATGAAAAGACCTTTCGAAGGCGTGGCTGTAAGCTATTACCAATATTTCAAAGGTACACTCAAAGAGCATCTTACCGGCATTGTGGGCGGAATAATCTGGTGTGTCGGAATGACATTAAGTATTATTGCTTCCGGGAAAGCAGGGTTTGCCATTTCCTACGGATTGGGACAGGGAGCGACTTTGGTGGCGGCTTTATGGGGTGTCTTTATCTGGAAAGAATTTAAAGGTGTAAAAGGAACCAGCGGATTGTTGGCAACCATGTTTATCCTCTTTTTGATTGGAATTGGACTGATCATTTTTGCCGGAATCTGAGAAAAATCTTCAGTTTAAACATATTGATATTCATCGTAATCCTGATTTGCTCACCCAAAACAATCAGTTGATAATTGAGATACCGGGTTTAGACACTGGTACACCGGATGTATAGGTATTTAAATCTTTTTGACTTAGTTTTGATGAAAAGAAGATAAGAATAAGATGAAAACAGCCACAGCATTCAAAGCGTATTTCGAGTCATCCTATACCAAGGAAGATGACAGGTCGGGAGCATTAAAACTTTCACAGGAATTCTTTAAGGATTTCATTCAATTTACACCAATTGAGCTTGAATTGCTTGAATCGTATTTGGCGGCCGGTCATATTGATCATTTCTACAAGTCTTTAGCTGACTTGAAATATCTGATCGAATTTTCTGACAATCTGAGCAGATACTGGTTTCTGTTACGGGGCTATTCGGGTGCTTTGGCAAAGCTGAAAACTGAACAAACCGTCAAAGGAACTAAAAAACTATACAGTTATTATTTTGACAAATACGGTGATCGCAGGATACTTCGCAACGAACATTGGCTGGAGAAAAGACGCTGGGATTTTCTGGATGAACTTCAAGCGATTTATTCGGAAGATGAACTTGAATATTTTATTCGAAAATACCAACAAATACTGGCCGATAATCTGACTGTTTATGTGTCGTTTATGATGGCTTTCATTGTTGAACTGAAGAATATTCAACATGCTGATATTCTTTTGACTGAGAGTTAGATCACGTTCATTTTGTTGTAAACAGTGACTTTGTTGATGAAACGGATTTCGATAATTTTGAGGTTAGCATCAAATAAATTATATTATATTTTAACAATACAGACCTGAAAAAACATAATTTAATAACTTAATTTTTATATTTGGGCTTTCACATTTGGCAATTAATCCAATCTGTTTTTATTGCCGGGATTCAAAATAAATACCTATGGCCGCACCTGAAGATTTGAAGATTTTACTCGCTGAAGATAATAGGATCAATCAAAGATTAGTTACAATTACATTCAATCAGTTGGGTGTAAAGTGCGATATTGCTTCCAATGGACAGGAAGCTTTCGAAATGTTTCAGCAAAAGGATTATGATCTTATTTTCATGGATCTGCAAATGCCTGTCATGGATGGACTGGAAGCTACACGGCAGATTCGTGCATTTGAAGAGGGTTCTGATCTGCAACTTCGGGTTTTCATCGTTGCACTGACGGCAAATGATATTTCAGAAAAAAAGGAAGAATGCATTGAAGCGGGTATGGATGACTTTATGGAGAAACCATTCCAGGAAAATAAATTGCGTGAATTATTTGCCCATTCATATGAATAGTCTTTTACAACAAATTTGATCAGTCATATTTGGAAATATATGGGAGGTCCGGAAGTTTTTTCCGGGCCTTTTTTTTGCTTTTTATGAATGTCGGTTCAGACCCTCTTTAATTTCATTGCTACAAACAATTCCCAAAGCACAGCAGGTTGAAAATCTGCCTGATCATTGGTGAATGATCTTAACTGGTTGTGATACAGTCAAGTATATAAATATTTCAGGTTCTCAATTTGTTAATGAATCTTATTATTTAGAACCCGATTAAATTCTGTATCGTGTTGGAATACTGACCGATCCTTAATACTTTTACAAAACACAATTTTATGCTAAACCGATGAATAGACTTTTTGTATTTGTATTTTTACTCGTCTCCCTGTTTCTGGTATCAAATGCCCAGGAAAGTACACAATGGCGCGGCCTGAATTCTTCAGGTATTTATACTGTTGACAAGTTGTTGCCGGTATGG
>JBBSBP010000133.1:0-12418 GCA_038251165.1 Bacteroidales bacterium | reverse complement strand
CCTCACATGGATCAATTGGCGAAAGAGGGGATGCGATTTACCGATGCTAATACACCTGCTTCTGTATGTACCCCAACACGTTATGCTTTGCTTACCGGGCGTTATGCCTGGAGAGGCAGGTTAAAGTATGGTGTTTTACAACCCCCCGAAGGAGCGCTGCTTATTGAAGACGAGCTATTAACTCTTCCTGAATATTTGAAGCAAAATGGGTACAGTACCGCTCATATTGGGAAATGGCATTTAGGCTATACAAATCAGCATAATGTTGAGGATCTATCAGCACAGCCGCTTGTTCCGGGTCCCCGTTCGCTTGGGTTCGATTACCACTTTGGAATACCCAATAATATTGATTGGCTTCCCAAAGTTTATATTGAAAATGAAGGAATATGGGGATTGCGCTCAAAGGGAAAACATCCTTATGGAAAGAGTTCGTATAAGAATCAGGCATACCATGGATACGACGCTCCACAAGAGGTGACCACAAAAGTTATGGACGATTTGAATGCAAAAGCCCGCGAATGGATATTCAAAAGTGTCCGCGAAAATCCTGAAAAACCATTTTTTCTATACTTTGCGTCAGTCGCGATTCATAATCCTATTTCTCCGGGAGAGAAACTTCGGGGGAGCAGTAATTGTGGCCCTTACGGTGATTACATCCACGACTTTGACAATTCAGTTGGAGAAATAATGGATGCTCTGGCTTATTCGGGAGTATTGGAAAATACGCTTGTAATTTTTACCAGCGACAATGGTGGCGACAGAGGTCAGATTGAAGAAGTGGAAGCCCGTGAGGCGGGGCTCCTCAACGATGGCGTTTTTCGTGGCGATAAGCACACCATTTGGGAAGGCGGATTCCGGGTTCCCTTTATAGCTCGCTGGCCCGGACATATACAAGAGGGTAAGGTTTCCGATAGAATGGTCAATCTGGTTGATATTTTTGCGACAGTCCAGGAATTGATTGGTGGAGAAGTTCTTCCTCCCAAAGAGGCTGGAGCAGATAGTTATAGCTTCTACGATGAACTTATCGGAAAAAGGAATGTCGGTGCCATTCGACCGCACATGGTGGTTAACAGCGTAAATGGTGTTATGGCTATTCGGAAAGGACCCTGGAAATATATCGAGGGTGTGGCAACGGCTCCCTTAACAGAAGGCGCCAGAAAAGCCTTGTCAAGTGAGCTGGAACCACAGCTGTACAACCTGGAAACCGACATTTCAGAATCTAAAAACCGCATTCGCGAATACCCAAAAATTTATGAAGATCTTAAACATACGTTGGATGAGATCAGAGCACTGGGAGCCGAACGGTTAAATACGATAAATGAATCTCCCAAATAAAATCAAAATGACTCGAAATATTCAATTGGTCATAAAACTGTTCTTTGCTGTCCCTGATAAGATACCGGGTATCCAGACGGAATTAAAACCAGCTCACAAAGAGGATATATAAAAAGGAATAAATTAAATAATGTGATATGAATAAAAAATATTGGACCTTGTTAATGATGGCAATATTCATTAATACCTTGAGCCTTTCAGCACAGGAATACAAAAGTGGTGATGCAGATATTGATAAGGTAAGAGTTGAGGTAATGAAGCAAAAAACTACCGAAGCAAATTACAGAGAACGTACAAAAATACTCTATATGTGGTTGGGCGCATTGCAGCAGCAAGGTGCCAATACGTTCCCGTTTTTTGATTTGGACCTCAAGTACCGCACATTGGAAACTAAAATTAATAACCCACTTCAGTTTGGTCAGGCGTTAACGAAGCACGACAGCCGGGAATCTTTAGCTGATAATAAACAAAGCAATAAATACCTGGAGGCTGTGGCTCAAATGTGCCAAACCATAAATGAAGGGTTTGCCAAGATGGAGGAGATTCAAAAGGAATTAGTAGAAAACGGACCAATTTTCACCACTTTTGAATCAGAAACGGAAGTGACAGGTGGCGACATGTCAGCAGACTGGCCAATGTTTCAGGCCAATAAACACAACAATGGAGCTACAACTGCGCCAGGGCCAAGTTATGGACGAGAGAAATGGAAATTTCCTGTAAGCCTTGGATGGTACGCACGACCTGTAATAGAGGGCGATAAAGTATATGTTACCTCTCCGGGTATGCGTGTAAGCTCATTTTGTCTGGATTTAAAAACAGGAAACGAGATTTGGAAATCTACGCAGGATGTACCCATTTTTTACTTGTACAAATATCCGGGAATGGCTTCAACTCCATTGCTGATAAACAACCAGGTGGTATTGCGCGAGATTAATTCACACGGTGGAAATGACGGACAGGCGCGTAACCTGGTGTATCTGAATAAAGAAACCGGGGAAGTTGAAGCACGCCGCTATGCCGGGCATATCGATTATCGTACGCGTTATGCTCCCGTTACCGGGAATGAAGATTTTGTGGTTTACCCTTTTGGAGTGCATGATATCTATTCTACCCCCGCTATATGCCAAAACCTGAACAGGTTGATATGTGCCGATTCGCAGAATAAAAAGAAACTTTGGGATTTTAATGTAGGAGATATTGACGCTTTGGCCGAGCCGGTTATTTCTGGTGATAAAGTGTTTCAGGGCACCATGGAAGGTTATGTCTATGCGCTGAACCTGGCCAGAGGGAGCATTGTCTGGAATTTTAAAGCCAACGGATCGGTTAACTCTGCTGTTACTGTAGCGAATGGAAAGGTATTTTTTGGGGCTAATGGCGGAAGTGTTTATTGTTTGAACGAAGCCGATGGGAAATTAGCATGGGAGTTTAAAGTGACGGATCCTGAAAAAGGCGCGCGAAAACATTTTACAACTCCGGTTTTGCATAACCACAAACTGTTTGTTGGCGGGGCGGATAAACAACTTTATTGTTTGGATGCAATTAGTGGAAAATTACTGTGGAAAGTTGAGGCCGATGACTGGATTCGTTCAAGTCCGGTTGTTAATGATATAGAAATTTATTTTGCCACCATTAGTGGTCAGCTATACAATTTAGACCACAAAGGGAAAGTTCAGTGGGATAAAAAAATAAGCACTCATGCCATTTATGCCGATTTAGTTAGTAATGGCGAAGAACTGTTAATTACCGACAGTAATCTAATGCTGTATTGTTTAGGTGATAATGGTAAAATGCGATGGAAGAAAAGCATTCTGTGTGCATTTGAAAATGAAAAGGGCGAACGAATATTTACAGACCAAATATCAGGTGGTACCTATTATCAAAGTAAGCCAACTGCAGCAGGTGGTAACCTTTTTTTTGGTACACCCAGTGGATTTTTATATTCAGTTAATGCTGATACAGGAGAAGAAAACTGGAAGTTTGAAATGGGAGGAGCTATCTCGGTCGGCGCTGCCATTGCTAACGGAAAGGTATATGCCGGCCAACAAGGTGGCGAGCGCTTTTTTTATTGTTTGGATGCCAAAACAGGAGAATTGGTTTGGAAACAAACAATTCCCGGAGGATGGGTCTGGGGCTCAGCCGCAGTAGATGATGGATTGGTTTATGTACCTACGGTTAGTGGATATGCGGTTTGTTTGGATGGAGAAACAGGTCATATCGTTTGGATGTATCCTACCGCCAAATCGGTACCCGCCGAACCTGCCATTGATGGTGATTTGGTTTATTTTGGTTCATGGAGCAAGTCTTTGTATGCTTTCGATAAGAAAAACGGTGAAATTGTATGGAAAGAAAACGATGTAGGTCTCGATTCAGGTACTTTAATTGCCGAAGACGGTAAAATATATTTGCCTAGCGGCTCCAATATCTTTACCTGTTTTGATGCTAAAACAGGTGAACTTTTAAATGACGGGAACAAGAATGAAAAAGAAAAAGGAGTGCATTCAGGCTTTAATGCCAGTCCGGCTTTTACAGATGGAATGGCTTTTTTTACGGCGCGTGTTGGTAGAGGTATTGGCGGTGTGCCTTTGTCAAGCAGAGTATATTGTGTCGACCCGCAAACAGCTGCAATCAAATGGACATTCCCTGATGGGGGTGGTTTATCGGCTCCTGCTCTGGCAAGCGGTCGCGTGTACATCGCTTCGGGTAATACCCCCTTCTTTTATTGTTTGGATCAAAAAACAGGAAAGCCACACTGGATTGTAAAACTTGGGCATCGTGTTGAGGAATCTACCCTGTGCATATATCGAGAAATGGTTTACGTATTGTCAGCCGATGGTTATGTTCATGCCATTGAATAGACATCAAAAAATAAGCGATTTGATCACCAATTCTCAAAAACGGTTCATTGAATAATTGTTTCCGGTATATTCTCTTACTGGTTGTATCACCAATTAACTGTGGAGTGTTATTACCATCTATTTAATCATGATAGAATATTTGACTATTTATCAGTAATTATAAAATCTAAAACCTTCTTCTTCCCGTTAATGTTGCCAACCGAAGGAGTCGCTGTCAATTGATGGTTCCCATTACTTAAAATGGGATCCGTTATATAAGGGAATGATTTACTGGTACCTGAATCTGATTTTTCGTCATAACCGAACAAAACGTTTACGGTTGCCATGAGATTTGTGTTTGCCCTGATTTTTAGATTTTTGGTAGGGAGTGTCGCCAAATTCAGGATGGCCCCCTCCCGAATCGGATCAAATTCAGGAATAACACTGCCATTGTCTGCATTGATCAATGTGAAATTATATACAATCGGGATTAAAACACGCGAAGGCGGGGTAAACCAGGTTGTGGTGGTAAAGGCGCCATTGCGGGCAATATCCCATGCCTCAAAGCGCACCCATTTTGCCTTACTCAAATCAACCGGCCATTCAAAGTGCTGAATACTTCCTACAAGTTCCTTTGTTTCAGATAGTGAAAAAGTTTTTTTCCTGACGTCGTTTCCTTCTCCCCAGGTAACTTCTGCAAAAGCCATTGGAAAAGTCCATTCCATATCGACAGAAATTTTGTCTTTTGAAGCAGCAACCGACCACGAATGAATCAAAACTTCACCGGTTGTGGTGAAATAATCGAGGTTTTTGATGGCATTAAATACCGGCGACCAATCAGAAGCAGGCGGAACTGTCGACGCCTTAACATAGTTGATATTCATGTGCGCGTAAAGTTCTTGCGACACATCAATTTTGAACGGATCAACTTCACCTAAAATCCTTTTTTTGAAACCCAGTTGGTTCATGTCGTCAAGCAGCTTTAAAGAGCGACTTCCAAGACGGTCTTCTGACAAATCAAGCGGCATTGCCTTCCAGTCGCCGCCTGAAAAAACGTTGTCGTCCTGAAATGTTTGATGATCGACAAACGAATCAGGCATACTTTCAGATCCTTTTATCCGTGGATGCGAAGTCCAGACAAGGCCACCATTGTCTCTGTAAATATTGTACATATCAATCTCGTTTCCGGCATGATAAACATCTCCGTATCCGGCAATCGTTTCCTTGTAAGGTTGGTTTTTACCTTTTTTCAAAGTCAGATAGACCGGCTTTGGGAAAAAATACATGGAATGGCCTGGGAAATAGGCATTCGCTTCCTCTCCCGGAATCATCGTGAAAGATCCCGGAACAGAGTATTTCGCACATACTTCATACATTTTTTTAAGCTGATTCAGGCGTACCACGCCGGTATCGGATGCATTCCCGTCACCATGAAATTCAGCAAGTTCAGCCGACTTCACATTCAAAGCCATCATGGCATCCCGGAATTTTGGCCCGGAAGGGTCATTGGTGTCATCCGTCATTGTAACGGCTGAATGGAAATGGTTGGCAAAAGTGATATACCCTGGAATTTCTTTGTAGCGGTCACCATGCGTATATTTTTTCACCCGCTCCAGGGTAGACTCCACATCCGCTTTACTGATCAGCATGAAAAAGCCCATGTGCTGAATTTTACCGTTGGGCGCATCAATCCATGGCCGGTATCTGTTGTCGCCGTTAGGTTGGGATTTGGTTCCAAAGAGGTCTTTCCCATTTTCAGTACCTGCCTGAACAAAACCGTAATTATCACTCAAATCCAGAGAATAAATAAATGCGTGAGGCGCCGAAAAGATGGCCAGTGTCCCTTCCGGAAATTGAGCCATGATTGTACGGTTCCTAACTTTTTTAGCAGATAACCCGGAAGCAGGTTTTTCAATTACAAACTGATCTGTTTCATTATTCTTCCAGGCAACGTTTAAGAAAGTCCCGCTCAATAAACCATCAAAAATATAAGCACAACCAGTTTGGCTGGCCATCATCGCGGCTTCGACCTGGACAAAAGGGCTTCCTCCGTAAAACCTGAATACCAAATCACCATTAAATGAGCCTGCTGTTATTTTTGAAATAATAATACTTGCCCGCGAGGCTCCTTCTGAAACAATTTTTACTGAATGAAGGACTAATTCAGCGGTAATCTTTTGGTGCGGACGCAAATCGACCTTATCGAAAAAAATGTAAGGCCACGGCTTTGCCGGATCCCTGGTACCAATCGTTACATCGAACCTGGGTTGCAGGTTATTCGCGATGGTTGACATCGATCCCTTAAGATCATTATCGGCCTTTACCGATTTGAACAAAGAAGCAGTACGCGCCAAATCCAAAGTAACAGCACACCGTCCTCCATCCGAAGTTTTCCATTCAACAAGCAAAAGGTCAACTCCTGACTTTTTTATTGAAATCTCTGATTTATTATTGAACTGAGAAAAATCGAAAGAAACCTGAGCTATCGCCTCTGACGAACCCATCAAAACATAAATTAATAGAACTGATAAATACAAAGGCAATTTTGAATATTTGTTTTTCATTTTTAGAATTAATAAAACATGATTTTGATGAAACACTACGACATCGCGTAAGGAAAAAAGATTTTAAAGGGAGCCAGTCCATCCAATATTCCTGTAACAAGGAATCACAAGTCAGCCATCTTTGAAATTTTTCCGCGGCATGTGCGTTTCATCCTGACAGGGATTTTTCAGACCATGCCAAAATTGTGAATTAACAGCAACCAAGTTTTAAAAACTAAACTCAATTATTTATTAATAATACTGAACAATTATTTAGAGCCTACGTTATAAACTAAAACCAAATTTTGATTTACTAAATCAGAAATCTCATGGGAGTTTCTTTCATTGTTGATTGATAAATCAAAAAATTGTACCTTACAAAGGTATTCCTTAAAACACATAAACGATGAAGAGAAGATCATTTATTCAAATTGGTGTTACTGGAGGACTTGCAATGCAGTTTTCCTCTGTATTAGCCCTAAATAATTCAAAACTTAAGTTTGAAATGCCAAAAAGACAACTTGGAAAAACCAGAGAAATGGTTTCGATAATTGGCTTAGGTGGTATAATGCTTAGGAATAATGGGCAGGAGTTTGCCAATAAAATAATTGCAGAAGCATTTGACGCTGGTATAAATTATTACGACGTAGCTCCAGGCTATGGAAACGCTCAGGAACTAATGGGACCGGCTTTGGAACAATTCAGAAAGAAATCCTTTCTGGCGTGCAAAACACAGAAAAGAATGAAGGTTGATGCAGAAGCCGAATTGCATGATTCTTTAAAAAAGTTGAAAACAGATTACTTCGATCTTTATCAACTACATGCAATCAATAGCCAGGAAGATATTGACCAAATTTTTGGACCAAATGGTGCCATCGAACTTTTTGAAAAAGCCAAAAAGGAGGGAAAGGTTAAGCACCTTGGATTTTCGGCCCATAATGAAGAAATGGCTTTAAAGGCAATGGAGCTGTACGATTTTGACACCATCCTTTATCCTATAAATTGTGTTTGTTGGCACAACGGTAATTTTGGTCCCAAGGTGTTTGAAGTAGCCAAACAAAAAGGAATGGGAATTTCTGCACTTAAAGCAGTTGCCAAAATGCGCATTACTGAAAAAGAAAAAAAGGCTTATCCTAATATGTGGTACATTCCTTTTGAAGAGCAAGAAAACCTTGACAATTCGCTTCGATTTACCTTGTCAAAAGATATCGCAGCAACCGTACATGCTGGCGATGTGAAATTTTTCAGTAAAACAATTGAATTTGTACGCTCTCATAAAGAAATATTACCACCCGACGAAAACAAGATTAAAGCAATGGTTCAAGGTATTGATCCAATATTTAAACATCCAATTGTATAAAAGTTAAACAACTGGATACCGAAACCATAGTATACTTCGGTCTATCTTCAAAAAAAACATTCAGAAATATCATTATGAAACTGCACTTTACATTTTTGACAATATTATTTTTTCTCGCATCAACAATGGTAACTCTTGCTCAGCAAAACGGGTTAGATGTTGGCGATAAAGTACCTGATTTCTCGGCAAAAGCTGACAATGGCACTGACTGGAATTCTAACACAGTTATTGGCAGGAAAAATTTGGTTGTATACTTTTATCCGGCGGCCATGACAGGTGGTTGTACCATGCAAGCATGTGCATACCGCGATGCCCGGGATGATCTCTCATCGCTTAATGCCGAAGTTGTTGGAGTTAGCGGTGATGCTGTTGAAAACCTGAAATGGTTTAAACTTTCCGAAAATCTAAACTTTACCCTTTTATCAGACCCTGACGGAAGCATTGCTAAACTATTTGGTGTGCCAGTTACGGAAGGCGAAAAAGCCATAGAACGAGAAATTGGAGGTACAATGCAAACCCTCTCAAGATCAGTAACCACCTCGCGCTGGACGTTTATAATTGATAAAGAGGGAAAAGTAGTTTACAAATCGACTGAAGTTAAAGCTGCAGAAGACAGCAAAAATGTAATTGAAGTATTGAAAAAGTTGAATTAAGTTTAGCCCCTTTCAAGAACGAAGATATTTAGTGATGCGAGTCTCGGCTCGCATTATTTTTGAAGAAAATACCTTTTGCTAACGCGAAATCTTTAATAAATGTATTCAACCATTTTTAAATTACAGTCAAAATACTACGGATTTTTGATAATAATCTTTTGAGTATAAACACTGTTTGTTGATTTTGTGGCAACAATGTAAATACCGGTCGGAAGGTTTACCGGAACCATGTTATTATTCAATTTGAAAGATTTTACTGCTGTTCCTGAAACGCTAAAAATGACAACATCCGAATTTAAAGGAACATTTCTGAAATTCAAGACGTTATTCTCAACAAAAATTTGGGTTGTCATTTTTTGATTCGTTTTAATTACACTCGTGCCAACTGTGATATCATCTGTTGTAATCAAAATATCATCAAAATATGCGGTATAAGAACCTGTTGAAGTCGCTTTGTTGTATGACACTATAATTCCGGTAATTACATCGCCCAATAACTCTCCTTTCCCAATATTGCAGATAAAACGTTCAAAACCAAGACCCACATTTCCTCTGCCTAATCCAGGGTGCATTCCTGTCCCGTTATTATCGACATATGAAGAAAGTTGGCTCAGTCTTTTTCCTGACTTAAAAATCAGATCGAGAGATACGTATCTGCCTGGCTCATTTATGGTCTTTTTCCAAAAGCTGAATTTCAAATTCCCGACAACCGGAATGTTTACCTCTGCAAATTTATAATCGTAGGAAGCATTGTTTGCCGAATTCGGATTTCCAGATGCCTTTACCACATACAATCCGCTTTTGGCATTTGCCTCGTCCTTTTGAATTTCACAAACCGGCATGGTCACAGAATTGTTATCCAGAAGTATTGGGTTGTAAAAACACGCATCGAGGTTATAAACACCGTTAAGAACCGGACCACCATCTTTTTCCACATATTCGGTGTATCGTTTTTCAAAACTGTTTCGATAATAAACAGGACCTTCCGAATAGGAAACGGTCACTGTTCCTGAAGGAGTTTCCGGGTTTTTTAGCATGGCTGTCGCGGCACCGGCAACGCGCAAATAAAAATCAGACGAAAGCCAGATACCATCGGCACTTAAAGTCAGAAAGTATTGGTCAGTTGGAATCATACTCCAGTCAGTAGCAGCTTTCATAATTGCTGTCCCTTCGTCATATTCGTCAAACATGGCGAAGTACATCTGGTTAATTCCTGAAGTTTTAATATTGTAGGCCTCACGCCATAGAAATTCACCGGCAAGTCGGGGAATTGAGTTAGGCGAACCTGTATTCCAGGTTGACCATGCAAATCCGGGGAAAAGCACAGGTAGATAATCAAGATTATTTGCATCACAAAAAGCCTTATCCGGAATTAAATAACTTGTTTTAAATCCATCGACTCCTGAAATGTTTCTGTATCGGCCCGGTGTCCAGGGAGAAACCATATCGTAAGTTTTGTAGGCATTCATAAAAACCGGTTTCGAATCACTTGATTCAGTACGCCAATTGGTTGGTACCCCTCCAATAACGTAACATCCACGGCTTTTTAAGAACTCGATTAATTTGATTGTTCCGGCTGCATTTCCAACGCGGGATGTAAAACCGGGGCCCCAAATCTGGACTACAGGTTTATTGTTTACAGTAGCATAAGCTGGCGAAGAGGTAAGAGCGTACGATTGTTCGATATTAAAAACCCAATCAAATTTAATGCTTTCCACCCATGCATTTTCATCTTCTCCCGATGACATATCATAGCATACATAAAAGATTCTTTGATATTTTTCCGCTTCCTGTTTGACTAATATTGGTTTGGATGTTGGTTCGTTGGTAATTGGATAAGGGTTATCGCCAATAAATCGCTGAAGGGCAACACCATCAATTCCGTTATCTTTCATCCACTTAAAATGAGTGTCAATGACTTTTGCAGAGCTAAATATTTTGGAAGGTTCACCATTTCCCAGATTTGCAAAGTCGGTCAGTGACAGAGCCTCCGGTTGATACTCGCTGACATCGGGATAAATTTCAAACGAAAAATTCCCAACTTTGGGACGGGTACTACCCGACCAATGCACCCAGTCGCTGTTATTGTCACTTGCAGTAAACCAGGCCTGATATCCGGCAACCGATTTGCCTTTAAATTCGGAATAACTACTCCCGGTAGTTACAGGGATTTTCTCCAATGCCGGATCCAAAACTCCTTTTAAAATAGTAATGCTTCGGATATAATTATCTCCCGCAATCCTAAAGTCAGATTTGTTGTTTTGTGCATTTCGGAATGAAGCATCTGTTATACCTATAGTGGTGGTAACCCATGTGTTTGACCCGGTTTTTTTTAAACTGACAGATTTATAATTTGTTCCACCTGTAGCATTGTAATGAAATGTAAGTGATCCCAGGCCTTCATCGAAATAGTTGATGTTGAAAATCAGGTTTTTCTCATTTTCAGAAATAGTTGCATCGTCTACCCGAAAATATCCATATTTACTTGTCGGGATATGCAAACAATCCATGGTGCCTTTTACAACAAATTCAGTAAATGCTTCGGCGCTGGTACTTGAGTTTGTAAACTGCGAAATATTGTTTTCAACCATGGGGTTCGAAAAGTTAATACTTGCAACCGGATTATTTTGCGCAAATAAGTTTGCTGATGTGCCCAGCGTGATCATTGTGATGAATAACCTGAATAGCTTCATGGGAATAATTTTACTATAAAAATATCATCAGTCATTAATATAGAATTAACAGGGTATTAACAGGATTAATATCACCTGAGTTATTTGCTGATAAAGACATAAGAAAAATTTCTTTTTTTTTAGAATTGTATCGTTTTCAATGTATTCAACTCAAAAAGCACGCAGTTATTAATTCCATTAATTTCTTATTAATTAAAAATTTAGGGATTGCATGTACTTTTATCTTCCTGTCAATTTCTTCAGGATAAATTATAGTACTTAATTTTTTTGCGCCTATATTTAAATAAAAACATCGACCTATGAAAACCAACTTATTTCTTACGCTAATCCTCTTACTCAGTTTTAACCTGCTAAAAGCTTCTGAATTAACAAGTATCCAAAAATTTGATGTAAGGCCGGAGAACAGTCCGGCCATCAATAAAATAAATTTACAAAAGGCCATTGACTGGGCCTCAGCCAGCGGCGCTGCATTATTTGTTGAACCATCTGAGGAACCCTATTACATTGACGGGGGAATCATCCTGAAAAAAAATGTTTCCTTGATTGGAGTGCATGGACCAACTCCCCGGGGCACGGTTCATCAAACAAAGAAACAACCGGTTGGGAGCGTATTTGCAATTACAGACAAAGAAAATGCTTTTATAACGGTTGAGACAAGTACTCAAATTAAAGGCATCCAGTTTTGGTATCCCGAGCAAACCATCAAAGATCCGGCCGCGATAATTCCGTATAAACCAACCATTCAGGTTTCGCAAACCACCAGGGCACAAGGCGTGTATCTCTCTTGTCTCACTTTTTACGGTGAATACCTGGCTTTCGATTTTAATGCAAGCAAAAATAATCCCTGCGAATTAATGACATTTGAACATTGCTACGGTTATCCCTTAAGTGGCGAATTCATTCGCATGGATTATTGCTACGATGTTCCCCGGATTTTGCATTGCCATGTAAATCCTGCCTCGCAGCGTTACATTGGAGGCCAGTATAGCCGTGAAGTTGT
>JBBSBP010000132.1:0-12552 GCA_038251165.1 Bacteroidales bacterium | reverse complement strand
CTTCAAATCCGTCCAGCAGATAGACGTATATCCTGTTGTCTTTGTAAGTAAAACCATATTGACCATCTTTAGGGTTCCAGGGACCACCTCGGGTGCCATAAACCGCCTCGCCTACCTGATCGAGCCATTTCCCGGTTGAACGCAATACGTTTGCAACAGGTTTGGGAATTTGTCCATGCCTGTCGGGGCCTACATTCAATAAAAGGGTAACATTCCTGATCACACAGTCAGCTAACATTCTTTTGATTTGATCAACGGTTCGTATTTTTGTCGAATCTTCCATGGCTGGACTATATCCCCATGCCCCCGCAATTGACATGCACTTTTCGTAAACTTCTTCCGATCGGATGGGACCAGTAACCGCAGCGCCGCCTTCTTCCGATTTGTAATCGCCATACCATCCACATCGTGGATTGGCAATAATATCGGGCTGATATTTACGAACCATTCCCATGATCCCCAAAGGTTTTCCCGTAGCTTCATCCAAATCCTGAAAATAAGGATTTACAGGCCATTCATTTTTTGGATCGAGGTACTTGCCAGATTCCCAGAAATAAGCTCCATCGGCATCACTCCCTTGTTGCCCGAGCCATCCGCCATCCCAAAACAGTTGGTCAATTTCACCATATTTCGTCATCAACTCTTTTATCTGACAATAAAGTTCTTCTTTCATCAAACGTGCATTTTCCTTGTGTGAAATATCAGTGGTGTATCCAAATTTATTGGGTTTGCAATCGGTGCCAGACACATCGTAATATCCTGGGAATCGCCAATTAATCAGTGTTTTATATATGCCAACTTTTAAACCATGACTCCGGCAGGCATCCACATATTCCTTTACTAAATCACGGTTGTGAGTCTGTTTTGAAGTAAAAGCATTCATGTACTTACTTTCGAACAAAGCATATCCATCATGATGCATGGTCGTGAGACTCATGTATTTCATCCCGGCATCTTTTGCCAGCTGCGCCCACTCATTGGGGTCGTATTTGTCGGCAGCAAAATATTCATCCCCACTTGAAGGATAAGCGAATTTTCTGTATTCTTCGGGACTCATCCCTGTATTTTGCATCAACCACTCACCACGAGCCGGCCCCGCGTATAATCCCCAGTGGATAAACATCCCAAACTTTGCATCCAAAAACCAATTTAGCTTTTCGTTGGGCTGTTGCACGATTCCCTGATCAGTTTTTGGGATTCGGTCTTGCAGTGCTTTTATTCCAGCAACCTTTAAACTTTTATAATCAGAAATCCTCTCAATTTGAATATCATCGATCCATGCACTGTTTTTGCCTGGATTATCAGCATTTAAAATTTCAAGCATTGCATGTGTTTGTCCTTCCCCAATATTAAATTCCTTTTTCAGTAAAACCCAATCGGTTAAAGCACTTGCCGCACTGACGTTATTTTCACCCAACCCATTTATATTCATTTGTACCAGATCGGAACCGCTGGCTGTTTTCACCCAGGCTGTAATTCGATAGGTAGATTTGGGTACAACCTGAAATGAATACTCAGCAGAAGAGGCATATTTGATTTCAAGCGATTGTTTCCCCTCATGGGCCGTTTTATTAGTGATGGCAATCTCGTTACCAACCGACGTCCACTTTATTAATGCAGGTCCTTCAAAATCAAAGTCAACAGATTTTGTTTCCGGCTTTTGGGCTGAAACTAAGGTTGACAAGCAAACTAATGCTAATAGGATTATTTTATGCATTGCATTCAATGGGGCTCTATTTTTCATCAGGTTGAAATTTTCCATACACATTAGATACCGAATAGTCAATTACATTTGAATTTATTTTTTCATTTACCCAGGGGTCTTTGGCTAATTTGAGCCAGTAGCCAAGCTCCTGACTCAGTAACTTTTGGTCGTCAGCAGACAGAGAATCGAAACTGAGATTAGTCTGCTGGTAAGGATCACTTAAATTATTATACAATGTTATGCTACCATCACCGTATACAGTAAAGGTGTATTTATTTGTCCGCACCCCCTTTTTATTGCCTTCAATTGAAAGGAATGGAGTAGACATTGGACGATTAACAGTCCCTGCCTGCGGGTCTTTGACAATATCAGAATAGTCTGTTCCGGCAACTTCCTTGGGAATCAAACGACTCAATCCCATCAAACCCAGAAATGTAGGAAAAAGATCAGTAGTTCCGATAAGCAGATTATCGGTATTGTGCTGAAGAACACCGCTGTACCGCATAAGAAGTGGTACACCAAATGCCTCCTCGTATTCACAGTTTTTTTGCATTCTGCCTTGGCTTCCAAGCATTTCGCCATGGTCCGAGGTGAAAACAACCAGCGTGTTGTCCCCCAATCCAAGGCCATCAAGGGCATCAATCACCTGACCGATATACTTATCAGTTGATGTAACATTGGCATAATACACTCTTGCATTAAGATCTGATGCTTTATCTGTCCTGTTAGGACGGTTGAAGAGCTGATCGTGAGTCATGTTTTTATAAAGCAAATACGATTCCTCTTCGCAATCGCCAATTTTGTTGTAAGGAGGATGCGGAGGATTTAGAGACCAGGTAATACAAAACGGTTTGTTCGAGTCGCGCTGCTGACGATTGTTTTTAAGGTAGTCGATAATCGTGCGGGCCTCATGTTTTGATGAAAATTCAGTTGCATTATACATCTCACCATCGCTTTTACCTCCTATAACAAACGGATCGTTAGAGTAAACATATTGGGAAAAATGATTGTCCTTGAGTACCTGATACCAATATTCGATGCTGTGCCTGTCTGGTCCCGGTGGAATATAGATATCAAATTTGTTGGGCAAATACCCGCCCGGGGGGTTGGTAGTTCCAATGTAATTGCCATTCTGATCAAAGACTCTGGTTGGCTTAATCCAGTGGCATTTCCCGAAATAGGCCGTATTGTACCCTTTATCGTAGAGAACGTCGGTAAAACATTCTAAATCTTCTTTTAGATCGGTAGGTGAGTTTTCATGGCAATTCTTCCAAACCCCATTTTGTAATGGAAACATGCCACTCAACAACATGGCCCGGTGAGGGCTGCAAACCGGATGCGTACTCATGGCCTGAGTAAACACAACACCCTCAGATGCAAGCTTGTTAAGATGAGGTGTAAATACCGGATCACTGGCGCCGTTGATTGCGCCGTGATATTCAGGCTGCTGCCAGAACTCCATAGCCTGCCGTCTGTGTTCATCGGTGAAAATAATCAACAGGTTGGGTTGCCTCTGGGCTTGCTTTTTTGCTTGAGTACAAGCAGAAAATATGATCAGCAACAAAATCAATAATGAAAATGGTTTTCTCATCGTATAAGTTGTTTTAGTATATTCCATTTCACCTAAATTCTTAATATTTAGCGCTTTTTGTTGTTGGGAGTAAATACGCTTAAATTCCATTCGTTGCGCCAGTGGATTTCCATTTTACCTTCGGCTGTAATTGTAATTGGCAGAAATACGTATTGCGATAGGGGAGTTCCACCACCATTCCACCTATCACCCATATAAAGCCAGGCATCCTTATATCCTGGAATTTTAAAAATAAAGCACGGTTGAGAATTAAAAGAATTGTTCCCTGCATCACCAATAAAAGGGCTTCCCTGGCTGGTGTATGGTCCCATAATATCAGAAGAAGTATAATAGGTTCCGGGATTTGGCGTCCATCCTGAGCACTGGCTGGTTAAAAGATAAAAGGCGCCATTCTTTTTCAGAATACCGGGTCCTTCGCAATGTGCTTCAATATCCACATCGTTGATAGTAGTACTCAGATAATCAGCTGACAATTCAACCATCCGAATGGTGCGGTTAACATGATCCGCGGCATAGCCAATGTAGGCTTTTTTTGTGTCTGGCTCGAAATACATTCCAATATCACGCGATTCATGTCCATTGGGGCGATTGTGATCCTGAATTACAAAGGGTCCGGTTGGATTTTTGCTGACCGCAACACCCAGTTCCGCAATCCTGTAGTTTTCACCATTAAGTAACCCATCATAATGAAACCACATCACGTAGCGATCTGCAGCCTCATCATATACAACTTTGGGGCGCTCGAAAACCAGAATATCCCCCTTTTCAATCACAACACCTTCTTTTTTCCAGTTATAAAGGTCGGTTGATGAGTAGCATGATGCACCTCTGGGTTCTCCCCGGTGTTCGCCATACCAATAATAAGTTTTTTTTGAATCAACATAGATGATATTGCCACCATGACAATCAATGTGAACTCCATCTACGTCCAGCCATTCTCCTCCCGGTTTAAATGACGTGTATTTAGCATGCTGTTGAGAGATGGCAGGCAAAAATAACGTGACCAGGAATAGACTAATTAATATCCATCTAAAGGATTTCCGATAATCCTGATTTTCAATTTTTATTTTCATAACGATTTATTTTATAGGTATATGGTTCTGTTTATTAATTTTATTGTAATGTTTTTAATTGATTGTCAAGCTTAAGTTCTTCTCCCTGCCGGATTGCTATTTGGATGGTTTTATCTTTGTATTTTACCGGAATTTCTCCACCCGTAATGGACTTTATCCTGGCATCTGCTAATTCATTGTTTTCCCATTTTATGTCGATAATAAATCCACCACGTGCAACAAGTCCTTTCACTTCTCCCTCTTTCCATGCAAGAGGTAATGCAGGCAGTAATTCGATATAACCATCGTGGCTTTGCAGCAACATTTCCGCGATTCCGGCACACCCGCCCATATTGCCATCCAATTGAAAAGGTGGATGGGCGCATAACAGATTCGAATAACTTCCTCCTCCGTTCACCATATCCGTTCCCTGATTGACTATAGGTCTGAGCAATCTTCGGAAAAGCTTGTAGGCATGATCTCCATCTTTCAATCGCGCCCAAAAATTCACTTTCCAGGCCAAAGACCATCCTGTACCTCCATCACCCCGACCTTTTAGAGTAACTTGTGCGGCTTCTGCCAATTCAGGAGCATGTTCAACTGTAATTTGTTTTCCGGGATACAGGGCAAATAGATGCGAAACATGACGGTGATTATCGTTTGGATCATCCACATCTTCTTTCCATTCCTGCAATTGTCCCCAACTGCCAATCAGAGGAGGCAGTATTTTATCCCGAACAGCCATTGCTTTCTGCTTAAATTCATCGTCAACGCCTAACACTTCGCAAGCCTGAACACAATTGTTCAATAAATCCCAGGCAATTTCATGATCCATGGCTGCCCCTCCTGAAATACCACCATGCTCAGGTGAATAAGAAGGGATAGAAACCAAATATCCATTTTCATCTTCAATAAGATAATCGATCCAAAACAAGGCAGCTTCTTTCATAAGCGGATAAGCTGTTTCTTTAAGAAATGATTCATCTCTTGTAAAATCGTAATGTTCCCAGGCATGTTGACATAACCAGGCGGCTCCGGCAGGGAAAAAGCCCCATGGAAATCCCCATCCGGGCGAAGTGTACCCAAAAGGATTGTTCATGGTATTGACAATCCAGCCACGGGTATTAAAAAATTCTTTTGCCGAATTTTTACCCGGTTCCACCAAACTCTCCATATATGTAAAAAGCGGTAAGTGGCATTCTCCCAGATTGGTAACTTCGGCGGGCCAATACAGCATCTCTTCATTGATATTCATGTGATAGTCACATGCCCAGGGCGGGTTTGTGCTATTGTTCCATTTCCCCTGTAAATTAAGTGGCAGGGTTCCTTTTCGCGATGCAGATATCATTAAGTAACGGCTGTACTGAAAATAGATTTCTTCCAGACCCGGGTCTATTGTTCCATCGGCATATTCACTTAACCTTCTGTCGGTTGGAACAGAATCGCGATTGTTTTCACCCAGATTTAATTCCACGCGTGAAAACAGATTTTGGTAATCAATTAAATGTTCTTTGCTAACCTCTTCATAGGATTTTCCTTCCAACCGGTCCAATGCCTTTTTATTTTCAGCGATATAATCCGCCCCTTTGTATTCCGGATATTCCAAGGTGTAATCGGTAGCAGCAACCTGATAGATGGTTAAGTTTTTTGCGTTTGTGATTTGTATCTTTCCATCAATAAATTCAAGCTTGCCATCGGTATCGAATTTCAAACAGCTTTCAAATTCCATCCCATTATCTTTTACATTTCCCTGAAATGAATAAATTCCATCCGCGAAATTTTCACTGTTCATTTTATGGGGAGACTGAAAATGAATGGTGTAACCGGTTTTACGGCTGCTGGTAAAATTGTAAACCATCAATTTCCCCGGATAATCTCCAAAATAAGTCCGTTTATATTTCGCTCCATCCAGTACATAAGAAACACTTCCTTCACCCTTGTTCAGGTCAAGTTCACGTTTATAATTGCTGGTCACTCCTGAGTTTTCAACCGAAATAAACAGATCGCCCATGGTTTGTTGTGCCCCAAATTGTCCGGAAGTTATTTTTCCTGTTAATTCCTTTGAGGCCAATAGATTTGCTTCCTTCAGCTTCCCATCGTTTATTAACTTCCTTATTTCCTCAAGATTTTTCCAGGCCCCCTCTCTGATTCCAAAATTGTAATCTGGACTTGAACCGGGGCCACCACTCCACAGCGAACCTTCGGTAAACTGGATTTGTTCCTTTTCGACCCCTCCAAAAAACATGGATCCCATATATCCATTGCCAACGGGCAAAGCTTCAGTCATCCATTCCCTGGCCGGCTGATCGTACCAAAGTTTTAATTCCTGTTGCATATCTTCTGAACAAGAAGCAAGGACTACTAACAATACAAAAAAGCAGGGAACTAATAAAACGAGCTTTCTGTTTTTCACATTCATGATATTGTTTTTTTATTTTAAATTGAGGCATCAAAACTATCCCCGAAATTTTCCTTTCAATTATTCATGAAACGATCCTTAGTATGCTGTCACTTTCATTTTTATTTTTATCGTGTTAAAACGATCCGCTTACTGATAAAATATCCTTCTTCTTCAATGCTTAATAAATAAATACCATTTTTAATATTTGAATCGATCATCACCTTTAGAGTATTAGCACCTTGGGTAATTATTCTGTCCTCCGAATTTAGTAATCTTCCCTGAAGATCTGACAGGTGTATTTTCACTTTCCCCTGTTTCTGGGCATTGATGGTTACATAAACATTTTGTTTTACCGGATTGGGATAAACCATCATGGTTGTGGCATCTATGATCTCAAAATTATTAATACCATTTGGATTTAAAGCTTCACCATTGTATGCACCAATGTTAGGAATCGTTGTTGATACATTTACAGGATTTCCATACAAATCGAGGTCCGGATATACTTTAATGTTCTTAAAAATACCTTTGCCGGCCATAGGGAATTTTGGCTCAGGGAATTTTGTTCCGGCATTTAGTGCTTTGCTGTTTATTCCTAAACGATAAGCAGCTATATTTAACTCTCCTGGTTTAATGTATGCAGGATTTCCAAATACCGGATTGATGTCATAATTAGATAGTTTACTGCTTACATTGCCATAAAACAAATTGTTTGACATGTATAACTTGCTTCCCGGATTAATGGTAATATTTACCTTTTCACCAATTTGTGAGATACCGGCAGCGTAAAAGATGTTATTATACACATAGGTATTCTTCCCAACGATTGATATATCCGGAGTTATGCTGGCATCAACGTAAATGGAATTGTTGTAGATGTAATTTTCGTCCGACAATATTTTAACCGAACCTGCAAAATCCGATACCCATATTGTATTCCCAGCATAATCTCTAAACCCATCGTTTACACTTACATTAAACCGATATACTGAATTTACATTTTTGCCCAAAATTTCACAAAATCCACCTTCACTGTCCTCGCTGTAATTGTATTGTAATATGATATTTTCGTTCCCGTAATCGATATGTTGTCCGTAGGAGTCTCCATCGCCACGCACATGCAACGATTTATTGAATTGAGAAATTATATTAAAACTGCTAAAGTACCAGGCAGCACTGCCTCTTTTGGCCATCCGTGGATCTATATCAGAACCCGGATATTCGAAAATATTGTTCTCAAGCAAACAGTTGTATGCTTTGGCAGGCAAAATACAAGTGCCTCCAGTTTGGTAAAAGTGGTTGTTTCGAAATATCATATCCATGTTGCGATTAATGGAATCGTTGCCAATACCTGCGTCTCCTCCTCCGTGCCCGTTAGTAATTCCAAAACGTGTGGTACGAGCAATGTAACAGTCTTCCACGATAAAATCACGAATGTTTTTTTCGGTTCCTACTTGCATGTTTTTGCTGGATTTAAATGAAATGGCAGCTACTGATATGTCGTTGAAACTTGAGTTTGTAGCGAGTGAAAAAATATCGTGTATGTTAAGATCATGAAAGCGAAAATGATGCATGGTAATATTTCCATCATTGAGCACGTATATTCCATATGCCAAATCATCTGATACATTTGCCTTTGAGACCAAACGATCATTGGTTATTTCCAAATCGGCAATTTCAATGTATTCCCTATTATTAATGAAAATCGTTGCTAAATGTGCCCCTCCCTCTGCCTTGGCACCATCGAGCAAAGGTTTATCCCCATTTCCATATTTACCAAAATAGATTACTTTATTTTCCGATCCGGAACCTGAGATATTTAATTGTCCAACAAAAGTATCGGCAGCTTTAAAAAACACGGAGTCTCCCGGGTGTAATAGCTGTGCGTTAATTTTGGATAAACTCTTCCAGGGTTTATCCTTGCTTAAACCTGAATTTGCATCATTTCCGGCACTACTGCTTAAATAATATTTTGTTGGATCAAAAGTGATTGTAGTGTTGCTTTTAAGAGACACTTTGTCAATATATGGGGTAGAGGAATTATTATAAACTTTCAATTCAATTGTGTTGTTGCCCTTTGGCAAAGCAAGCGTAATCATAGCTTGACCGGCAGAACCTTGATAACACCAGTTTGATATTGGAAAATCGATAAGCCCTATTGATTGATTATTAAGATATACTTCCATAACCTGAGTGGATGCGTTAAAATAATTCACAACCAATTGGTAAGATCCCTCAACTGGTATATTAACAGGGCTAAATTTAAGTCCATTACCGTTAACATTTGTAATTGTGACAAATTCACCACCCGAAGCATTGGCGCATCCCGATTTTATTTCACCCGCCCCCTGTAATTCTCCGGCTTCACCTTCACTTTGCCAAACCAGGCTTTGCCCGTTGACCGTTTGGAGGTTGAATCCAAGTAAATAAAGAAAAATTATAGATGTGATTTTCAACATTTATGTACGAATAGAAATTTAGTTCAAAGATTTTACCTGTGTTAGTCTTATTTCTTTATAGTGCTATATTTACAAATTTGCATGTCTTTCAATTCTGTGCTTGCCCATAAATTGCTAACAGACAAATCAACTGCCTTTTGCAGATCTTCTTTCGCTTTGGCTGTTTTGCCCAGTCCTTTATAGCCCAACCTACTACTTTACTGGGCACACATATCGGCGCCATATCTCAAACAAAAACACAATACATATTATCTGGTCACCGTATCTATTTTTGAGTGATCGCCTTTCTACTTATCGGTTGTATATTGCCTGAGTGAATATCAAATATTCCTTTGTGCGTTTCTCGTGCCGCATCAACCAGTTCCTTGTAGGGAATATCTGCAACATTTACAAAACCAATATTATAATTTTCTCCATCCGATCGTCCTGTTGAAGGCTGATCCCACCACTGAAACCAATGTGTTCCCACCAGAGATGGATGAGCTGCAGCATTCTCGACATAATAGCGGTATGCAACTCCACGTTCTTCCTGATTAATTGTTTGTGCCAGACCTGGTGCAAGTCCTCTACCCGGTACACCAAAGTGAAATTCACCTATTATTATTGGCAATCCGGTATATTTATCTATTTTTTCCAATCTGTCGAGATAGGTTGAATAGCCGTAAATATTCAGGCTAAACACATCAAAACCAACAGCTGATGAAGCCTTTATAATATCTACCGGAGGATTACCGCCAAAGCGCAATCCTAAATTCAAATGATTCGGGTCATACTTTTTAATGGCCAAATTTACGGTTGTAATAAACTTCTTATACGTTTCATAAACAAAGGCTTTTCGTTTCTCAGGCGAGTCTGATTCAGAAAGATAATCTTTGAGTGCTGATTTTATAGGTGTATCCTTTCCATTCATAATGGCATCAATCAAATCCATTTCCCTTCCCGGCCATGGTGGTTCGTTTCCGACAAAATATCCGAGTAAAAAAGGATCATCTTTTAAGGGCAAACATTGATTTTTTGCTGCAGCATCAACTTCTGCCGCATAATTCGGATCATAAACGTCAGGCATACCCATCGTTTCAGGATTGAAGCCCCATCCTCTAAGCGTAGAAACATAAGCCATTTTTTGACTTCGGCCCAGGTTTCCATCCGACCAATTTGCAACGGTATTCAGCCCCCAATTGTCCATGCGGCGAAATGTCATGTCAGTCCATTTGTTGTACCAATCTTCACCAAAACGACGATAAAGGTTCCATGTAAAAAAAGAAGCTTTACCAATCCGGGGATCTGACTGAGTAAGTTCGGCAGGGACCAGCGATTTGTATATATATTCTCTTCCTTCAACACGTGAAAAAGATCCGCCCGGACCGATTCCCGTACTTCCGGCAGAAAAGAAAAAATGTCCTTCAGGATCAATAAACCACCATTTCCCATCTATTTTTTGCACCCTGAAAAAACCGGTTGCTTTGGCTTTTGTATCCAAATAACCACCATACTTTGAAACGTTAAAATCATTCGTTTGTAAAGACTTATCCTCTTCATCCCAAATTGCTTTCAAATCTTCCAACGAATTTGCTTTCCCATCCCATTGATCGGGTATCCATTGACCGAACTCATCGACAACAGGGATTGGGGAAAGAATAGAATCTTTCGGCTCCATTGTTAAGTTAACATTTCTGATTTCCAAAGTTGGAGAGTTAACAGGCAAATCCATTTCAACTCCGATTGAATCTATTTGATTGATTGAACCAATTGAGCCGGTAAAACCGATACATAATCCGGGCAAGGCAGTTTTGCCAATAGCAGCCATGTCCATTCCTACTGTATTTCTTGTTTGGAAGCGCACAAGTGGAATTGAAGCACGCACCCAGACTTTTTGAAAAGGTTGTATCCTCATTTTGCGAATTCCTTCTGCATCATATAAGTTCAGATAAAAACGCTGCGTGGAGGAAGCATTTATTTCAAAAGTCAGATAATTATATGCAGACCAATCCCTCGGCAATTCAGGATTTAAGTCTGTAATAGCCCATTTTTTTTGATAGGATTCACCTTCAAATTTAACGAATTGTGATTCATTTTTTTTTGTGCAGGAAATAATAAACAACACATAGAAAGAAAATAAGAAAAAGCGAAGTTTTTGATTCATGATTTTCAATTTAATATTGATATGGTTAGTTTAATCTCATTTAAACAAATTATAATCCCTTCAACTCTGTACCTGCCCATAAATTGCTTACCGACAAATCAACTGCCTTTTGCAGATCTTCTTTCGCCTGGATTGCTTTGCCCAGTCCTTTATATCCCAACCCTCTTAAGGTATAAGCCTGTGAATTTCTGGTATTCTCAGCTTCTTTTTCTCCGAATATTGCAAAAAAGTCGTTCTGAGTTTCACCCTTCTTATTGATTATATTATCCCCATTCTCAATCAGGTTATTGAAAATTTCATCGGCTTTGTCTTTATTTTTTAACTCCAAAAAGCAAAGACCCTGATAATAACTCATGATCCCCGGCCTTTTGGAAGTTTCGGCCTGTGTTGCCAATTTATAATAGTCGTTTGCTTTTTTGTTCATCTTTAATGACTTGTAAGCCTGACCAATAAAATAATTCACCTGAATATCACGATTTCCTGATCTGGCGCTACCAGCTTCCTCGTCGGGCACCCTGGCCAGAAGAAAATGATCCAATGCTTTCTGATATTCCTTTGCTGCCATATATTTCAACCCGAGCGACAATTGTGCATCGATAATTACTTCGCGAACTCTTGAATTTCCTTCCCGGTAACTGAATACCTTGTCGTTTAAATATTCAACCGATTTTTCAGGTTTCCCGGCAAGGGTAAGAACAGTTATCTGGCGGACAAATGCGTCGTCGCGTTTGTTGACAACCTTTTCGTTTCCTTCAAATATCTTCAACCTTTGGGCGATCGGGCTATTATTCAATTCATATAGATTATCCAGTTCGGTAAATAAAATGGCATCGCTATGATCCAGCGCAATGGCCTTTTCGTAATAAGGAATCGCTTTTTGAAAATCGTTGTTGTGACGGTAATACCCCCATCCTAAATTTCGGTAAGCCATGGCCAGACCGGGCTCATTTTTCACCGCTTCTTCCCAGTATCCAATAGCCTTTTCAGGCTGTTTGTTGTATAATATATTACCCAAATAATAGTATGCTTTTCCGTCGCCCTTGTTGTAGTCAATTGCTTTTTTAAGAATACCAATTGTTTCCAGACGAAAAGGGAAGCAATTTTCTTCGGAAAGACCCTGCGCAGTTTTAAAGTATTTTTTAGCCTGTTCCTTATTCCCTTTTTGATCCTGAAAATAACCCAAATAATATGAAACGATTGG
>JBBSBP010000131.1:0-13030 GCA_038251165.1 Bacteroidales bacterium | reverse complement strand
CATGTTTTTTGAATAAAGGAGCCAATTCAATTCAAGTTTTACTATTTTTGTCCTCGCTGAAATAAACTGGTCCTATAGTTCAATGGATAGAATGTAAGATTCCGGTTCTTATGATCTGGGTTCGAATCCCGGTAGGATCACCAATACCCTTGTAAACAACTGATTTACAGGGGTGTTTTATTTCATACATACAACAGTTTCCTTTCACGGCTGTGCTTTATATTTTCGATTATCCTGATGAAAAATTCCCCGGCTGAATTTCTGCTCAGGTTCGTGTTTGCCGGGGTTTTTCCTTCCGGAGTCGCGGTTGCCCCGGTATTGTTTATTAAAGTGGACAGCATTGGACGCTGATATGGATATCAAATCTTTGGGGGCTGCAAGCGGAGCCCAGGGATTGTCTGATTTTCCTGAAACATTTAGCGTATTGATAACCGCCTCGTATCCGCCTATAGCCTTTTCAACAGTTTCGTAGGCATAGGACGTCCCTGTGGTAAGATCTATTTTGAAATCTGCTCCGGTATAAATTCAGACAACCAGCCGGGAATCCAGCTTTCCTCAGTACTTATTTCTATTCGTGTCTTTTTTATAATCCTTCATCATTTTCCCGAATTCCTTATCTTTTTTTCGTCGCTCTGCAACGGTTGATTCAAAATGTGTTTTTTCTCTTTCTATTTTCAGGTAATTCTCATAGAACGCCTGATCAATATCTCCTTTTTCAATGGCATCAAGAACACAACAACCATTTTCACTTGTATGCGTACAGTTTTTGAATTTGCAATTTTGAGAAAGTTTAACAATCATGTCAAATGTAATTTCAAGTCCACCGGTTGAATCCGTAATGCCAACTTCCCGCATACCCGGATTGTCAATTATAATTCCGCCATTTTCAAGAATAATTAACTCCCTGTGACTCGTAACATGTTTTCCTTTGCTGGTACTCTGACTTATTGTACCCGTTTTCATGATGGTTTGACCACAAAGATTATTTAAAAGGGTCGATTTCCCAACACCCGACGAACCAAGCAAACAATAGGTCTTCCCTTTTTCAATCGTTTTTTTTAATGCTTCATATCCGTTTGGTGTCTCGTTACTTATCGGAATAATTGCAACATTTTTAATCCGCGTAGTAATGCGGTCCAATAGCTCATGAACCAGGGCTTCGTCTATTAAATCAATTTTACTTAATACAATGACAGGCTTAACCTGAGATGAATTACAAATCGTCAGGTATCGTTCCAATCTGTTGATATTGAAATCCCTGTCAGCGGATTGGACTAAAAAAGCATAATCAACATTCGCCGCAATAATCTGAATCTCTCCGGATCGTCCGACAGCTTGCCTTTTAATCATCGAAAATCTTGGCAGAAATTTATGAATCAGGGCAAAATCAGTGTCATAAGTTGTCAGCGCAACCCAATCACCTACTGCCGGAAAATCTTCACGGTTTTTTGCGGTAAAACGCATAGTACCGGAAATCTCAGCTTCAAATTCACCTTTTGTTGTCCTGACAATGTATCGTTCTTTATGTTCTGCAATAATTCTTCCTACCTCCATATTGTCGGGCAGGTATTCAATCCTGAATTTTTCAAAATCATCATTATATCCGAAATCCTCTAATTTCATCGCAGTATTTTTAAATTACAAAGGTCTTCAGGCATCGTGCAGAATGGCCGGCGTCATTATTTTGTTCGTCCGCCAACAATTTTGTCGTACTCAAGGTCGATGGGTTCCCACAATTCAATTTTATTCCCTTCAGGATCCAGGATGTGAACAAATTTCCCATAGTCAAATGTTTCAATTTATCCAGGTCTTTACACTTAATGAAAATACCACCAATTCCGGTAACCTTTTTCTGGTTTTCAATTTCGGTTGAACTTGTTTTACGCTTGTAAATTCCATCAAAAACAACCCGTAAAACAGTGCCTTTTTCGTCCACCACATCCCACTTTTGCGAAATGTTCCCGATGCTGTCTTTCGTCCAGGTTATACGGTTGAAGTAATAGAAGTTTGATTTTTGATCCTTTATTCTTTCACTTTTCAGTATCATTGCAGTATCCTGAAAAGTGCCTTTTAATTCCAGGACCCGCCCAAAGTTGTCAATGTAAATCTGCTTCCAGGTGCTGTCAATCTTATTGTAAAAATTGTAACTTGTTCCTGTCTGGCCTTTAACCTTTTTCCTCTTTTTAGGTTGTGATAAGGACAAAACTTTAAAGACTGATGAAGATATAAACCGATTCTTTTCACAGATACCTACAATAATTTGATCCCCTGAATCCACAACTGACGAACAGCTAAGAAGTCATTATTTTCAGGGGTTTCAAAGTCAAAAGCTTTAAGTGTTTTGTTTTTTATCTGTTCCCCTTTTTCATTGATAAAATCAACAGGTATTCCATTTTTTAGCAACTGATGTTTCTCAAAATTTATTTCCGGCAACGACTTGGCATAATTTCTTCAGTCAGTTTTTCATAGGCATGTTTATACGCCCGTTCGGAAGATTGGGATTGAATCGTTTTAATTTTTCAATAAAATTGCGTTTCAGAATAACTTCTTTTTTATTCAACCGACACAAAGTACTGCCTTCACCAAAGAATTTTTTGTTGTAGGCCAATGCGGTATCCCAACCCAAACGATTGAAAAACAAATCAATCGCAGTTTGTTCTATAAGGTTATCTTCTGAATATTCCCAAGCCATTATTAACCGAATAAAGAAGGAGTAATTACATCATTTAGCGTGTATTTAACAGGCGTTCCTGAAATAGTTTTGATGTTCGTATTCTTTTTCAAAAAGTTAGTCAGTTTACGACTGTCCCAATCAAGCTTTAGCGCCAGCAAAATTTCCCTGGATGAATAACTTCCTTTTTTTAATAGATCAATGATATCGTTCTCTAAAAATTTGCCCCCATTTTCATCGCTTGGTTTTGGTTCATTTGCACTGTTAACAGGAATTGTTTCAAAAATATTCCCAACTATTGCGTTTTTAAGTTCAATAGTTTGTCCATCAATATTTACCGGATAGGCTCCAAGTTCAACCAATTTAATGTTTGCATTCTTTTCCTTTATTTCCGGAACTCTTACATATATTTTTCTTTGCCTTTTTAACCCATTCAGGGCGCCTTCCCAGGTACCCCCTTTTTCGTCCGACTCGGCTACATATATTTCTTTTGCCAAGCCATAGATGTATGCATTTCTTGCCATTGCCAAACCAACATCCCAACCTGCTTTTGGAAAGAAAGAGCTCAATACCAGCACATCGCCATTTACAATGGGTTCGTAGTATTTTTTAAATCCGGCTTGAAAAGTTAAAATTCCCTGAGGTAAAACAATAATACTCTTTCCATTTGCCCCGATTGTACTATCCAATGCTTGTTTATCTACCCCTTTAGCAAAGCCACTTACAACAACTTTAAATTCTTTTACACATTTTTTGGCAACATGGTCAGTAAATTCCAAAGCTTTTTCACCAGCCTTTCGTGAACCTACAATTGCGACTGCATCTTCTTGCAACAAACCTGTCCGGCCTTTAATGTATAAAACTGGCGGACTGCTTTTTATCTTCAGATTTTCTTTTAAAACTACCGGATAGTCTGTCGAATTAATGGGTATCATCTGAAAGCCTTCATTCTGTAATTGTTCTGCAATAAAAGCGAGACGAGGCATGTCATTTTTTGCAAATTCCAAATCAGCCAATTCTTTTTCGTTAAAAGCAAATATTTCTCTCCAACCTTTTTTGTCTAATTCAAAAAAGTCAGCCCACGACATATTTCTTTCATGTACCACCTGAATGATTAAACGATTTATTCGTTCATTCTGCCATTTTGGTAAATGAGCAATGGCTATCCAGTATGTTTTTTCGATGTATTCGTTCATTTTATTTTCTTTTATATATCGCCTCCTACTGTTCTGGCAATCACCAGTGGGGCAATAACAGTTGCGCCAATATTTGTTAAATAAAGTCCTATTTCTTTCATTGTGTATCCGCTGTCAAAGATATCATCAATTATCAGGATACTTTTTCCCATTATTTCACCCGGATCTTCATATATAAATTTCCCATGCACATTTTCCTTTTTAGTAATGCCACTGTGAAAAATTTTCTGTGGTGAAGTTGGGGAATTTTTCTTCGCCACATAAGGTTTGCCTGTCATCTCCAAGGTAATTGCACAAATACTGCATCCGGCATGTTTTGATGGCGGTATATTCAATCATTTTTTCCAACTCGTGATTTTGTGCATCCCGTAATATTTCAAATGCCGAAAGGTCCAACAACGGGGCATTGGGATCATATAAATACTTTTTGTATTTGCCTTGCTGTTCATGAATAATTCCCTGATCGATTAAATCGGCTAAGATTACATTTACTTGTGTTTGCTTAAGATTGGTTGCTTTTATAATTTCATTCCGGCCTAAAAGCGCTTTTCTAGTGGCCACTATTACCTTTTCATAATCAATTGTTGCAGGCTTACTTCCGTCGATAAAGTTTCGGGGAAGTTCCAGGTCTTTATTTGGATTATACAACAGTATTGCAAAGGCTCTTTTTCCATCACGACCCGACCGCCCTATTTCCTGGTAGTAATGAATAGGTGATTGTGGTATTTGTGTGTGAATGATAAAGCGGATATCAGGCTTGTCGATGCCCATCCCCAAAGCATTGGTTGAAACTACACAATCGTATTTATTGCCGATAAAATCTGCTTCCACTATCTTTCTCGATTCAGCATCTAACCTTCCGCTGTAGGCAGCAGAGTTGAACTTAAGGAATTGAAGCCAGTTGGAGTAAATTTCGGTATTCGCTTGTGTACCTGTGTAGATAATGCCTGTTTTGGCCAGTTTAGGTAAATATTCAGCCAGCCAGAAGAACTTTTCATCTTCACTTTGAACCATTACTACAAATAACCTGATGTTTGAACGTAATAACTGACCACGAACAGGAATTAAATCAGAACCTACCTGTTCAATAATATCAGCTTGTACCCTTGGCGTAGCAGTTGCAGTTGTTGCCAATACCGGAAAGTTTCGGGGTAATAATTTCACCAGATTTACAATCCTTCGGTAGTTTGGCCGGAAACTTTGACCCCACATAGAAATGCAATGTGCTTCATCAATCACGACCATAGCAATTTTCATTTCCCGTGCTGCGTTAATCCAGGTAGCATTCTCCATATGTTCAGGAGCAATGTAAAGAATATCAAGTTGATTATTCTGTGCACTTTCTATGATCGCGGCATTTTCAATTTCTTCCTGATTTGAATTGATGGCAGAAGCCCGGATGCCTTTTTCCTGCATACTCCAGACCTGGTCTCTAATTAATGCAATTAAAGGAGTGAACACAATGCTTACACCTCTATTTCCCCATTCATCAACCTCGGCAGCAAAATATCCCGTGCTTGCACGACTTGTCATTAATATGGTTTTAGGTGGTAAAAGTTTTGCCGATATTTTTTGCAAACCCAATTCCGTAATCTTCTTTTCGCTGTCTAAAAGTACGAATGAATTGTGTTTAGTTAAATCTGTTGGTGAGAACCAAAAAACTTCTCATTCGTTCCAAAATTGTGGATTTCCCGTTGCCCGTGTTCCACCACCAGGAGTTTGACAAACTTCTTCAATTGCAAACTCTTCCATCTTTTCAATTTTCACAATTGCCTTATAACTCAAAAATGCCTTCTCTTCCAACAATTTTACCCGTTTCAAATTATTCTCTATCAAAGTACCATATCGTCCAGTTTCCACTCCCTCTCCACTTTTTGCGGCTTCCGAATGATAATCTGTTATACCTGATGAAGATATTATTGGTACAATACCGCTTTTTCGAACTCGACTTGGTAAGTCATATCCCCTTTTAAAATTAATTATTTCACCCAAAAGTTGCGTCTCACATTTCATATCGCCACCTCTTTAAAATTTTCAGAAATGGTATTTTCAATAAATGTCAGAATAGGATTTTTTTGATTTCAGGATAGACAGGATTTTTTTGAATTGTTCTTATTCATCGTTGTAGCTTTATTAAATTTCCATGATTTTATCGTGTTTATCGTGTTTATCCTTTAATCATGTTCAGGCAATTTTTAATCGTGTAATCCTGTAATCCTGTAATCGTGTTCTGCCATTTTTAATCGTGAAATCTTTTTCTACTTCAACTTTAACCTTCAGAAAGCGGTTAAAAGCGTGACGTAAAAATATTAAACCCATTACCGGCATTGAATATTCCGAAGCCGTAAGTTTACTGTTTGCTTTCAATAGGCCGGCCGCCCACCAGAGTTCGGCTTCTAATTTGCGTAGTTGTGATCCTTGCATGTGTGGATGAATTTCCTTTATATCTTTAATACTGCAATTTACAACAACTTAATAAATAAAGCATTATCGTTAAATGTTTAATGAAACCAATTTTCAATAAAAAAGAAGCTTTTTCCTCCTTTAGATTTTTATTTGTTGCTACGGTTAATATCCGTAGTAACTCTTGTCAGCATTGTATTCAAAGTTTACTGCTTCGGGTTCGAAGGTTATAGCTATACCTTCGAAATAAACCGAATTCAAATACATTGCAGAAATGCCTGCATCGTCCCGACGACCTGTTACACTGCCTATATGTCGACTTAGAGTGCCTCTATGTCATCTTACACGATCTCGATGACCTTTGACACGATCTTTATGTCTGTTGAAACTGTCCCGATGTCCGTTAAAATCGTCCTGTTTTTGTACAGCACGAACGTTTGGGTTACCAGCCGGGTCCCGATGCGGTCAGCCGGGTCCTGTTTAATTTTGTGGATTAAGATCACCATCATTCAGAAACTTTCAGAAATTCCGGCTCTATATTTCTGTCGCCTGCCTGTTTGTGGAAAGGACAGAAAGTGTGAATGTTGTAACTTTTAACCTGAATTGTGTAATGACCCTGTGAAGAAAACACCCCACATTTGTAGTATTAAGTTTCATTGGCATAGATTCTGATTTTTAACTGCCCGCTGACTGCCCGACGCAGACAGCGAATTCGCAGGACGGGAACAATCATCCAATCTGGTAATTTTCAGAATTTTGCTCATTTCATAGAATCAAACAAGCAAGCACAAATCATGGGAAATCTACTTTACATCGTTGCTTTAATCTTAATAATCGGTTGGTTAATCGGGTTTGTAGGATTTCAATCCAACGGAATCATTCACATGTTGCTGGTAACCGCATTGATTACAGTCATACTGCAACTTTCACTTGAAAATAAGCCAGCGCATTAGATATCAAATTATTAATACCGTTATTTTCGAATGACCAGGAAAGTGTTTTTAAGCATTACATTGGGAACAGTTGCTTTTGTGTTGTTACTGATACTTTTAACGACTGTGGTTGCTGAGCCCTGGGCAAAGAAAAAAATTCAGGCTGCATACAATGAAAACTCCCCGGATTTTAAATTGGAAATAGGGAAGGTTCATCTGTCT
The DNA here is from genome assembly GCA_038251165.1 of Bacteroidales bacterium. Classification (GTDB taxonomy): domain Bacteria; phylum Bacteroidota; class Bacteroidia; order Bacteroidales; family Prolixibacteraceae; genus Aquipluma. Next base: position 5,606 of record JBBSBP010000131.1, on the reverse strand, counting down.
GTCTTCCAGGCAGGGATTGAACTTGAGAATATTATCGTTCGCTCAGTCCGGGAGCAAAATGGGTTACCTGATCTGACAGCAGCAATTACTTCGGTTGATTTCAAAGGAATCAATCTTTGGAAAGCGATATTCAAAAATGATGTCGAACTTAGGGAATTAACTGTATTCGATTGTCATTTACAAGGGAAGATCCCATTTCCAGAGAAAAAAAGACCAGCAAAAATTTCGTCGCTAAACATCCGGATAGACAGCCTTTTTGTGGATAGATTAATGGTTTCGGTCAGTGATTCTGCCACTTCCAAAGCCTTTTCAATACAGGATGGCATTTGGAAAGCATACGATATTCAGATTGAGAAACTGGATACCATTTCGCCCGGAAACATTTTCAGGCAATTTGATTTCGATGTACAGGAACTTCAAGGGGTTACGGCTGACAGTATGTACACCTTTACAGCTACCGGGATGAACTATTCCTCAGGATTGAAAACGCTGATGATCAGTGACTATTCAATTCATCCGAACTACAGGGATTATGATTTTACTTCACGGCATCCGTTTCAAACGGATCGTATAGAGGCAAGTCTTAAAAACATCCACTTTTATGATTTCCCGGCTGCAAATTTTCTGAAATCAAGAAGTTTGGTGAGTTCCTATATCGAAATCGGGGAAATGAATGTTGATGTTTTTCGTGATAAGCAAAAACCATTCAATCATTTGGAAAAGCCAGCTTTTCAGGATATGATATCCAACTATCCCGGCACACTCGATATTGATTCGATAACGGTTTTAGCCGGGAACATTTCGTATACTGAACATGTTGAAAAAGCGACAGAACCCGGATCTATCCGTTTTAACCGGTTAAATGCAAGGCTCTGCAAAATTACGAATGATACCATTTACAAAACAGAAAAGGCAGTTTTGGAATTTAAAGCGGAAGCCCTGTTCATGGGAAAGGGGAAAATGGTCCTTGTTTTAAAGGCGGAACTATTCAACAATCGCAATACGTTCTCGTTGGATGGAAGCCTTTCCAAAATGGAAATAAGCGATTTAAACTCCATGCTTGAAAATAATGCTTTCGTTCATGTCACATCAGGAACTGTTGATGACATGAATTTTAGCTTCACGGCAAACAATACCAAAGCATCGGGCGAAATGACTTTCCTTTACCATGGATTGGATGTTGCAGTTATAAATAAACGAACAGATGATACAACGGGTGTTAAAGCCTGGGTTCTCTCACTGATTGCCAATAAAATAATTCTGGATTCCAATCCGGTTCAGGGCGGGCAGGTAAGAATCGGAATCATCGATAAAGAAAGAGACCCGGAACGTTTTCTGTTTAATTACTGCGCCAAATCTATTCTGTCGGGAATAAAACCAAGCCTTAAAAAAGCTTCCGGCGAATCTAAAAAACAGAAGCAGTAATAACCTTATTACTCCTGAAACATCACCGGATTGGCAGTATTCTCGTATTTAGTGAGTTTTAAATTGATGTTGCCAACAACTCGTATATTCAGGCTAATCAAAACAGGGAGGCAGTTGGCGTCATCAGTAAACCAGACGGTCAGATCGTCATTTCGTTTAAATATACGTCCTACCTCAACAACCGGGCTGATTTTCAAACAATTAATTTTTCCAAAATTCGTTTTGATGGTTTCTTTCCCCTGGTAAATAAAACGAAAGGGGAATATTTCGTCCGAAAAATACATGTTAACCCATACCACTTCGTTTTCAATTACTTTTGAAAAATCGACCCGCCGGATATAATATAAGGTTGAAGATAAATCAAGAATTTTCTCGGGAACAACATGTTTACCCGATAGTTTTGAATGGACAGAGTTATCTTCCCGGTTGTAAGTAACTTCATTGTATCTGGTGTACCTTCCTTCTTTTACATTACTTACCTGCCTGTATGGCAGGTTGGTTTCCTGATCGAACCAGCTTTCATAAATATCTTTCACGCCATAAATCTGGTCGGCCAATCCAATGGTCTGAACAACGGTTGATGAATGAAAGACAGGTTTCCTGTTGTAGGATTCTTCGGAAAGTTTCAGTGTAGTAATTCCGGCGGAAATAAAACCATATTTGATTTGAAAAATTAGCAATTCACCAGCTTTAAAAGCGTTATTGTGTTTAACAGGTGGATTGAAGATTTCCTGGGCATTGACTGAAAGAGTCAACTGCAAAAGAAGGAAGAGACAACATGTGCGAACTATCATCGTACTGAATTATAAGTAATGTCTTAAATTTTCGTGAAACAAAGGTTAACCAAAAAGTTCCGTGAAGTGTTACACAATTTCAGGCAGGAATTACATCATTCACACCTTTGGGGGAGCTTTGCGCTTTTTAATCCTGAGATTCCGGCAGTGAGGAGGAGTTAAACCGGTTCAAATGATATTCTTGTGGGGAAGGAGAAAAACATGTCAAAAATGATGATTTAGAAAACCTTATTCCCCTTCCAATAACCTTAGTAACAAGCACAAACACCGCCTACCCATACCTTATCTACCTTATTACCTTTTCCTGATAAAACTTCAGAAAGTGATCGTATTCCTAAGGTTTTTTACGTAAACGTATTGTAAAATAGCCGATAACTACTAAAACCGCCAATATTATAAAAATACCGAAACCCATACCTGCTTTGAAGATCCCTGCGATTACCTGGCATGAACTAACCGTTAAAGAAATGAGCAATAACGCAGAACCGGCCATAATTCCTGAATGGGTAACATTCAGGAAGGATTTATGCTTATCGTTTTGAATTTTTCCCATGTTGATTAATTACGGGTATAATATTTCAGAGCTTCCGGCATAAATTGTTTTAGTTTTCTCATCCTTGTTGCATCAGAAGGGTGTGTGCTTAGAAATTCCGGTGGTTTGGCTCCGCCAACTTCCGACATTCTTTGCCAGAAAGGAATTGCTTCCTGCGGGTCATATCCGGCCATGGCTGCAAATATCAATCCATACTGGTCTGCTTCTGTTTCCTGCTGGCGTGACCAGGGCAACATAGCGCCCACCTGGCTTCCGATACCATAGGTTTGCATAAACAGATCCTTTGTTTGCTGAGGTTTTTGGGATAAAGCAACCTCCAAAGCTACACCTCCCAATTGCTGAATCAATCCCTGGCTCATCCTTTCACTGCCGTGTTTGGCAACGGCATGGGCAATCTCATGCCCGATAACGATAGCAAGTGCCGTTTCGTTTTGGGTTATAGCCAATAAGCCGGTATAAACAACGACCTTTCCACCAGGCATACACCAGGCGTTCACATCTTTGCTGGCAACCGTATTAAATTCCCATTTATATCCTTCCAGAACAGCTCCCTGGCCCTTGTTGGTATAATATTTTGTAATTGCATTTGCAATTCGTGCCCCAACGCGATCAACCATTGCAGCATCCCGGTTAGCGGAGCTTAATACATTATTCGCTGTCAGAAATGTGTTGTATTCGGCTATGGCCATCGTCTGCAACTGTGACTCGGGGACCAAACTAAGCTGGCTACGTCCGGTAACCATGTTTAACGCACAACCCGCCAGGAGGCCGGCGACAATAACAGTGATAATAATTTTTTTCATGTCTGTAGATTTTGATTTTTAATTGTAAATTGCCTGCCTCGCCGGCAGATTCGCTTGTGTCTGATTCTCTCTCATGGCTCGTTTCATATGTTTACTTTTTTTTTAATACCTGACTTTCAAGGCAATGTTTCCGAAAGATTTGAATTCTTCCTGGCTGGTAAACAGGGCACGACCTTTTTTGGAAATGACTTCCCAGGCCATATCGCTGGTAATATCATCAATGACACCCGGCAAGGTTACATCATCCACTAAATGGAATGAATACTGTCCATCCATTTTTACCGGCTGATGATAATCATCGTGAGTAATCAGTAAATCGCCTCTGCCGGATTGAACTGCAAGGAAAATTTCCAATAAATCGGTGATTACCTTCCCGTGTCCTGCAGCTTCCTTCATTTCATCAATAGCCTTCATTCTGCTTTTTTCCTGAATTGCATTAACGATTTGCCATGCCTCTGATGCGATGGAATGATTTGCTGTATTGTTTGAGTTTGTGCTAAGGTTTCCGAGATAGATGGAAGGTTTATCCGCAACCTGCATCAGCTGGCTCCAGTTGTTTTCCGTACAGACCACCACCACATTCATTTCGGTTTTGTAGTGTATTTTAACCAATGCTTTGTCAATTTGATTGAAAAATTCACGGATCTGATTATCGATGTGTTTGTCATCGCCTGATTTCTCCTGATTGGGTGAAAAATGGGGATTCTGATCAAAAGGAAAATCATCGTCCTTTATTTCTCCGGCGATACCGTCATTGATAGCATGCAGCAAGCGAACATCGTTCTGGGAAAGCATAAGAATATAATACTCTTCCAACCGGTTAAAATCTTTAATCAACGGTTTGATGACAAAGTTTTCAGCAACGGATACCGTATTTCCCAAAGTTGGCCACGATGATTTTACAATTTCTTTTGTGGTATCGGAAAGGAAGATATGGATACTATCCAGCATATAATTAAAGTCAATTTCTTTTTCCAGACTTTCAATTTTCTCCAGCAGATTCGTTACATCACGATGGCCAAATTCGTTGACCACATGATCATTTGTCTCTTTGATCAATTTTTGAAATTCGATGATGTCTTTTTGATTGCCGGAATAATTTCGGTGTGTATTCATTGAAATGGTCACACAGGGGATGCTTCTTTCGGAAGCCAGTTTTTCGATTTTATCTTTCTGCATTTTTTATTTTTTAAATTCCTGCGTCTGGCAGGGGCAGCTGTAAGTCAAATTAACAACGGTATAAAAGTAAACAGCATGTTTCCGGAAAGCGTTACACAACTCTTTGAATAAGTTACATCTTTCACACATTTTATTTCTTTTGACAACGCTATACCGATAATTAAAGAGCACTTTCCGTCATTTGGAAAGTGCTCTTCTCTTTGATTATCCTGAAAAGGATTACTGTTTGACTGGGATATTAACCATCAACCAGATTTCACCGGTTCCTGTCTATACTCTTCCACGAAATACTGCATTTGTATTGAAAGTTATGAATTGCATAGCAGTAACTTTTCCATTAAAAAACAATCATATTCTTATAATGATCCTCAATGCTTGTCACTTTTTGAATCCTTATCATGTTTAGAATCCTTATCCTTGTCATGATCCTTATCCTTTTTATGATCGTTATCATCGTCATTATCGTTATCGCAGTTACTGTGACCATCATGTTCGTCTTTGTCGTTATAGTTTTCTTTGCCATCGTGCTTGTCCGAATCTCCACATTCGATATGCAACTGTATGTTTCCACCCTCCAGAATACCCGAAGTACTGTATCCATTCGAAAGGACCAGGCTGAAACTGTCATTAACTCCGGGTTCGCCGTTGTCAACTACAACAACCGTGTAGGTAACGATATCCTTGCCGAGCTTGGCGATCCCTTCGATCTGACGAGTTACCGCATCGATTACGGTATAAGCAGTAACGCTCGTACTCTTGACTTTCACACCTTTCTTTACGTGGTCATTGAATGATAACTGGCCCCAGTACTTGCCGTTCTTGATGCCGCCGGATACGCCGAAGGTAGCTTTG
>JBBSBP010000130.1:0-13121 GCA_038251165.1 Bacteroidales bacterium | reverse complement strand
GGTATAAGTTTTCTGCCGGTTCTGAAAGGAGAGAACGGTCCGACAAGAGAAACCGTATTCGTGCATTACGATCCTCAATGGGGTTCAATGAGCGAAAATAGAAACCGTTTTGCACGAACCATTGAATATAAACTCTACAGGTATAAACTGTAATTCGCACAGACTCTTAATTCCTAAAAATTACGTTCATTTGTAATTCTGAAACGCTATCTTCCATTTATGTCTTTATCAGATCAGAATATCATTCTTCATGAAAAAAACCTCTTTCTTCAATTTCAGGGAGGAAAGGCGGGTATTTTTGATTTATTTTTTGATAAGTATTACCAGGGACTTTGTGTATATGCCTTCCGGATGCTAAAAACAAATTCAGAAGCTGAAGATTTGGTTCAGGATTTTTTTGTCCGTTTACTTGAAAACCGTAAATCCATCCGGATTACCGGGAGTATAAAATCTTACTTTTTGCGTTCTGTCCATAACCGCTGTCTCGATTATTTAGCGCATCAAAAGGTTGTTCTTGAACACGAAAATTATCGTTTGAGAATGATGAATGAAGATGATTTTCAGGAATACCCCTTACTGGATATTGAACTCAAACAGAAAATAGACCGGTCAATCCGGAATTTACCTGATGGCATTCGCGAAACATTTATACTCAGTCGCCTCGATGGATTGAGTTACCACGGAATTGCCACGCAGGAAAACGTATCGGTAAAAACCGTTGAATACCGCATCAGCAAGGCTCTTGGCATCCTCCGCACAGAACTGGCAGATTATCTGCTCCTGATCTTTTTGATCAGTAAATTTTAATTTTATTTTTTTTTACTATCTGTTTAGGGTGAAGCCTGACTTTGCCGTCATATACCTGAATTGACTTTATGGAAACACACGACCACATACCCGAATTTGTTGCAGCTTACCTTCTTGGAGAAGCCAGTGAAGAACAAACCTTGTTGGCGGTAGATTGGCTTAAAAGTCCCGATAACCAAAGAATTTACAGTGAACTGGTGAAAATTAACCAATGGTCAACGGATCTCCGGTCACTCGATGAGTTTAATCTGCTGTCGGGGAAACAAAAGGTTCATGAAAAATACCGTTCGTACAGATTGTTGATTGTATTAAAGGGAATACAACGCATTGCTGCCATACTCTTCCTCCCTGTGATGTTTGCCGGAATCTGGTATTATGTGCAGCAAAATGAATTACGCCGGAATCTGGATAGTCTGATGGTAACTCAGGAGATTGTTACCCAACCCGGAACCCGGACCCATCTTTTTTTACCCGACAGCACCGAAGTCTGGCTGAATGCAGCAAGTTCACTCCGGTTTCCGTCTGCTTTTTCCGGTAATAAACGTCGGATTCAACTGGATGGGGAAGCCTATTTCAAAGTGTTTCACAACAAGCGGAAACCATTTATTGTAAATACAGGCTATTATGAAGTGGAGGCGTTGGGTACCGCGTTTAATTTATCGGCTTATTCCGGAGATTTTAAAATTTCAGCTACCCTGGAAGAAGGAAAGGTAAAGGTAACTGATGTCAAGCAAATTGAAAAAATCAGGTTCCTGGATCCTGGTGGTCAATTGAATTATTATCCGGAGAAACAAACGTATAAATCACTACAGGTCAGTGTCCAGGATATAATTGCCTGGAAAGACGGAGTACTGATTTTTAATGAAACTCCTTTTTATGAAGTAGCCGAAAAACTGGGACACTGGTTTAATGCAGACATCCGGATTTCGGGTGAGTCGATTGCAAACTATCGGTTCACAGGAACCTTTACCAGTGAAAGCCTGGATCAGGTGATGGAATTATTAACCATATCGACACCCATCAACTATTCGATGAGTAAACGGACGCTTCAGGAAGACCGGAATTTTTCGAAACAGGAAATTAAAATATGGGAAAAGCCCAAAGCAAAAAATAATTTGAAGAATAAAAAATAATTTGAAGAACAAAAAGTGATTGCCCGGGAAGCAAAAATGATTGTCAAAAAAAACAGGGCAGTTCCCCAACTGCCCTGAAATCAAGCCGTTTTACAACGGATGAATTTTTATTTATTAATTAAAAAGTCTTTCAAACGTATGAAAAAAAACTGTAACCACCTACGGGCAGATGGAATCCATCATCCCTGGGTAAAAATTCTGATTGCTATGAAGCTAACTGTTATTTTGAGTCTTTTGATTTTCAGTCAGGCCTTTGCGTTAAGAACTTATTCACAGCAGGCTACCATTAATCTGAAGATGGAGAATGTTACGATCAAAGATGTATTGAGGGCCATTGAAGATAAAAGCGAATACTATTTCCTGTACAACAATGATCTCATCAATGTTTACAGGACGGTCAGCATCGAAGTTAAAAATGAAAAAATACAGAATATTCTTTCACAATTGTTTGCTGATAAAAGCATCAGTTTTCTGGTCAAAGACCGCCAGATTGTATTGACACCTCTTTCGGTGGATGAAAACAACCTGCTTGCCGGCGCTCAGCAGCAGAAAACCATTTCCGGAAAAGTAACGGACTCCTCAGGATTTTCCCTGCCGGGAGTTACTGTGGTAGTAAAAGGAACCAATGTCGGAAGCATTACTGATACCAATGGAAACTATTCACTTTCCAATATTCCTGAAAATGCAACTTTGCAATTTTCGTTTGTAGGAATGAAGGGACAGGAAATCGCTGTGGGAGGCAAAACAACGATCAATGTGGTTTTGGAAGAAGAAACTATCGGGATTGAGGAGGTTGTAGCCATCGGTTATGGAACGGTTAAAAAAAGTGATTTGACCGGATCTGTTTCTTCCATTAAATCGGAAGAGTTAAATTCTATTCCTACTTTACGACTGGATCAGGCACTAAAAGGGAAAATCTCAGGTCTGCAAGCTATTGCAACGTCTTCAGCCCCGGGAGCTGCGACTTCGGTAAGAATCAGAGGAAGTAATTCCATTTCTGCCAACAATGAACCATTATATGTTATTGACGGCTTTATCGGCGGTTTTGATTTAAATGATATTAATGTAAATAACATTGAATCAATTGAAGTATTGAAAGATGCTTCTGCAACAGCTATATATGGATCAAGAGGCTCAAATGGAGTCATATTGATCACAACAAAAAGAGGAAAAGATGAAAAATCAAAAATATCCTATGATTCCTATTTTTCTTTCCAGGCCCCATCACGGCTTGTTCCTCTTTTAAATGCTAATGAATTTGCGGAATATCAGAATGAAGTCAAGGGTTCTTTAATGTTTCCCGATCCCTCTTCTTATGGTGAAGGTACTGATTGGCAGAATGAAGTTTATCGTGAAAATGTCCCTATGACAAGTCATACACTGTCGATTTCAGGTGGAGATAAAAATCACAAGTATTATATATCAGGCAATTATTTTGATCAGGAGGGTATTTCGGTTAATAGCAATCTTGAACGCTATCATTTCCAGATAAATACCGATCATCAGTTAAGTGATAAGCTTAAAATTGGAAACTCCTTATTCATTAGCAGAAGGATATATAAACCAGGTGCTTTTAATATTAATGTAAAAAATATTTTGGGATGGCAGCCAACTTTACCCGTAAAGGACCAGGAAGGCAATTACACCATCCAGACTGAATTTGCGGAAGTGGATTCTGACAACCCAGTGGCTAAAGCAATGTTAACTATTGACAATACAACCAATAATAAACTTCTGGGAACAATTTATGTTGAATATGAAATACTTAACGGATTAAGCTATAAATTAAACCTGGGAACAAATTTGGAAACCGGGAAAAGGCAAAGATATTTACCTTCGACTTTATACCTTCAACAAGCATTTCAGGGAACAGCGATCATAAATAATAATGAAACTTTAGACATTATAGTAGAGAACACATTAAATTATACGAAAAGTTTCGGAGAACATAGTATCAGTGGACTATTCGGATATACCAGGCAGAAAATTACCAGTTCAAGTAGTATGGTTGAAACAAAAAACTTTGTTACCGATGCTTTTACCTATAATAATTTAGGTGCAGGCGCTGAAAGAACAGATGCAGGTTCAAACCTGACAGAGCAAGGTTTGGAATCTTATTTATTCAGAGCTAATTATGGATTTATGGATAAATATCTTTTTACAGTATCATCCAGGTTGGATGGAGCATCTGTATTTGCAGAAAACAATAAATGGGCGCTTTTCCCTTCAGCGGCATTTGCATGGAAAGCTGATAATGAAGGATTTATTAAAAATCTAAACATTTTCAATAATTTAAAGATCAGAGCAAGTATTGGACGTCTGGGAAATCCAGGTTTGAATCCAGGCGCTTCACTAAGTAAACTATCTCAAAACGGCAATAATTACATTTTAGGTGTTGATCAGCATGTAACTTCAGGAATCGCAGCCAATACACTTGGGAATCCTAACTTGAAATGGGAAAGTACAACTCAGTTTGATTTTGGAATCGATGCAGGTTTTTTTGACAGACGCTTGCAATTAACGCTGGATTACTATGATAAATCGACTAAAGATTTGCTGGTTCAGGTCCCTCTTTTATGGCTTACCAGTTTCGAAAGTGTATTAACGAATTTTGGAACAGTATCAAATAAAGGATTTGAAATGTCACTCACGTCGATCAATCTGAATAAAGGTGATTTCAGATGGGAAACCAATTTTAATATTTCGACAAACAGAAATAAAGTAGTTGATATTATCGCTCCTGAAGGATACATCCTCAATAATTCATTTACCTGGAGTGGGGCTTCAGGAATTATAAAGGTTGGAGAGCCCATTGGTACTTTCTATGGTTTGGAAATGGATGGTATTTGGAATACACAGCAGGAAATTGATGAATCAGGGCTAAGTGGTTTTTCTGTATTCCCCGGAGGAAAACGTTACAAGGATTTGGATGGGGACAAAATTATAAGTCCAACTTTAGACAATACAATAATTGGGCATGCCGATCCTGATTTTTATGGTGGAATCAGTAACAGGTTATCTTACAAAGCATTTGAATTGTATGTATATTTTTCATTTGTTTATGGGAATCAAATTTATAACGAATCAGGAAGAATCATGGAACAAGCTTTAGACAACAACGTTTATCGTAAATTTGCGAACCGTTGGACACCTGATAATACAAGTTCTGATATACCTTCAGTCGCAGGAACTGTTAGATCAATGAATGTTTCAAATTCAGGTTTTGTTGAAGATGGTTCTTTTTTAAGGCTACAGGATATTCGTTTAACCTATAATCTTCCAGTTGAAAAAATAAAATGGATCAGGGCTGCACAAGTATACGTTGCAGGAAATAACGTGTTATTGTTTGATAAATACAGTGGTTATGACCCCGAGATAAACAGAGGATTTGACAATGCCAAAAGAGGATATGATCACTCCCAGGATCCGACCTTAAAATCCTATACAATTGGAGTTAAACTTGATTTTTAAAACATTTTAAACTACTGATCATGAAATATTCATTAAAAATATTAATTATTACTGGTTTGCTGACTGGTTTTATTTCTTCCTGTGAAAATATACTCACTGAAAATCCACATAGCTTTTTAACCCCTGAGAATTTCCCGAAAACAGAGAAGGATGCTATTGCGGCGACCAATGCTGTTTACTCGCGTTTATTCAGCAGTCCAAGGGAAATATACTATGCATTTGTAACTACCGATGAAGCTTTTCAGGGATACCATAACAAACGACCTCTGACCTATTTTAAAGACCTGAATGGATTTAATGATGACTGTAATTCATTATGGCAGGAAGCTTATGCCGGTGTTGCTAGAGCTAATACTGCAATTGACTATATTCCTTTAGTTAATATGAATGAGACCTTAAAAAAGAGATTAGTTGCTGAGGCCAAATTTTTACGTGCCTATTATTATTTTGGACTTGTTCAAAAGTACGGAGCAGTTCCGATTGTTGATAAAACACTTAATGGAACAGAAGAACTTGTGGGTATAACCCGAAGTCCGGTTACCGACGTTTATAAACTGATTAAGAAAGATTTGACAGAAGCAAAACCAGACTTGCCGGTTTCATATCCCGATGCAGAAGTTGGCCGGGCAACAAAATGGGCGGCCACCGGAATCCTGGCCAAAGTACATCTGACTTTACAAGAGTGGGGAGATGCCGTTACTCAATGCGATGAAATTATTTCCTCCGGACAATTTGGACTTATTGCTGACTACAACAATTTATTTGGTGTTGAAAACGAGCATAAATTATTCCCGGATAAAAGTGGGAAACTAACTGATGAAAATATTTGGGATGTCCAATTTGCATTGGATGAAAGACCAAATACCATAACACAACAAACCGGGTCACGCGATAAAACTATTGGTGGAAATAAAAATATTTATGGTGGTTTTGAAAATATGATTCCACCTGAAACTTTTCCCAAAATGTTTGAAACAGGCGATAAGAGATTGGCAATAAGTTATATTACAACTATAAACGGACATGTCCTTAAATCTACAACAACTCCTGGGGCTGGTCCAATTAGTGGGAAATATCATAATCTGAATTCCGGACCACCAATCCCTGCTAATTCACCCAATAATTTTTATGTCATTCGTTATGCAGATGTACTATTAATGCGTGCAGAAGCTGAGAACGAACTTAATGGTCCCAATAACGCCTATTCAGCCATTAACCTGGTTCGTGAACGTGCGGGTATTCCTGCACTTTCGGGATTAAGTAAAGAATCATTCAGGCTTGCCATCAGAAAAGAAAGAGCAACTGAGTTAAGTTTTGAGGGTCACAGAAGACTGGATTTGTTACGTTGGGGTATCTATGTGGAAACTATCCGGAATTCAACCTCGAAATTTTTAGCAGAACCGGCAGCTAATATACAGGATTATAATGTTCTATTGCCCGTACCAAATAATGAAATTGCAGCGTCCAATGGAAGTTTGGTACAAAATCCAGGCTATAATTAAAGATTTTTATTTCAGATAAATCAAGGCTTTTTATTAAGGGCCTTGATTTATTTTACCGGAAGTATTTTCAGTTGAAGGCTTTTTATTTCAAATGATGTGATTTGTTATTTCTCTTCAAAAGGCAGTTGTTCTTTTCGGTATTTGTTGTATCTCTTGATTATTGTTTCATTACGACCTATTATGTAAAGTAATATATTTAATCTAAACTATCTAACATGAAACGAAGAGATTTTGTAAAATTAACCGGTGTAGGAAGTACTTCTTTGATGGTCGGATCTGCCGTTAATTTTTCATTTAAACAGAATACTTCTTCAGATTTAACGGTAAATCCAAAACCCTTATTTTCATTATCGCCTTATTTGTACATGCAATTTATGGAGCCACTGGGGGTCACAGATAGTTCAATTGAAGCAGCCTGGGATCACAATACCGACGCATGGCGAAAGGATTTAATTGAAGTTACCAAAGAATTGGCTCCCGGGATGATGCGATGGGGTGGGTTGTTTAGTGCATATTATAGATGGAAGGAAGCAGTAGGTCCAAGAAATAAGCGTATTCCAATGCGTAATTTAGTATGGGGTGGCATTGAGTCCAATCAGATTGGGACTGCTGAGTTTATCGATTTCTGCCGGCAGGTAAATGCCGACCCTTTGATGTGTGTTAATTTTGAATCGGAAGGAGCCCCAAAATGGAGCAAAACAGATAAAGGAGAAGTGCGTTTTGCCGATGCAAAAGAGGCTGCCGAATGGGTTGATTACTGCAATAATCCTACTAATAAAGAAAGAATTGAACATGGTTTTTCGGAACCATTTCATTTAAATCATTGGCAGTTAGGCAATGAAACCTCGTATGCTAAGGATCGATTTAAAATTACCGAAGCAGCACAAAAGACGATTGAATTTTCCAGGTCTATGCGAAATGTTGACCCTTCCATAAAAATTATTGGATGGGGAGACAGTGGCTGGGGTAAACAAATGATAGATATTGCAGGTGAGCATATCGATTATGTCGCTTTCCATCATATGTTTGATCCGGGAAAGGATGTAAAAGATTCACCTATACTTGACAACGAGTACAGAAAAGATCCGGCGGCAACCTGGGATGTTTTGATGAACGGATACAAGATTCACGAACAAAAAATACTTGACATCAGAGAACAGGTGAAATCCACAGGTAAATACCTGGCATTAACTGAATGTCATTACTCGATAAAGGGCCGAAATCGCTGCGAAGTTTTATCTTCCTGGGCTTCAGGCGTATCCTATGCGCGAATGATGAATCTTCATGAACGGCATGGTGATTTGCTTAAAATTGCTACTCTGGCAGATTTTTGTGGTACGAGATGGCAAGTAAATGCGGTTATGATTCCTGTTCCTAATGGAAAATCATTCCTAATGCCGGTAGCAAAAATTATGAGCCTTTATCGCAAACATTCAGGTAAGGAATTTATTGAATCCAATTGCCAAAATGCAGACCTGGACATAACGGCAAGTCAGACCGGAAATGTTATTTACCTTCATGTTGTGAATACTAACCGAACAGCATCCGCCAGTGTCAAATTGAAAATCAAAGGAAAGACAATCGAATCGGCTAAATCCTTTGAACTGTCTGGTGATCCTGAGTTTGAAGTTTTAAGTGCTTCAAACGATCCACTAATTCCAAAAGAAAAAGTTTTGCACGTGAACGAATCTATACTATTTTCACCTGCTTCAGTTACCGCCTTGGAGTTGGTCGTATCTTAGTCTGAAGTATGAATTTGGGAAAGAAAAAATTAACAATATATGCTTTTATAAATCGCTAAATCCTCAATTAAATATTAGAAAATGAAAAAGAAATATTTGATATTCCCAATGTTTGGTTGTTTGGTCGGAGCTTTTGCAGTACAAAAAATATCAGCGTCTCAAAAGCCCAATATCATTGTCATTCTGACCGACGACATGGGATTCAGTGATGTCGGATGTTACGGTGGCAATTTTGTCCCAACACCTAATATTGATAAGATGGCCAGTGAAGGAATCAGGTTTACTCAGTATTACAGTGCATCGCCTATCTGTTCTGCTTCCCGAACAGGGATTTTGACAGGTATGGAACCGGCCCGATGGAATATTACAAGTTTTTTGCACGGAAAAGCAGATAACCGGAAATGCGAACAAGCCGACTTTCTTAATCCTTCTGCACCTTCAATTGCCCGGACTTTAAAAAGTGAAGGTTATGCTACTGGTCATTTTGGTAAATGGCACATGGGTGGAGGGCGTGATGTGACTGAAGCGCCAGGATTTGAAGCCTACGGATTCGATGAACATTCCAGCACATGGGAAAGCCCGGATCCTGACCCTCTTCTGACAGCTTCAAACTGGATTTGGTCTGGTCAAGACAGTATCAAACGCTGGAATAGGACAGGCTATTTCGTTGATCGTACGCTGGACTTTTTGAAACGTCATAAAGACCAGCCTTGTTTTGTGAATCTTTGGCCTGATGATGTTCATACTCCATGGGTACCCAGTCAGGAAAGATTTGGCAAATATCCAAAAGGTACTGAAGATGAAATTGACTTTAAGGCTGTATTGGAAGAGTACGACCAACAAATGGGTAGACTATTTAATGGCTTGAAACAATTGGGAATTGACGGAAATACTTTAGTTATTTTTCTCAGCGACAATGGCCCTTTGCCAAGTTTCAGGGGTTCACGCTCTGGAAATTATCGTGGATCTAAACTTTCATTATATGAAGGTGGCAACAGGTTGCCGTTTATCGTACGCTGGCCAGATCATACTCCGGCAGGCAAAGTCGATAAACAATCAGTCATTTCTGCAACCGATATCTTTCCAAGTTTATGCGCTCTGGCTGGGACAAAGATGCCAACAGCTAATACATTTGACGGGAAAGATAAAAGCTCAGTATTTTTAGGAAAACCTTCCAATGAAAGTAGAACTCTATATTGGGAATATGGTCGCAATAGTGAATCATTTAGGTTTCCTGAAGGACGTGACCGAAGTCCAAATCTGGCCATCCGTGAAGGCAACTGGAAACTTCTGATGAACTTTGACGGAACCGATATTGAATTGTATGATATGGAAAATGACTTCAGTGAAACAAAAAATTTGGCTATGGAAAATCCGAAAATCACCGCTAAATTGAAAGAAAAGTTGCTGGCATGGAGAAATTCAATGCCTAAACTGCCGGTTGTTTCAAAATAGAAGTTCGGGATATAGAACGAAATAATTCCACAAAATTTAAACGCTGCATGAGTGAAAGTTTTCACACATAGGAGAATGATTGAAATGGATAGTTCCCTGCATTGCCGGCGAGGCAGGCTGTGGAAATTAAAAAACAAATTAAAAACATGAAAAAACTACTCAATTTGCTTTTAATGGTCCCAATCCTGAGTTATGGCCAGGCGAAGAAGCCAAACATCATTATAATACTTGCTGACGATTTGGGATGGGGCGACGTTGGATTTCACGGGAGTAACATAAAAACACCTAATATTGATCAATTGGCCAGGGAAGGCATTGAGTTGACCCGCTATTATACTGCACCAATTTGTTCACCAACAAGAGCTGGTCTTATGACAGGTCGTTATCCGAATCGTGTAGGAATTCGTGAAACCACGATACCACCATGGAGCGATTTTGGATTAGACACTTCAGAACAAATAATTCCTCAAATGTTGGCTGAGGCAGGATATAAAAACAGGGCAATAATTGGCAAATGGCATTTAGGCCATGCAATCTTGCAATATCATCCGCTGAGAAGAGGCTTCACCCATTTTTATGGTCATTTCAATGGGGCAATCGATTATTTTACGCACAAAAGAGAAGGTGAAGTTGATTGGCAAAATGATTACGGGCAATCAAAAGATAAAGGTTACTCTACCAATCTGTTGACTGATGAGGCTGTAAAATGTATTAAAAATTATTCGAAAGATTCGGCTCCCTTTATGATTTATTTGGCATATAATGCACCCCATTCACCACTTCAGGCACCAGAAGAAGATTTAAAATTATATGGTTATGATCCGTCAAAACCCAAATTTGAATTTCAGAAAACATCAGGAGATGAAAGCGATGAAGGAGGAGAATTAGGTCGTGGAAATACCAAAAAGCAAACTTATTACGCAATGGTTACCTGTTTGGACAGAGGCATAGGAAAAGTTTTGCAAGCCTTGAAAGATGAGGAAATTGATGATAATACGCTGGTTATTTTTCATAGTGATAACGGGGCAGCCGGAAACGGCGCCGTTGCTTCAAGTGGGGAGCTTAGAGGATACAAATTTGATGAATGGGAAGGCGGAGTTAGGTCTCCTGCTATAATTAAATGGCCTGCAGCAGGTTTAAAAGGTGGCAGTCAGATTGACCAGGTAATGGGGTATATCGATATATTCCCAACTTTAAAGGAAATTGCAAGGGTACAATCAGCACCAAATAAATCATTCGATGGCATTAGCATGTGGCCGGTTTTAAGTGGTCATACTCAAAAAATAGATCGGGAGTTTTACCTTGGACATGGTGCCATTATTAATGGGGATTGGAAGCTTATAAAAGATTTGGGCATTCCCAAAATGAAGATGAATGGAGATGTTCTTTTCAATATTCCACCTGATTTTTCAGAAAAAAATAATTTAAAAGATTCTAATCCTGCGAAATATAATCAATTAAAAGCTGCTGTTGCCAACTATGATGCAATAAAAGCTCCTAAAGAAATTTTAACCAAAGGACCTAAAAATGGATTTATAGCGCCTAAAGACTGGAAGATTACAAAAGAGAAATAAAAGGAAGACCAAACTGAATCCTAATAACCTAGCTACAAAATAACAAGACAATCTGAATCAACTGAATGAGCTTTGATGAATCTGGTTAAAGGTGAAAACAATTTTAAGTAAGATTATCTGTTTAGGTGGTCGCACAAACCGCGATAGTGAAACCGATCAAATTTCTGATTGCAAAGGAAATAAGGAGAATATCAAATGAATATATTTAGTTTAAGAAAAGTTTTGTTTCTATCTATTTGGCTCAATTTTACCCTGACACAGGTTAGTGCTCAAAATGCACGTATAAAAATTGATCTTGACCGCACCATTGGCGAAGTGGACAAAAACATCTATGGGAATTTTATCGAGCATTTAGGCCGGTGCGTCTATGAGGGGATTTATGATCCAGGGAATCCATTATCAGACGGAGATGGTATTCGTCAGGATGTACTGGAAGCAGTAAAAGATTTAAAGCCAACTATAGTTAGATATCCGGGTGGAAATTTTGTATCCAATTACAATTGGCTTGATGGTGTGGGTCCAAAATCAGAACGTCCTCCCCGAATGGAACTGGCTTGGGGCACCCTCGAAACCAATCAATTTGGCACCAATGAATTTATTGAATATGCCAAAGCATTAGATACTGAACCATACATTGCTGTTAACCTTGGCACAGGTACCATTGAAGAGGCAAGGCGTTGGGTGGAATATTGCAATGTCAAAGATGGACCATACTTTGCCGAGTTGCGCAAAAAACATGGATACCCTGAATCTCACAATGTGAAATTCTGGGGCCTGGGAAATGAAATGGATGGGACCTGGCAAATGGGGCATATGAATGCTGAAGATTATGCAAAAAAAGCCCGCGAAGCAGCAAAACTTATGCTACGCACTTCCCCAGACATCAGATTGATCGCTGCCGGATCTGCCAATTACAAATCTGGAGCCGACCCAGACAAGTGGAATCAAACAATTCTTGAGGAATTGAAAGATGTAATTGATTATATCGCTCTTCATATTTATGTTGGGAACCCTGATAATAATTACTACAATTACATTTCAACACCTCTAATCATGGAGAAACGCACCCGTATTGCAAAAGGAATGATTGATAGGGTGATGCAAACGGCGAACCGGACGAACCGTCCGCCTATTTATATTGCGTGGGATGAATATAATGTTTGCTACCGTGGAGTAAAGGGATTGGAAGAAGTATATAACCTGGAAGATGCCTTGGTGGTTGCCGGTTTTCTGAACGCTTTTATCAGGAATGCCGATGTGGTAAAAATGGCTAACATGGCTCAATTGGTAAATGTCATAGCACCGGTTTTCACAAATGAAAAAGGCATGTTCAAACAAACTATTTATTATCCGTTGCAATTGTTTGCAAATAACGCATTCGGCACAGCTCTGGATGTATTTGTTGAATGTAAGAAATACAATACAAAGAAGTTTTCC
>JBBSBP010000129.1:0-13158 GCA_038251165.1 Bacteroidales bacterium | reverse complement strand
GGTATTACAATAATTATGTTTTTATGATACTGGCGTGGATTCTTGGAATATTAATGTTTTCAGGATTAATTTCCTGGATGGCAGGCAGATTGCATAAGGAAGCCCCCCGATGGATAGCTTTGGCCGCGCTTATAGTAACCAGCGTGATGTTGATTGTAATATGGGTGAAAAGCATGGCTGCGGCCGGCTCAAACTTAAACAATCAGTGGTTTTTGGAATTTGATCGTCAATGGATACCTTTTTTCGGAATTCACTTCCATCTGGCCATGGACGGCTTGAGTCTGCTGTTGCTTCTGCTTACAAACTTTTTAGGAATTCTGTCTGTCCTGATTTCATGGAATGAGATCAAGCTAAGAACAGGCTTTTTTCATTTCAACATCCTGTTTATCCTGGCCGGCATCTCCGGTGTTTTTCTTGCCGAAGATCTTTTCCTCTTTTATTTCTTCTGGGAAGTAATGCTGATACCCATGTACTTTCTGATCGCAATATGGGGGCATGAAAACCGGGTGTATGCTTCTTACAAGTTTTTTCTGTTTACTCAGGGTGGCGGACTGCTGATGTTACTGTCCGTACTGGGGCTTTATTTCCATCATGCAGGAATAACGGGCGTATATACCTTTGATATTATGGAGCTTGTTAAACACTCGGGGAGCTCCTCTTTGGCCGGGCTTTTCATGGCAGGATTTCTGATTGCATTCGGGGTGAAGATACCGGCGATCCCTTTGCATTCCTGGTTACCCGACGCACATACCGAAGCACCTACTGCGGGAAGTATCATCCTGGCCGGGCTTATGCTGAAAACCGGGGTTTACGGTCTGATCCGGATTGTAGTCCCGCTTTTCCCGGATTTATCGCTGAGCATTGCCCCTTTTGCAATGGCTATTGGTGTTGCTGGAATTTTGTACGGGGCGAAACTTGCATTTGCCCAAACAGATTTAAAACGGCTCGTTGCATATACCAGCGTAAGCCACATGGGATTTATTATTCTCGGATTATTTTCGTTTAACAGTATCGCCTTCAGGGGCGCGGTAATGCAGATTATTGCCCATGCACTGAGCACAGGCGGCTTGTTTGTTATTGCCGGGATCATTCAGGAGAGGCTGCATACCCGTGAGATGAAAGACATGGGAGGCCTTTGGGACGATATGCCCGGACTGGGAGGTTTTACCTATGTCTTTGTAATGGCTTCCCTGGGATTGCCAGCACTCGCGAATTTCGTGGCCGAATTCATGGTACTTTTAGGAACTTACCTTTCCAATCCGCTTTTGGCCATTCTTGCAAGTCTGGGTTTGATCGTTTCGGTAATCTACTCATTACGGATTATGCAGAAGGTCTTTCTTGGTCCTAAGTTGAGCGAATACAAGACATCTGACATAAATGTCAGGGAGATAGTGATCCTTGGTAGCCTGCTGATTCCATTGGTTTATTTTGGAATTTTCCCCCGCACGGTTTTCAGAACCCTCGCCGCACCGGTTAATACAGAAATATTCCTCGGGAGTGATCATCTGTTTAATGAATCCTGGCCTGCTCTTAATACCACTGATGAGCTGAGTGATTCACCAACGACAGGAAAGGAGGTTGAATATGGGCAGGATTGATCTTTTATCCCTGATGCCGCAAATAATCCTCGCGGCTGGTGCCATTGTCCTGCTTCTTTCAATTGCAGTCAGAAGGAACCATCTTTTCACCGCCGTTACAGCCATCCTGTTTGTTTCTGCTTCATTTGCATCTTTGTTTTTTAATCATGCTCAGAATGAAATATCCGGTATTTTTATCAGGGATGGTTTCAGCATGTTTTTTTCCGGCCTGATCATGATCGTAACAGTGTACATCATGCTTATTTCATATCCTTACATAGAGAGCAGGGCAGAAGATATTGAAGAATATTATATTTTGATGATGCTGGCTGCCCTGGGATCAACAGTCCTGGTATCCAGCCGCCATTTCATTACTTTTTTCCTGGGGCTTGAGCTGCTTAGCACTTCCCTGTACGTCTTGATTGCGTTTTTAAGGAATCGTGAACACTCCATTGAAGCCGGTATAAAGTACCTGATTATTGCTGCTGTTTCCTCATCCTTTCTGCTTTTTGGAATGGCATTAATTTATGCAGACTCAGGTAGCATGTATTTCCCGGATCTTGTTCCATATTTTCGTGCTGTGAACCTGAATATTATTGGATTGGCCGGCATAGCATTCATGATGGGTGGCATAGGGTTTAAGCTGGCTCTTGTACCCTTTCATTTATGGACGCCTGATGTTTATGAAGGTGCACCTGCGCCGGTAAGCGCTTTCGTAGCCACCATTTCAAAGGCCGGTGTTTTTGCTTTCCTTCTGAGATTTATCTATGAGTCGGAAATACTGAAAGTTAACTCCTTCCTGATATTCATCACTACCATATCTGCATTGTCCATGCTTATGGGAAACCTGATGGCTTTAAAAGAGAAGAATGTCAAGAAAATACTGGCTTATTCTTCCATAGCACACCTCGGTTATCTCTTAATCGCATTTCTTTCAGGAGACAAAACAGGCGAACAGGCGTTTGCATTTTATCTGGTAGTCTATATGTTTACCATAACTGGGGCATTTGCTGTCGTTTCATTTCTTTCTGAAACTGACGGCGATGCATCTTTTCTCGATCATTATAAGGGCTTGTTCTGGACCAGGCCAGGTATAGCAGCTGCATTTTCGGTCATGCTGTTTTCACTTGCAGGGATACCCTTAACTGCAGGCTTTATGAGTAAATTTTATCTTTTGCTGGCAGGTATTGGCAAGGAACTATGGTTTCTTGCCATTGTATTGGTTGTAACCAGTATCATTGGATTATTTTACTATTTGCGAATCATTGTCGTTATGTTCAGTAAGGCTGAATCAACGGAAAAAACTTCGCGGGTTGGACTTTTATATGGATTCGTGTTTGCCAGTATAACTGTCATTTTGCTGGGAGTAGGAATTTTCCCGGAGATTCTGACAAAGCTTATAACTTATTTTTAGAATATCACTACTATCCCGGTTAAAAAACGGTCAAGTAATTTAAATATAGGCATTGCCCAAATTCTGTGTCTTCAATATTAATGTGATAAATTTTGTCGCCTGACCATTCCATTTTAAAAACAGAATTAAAACCCGGGGAAAATGGCCTGGAAACATTGTCTCTGTTATCTTTAGTCTGGCATTCAGAGTTTTAATTTTGCTTACATTATTTTCTTCTTAAACGAAGAGCATTGCCAATAACCGTCACTGAACTGAAACTCATTGCTGCCGCTGCAATCATTGGGCTAAGTAAGATCCCAAAGAAAGGGAATAAAATTCCTGCAGCAATAGGCACTCCCAAAACATTATAAAAAAATGCAAAAAACAAATTTTGCTTGATGTTACGCATAACATCTCTGCTGAGATTCTTCGCGTTGGCAATTCCATTAAGATCACCTTTAACCAGAGTGATTTCTGCACTCTGCATAGCTATATCCGTACCAGTGCCCATTGCTATCCCTATGTTCGCCTGAGTGAGGGCAGGAGCGTCATTAATACCATCTCCGGCCATGGCCACAATATGGCCTTGTTCCTGTAATTCTTTTACCTTTTTGTATTTATCATCAGGAAGGCATTCGGCTATAAAACCATCGAGACGTAATTCATCTGCGACGGCTTTGGCAGTAATACCATTATCTCCCGTAAGCATAATAACTTCTACACCTACTTTTTGTAAAGCTTGAATGGCTTTTGCAGAAGTTTCTTTTATTTTATCAGCAACCCCAATGACTCCTTCAACATTATTGTCCAAAATTAAATACATTACAGTTTGTCCTTCAGTTTGCCAGCTTTTAACAAGATTCTTATTGTCATCATTCAGTACCGCATTAAAGTCTTCAATTAGCCTTTGATTTCCAAGACCTATCTTTTTATTATCGTATTGAGCTTGTACTCCTTTACCTGTAACTGACTCAAAAGTATTCAATTTTGTCAGAACAATATTTTTCTCTTTTGCCCCTTTCACAATGGCTTCTGCAAGCGGATGCTCACTGTTTGCATCAATAGAAGCAGCAAGCATAAGAATATCTTCATCGCTTAACTTACCAAAAGATTTATACCCTTTCAGACCGGGTTTCCCTTCAGTTATTGTGCCGGTTTTATCAATGATCAGTGTGTCAACTTTATTCATTTCCTCGATAGCACGTGCGTCTTTTACAAGAATGCCCATTTGTGCCCCTCGCCCTGTACCTACCATTATTGAAATAGGAGTGGCCAACCCAAGGGCACATGGACAAGCGATAATCAAGACTGATACGGCATTGACAAATGCATAAACATAAACAGGCTGAGGACCCCAGATAGCCCAGATTGCAAATGTAATAAGTGAAATTGCTATTATGATCTGTACAAAATATTTGGCCACTATATCTGCCAGTCTTTGTATCGGAGCTCTCGACCGGCTGGCTTCATTGACCATTTCAACAATCCGGGCAAGCAAAGTATCATTTCCAACTTTTTCAGCCTTCATTTCAAACACCGTCTTCCCATTGATTGTACCGCCTGTTACCTTGTCGTCTTTTGATTTATCAACAGGCATGGGTTCTCCTGTTATCATACTTTCATCAATAACAGCAGTCCCTTCAGAAATAACGCCATCAACAGGGATCTTCTCACCCGGTTTCACTTTCAGAACATCTCCAACCTGTACTTGCTCAAGTGGTATTTCTTCTTCCTGACCATCACGTATTATCCTTGCTATTGGTGGAACAAGATTTAACAAGGCTTTAATAGCGGAATTAGTTTTTCCATGTGCTTTTAACTCCAGAACCTGTCCTATGAGAACAAGGGTAATGATAACTGCAGAAGCTTCAAAATAGAGATGTACATTTCCCTGAACATCCTTAAATTGTGCCGGGAAAATACCTGGGAACAGTAATGCAAAAACACTAAAGAGATATGCTGAGCCTACACCGATAGAGATCAAGGTCCACATGTTGGGCGCCCACCTTCGGATGGAACTCCATCCACGTTTGAAGAAAATCCAGCCTGAATAGAAGACTACCGGAGTGGCTAACAAGAATTCTATCCAGCTCCATACTTTTTTTGAAGCAATATTTTCCAAATGCAGAAAAGGAATAACATCAGACATGGCAATTATAAAGACCGGAATACTTAATATCAGTGCAATCCGGAACTTTTTTACCATTTTCTTGTAGGTTTTATCTTCTTCACTGGTTTCAGCTCCTTTTTCAGGGACCAGGGTCATACCGCATTTGGGACATGATCCGGGCTTATTCTGTCTGATTTCCGGATGCATTGGACAAGTATAAATAGTACCGGATTTGTGAACAGCTTCGAGTTTTTTTAAATGCATACCACAAACAGGGCAATCACCGGGTTCGGGATAAGTCTTATCCCCCTCACATAACATCGTGCAATAGTACTTGTCATTGGTACCTGTATTATGATGCTCATCCTGCTGAGGTAAATGTTCATGATGGTTGTGATAATGCTTTTCTTCTTCTTTGCTTTCATCTTTAGGCACCAGGTGCATATTACATACAGGGCAGTCGCCAGGTTGGTCATAGGTTTTATCCCCTTCACATTTCATAGGGCAGAAGTATTTTATCTTACCATCCTTTTCACCTGTAGTCTCAGTAGATTTCATAGTTTTTTATTTTAATATTATGAATATTTTCATTGTTTGGAATACGTCTGGACTTCACAACTGAATTTTAAACAAACACTAAGCCATTCCGTGTTTCCAGCCAATTGAAACAAGCCACCAATTCATAGGATAGGTTATTATGGTTCCTATAAAAAGAGCCAGTGAGGCAATTCCCCAAAAGGCTAAAGTAGTAGGCAATGGAGGTAATGTTATAATTTGTGGTTGAATTAATTTCATTGTAAGAAGCATCCCGGACATTAGTGTAATCATTGAAAAAAACTCAGCTCTTCCTCCCTTCCATAATGCCTGTCCAGAAGAATTTCCCATGCTTCTCATAGCAGGATATTGAAACAGGATCCATCCAAATAAAAATCCAATAAAATATTCTCCTGCAAATTCGCTCCAGAAATCTAGTCCCAAATATCTACCGATAACCATTGCGGACATTATTCCCAAACCATCTCCAGCCACACAATGAATTACCGAGCCGGTAACTTTGCTAAATGTTCTGTTTACATACTCATGGTGTACTTTTTCATTGTGGTCTTTTCCATTTTCCTTTGCCTTATGATATTCCATTCCACTTGGCCGGCATGTCCATAAGTATAAAAATAAGCCTATTATTGAAAAAAAAATGAAAATGATGGGCCATCCTGCTTTTAATGATTTATTTACAGAGGTATTTACATAATGTAGATCATAAAAAACCCACATTGCTAAAATAAAACCACTCACATACCATGACAATATAAAGTAATCCATTTCTTAAAAAAATTAGTCCACATCAGAAAGCATTACTAATTGCTATCAGATCCTGGGTATCAGATAAAACGCCTTCTCATTTCTCCTGGAGGTTCAGGTAATGCCATATGAGCCAGAAACTGCAGGACGCACATATCACCCATTTCCCCTTTATCATTTTCCAATGCTGCATACTTTAAACAAGTTTATCAATCACATTTTTTAATTTGTTCTGAATTTCGCCTGCAATATTCTTTAGCTCATGATTTTCAATTGCTGACATAGAAGCAACAGGATCGACAGCAGCAACCTCTATAGTTCCATCGGGTTTTTCCTGAATAATAACATTGCAGGGTAGCATGACACCTATTTTATCCTCTTTCTGTAAGGCCTTATAAGCATAAGCAGGATTACATGCTCCCAGAATTTTATATTTCCGGAAATCGACACCAAGTTTTTCCTTAAGTTTTTCGTGGATATCTATATCTGACAGCACTCCAAAACCTTCATTTTTTAGCTCTAAGGTTACTTTCGTAACTGCCTCTTCAAAAGTGTAACTCGTTGTTTTTTCAAAATAATACTTCATTGACAATCTTTTACAGGTTCTTTTTCATTATTTTTACTGCAGTGACTTCAGGTAAGTCATCAAATCTTTTAGATCTGCATCGCTCATGTTCCAACGAGGCATATCCTTACTGAGTACCTCACCATCAGGACGTTTACCATACTCCAGGTCATTTTTGAAGTCTTCAAATTCATAAGCATTACTTTGAGTTATAGTCTTGTTTGCAGATTCCCCCTTGTCCTGTTGATCGCTTGACAGAGTAGACCAGCGAATATCCGGGGCATCCATAACTTCCATTTGCATCGTATGCTTACCTCCCTTTCCATCAACACTATGACATGACACACATGCGAGATTACCTCTAGTCATCATCATTCCCATTGCAGGACCTCCGTTATATGTGATTGGAGTTCCACTTTCACTTGTGGCCGACAGGTAGATTTGCTTGCCATTGGAATCAAATGATCCAACAGCCCATGCTGTTCCATTACTTATTCTTTTGTCTGTTTGCTGGTAACATCCAGATAAAAGAAACAGGATGCTAAAAGCGAAAATAATTCTGAGTTTCATGATGATGAGTTTTATGAATGAATTTTTTAAACCGTTTAAATATCGTTTTTTGCTACTGATCGCAGGAATTCAAAAATGTCCAGGGCATCCTCCTGTGAAATCCTCTGGTTGGGCATGGGTACATTGTTGAACTCTTTCATTAGTTCTTTAATGTTAGCGTTGCTTTTTTCCATCTCAACGGGGTTGACTATCATATTCAGAATAAATTCAGGACTATCGTCCTTCAAGTCAATTCGCAGAGAGGGACCAACTTTATCTTTACCGATTTCATGACATAATGCACACTTATTATTAAAAAGTGACAAGCCATTTTTTACTTTTTCCTTATCTATCGGGGCTAAGGTCACATTCTTAAAAGGTCCGATGCCTTTGTCTTTGGTAGGGGCCTGTTGATATCCAATATTATTTGAAATATTTTTGGAAGTCCGATGATTTTCTGAATATTGCAGGAAAGCAAATGCAACCATGACAATCGCAGTATCAATGAATATTTTTCTCATATCGGGCGGTTCGCTATATAATTGTTATTATTTCTGTTTATTTTTTATTGTTTAAAAGTTGAACCAGGCAAGCAGGTAAATTGTATTGTTATCCGAGGCATTTCTTCCGGAACCATCATAATTGTCATCTGTTCCATTAAACCGGTTATATTTAATATATTGGAGAGATAAGCGCACATTGTACCAGGGCAGATAATTCAACTGGGCAATCAAGCCATCACTTTTGGGTGAGCCAGTCCTGTTTCCGTCAATCGGAGAAGGTTGAAAAAGTGCCTGATCATTGCTTCCGTTCAAATGGAAGTATCCCAGTGTTGCTCCGAAACCTTTATCAAAATATAGTTCTCCAGAGATCTTAAATGAGTTCAGGTAGTTTGATATATTTTGTGAACCACCCGATTCATAAGTGGAGTTTAGCTTTTGAAATTCACGGTAATATAATGGATGAAATACAAATGTGCCTTGCGGGAATGTAAATCTATACTGCGCATCAAATCCTATATCAGTGTACCTGTCTGTTGTTCCCGAAACGCCTTCGGGATATATATCAGTCACCAGACCGGTTGTTCCTATCTCAAGGTAATGATTATCCCAGTTATGCTGTAAGGCTATTCGCCAATATGGTGCAACCCCTTTAATGATACCTGTAGAAGCTGGTCCCGGAAGAGCGGGTACACCCTGTTGGGCAGAACGGTAAATACTATATTCCGCGTACACAAAACTGTTAAAAAAGACATATGCACCAAGACCGATAACCTGCTGTGCTAATGCGCCCTCAATTAAGGGTGAAGTAGCGGGCGCCGGAGCAATTTCAGAAGTTGCATATGGAAAACTCCAGGCAGGGATACTGTTCCAAACATCCTGGAGAGTCGGATTATTGTTCAATGTAAATCCATAGACCAGTCTTTTATTCGCTAATGTTGTGGTATTACTGTAGCGTATATCTATATTATCCATTTCAATAGTGCCACTCTCGCCGCTATAAGTAATCTGGATAAATGTTCCAATATGGGGTGTAATAATGCCGGAATAGAATAAACTGAGCTGCTGGGGGAATGCAATATTATCATTCTGGGTATCGGAAATCTTATTATTAATGTGCGTAAAAGAAGTCTGGACCATGGCAGATAAGGGGGAGATGGCCAGTATCTTAAGCAAATCATTGTCATTGTCATTTTTAGCATCAATGGTTGTTGTACCCGCTAAGGTATACCCGTTAAGCTTAAACTCCCGTCCAAAGGTGGTGAGTTGTGGAAAAACCATGTGACAACTGGAGCAAGGCATTCCTGTTTGCCGGGCAAAACTCGGTATTGAATAGGTAAGTTGAACATTAAATAATAGAGTAACGGTCAACAAGATCAAAAACAAAGTCGTTCTTTTGGTGCAGTCGTGCAAATAGAGGCTAATATGTATCCTTTGTTTTCGGGATACAGAAGTAGAATTTAATGTTTTCATAAACCAAGTCCTCAGGATTATTAAGTGGTTTAATTATAATACAATAGCCCGAATGTAATTGAACAAATATTTTAAATAAAAACATTTATGATAATAATTTTTCTTTGCTGTAAATAAGTCGGTTAAAGATATCCCTGAATAGCTGTATTAAAATTACATAATTTTTTCAATGATTTATCTTAGTACATGACAAAAAACATTAACACATTGATTGTTAATATATTATGTTGTTTTGTTAATAAATACATATCGTTTTATTTGGATAAAACGTTGTTATTCAATTAGTTGGAATTGATTTTCAAAAACAATTTCCGACAATGGAAATCAAGGTTGAAAACAAAGTTACAATTTTATCAGATACGTTGAAAGAGTTCTTTGGAGACAAAATGAACTTAGCTCGTATAAAGTTCTTTGGCTTATTTATCAGTGCGTTATGTAATCGCAAATCCCGGCTAGCTCCATATCGTCTTGTAAAAGAACGGCATCCACTACCCGTTTCCCAATAACGCCATATCCATTGATGGCCACTTTTACTTTTTTCATTCTTTAAAAGATTTATATTTATTTAAATTTTTCTAAAAGCTATTTTCTTAAAAATCCGTTTGTTCACGCATGGATAACCGGAAAATGGCATCATCAGTCTGAAACCTGAGAACATAGTCAATAAGAACCTCGTTATCGACTTTCACAAGCCCAAAAAATTTCTGAGGGGGGTCAATCCCGAAATCCGTTAATTTAACTACAAGATTACCTTTAAGCACATAGCCTGAACTTTTGCAGGTATCAATTCCACAAGGCACGACATAGCTATTGGATACCCCCGCGATTGTGATTATTGTTTCGAAATCAGACAATCCCTTGTTTTTCCTGCATTCTGCCAGACTCCGTGGCTCAATGGCCATTATAATAAAAGGATATTTGGAAGCATTGACCATTTCGAGAAAATCATTCCGCATCCGTTTATTGGAGCCTTTAAATTGATTAATGGGAACTTCGATACTCTGGTAACGCTGTTTGACCTCAACCCCGCCCGGAAGCCTGATAATTTTGGGATTATGGTTAATCAGTTGGAATTGATTAACATTTGATGAGCCATGGATCTCGATGTGGCTTTCACAATCGGTTTCCAACAAAGTTTTTTCCTGACCTGTTGCATAATTATATTTCAATAGAAAGGCCGCTGCCAATAGAAAGCTGTATGTAAAAAATTTTAATTTCATATCAGTATGCAAAAAACTCATCGCCCCCGGATGCATGTCACAACCTGTTCACTTTTAAAATTTTAGAAAGAAATAGCCGCCTCAAAAACCACCCCGTTAAATTTGCCCCCGTTAATATCTCCATGGGCCGGTCCGTCATATTTCTGGACAACATAATCAAGCTTAATCAATATGTTATCGATCATGTACCAGCCACCACCTATGTTTACGCGGTTTACAGTTGAGCCTTCGTTATCGGAAACTTTGTTGAGGCGTGTGCCGGCATAAAAACTGCCCAACCGGTAAATGGCCTGCAGTGCCGTTTGGGTAAAATGCTGATCGGCATTGTTCAGCACCCCTTTCATGTCTTCGTATATCCCGAAAAGCTCCAGCCCATAAAACTGCAGGAAAATATTCCCCATGTAACTGTTCATTTCAGATTGTTCCGCGCCAGGGGACCAACGTCCCGACCGGAAATTATCGCCTTCGGCATCCACGGTTTGCATTACGTTGTAGTAGCGGGCACCGGCACGGTCACCGTCCCAAAGATAAGAGCCGCTATGTCCTTTACCAACATGGTAACCTGAAAGAGTTGCGCGCAACCTCAGGTCATCAGTAATATTTTTGTCGTATCCCACTTTCCAGTTGAATACAAGGTCTTTCCCCAAATCGTTCCCGTGGCCGTAATTCATCCGTCCATTGTTGGTGCCAACGAGTGCGAGAAAGCCCTTGTTCCTGAACATCACTTCCAAGCCTGGATTGTTGGTGTAGGCATCCATAATCCAATTACCAACAAAGGGATTAGCCATTACATCTGCATTGTTGCTCCTGTAAAAATGGGCATCGCCATAGTTGGGCATCATTACGCCCGCTTTAATGGTAAGGTATTTCATAATATTGTCAGTTGCCGATAAAAAAGGTATCCGGTCAATGGTTAAATATCCACCTTCAACCCAGGCGTCGTTGTGGTGACGCGACGACATGTAAAAATTAATATGTGTACGGATTCCGGGTGCCAAATCTGCGTTAATGTTGAGATTGGCCGTGGGCAAATTAAAATTATTCTTCAGGTCGATCAACTCTGCCCCAGGTGCCTCGTGATTCAGAGCCTGTAATTGCATTGCAAATTCACCCCCAACTTTCACTTTTATATTTTCGAACTCGTCAACTTTTTTTTCTTCCTCAAACTGTTGTGAAAAAGCTGCCTGGCCAAGAAAAATGGCCGCAATCAAAATAGTTATTCTTTTCATGATATTTATATTTAAAAAAAGGTACAAATTTCTGTTTTACATTTAACATCACCTACTAAACTCAAAATCAAACTTCACCTCCACTTCATTGTCTGTTTTTAAAGTTCCAAAAAAAGCAGTGGGCGGTTCTATCCCAAAATCAGACATTTTCAGGCGTACTTTACCGCTGGCCTTAAATTGCCGGTCGGATGAAATATTGAAGTCAACAGGTAGCTTTATCTCTTTTGATTTGTCTGCCACGGTCAATATACCGGTTAATTCAGCTTTTCCAGACAAAACGGAAACCCCGCCCTCCTTCAGGATAAATTTAATTTGGGGGAATTTCTTCTCTTTCAATGCATCGTGCGCTTTGTTGTCCATGATGTTTTTACCGCTTTCCAACTTCGCTACGGGGGCGGAAAATTTAACATATTGTATTTCGGAAACAGAACCGTCTGCTAACTTCAATCCGGTTTCGGCGATGAACCCGGTCGCTTCCATTTCCCAGTCATGCAACGAAGAAGTGCCGGTAACCGATAATTTGCTGTTTTTTTCGTTCAGCTTGTAAACGTTTTGTGCTGTTGCCGTAATCGCGAATAAAAAAGCGAGAATGCCAATTGTCAGGTATTTAAAATTTATTTTTTTCATGTTTATATTTTTTATTTTCCTTATGTTTTCCGTCTCTCTGGGCATTTATTATCTTGGGAGTTAACAATAGAAACAAAATTGTGATTGACATTGTTCTTTTAACCATAATACTCCTCCTTTTTCATGAATGATGATCGATAATTATTATTTGTTCATTTTGCGTTTTAAAAACTGTGCGTTGATGGCAACAATAATGGTACTCAGGCTCATTAAAACAGCTCCGACAGCAGGGTCCAGCACAAAACGCGCGGAGTACAAAACACCGGCGGCCAGCGGGATATGGTAATTTTTGCCATAGTTGTCAATGTTATTAGGTTTACACTTAATTTTGTTTCTTGTGATGATTCTTCTTTTGTTTTCATGATTTTTTAATTTGACAATTTTCCTATTATAATTTTTCCTTGATTTCTCCACAGGTAGGCATTTTAGAGCCCATATAAGGGTTTTGAATTGCTTTTATCTGGCTTAACCAATAAGCACCTTTGTTCTTATTTGCCATAGGGCAATAATCAACATATAACGTCTTATTGTAACCCAAAGCCTTTACCGATTTTACCATAACTGTAGAAAGAAAAACAAAATTCAATCGTTTATCTTTATCCTTTTCAGCCTCTTT
>JBBSBP010000128.1:0-13630 GCA_038251165.1 Bacteroidales bacterium | reverse complement strand
CTCGGGAAAAGTAGACTGGTGGGTTGCATTTATCATGATTTTTGGTTCGCTGATTGGCGGTTGGATAGGCGGAAAACTTGCAGGAACAATCAAACCCGAAATTCTGCGATGGATTGTAGTTGCGGCAGGATTGATCGCGGCAGTGGCGTTTTTTGTGAAAGGGTAAACCAAATTAAATAATTTCCATACCTGTATTTAAGATTTCGCATGCCAGCGGATTTTCAGGAGTGAAATCTTCAGAACTAATTGGATGCGGTTCAATCCTTGTATCAATATAACTGGCCAGCACTAACATTTGGGCTTGTAAGTCGAAGTAATCTATGGGTTTGTCCTTATCGAAAACAAAGGCCAAATCAATATCACTTTCTGCCGATTGTTTATTTTTAGCATAAGAACCAAAAAGATATACCTTATTAAATTGCAAATTCTCCTTTTGCAAACAGAGGATATATGAATTAATTATTTTAACAATAACCTTATCAATATCCTCAATATTCGCTTGTTCCATGTTTTTTATTGCTGAAACAAATGTAAGAAAAATTATTCCTGAACAATCAAACCCGAAATTCTGCGATGGATTGTAGTTGCGGCAGGATTGATCGCGGCGGTGGCGTTTTTTGTGAATGGGTAATGACCTCAATTAATGCGATACAATCTTAAGTCCGACAATGGATGCGATTAAGGCTAACAATATCCAATTCATTTTTCTATCCTTTATCAATTAAGTTTCATTTTATTTTTAAAAATCACTTTTGTAAAAATAGGTTTGGCAAAACACTTTTTCAAATCAAAATCCCCATCTTTAACAAAAAAACATGAAAAACAAACCAATAGTTGCAGGAATTGGCGAATTGCTTTGGGACATTTTGCCAACCGGGAAACAAGTTGGCGGTGCGCCCTGTAATTTTGCATTTCATGCAATGCATGCGGGTTGCGAAAGTATTGTAATCAGTGCTGTTGGAAATGACAAACAGGGGGAAGAACTCTTAACAGCACTCGAAACATTGAAAATCAATTGCGAATATGTTCAACACAATAGTTTTCCGACAGGAACAGTAACTGTTACTCTTAACGAAAAAGGGCAACCTAAATATGTCATCCACGAAAATGTGGCATGGGATAATGTTGTTTTCAACGCACAAATCATATCGAAATTAAAAGATTTAGATGCTGTTTGTTTTGGCTCACTGGGACAAAGAAACTCAGTTTCTGCTTCCACAATACAGCAACTTTTAAAAACTGTAAAACCTGAATGTTTAAAGGTTTTCGACATTAATTTAAGACAACATTTCTATTCATCAAGAATCATTTTACAATCGCTTGAATTTGCCGATATTCTAAAACTAAATGACGAAGAATTGCCTGTTTTAGCTGCTTATTTTGGAATAGCCGGAGATTTAAAAAATCAGTTAAGGCAAATAATTACAAGGTTCAACCTAAAATATGTTGTTTATACTTTGGGTGAAAAAGGCAGTATTATTTTGGGTGAAAATGAATATTCGTTTCTTGAGTCGCCAAAAATAGAAGTAGCTGATACAGTTGGGGCAGGCGATTCATTTACTGCTGTAATTGTTGCAGGTTTATTGAAAGGGATCTCATTACACAAAATTCACGATATGGCAACACGCACCGCTGCTTATGTTTGCACACAAAAAGGGGCAACTCCAAAAATTCCATTCGAAATGTTTTAAAACCCGATTATTAACTTCCCGTAAACAGAATCTGAATAGCAAAAGAAGATCAGGAATCCCTCAAAAATTTTGCCTTATCTTTGGGCGTCATTTATTATTTCATAAAAAATGAAAGAACGTATCAATAAGGCGTCTGAGGTTGGAAGTATTTTACTTGAAGTTGGAGCTGCCTTAATGAGTTCGGGAGCCAGTACACACCGCACCAGGCTTACTTTAGAGCGGCTCGCCTCGGGAATGGGATTCAAAATTGAACTGCTAATCACCCAGAGGGCACTTATGGTTACTGTTATCGATAATGACCAGGAACTTTTGTTTAGCCGATTGAAAAGAACCTCACCACATCGTGTAAATTTCAAAATAGTTAGTGGCATCAGCCGAATGAGCTGGAAAGTACTTGAGGAGAACTGGACATTGGAACAAGTTACAGTTGAATTGCGACGTTTAAAAAAACTACCGAATTATCCGCAATGGGTGGAGTTAACAATGGTTGGGCTTGCCGGTTCTGCTTTCTGCCATATTTTCGGGGGTGGTATTATTGAAATGGCAGTGGCATTTATAGCCACCTTCGCCGGTTTATTTATGAGACACCTGGCAGTAAAGAAAAAGTTCAACCCGTACGTAAGTGTCTATTTTGCTGCTTTAACCGCATCGTTAATCGCCGGCTCCGCCGAATTTTTCAATATAGGAAGTCAACCAGAAGCAGCGTTTTCCACGGCAGTACTTTTCCTTGTACCAGGCGTTCCGTTAATCAATTCGATTACCGATTTGATGGATGGCAATATCCAGAACGGCATTGTACGAATGGTCAACGGATTAATAATCGCCTTTGCAATAGCAATGGGTGTTTTCACAGTTCGAATCCTCTTAAGCTTTTAATATGGAAATACTTATAATAATTTCAAAAAGCATTGCAGCCGGAGTTGCCGGAGTTGGGTTTGCCATTTTATTCAATGTTCCGCAGCGGACGCTTTTCCCAATCGGCATTTTAAGCACATTGGGCGGATTGGTAAAATTTGGGACCATGTACTTCGATGTCGGGATTGTTTTTGCATCCTTTTTGGCCGCAATCATTATTGGCATTGTCAGCATCAGAATGGCGTACTCAAAGGACAGTCCGCCGTTGGTTTTCTATATTCCCTCCGTAATTCCTATGGTTCCAGGACTTTTTTTATATAAAATGATGCTTGGCATTATGTCTCTCACTTCAGTTAACAACACTGATGTTTATCTCCAAAACCTTATAGCAACAGTAAACAATGGCACAAAAGCAATATTCATACTGATTTCGTTGGGAATCGGGGTTGCGGTGCCAATGCTGATTTCGCGGAAAGAGACGATTAAAAAGAAAAAAAACTGAATTTGCTTCAATTGCCTACCTGTTGAAATATTGTTGATACTTTTCGAAAAACTCGCAATCAAGGGTTACTCCTGTATTGAAAAGTATAGTTAAATTGCTGCGTTTTTTGTTAAATACAATCACCTAAAAAACCATAACTAAATTAAAAACGATGAAAAGAAGAATTATTGGTATCCATGAGAAACTTCCGATCCTTGAAAGTTTACCGCTTAGTTTCCAACACCTTACTGCCATGTTTGGCGCAACTATTTTAGTCCCGATTTTATTGGGTGTTGATCCGGCAATTGCGTTATTTATGAACGGCATAGGAACGTTGCTTTATACCTGGATTACAAAAGGCGGAATCCCTGCATATCTGGGGTCCAGTTTTGCATTCATCGCCCCTACAATGCTCATCATCAGCTCGTACGGCGGATTCCAACATGCACAAATAGGGTTTATTTTCTTTGGATTGTTTTTTATCGCAATTTCATTTGTTGTAAAATACTGGGGGATAAAATGGATTGACGTTGTTATGCCTCCTGCAATTATGGGTGCTGTTGTAGCCATCATCGGGCTTGAACTTGCTCCGGTAGCTGCTCAACAAGCAGGGCTGGCTCCCTGGCCAACAAACATAGGTTCCACAGTTGAACCGTTCGAGGTTTCGGCCAATACTTTGATTGTTTCAATGTTTACTCTACTGGTTGGGATTTTCGGTTCAGTAATGTTTAAAGGTTTTATGCAGGTGATACCGATTTTGGTTGCCGTTGTTGCCGGTTATGTGCTTGCACTTGCCATGGGGATGGTTGACACTGTTACCATCAGCAATGCACCCTGGTTTGGACTGCCACATTTTCAAGCCCCGGTTTGGGACCCAAACGCAATATTAATAATTGCACCTGCGTGTATTGTTGTTTTAGCAGAACACATTAGCCACCTTATTGTTACAAGCAAAATTACGGGTGATGATTTAATGGCAAAGCCCGGTTTACATAAATCACTTCTTGGCGATGGTATCAGCAATGTAATTTCAGGAATTGCCGGTTCGCCACCCAACACTACTTATGGTGAAAACATTGGTGTAATGGCAATTACGCGTGTTTATTCGGTTTGGATTATCCGTGGCGCAGCTCTGTTGGCGATTGCTTTTTCACTAATAGGAAAAGTTGCGGCGGCCATTTCAACTATTCCAACCGCTGTAATGGGCGGAATAACAGTTCTTTTATATGGTGTAATCGCAGTGCAGGGATTCAGAATTTATGTTGAGCAGAAAGTTGATTTCAGCAAAAACAGCAACATGGTACTTGGTGCAGTTACTTTTGTTGCCGGCGTTAGCGGTGCCAGTATAAATATCGGTACAGTTCAGTTAAAAGGGATGGCATTGGCTGCAATAGTTGGCGTGGTTCTTTCACTTACATTTTGGGTACTGGACAAGGTTGGGATTATGAATAAAGAGGTGTAAAGATGTTCATTGGAATACTTTGAAGTTCTAAAATCAAAATACTGATCATAAAAAAGGAGGTTAAAAATCCCCTTTAAAAATTTATTGACAGGTTAAACTCTTAGATTCATCGGAGTATCGCAACGATGGTTTTTACATAATTCTTCCCACTTATTCAATATTATCTTTCTTCGACATCTCTGCTTAAATCAATAGAAACAGACATCTCAGTATATTAAATTACTAACAAAGTAATACAAAGAAAAAGGCCGTCACAAATTGATTGAGACGGCCTTCTTTGAAAGATGAATTCAGATTATTATTTAAAGAGCCAAAGTTTGGTTAGCATATTATCTGCACCACCAAGGTTTGTAACTCCAGTTGCATATCCATCAACATTTAATAATTGCTCTGACTGAGAGAAACCGATACGTGCAGGAAGATCTGTAGCATCAACAACCAAAGGAACAAATGAATATACTATACCAGCATTTGAAGTATAGCTTGTATTTGGTTTTATCAGTGTTGCAGGATAACCTGTTCTGCGGTATTCAGTCCATGCTTCATGAGGTTGCATGTATAACGCAATGTATTTCTGTGTCATAACAGTTTCCTTGCTTGCAGCAGGAAGACCAGCAATGTAAGCATCAATATCAGCTGTAGCAGCACCCCATTTCTCCATAGATGCTCTGATACCTTTTATATACCAAGCCTGATCCCAATTGTTGTATTCTGACATCAGGAAGCATACTTCAGCATAATCCATAAATACTTCACCATAAGTAGCTTGAATCGGTGCAAATGGCAATGATATATTTCCAACTTTAACACCTGCAGCAATATGGTTCTCAACACCGTAAGGTTGTCCTTCGTATTGATCAACAGTTCCGACACTAAAAGTACCTGTGGCTACATCACCTACAGCTGTGCCTTTTGGAGCAGCATAAATGAATAACCTTGGATCAACTTTTCCGACGAATGGACCCTTTAGGCCTTTCAGTAAATCAATAAATGGCATTGCAACGCCAAAGTCAGTACGGGCTTCAACTATGTATGCCTGGTACATTGGAGAAGCATTAGTTGCTGTAGATTCAAATTCAACAATTGCATTGTCGTCATTGCTGGCCATAATACCATCGGCGATCGCATCAGCAATATTCTGGTCTGCAAATGCCTTGTCTTTGGCACGCATATGCATGGCCAAACGAAGTCTCATTGAGTTGGCAAATTTCTTCCATAATAAAGCATCACCACCTAATAAAACATCACCTTGAGTAAAGGCAGGACTGTTTACATCAATCTGAGCAGCAGCTTCTTTGAGCTCCTTGATCATATCTCTGTATACTTTTTCCTGAGGTGCATAAACAGGTCCGATAATACCTGAAGTAGCATTCAGAGCCTGAAAATCAGGATCTTCAGTTCCAACAGATTGATAAGGAATTGGACCGTAAGTATCAGTCAACAGCTGAAAAACCCATGTTTTCAGGATACGGGCAGCAGCAATCTGATTTTCATTTGCTCCATAAGCAAGCATTTCACCCTTGGTTGTTTCATCAGTATTTAATTCAACAATACGTTGCAAATCCATTAAGTCAGTATAGATAATCTTCCATGCGTCGTTATTTGAATTTTCGCGGTACTGATATCTGTCTTCTTCAGTATAATTTAACTGAGCCCAGTATTGAACCCAAGGTAAAACCATACGTCCAGAGAACCATTCATCGCGTATATCCTGACACAATCTGAATTGTGCATTCACCATGAGTGTGGTCGAAGGAACTTTTTCCGGTGCATTCGGACTAGAATTCAGTGAATCAAAATCCTTGGTACAGCTTGTAAGCATAAGCGTTAGTACCAAAGTTTTCAATAATAATTTTTTATATGTCTTCATAATATCTTAGAGTTTAAAATTAAAAGTTGAATTTTAAGTTGAACCCAAATGTTCTGGTTGATGGAAGTGCAGCGCCTTCGATACCTTGAATATTACCTGAGCTGGTAACAGCTGATTCAGGATCAAAGTTTGTATTATCCAATCCCCAGATTGCAAGGTTTCTACCAAACAGTCCAACACGAACGTTTTTAACAACTCCTGTAAATTTTGCTGGAATTGTATAGGAAAGGGCCATTTCTCTCAATTTAATATAACTGGCGTCAAATACTTCCTGAGCATCAGTTCTTGAATAGAAGTCACCACCATATCGTTCAGCACTAATTGAAGTTTCGTTTTTAACAGCAGCAGTTGTATTAACACCTGCTTTGTCAATATACTGTACGGTTCCATCAGCATTCAGAGTTCCGTATACAGCATCCAAAACGATGCCATTTTCGCGGATGTCAACACCATTTACAAAAACTGATTCATCAAGTATTCCTGAATACATGCCCCACATCTGTGAAGTTGAGAAATAACTTCCACCTTTTTGCATATCAAGCAAAGCAGACAAACTAAAACCTTTATAGTTAAATTCATTGGAGATACCCATGTTGTAATCAGGTAATACAGTTCCCAATACTTCAACAGCTGTTGTTTTAAGGTAACGTCCGGTTTTGTCAACTACTTTGTTGCCATCAGCATCGAATACGAAATTTGTTCCCATGATTGCACCATAAGGCGAACCAACTGCTGCGTTAATGGTGGCTTTGAAAGGACCATTGGTCAAACGGTAGTTTTGTACGTCTTTGTATAATGAGATAACTTTATTCTTGTTCGCATTGAAGGTTACAAAAATATCCCATGAAAAATCTCTTGTTTTAACAGGAGTTCCACTAAGCATCAAATCGATACCCTTATTTACCATTTCACCGGCATTCAGTGTTTTGTACAGATAGCCGGAAGCACCTGAAATTTCAACATCGGTAATCAGATCTTTTGTGTTTTTGTTATAGTAAGTAACATCAATTCCCAAGCGGTTATCGAAAAATTTGAATTCTCCACCAATTTCCCATGTAGTGATGATTTCTGGTTTCAGATCGTTATTCGGCATGGTATTCGGAGTACTGTATCTCGGAACGCCAGCAAAGTTTGGTGCATAATTGGTATAAGTTTCTCTTGTTTTATAAGGATCGTTATCATTACCAATCTGAGCATAACTTGCACGTAATTTAGCGAAGTTCAAAATATTATTGTCTTTCAAAGCATCAAGTTCAGTTAAAATGAAACTTAAACCTGCAGAATAATACAGATAGCTTCTATTAGCTTTTGGAAGACTTGATGACCAATCGTTTCTAAGTGAAAAATCGACATAAAGCAAGCTTTTGAAACCAGCCGATGCATTGGCAAAGACACTCTGGATTTCTTTATGACTTTCGTAGTCATCAATAACTGCAGGGTCAAGTGAATTGGAAACAGTATACAGGCCCGGAAGAACCAGCCCTCCTGAAGTTTCCATTCCATTTCGAAAGTAGTTGTTCCTCATTTTATTTGCACCTGCGTGAGCATTTATACTAATGTCAGAATTAACTTGTTTCTGATAGTTAAGCATAAACTCGTAGTTAGTTTCATCAGCAATACGAACAACATCACTATAAAATGATGTGGCTTGTGAACCAATGGCAACGCGTTCGTTTGCACGGAAATTATATCCATCGCGCATGATTTTTAATGTAGCGCCGAAATCATTGGTGAATTCATAATTCAGACCGAAGTTTCCGTAATAACGGTCTCTTGTGTCCTGGTTGTAATTTTCGTATCGTGTCCAGTATGGGTTATCTGAATATGCTGGAGTTGGATTATCCCATGCGATACGGTTCCATGTTCGTTGTGTTCCATCAGGATTCTTATAATTTCGAAGAATCTCCATGTCAAGCTGACGCTGACCCCATTGATTGAATTTCTGCATGACGTTGTTGTCGTCGTATCCAGTAACCGGACGGCCTGTTGCATCTTGTCTGGTGAAGGTTATTGAAGCTTCAGCTTTTAATTTTGCTGATATCTGGCTTGAACCATTGAATGCAACAGTATTTTTATTCAGATTTGATTTTGGCATATAACCATCGTTATCTTGATTGGTGTATGACAAACGGAACGTATTTTTATCATTACCACCAGAAAGAGCAACTGTGGTATTGTACATTACGCCTAAGTTAAAGAAATCTTTTACATCATTTTTTGGAGCTTGCCAAATTGAAGTAGCGGGATTTCCTTGTTTCCCATTGGCTTCCCAATCGTATATATTGTTGAATGCAAGGTATTCCTGGCCTTCATATTTTGGCCCCCATGATTCATCTAAATCATATGCAGGTAAATTATAAGTAACGCCATTGATTTTCTCTTGAGAAAAGGGGTAACCTCCACCATAAGTAGTATTGTATTTTGGTAACAAAGATACCTGCTCGAAAGTCATACCTGTTGATACATCAACTCCAATACCTGTTTTAGATTTCCCCTTTTTGGTAGTAATTAAAATTACACCATTTGATCCGCGGGCACCATAAAGCAAACTAGCTTGAGCACCTTTTAAAACTGAGATAGTTTCAACGTTATCGGGGTTAATATCGTTTGCCATACTTCCATAATCAATACCACCAGCTCCACGTGCAGCGTCGGTAGAATTGAAATCTCTGTTGTCAAACGGTATTCCATCAACAACATACAACGGACGGTTATCTCCGTTAACAGAGTTAGCCCCGCGAATGGTTACACGTGAAGATCCTCCAAGTGAGCCAGAACTTGAACCAACGGTTAAACCGGCAACCCTACCAGACAATGCATTCATAACATTTGACTGGGTCGATTTACTGATTTCATCGGATTCAACTTCCTGTACTGAATATCCAAGAGATTTTTTCTCCCTGGAAATGCCCAATGCAGTTACAACAACTTCATCGATACCGAATACATCGGTTTCCATTTTAACATTAAAATTGGATTGGTTTCCAATTTCCATTTCATAGTTTTTCATACCGATAAAACTAAAAACCAAGGTCTTGGCATCATTGGGAATTGTCAATTCAAATCCGCCTTCGATGTTGGTAATAGTTCCGATTGTAGTACCTTTTACTGATACCGATACTCCGGGAATTGGTTGATTGTCCTCATTCGAAGTAACCGTTCCGGTTATATTCTTCGTTTGAGCTTGAACAAACAAACTTCCCATGAAAAACATGATCGATAAAAAAAATGCAATTTTTTTCATAGAAATAGTTTTAAATTAATAATTAAACAGCGTGTAAAAAAATATTTTTAGATAAATTTCAACTTAATAACCCAATTAGATATTTTACATAAATTCAAAAAACACAATAAAAGTGATTTACCCGTTTGATATTTCAATTGTTAAAAAATCCTAACTATCACAAATGTAAAAAAAGTATTGATTGACCGAAATAAATGAAAGAAATTCAAGACTTTTTGATTCAATTTATAATCAATTAATATAAAATAATTGAAATATTCCATGAATTTATAAAGATATTTTAGTCTGAATTATAAACAATAACAAGGAATGAGAGTTTTTTAAAGTAAACTATAATTTTGAATATATGATTAAATCGCATTTGATTCTTCCCAAATTGAATTCTTAATTTTGCATTAATATTTTGAAACAATATTTTAACATTTATTTACATATAAACAGGAAAGGAATGGACAGTTTAGACAATTCATGGACAATACACGGATGAAATGACCCTTGGCAAATTGTCATGATATACAACACGTAAATGGTCTTTGTAACATTACACGAGACAAAACTTTGATGAAATGGACTTTGGAATCCTACTACGATAAAAAACATCAACAAACACATCGTTGTGATTTTGGCTCTCAAAAAGTATGAAGTGTTAGTGTGCCAGGTGGCCCAAATAATTGCCGACACAAACCAAAGGGTGAACATGCGGCAAAAGAAACCGCAAAAGCCGGAAGCACCGGCTGCGGAATAGCACAAAAAAAGCTGCCTTGGCAAAGGCAGCTTTTTTTTTATTTAGAATCTTTACTTTGTGCCTCCAGCCCACCAAACAGCTTCGGTATATACATATTGGCCGGTTCCGTATGCTGCTTTAACTTCAGGATTAGTTGTTGTATCATCATTTCCATAAGGCAATCGAAGTGGAAAGTCATTCGGATTTTTCAGAGTAATTAAGTTTTCACCTAATCCTTTAAGTCTGCGGATATCATTGTAAGTTTCGGTTGATTCGCCTGATGCTCCAAAAAATGCAAGATATTTTTGGTTCATTATTTCTTTCAATGGATTCGCAGTAAAAAGCGGCATTACTTCTGTTTCAAAATAGGTTGTAGCTTCAACTTCTGAAATTGCATCAGATGTTTCTTCAAGTCCGCCATAACCACCAACAGTAGGAGCAGTCATTGCCGCCGAAACATTGATTTCAGTATTTGCCATTGCTGCAATTACCGCTTCTTTTAACACATCAGTTGCTTCGCTTGTTCTGTTAAGCCTGGCAAGTGCTTCTGCTTTCAGGAACAGAACTTCATGATAACTCATCAGCAAGGTAGGAGCAGTTTGAGAATAAACAAAGGCTGAAGTATTATATTCATATTTTACCTGCTCGTTTTCTCCATTTGGAGCCATGTAAAAGTTTTCATCATCAGCCCCGGTAACCTGCACCCAATCAGCCCCGATGAACACTCGACGTAACCGTGGATCATTGCGTTCAATCAATTTCTCTGACATACTTTCGCTTGCTGCCAACCCGTCACGACTCCATTGGAAATCGAAAAGTGGATTCAGATTGGATGCATCGTAAATCGCAAATGCTGCTTGTTCATCAGCCGATTGAAAAGATTTATCGGCATATTCAATTACTTTTTCAAGTGTGCCCTGAACATCAGTAGATTTCTTCAATAAATGCATGGTATAGCGAGCCTTCAGCCCATAAGCAAATTTCAACCATTCGGTTTTATTACCATTGAACAACAAATCGAAACTTCCCAATGGCCCAGTTGCATGTGCATCCGTTCCCTGAAGATCAACTATAGCACCATCTAAATACTTCGTGATGCCGGCATAAATTTCTTCCTGTGTATCAATCTTTGGATTCATAAATTCAGGAGCTCCGGTTTTTGATGGAAGAGCAGCCTGGCTCCAGGGTGTATCACCAAACATATCAGCTAATAAAGCAGAATTATAAGCAGCCAATACTTCGGCAACGCCTTTTGTAATCTGATTGCCTTCCTGACTTCCGCCAACAGAACATTTTTCAATCACAAGTCGGGCATTCCTTAAAGTTCCATATAAACTACCCCATACATTGTTGTATGTTGAGGCTGCTGAAGGTTCACCCTGACGATGCTCAGCACGATACAATTGATTGTCAGTACCTACTTCGTGCTCCACATAAGCTGAGGTGTAAGTATTAATATCGCCACCAGCATTGTTAAATGCTGTAGAAGTGATTACATCGGCAATAATAAATTTGGCCGGTGCATCCTGCGTGTGGTTAATATCCCTGTTAATGTCATCCATTGCATCCTCTGAACATGACACCACTAATGCTGATAAAGCAATAGTTGCAAGGAATCCTTTGGTTATATTTATATATTTTTTCATCTTTTTTTAGACTTTTTTAGAAATTTAAATTCAAGCCAAAACCATAGCTTGCCGCTCCCGGTAACGAGAAACGCTCAAAAGCACCGGCCATATTATTATTACCTTGGGTTGCCTCAGGGTCAAGTCCTTTCATTTCTGACCAAACAATAATATTTCTGGCAAAAACATTCACGTTTAATTTTAGTCCCTTCTTGTCGTATAAAGGATAATTTAAAGCGATTTCACGCAATTTTACAAATGAATTATCATAAATCATAGATTCAGAAATGTTATTCAAATTTGAAAAATAAGTCTGTGCATCTGCCCCTGCAATTTGAATATCATTGGTTGCATAGGTTG
The DNA here is from genome assembly GCA_038251165.1 of Bacteroidales bacterium. GTDB lineage: Bacteria > Bacteroidota > Bacteroidia > Bacteroidales > Prolixibacteraceae > Aquipluma. The sequence goes on along the minus strand of JBBSBP010000128.1, from coordinate 1,318 downwards.
TATTTCCTGATCCATCAGTTCCGGTTTCTTTGACGGCTGGCAGATCGAACATGAATGATTCTGACTTACGATAATCTCCAGAACGTTTACTCTTTCCATAGTAGTCAAGCAAGCCGGTTGTACCACTGTACATCTTTCCACCATTTTTCCAATCGAGAACGGCAGAAAGACGGAATTTATAGATTTCGATAGCTGTGTTAAATCCCAATCTGAAATCTGGAGAAACTGTTCCAAGCACTTTTTCTTCACCTGATTGTGGCATACCATCTGCATCAACCACAATTTGACCCGCCTCATTCCGCAAATAGCTTACACCATATAAAACCGGAAATTTGTCGTCAATTCCTGCGCGAACTTGTGGTTCAACAAAACCACCAAGGAAAATACTGTTTACTCCAGGAGCAAGCTTATCTACATAGTTGTCAATCTTTGAGAAGTTGAAAGCGAAGTCCCATTTCAAATTATTTCTTTTAATCGGAGCAACTCCCAATGTAAGCTCATGAACGTTGGTGTGGATTGAGCCACCATTCGTAACAAGACTTGACGAACCAGTTGAACTGGCCAAAGGAACTGAGAAAATCTGATCTTTAACATCCTGTCTTGAATACGTATAACTTAGGTCAATCAATCCATTCAGGAAAGTAAGGTCGGTACCAATTTCATATGAAATTGTATTCTGTGGTTTAAGGTTGGGATCATAAACAGTAGAATTTGGAGTAAAAGCTACTACAGTACCAATTGGATATATTATTGGGGTGCCTGAAGAAAAACCTCCACCATACCCGGGTGTTGAGTAATAACTGTTGTAATAATTTCCAGCCTGGCCAACTTCCGCATAAGATGCACGCAATTTACCAAATGTAAGGAAATCACCTTTTAAGGCCTCCATTTCTGTGAATACCCATCCCAACGACACCGATGGATAGAAGAATGAACGATTGTTGCGTGGCATAGTAGAAACAACATCATTTCGTCCGGTGACGTTCAAATATAACATGCTTTTGTATGCTAAAGCCAAATTACCAAAGAAACCAACTGTGCGTTCTGTTCGGTAAGATTCCGAAGCTTGAAATACTGATGCATTATCCACATGATTCCAACCAGCAAAGTTAAAGTCCTTCCCATAGCCTTCAACAAATTTCCTGCTATATTCTACCCACTCATTACCTAACACTGCATCAAATACAAAATCATCGTTAATTATCAAGTTATAAGCAGCAGTAGTCAGTGAGTTCAACTCATTAACGTTGTAGATGTATTGGTCAACTTCTCCTTTTCCGTTGGAATGGCCATAACCAAACACATCAGCATAACTAGT
>JBBSBP010000127.1:0-13999 GCA_038251165.1 Bacteroidales bacterium | reverse complement strand
TGAATTTTTTGAAACCGGAAAGCAGGAATTGTACGATCTGGATTCGGATGTAGGTGAGCAAAATGATTTAGCCGCTGAAAACCCTGAGATTGTTAAAGAACTTCAGCAAAAACTGAGCGATTGGCGAAAAGAAGTATCTGCTCAAATTCCTAATGGGCAGCTAGCCCGTTAAAACCACTAACGATTTAAATAAAACTGAATGAGACTATTTCTGATAATAATACTAATAATTACTTGTGGAAACTTATTTGCACAGGCATGGCATCCTGTGGGCGATAAAATAAAAACACGTTGGACAAAAGATGTTACGCCAGAAAATGCCTGGCGGGAATATCCCCGTCCGCAAATGGTCCGAAACGAATGGTTAAACCTGAATGGGCTTTGGGATTATGCCGTTACTGGGAAAGATAATGTTCAACCTTCCGATTTTGAAGGCAAAATATTGGTGCCATTTTGTATCGAATCATCGTTGTCAGGATTGGGGAAAGATTTACAACCCAATCAGGAACTTTGGTACAAAACAACGTTTACAGTCCCTGATAGTTGGAAGAACAATAATATACTTCTTCATTTTGGCGCTGTAGACTATAAAACAACGGTTAAAGTAAACGGTCAAATAGTTGGGACACACATTGGCAGTTCCGATCCTTTTAGTTTCGATATTACAAACTTCCTTAAGAAAGGTATTCAGGAATTGATTGTTACAGTTTGGGACCCCACTGATTCAGATATTCAACCCCGAGGGAAACAGGCACTTAAGCCCTTTGGTTTCTGGTACACTGCTGTTTCCGGAATTTATCAAACGGTTTGGATTGAACCGGTCAATAAAACTTCGATCAGCAGCATCCAGCCCATTGCCGATATCGATAACAATAAAATAAACATCCTGACAAAGGTGGTTAATCCAACAGGTAAGGAGAGTATAAAAGCAACTGTATTTGCTCATGGAAAATTAATGGCTGAAAAAACTGCTGATGTCAATGAAAAACTGATTGTTGATATTGAAAATCCTGTTTTATGGAGCCCGGATAATCCATTTTTATATAGCTTGCGATTGGATCTTGTGAAATCAGGAAAAATTATTGACCAGGTAGAAAGTTATTTTGCCATGCGTAAAATTTCTTCCGGAGTAGATGAATTAGGTTTTCAGAAAATATTTCTGAACAATAACCGTTATTTTAATTTTGGTGTACTCGACCAGGGCTGGTGGCCCGATGGTTTGTTAACACCTCCTAGTGACGACGCATTGAAATACGATATTGAAGTATTGAAGGATATGGGTTTTAACACCATCCGTAAGCACATTAAAGTGGAACCTGCTCGATTTTATTACCATTGCGACAGATTGGGGATGTTGGTTTGGCAGGATATGCCCAGTGGATTTATCAGTATCAATGATCCAATTCAACATGTAAGTCACAATGCTGTAAAAGATTGGGACCGTCCTGAAGAATCTGCTACCTTGTTTAAACAGGAGTGGAAAAGTATCATGGATAATTTAAAGTTTTTCCCAAGTATTGCTGTGTGGATACCTTTCAACGAAGGTTGGGGACAGTTCGATTCGAAAAATATAGTGAACTGGACCATGAGTTATGATCCAACCCGCCTTGTCGATGGAATCAGCGGCTGGAGCGACCGCAATGTGGGTAACATGTACGATTCGCACCAGTATCCTGGTCCTGCAATTGAACCGGCGGAACAGAATCCGGGAAGATGCATTGTACTTGGAGAATTTGGCGGACTTGGACTTCCGGTTGAAGGACATGAATGGAATCCCGAAAAAAGAAGCTGGGGCTATCGCACCTATGAAACACCTTCGCAATTAATTACTGAATATGCAAAATTGATCCATAATTTGAAACCCGAATTATCAAGAGGCCTTGCCGGGGCAATTTACACTCAAACTACCGATGTTGAGGAAGAAGCCAATGGATTAATGACTTATGACCGGGAGGAAATAAAAGTCCCTGTTTCAATGATGCGGATGATCAATGCTGAAATCTTTGAAAAGCCTAAATCAAGAGCAAAATTTATCATTCGTGATAAAGAGTTGGAGTTGGAAGAACTTACACAGGAACCGGCAACACCCAATAAAAATGTGAATGAAAAATCAGTAAATAGTGATATTCCGGCTAAAATTCTGGAAAAAGAATTTGTTTTGGAAAAACTGGTTGAGAATATTGCCGTAAAAATGTATGCCTGGGGTAGTTTAAAGATATTCCTTAATGACAAAGTAATTCTTGACAGAATCGTACGTACAAAAAGACATTTCGATGATTTGAACATCAGTGAATTCAGAAATTATTTCAAAGTTGGAATTAATAAGATCCGCTTTGAATTACGCGATTATGACGAGAAAGCTTTTCTGGATTTCGGATTATATGAATTCTAGTTTAACCTGACAAATGTAAATTATGAAGAAGTCAACTGCATTAATAACATTGGCCTTATTTATGGCTTCAAATTCTGTGTTTTCTGAACAGAAACCAAATATTCTTTTCGTTTATATTGATGACATGGGATATGGTGATTTAAGTTGTTATGGGAATAAAGAGGTCCAAACTCCTAAAATTGATAAACTTGCAAGTGAAGGAATAAGGTTTACTCAGTTTTATGTGAACGCCCCAATTTGTTCACCATCACGGGTCGCAATAACAACCGGGCAATATCCTTCACGTTGGGGAATAAATACCATTGTTGCCAGCAGAGGGAAGAATAAAGAAAGGGAAGTAAGTGATTGCCTTAGTTTAAATGCTCCTACAATTGCCCGCGAACTATCAGCAAATGGTTATTATACCGCGCATATCGGGAAATGGCACATGGGTGGAGGCCGCGATATTGGCGATGTACCGTTAATCACAGAGTACGGTTTTGATGAATCGGTCACCCAGTTTGAAGGATTGGGGGAAAGGTACCTGGCAACCTATGAAACATTGGATTTGAAAGGAGATAGCACCAGAAACCTTGAGAAATGGTCGGCTGCTCTTGGAAGAGGAAAAATACATTGGGAAAAGAGATATAATATAACAGGGAAATTTGTTGACCGGGCCATACAAGCTATTGAGAACGCTCAAAAAGCAAAGAAGCCGTTTTACATCAACCTTTGGCCTGATGATATTCATACCCCAAATGAACCTTCACCGGCCAATCGTGGAGATGGGAGCAAACATGCTTATTTTAACGGTGTAGTTAAAGAATTGGATTTACAGCTGGGGAGGATTTTTGATTACATCAGAAATAATAAAAAATTAGCTGAAAATACGCTGATTGTTGTTTCCAGCGATAACGGCCCCGAACTGGGAGTTGGTTCGGCAGGAAACCTGCGCGGGTGTAAAACCAATTTATATGAAGGTGGAATCAGGGAACCATTTATTGTTTGGTGCCCATCAAAAATTAAAGCTTTACGAAATGGGAGTGTTAACACCAAAAATGTGATTGCCGCTATGGATTTATCTCCAACTTTTTTATCTATTGCCGGATTAAAAAATCATCAAATCAAATTTGATGGGATAGATGTAAGCGACATTCTATTTGGGGGAAATCATCCAAACAGGGAACAGCCAATAATGTGGCAAAGGCCAACCGACCATGATGTCAAAAATGGCATTGATTATCCGGATTTGGCTATCAGAAAGGGTGATTTCAAATTGCTGGTCAATTTCGATGGAACAGGTATTGAACTTTACAATATTAGTAAAGACGAAGCTGAAACAATAAATCTGGCGGTTAAATATCCGGATATTGTGAATGAGCTAAAAGATAAAGTGTTTGACTGGCATTCAAAAGTGACGCCATCAAAAAATTAGTTTTACTCAAATTTTAATAATAGAATATTTAATATAATATATGAAAACCAATTGGAGAAAAAAGCAATTCATACTTTTCACAGTAATCATGATCCAAATTCTGCAAACTTCATATAGTCAGGATAAAGAAAAAAAATATTATACCAACCCGGTATCTGGTATCACCGACATTGGCGACCCATTCGTATTAACTTACGACGGAATGTATTACATGTATTGTACCTCTGAATCCAGTCTTAAAAAAGGATTTTACATTTGGACCTCAAAAGATTTGGTGAACTGGGAGAAACAGGGTTTGGCGCTTTCAAACGAGACACCCGGTATCTTTGGCATTAACCGATTTTGGGCCCCGGAAGTAATTGAATATAAAGGGAAGTTTTATATGACTTACAGTGCGGGCGACACTGACAATATTTTAAAATTATGCCTGGCAGTCAGCGAAAATCCTTTGGGTCCCTTTAAAAACTATCAATCACCCTGGTACAAACATAATCTCTCGCACATTGATGCTACCATTTTTAAGGATGGCGATAATATTTACACTTATTTTGTCAGGGATTGCAGTACCAATTTTATTAACGGAAGATCGACCAGCCAGATATTTGTCGCCCGGTTGAGCGATGATCTTAAAACTTTCGTTACCGAGCCAAAACTTGTTATTACTCCCGACCAGCCTTGGGAAGACATTAACGGCACCAGGCTATGGAATGAAGGGCCTTCTGTTTTGAAACATGAAGGGATATACTATATGACTTATTCTGCCAATGGGTTCAACACGCACGAATATTGTGTGGCTTATGCCACTGCCGATAACCCTCTGGGAGCATGGACAAAAGCAGAAAAGAATCCTATTCTGAAGGCAAATATGGCTATTGGTCTTTCCGGTCCGGGACACAACAGTTTTGCATATTCTCCGGATGGGAAAGAACTATTTATGATTTATCATGCCCATACTTTCCCTGAAAAACCAAGTGGAAACAGGGCAGTTTATATCGATCGGGTAAATTTTATTGATGGGGAAATGCATGTTGAAGGCCCAACGAGAAGTCCACAATTGTATCCAAGTGTCAATCAGAAAAAAATAATTAACTAAACGTCATACAATGAAACGAATAATTATATTATTAGGTATTTTCATATTTGGAATTAAATTTATTTCCCAGGCTCAGGAAAAAATAAAGAATAATAAGCCTAACATATTGATCCTTTTGGCTGATGATTTGGGTTTTGGAGATGTTGGATTTAATGGCAGCGACATAAAAACTCCGAATATTGACCGGATAGCATCTGAAGGGGTAAGACTAAACCAGTTTTATTCCTGTCCGATGTGTTCACCAACCCGTGCAGGATTGATGACCGGACGTTATCCAATTCGTTTTGGCCTGATGAGATCAGTAATTCCACCACAGCGGGATTTTGGACTTTCAGTCGATGAAGAAACGATTGCAGATATGATTGGCAAGGCAGGTTACGATTATCGTGGAATTGTTGGTAAATGGCATTTAGGTCATCGTCAGCAAAAGTGGTTGCCTGTCAATCGGGGATTCACTCATTTTGAAGGTTGTCTGAATGGCGCAGCTGATTATTTCACCCGTGACCGGGACGGAGAGTTGGATTGGCATATCGACAATAGTCCCTCCAAAAAGGAAGGATATACGACTGATTTGGTTGGGAAAGCAGCAATTGAATTTATTCATTCGGTACCTCAGGATAAACCTTTCTTCTTATATGTTCCATTTACAGCGCCACATAGTCCATTTCAGGCTAAACCAGAAGATATTGCTAAATATCCTGATCGCCAGGGATTAAAAAAAACCTATGCCGGCATGGTTGATTGCCTGGATCAGAACATTGGAAAAATATTAAAATGTCTGGAAGATAGAGGACAACTTGACAATACATTTGTCTTGTTTTTCAGCGACAATGGCGGAGTACTCAAAGTTTCGAGCAATGGTGAACAAAGAGGAGCCAAGCTGACACCATACCAGGGAGGCATCCGGGTAGTGGCTGCGGCGCGATGGCCCTCTGCAGGAATTTCCGGTGGAAAAGTGATTGAAGGGCGGATGGGATATATTGATGTTTTCCCAACAGCAATGGCAATTGCAAAATACAATGGAAAGTCCAAAAATGAATTGGATGGTATCAATGTTTTGGAAGCGATGAAAGGGGAAAAGCTAAGCGACCGCAATTGGTTTACCTACATGGATCAAAATGATGAAAAGATAGAGGATTTAGCCATTAATAATGATCAATGGAAGCATGTAATTAACAGAGGAGCAACCGATTCTGAAAATAGCACCACCAGGAATCAATTGTTTCGAATAGCAAACGACCCTAAAGAAGAAAATGATTTGTCTTCTCAAAATCCTGTAGTTCTGGAAGAACTGATGAAAGAAATAAGCAAGTTTTACAGTTGGAAATCGAACAACCAAATACCGCGATATGGTGAAAAAGCTGATTATCCCGGACCGGTATTGATTCCAAACTGGCAACCTGAAAAATAAAACACTAATATGAAACAAAAATTCTCTTTAACAGTTCTGGCAACTTTTGCTGCCATTTCGGTATTTGGGCAAAAAACTGAAAAACCAAATCTGGTATTGTTCATGGCCGACGATTGTTCGTATTACGATCTGGCATGCTACGGTAGTGTTGATTCCCAAACGCCTCGAATCGATAAATTTGCAAAAGAGGGAGTTCGCTTTACAAAAGCTTACGAAGCTGCTCCAATGTGCTCGCCAACCCGGCACAACCTTTATACCGGTTTGTGGCCGGTTAAAACAGGGGCTTATCCCAATCACACGATGGCCAATAAAGGAACACTGAGTATTATACATCATCTGAAGCCAGCCGGGTACAAGGTGGCTTTAATTGGTAAATCTCATGTACTGCCGGAATCCGTTTTCCCCTGGGATCTTTATTCCCCGCTGACCAAAACAAACGACCTGAATTTTGCCGCCATTGATTCGTTTATTAATGTTTGTACCAGCAATCATGAACCATTCTGTCTTTTTGTGACTTCGAACCAGCCGCACATGCCCTGGGATAAAGGAAATCCGGCCATGTTTAATCCTGAAAAAATTAAACTTCCGCCATTTTATGTGGACACCAAATATACACGTCAGGAATTTTGCAAATACCTCGCTGAAATCAATTTTATGGACAGTGAATTTGGCCAGGTTCTCGATAAAATTGATCAGTATAAAATTCAGGATAAAACGGTAGTTGTTTACCTGAGCGAGCAGGGCAACAGCCTGCCTTTTGCCAAGTGGACCTGTTACGATGTTGGAGTACATTCGGCCTGTATGGTGCGCTGGCCTGGCAAAATACAACCCGGAACTGTTTCTGATGCACTGGTTGAATACGTCGACATTACGCCAACTTTCGTTGAAATAGCCGGGGCAAAACCTCAGGCAAAAATGGACGGACAGAGTTTTCTTCCGGTTTTATTGGGGACAAAAAAAGAGCACAAACAATACACCTTTTCACTGCAAACCACGAGGGGAATTATCAATGGAAGCGATCATTTCGGCATTCGTTCAGTGGCCGATAAGAAATACAGGTATATCCTCAATCTTTCTCCTGAAATGACCTTTCAGAATGCAGAAACCAAAAATGCACTTTTTCAGGAATGGCTGAAAATTGGGCAAACTGATCCAAAAGCGAAAGCAATTACCGACAAATACCAGCATCGTCCGGCCATTGAACTATACGATTTGGAAAACGATAAATATTGCCTGAATAACATTGCTAACAAACCTGAAAACAAGGCAATTATCGAACGTATGGATAAGGCTCTCAAAGAATGGATGGCATATTGCGGCGACAAAGGACAGGAAACCGAGATGGAAGCTTTAAAACACATGCCTGGGCATTTAAAAAAGCTGGGTAAACAGAAAACCAATAACTGAAACTTAACATCGAATTTCAAATTCTAAACCCTGAAAAAATTTAAATTATGGATGGTTTGAACAACACAAGTTTTTTGTCGGCAGCAGCAATACTCTCTTCTTTTACGTTCGGCGGATGCAATCAAACAGAAAAATCGAATATCAAACCAACAAGGCCAAATATCATTTTAATAATGAGTGATGATATGGGCTATTCTGATCTTGGATGCATGGGTGGAGAAATTTCCACACCCAATCTTGATGCATTGGCCCATGATGGCCTTATATACACTCAATTTTACAATGTAGGTCATTGTTGCCCATCCCGGGCTTCACTGTTGACCGGCCTATACCCCCACCAGACAGGGCTGGGATGGATGACTGGAACAAATTTCCATTTGCCGGGGTACACGGATGAATTAAACAGTCACTGCGTTACCATTGCACAAGTATTAAAAAATGCAGGGTATTCAACCTATATGGCAGGTAAATGGCATTTGTCACATAATGTAAAGGATGATGGTCCAAAATATAACTGGCCGCTACAACGTGGATTCGATAAATTTTATGGGATCATTTCAGGAGCGGGCAACTTCTATGATCCTGCTACTTTATGTCGGGGAAATAATTTAATTTCTCCATATAATGACCCTGAATATCATTCGGATAACTTTTATTTCACCAATGCGATTACAGATAATGCAATAAAATACCTGCAGGAAGCCCCGGATCAAAACCCTTTCTTCATGTATGTAGCTTATACCGCTGCGCATTGGCCAATGCAAGCGCCCGAATCGGAAATTCAAAAATATAAAGGAAAATTTAGCGCAGGTTGGGATATTTTGCGTCGGGAAAGATTAGAGAGGGAAAAAGAATTAGGGGTGATAGACCCAAGGGTTAATTTATCCCCATTAGACACGCATCCATGGGATGAGGAAACAGATAAACCTGCTATGGAGCGCAGGATGGAGACCTACGCGGCTATGATTTCCATCATGGATCATGGAATTGGAAGGCTCGTAAGTGAATTGAAAAAAGAAGGTAAATATAACAATACAATCATCCTTTTTCTTCAGGATAATGGTGGAAATGCAGAAGGGACTGGGTTTGGAGGACCAAATGGGGAAACCAGGACTGTAGCTAATGATACCAGTGCAGTCGTGCACTTAACAAAAAATGATATACAATATCATGTCGTTTCCCCAATTACGCGCGATGGGAAAATGGTCATGGTAGGTAAGAAGGTAATGGCCGGTCCTGCCGATACTTACTTGTCATACCTGAAACCCTGGGCAAATTTATCTAATACGCCTTTCCAGAAATATAAAAATTTTTCCTTTGAAGGAGGCCTCTCCACGCCGTTAATCGTACACTGGCCGGATGGAATCAATAGTAAAGGGGAAATCAGAAGTGAGCCAGGGCATGAAATAGACATCATGCCGACCCTGCTGGAGTTGGCACAAACAAGCTATCCTGAAAAATATAATCAGGATACCATTACACCAGTCTCCGGGGCGAGCCTGGTGCCGACATTTTCCAATAAACCTTTGGCAGAAAGAGCCATCTACTGGGAACACGAGGCAAACAGGGCGATGCGTTTAGGGAAATGGAAAATTGTATCAGGAGGGATTCTCAACGGACCTTATGGTAAATGGAAAACTTATGTCCCATTACCATGGCGCTTGTATGATATGGAAAATGACCGAAGCGAGTTAACAGATCTTTCAGGGCAATACCCGGAGCAGGTTAAATTAATGGTGTCCATGTGGGAAAAGTGGGCAAATAAGACTCATGTGTACCCGATGCCCTGGGGGGCAGAAAAGGAACCGGTAAAGGCAGATTATATGTCAACTCCCTGGGAGTATCCTAATTTTTAATTGGTAGTAGTTTCTGCATTTTTAACTAATTGAAGGGCCTTGGTAAATGTTTCGAATTCACCATCTTGTGAACAGAAGTACAGGAATGGAAGCTCTGGAACATCAGTTCAAAAATCTGGACGGATCGATTGGTGAACAAAACTTAACTAAATGAAAATATCAATGTACAAAATACCATTTCTGACACTCGCATCTGCATTGACTGTTGGTGCAGCTTTTGCTCAAAAACCCAACATCGTCCTGATTATGGCCGATGATATGGGTTTTTCGGACATTGGCTGTTTTGGCAGTGAAATCCCAACTCCTAATCTTGACAAACTCGCGCAAAACGGCGTTCGGTTCAGCCAGTTTTACAATACTGCCCGATGTTGCCCAACCCGGGCCAGTTTGCTTACCGGACTTTATCAGCACCAGACTGGAATCGGTATGATGGCAGAAGATCCGTTTAAAAACCCGGAAGGGAAAGACCGTAATGATGCGGGTGTGCCCGGTTACCGCGGATTCCTGAACCACCAGTGCGTAACCATTGCGGAAGTTTTAAAACCCGCCGGATACCATACTTATATGGCCGGTAAGTGGCACGTGGGAATGCATGGTGAAGAGAAATGGCCATTGCAAAGAGGATTTGAACACTATTATGGCATTTTGGCCGGTGCTTGCAGCTACCTCAAACCTGAAGGTGGCCGCGGTATCACCAGAGACAATACCCATTTGCCTGCTCCTGAAGGGGAATATTACACCACCGATGCATTTACCGATAATGCCATCCGGATGATCAAAGAGCAAAAAGATGAAAAGCCTTTTTTCCTGTATCTTGCTTTTAATGCGCCACACTGGCCGCTTCAGGCAAAAAAGGCCGACTACGAAAAGTTTGTGGGGAAATACATGAAAGGCTGGGATGCCATTCGTGAAGAACGCTATCAGCGACAAAAGTCCCTGAAACTTTTTGATCGGGAAATTCCGCTGTCTCCACGTGATACAAGGGTTCGCCCCTGGAACGAAGTGGATGAGGCACAGAAAAAAGAATCTGATTTCAGGATGGCTGTTTATGCCGCCCAGGTCAGTTGTCTTGACCAAAATGTTGGCAAACTTTTAAAAACATTGACCGATCTGAATAAGCTGGATAATACGTTAATTGTATTTCTTTCAGACAATGGAGCCTGTGCCGAACCATACCAGGAGTTTGGCGGTGGTAATTTTGCCGATATCAATAATCCGGCAGTTTCAGGATCTGTATCCTATGGAATTGCGTGGGCAAATGTGTCAAATACACCATTTTTTGAGTATAAGGTTAAAAGCTACGAAGGTGGAATTTCTGCACCCTTCATTGCCAGCTGGCCCAGACAAATAAAAAAAACAGGACAGGTTTATCATACGCCTGCCTGCCTGACCGACATTATGCCAACATTTATTGAGGCTGCAGGTACGAAATACCCCAAAACTCATCCCGATGCAACTGTTTTGTTTCCGTTGGAAGGAACGTCGCTGCTTTCTGCTTTTAAAACCGGAAAAGGATCGGAACATGAATACATGTACTGGGAACATGCTGGTTATTCCGCTATCCGGAAAGATGAATGGAAAGCCTATAAAGAAGTGAAAAATACCGATTGGGAGCTTTACGATCTCCGGACCGACCGGGATGAGCAAATCAACGTGGCAAAAGATCATCCTGAACTGGTTAAAGAGCTCAATGACAAATGGTACCAATGGGCAAACAGCCACCAGGTTTTACCTAAAAAATAAATTCAATGAAGACAATTCTCTTATCAGTATTACTGGCTTTTACTTCAATTCCCGATGGAATCGTAACCAGCTCCATATCGAAGCCTGCCGAAATCAGGAAGGCGATGGTTTCTCATGATCGTGCCATCCATGTTAAAGATGGTTGGATTAGAGATCCATATATCATTAAGAGCCCCGATGGTTTTTTCTATCTCACCGGAACCACTCAACTTTCGTCGCTCCAGGAAACGCCGAAAACCAAATACGATACCGGGCTTGGAAAAACAAGTCTCGTCGGGTATGAACTTCATGCCTGGAAAACCAAAGACTTCATCCATTGGGAATCGTTGGGTGTACCTTTTACCCTGAAAGATGGAATTTGGTTCAGCGCCAACCCTGATAAATTCAAGGAAGTTCCCGAGTCAGGATGGCGTTTGTGGGCTCCTGAATTTCATTTCATCAACGGTAAACTGGTTTTAATTCATACAAGTCCTTCTCCCGTAAATGGGGCAAATATGTCGGTTGCATCCGGAGTGGAACCAAATCGTCCATGGAAAAATCCAATGGGCGAAAAGATTGGTAAACGCCATGATCCATCCTTGTTTCAGGACGATGACGGAACCTGGTGGATGATATGGGGAGCAACTACGATTGCCCCTCTCAAATCCGATCTTTCCGACTTTTCAGGTGAAGCTGTCGATATCGGTCCGGCCGGTGAAATGAAAAAGATGGGACATGAAGGATGCCTGATGCGTAAAATCCATGGGAAGTACGTTTTGTTTGGCACTGGTTGGTCAACGCAAACAGGTCGAAAAGGAAGTTATAACCTCTATTTTGCTACCGCCGATAAGATTACCGGCCCCTACAGTGAACGAAAATTCGTTGGCCGCTTTTTGGGACATGGAACACCCTTTCAGGATAATGACGGGAAATGGTGGTGCACAGCTTTCTTCAATGCCAATGTACCTCCATTATCAAAAGAAGGAATCCGAACCAGGGACCTTTCACAAAATGCGCAGACCATCAATGAACAAGGCGTGACTCTTGTTCCGCTGGAAGTAAAAATGGAAGGTAACGAATTGATTATCCGTGCAATCGATCCGGATTATGCAACACCCGGACCCGATGAAGCACAGAAATTTCAGGTGAAAAAATTACATACTAAATAAAGACTTTTATGAACAGCGAATTTTTTTTTGAGACCAAAAAAGTCATTCATTCAAGGTTGATTACCAGTCGTTTGTCGCTTATGCTTGCGGCTCCAATCGGTATTTTTGCCAGTTCATGTGCTGCTCAGCCTGTTCCGGAACGGCCGAATATCCTGATCTTTATGCTCGATGATTCCGGCTATTCCGATTTGGGCTGTTTTGGAGGTGAAATTCAGACCCCAAATATCGATCAGCTCGCTGAAACCGGCGTACGTTTTACTCAAATGCACAATTGCGCCCGCTGCTGTCCGACCAGGGCCTCACTCATGACAGGCCAGTATGCTCAGAAAGCTGGAATAAACGGAATGGGCGTGAACCTGAACATGAATTCAGCAACAATTGCAGAGGTCTTGAAAGAAAATGGATATCATACAGGCATGGTTGGTAAATGGCATTTATCGGAAACCAAACCAGTAGCTGATAAGAATGAGCAACTTCGATGGCTGGCACACCGGGCCGATTACGGACCTTTTTCGCCGCTTGAAAATTACCCGAGCAACCGTGGGTTCGAAGAGCATTGGGGAAACATTTGGGGAGTGGTCAACTACTTCGACCCGTTCAGCCTGGTTCACAACGAAACTCCGATCAAAGAGGTTCCCAAAGATTTCTACATGACTGATTTTATTACCCAAAAATCTTTGGATTTACTTGATTCCTATAGTAAAGGCGATAAGCCGTTCTTCCTGTATGTGGCTCATACTGCTCCACACTGGCCGTTGCATGCGCTTCCTGAAGATATAGCCAAATACAAAGACACCTACAAAGATGGTTGGGAAGTTCTCCGGAAGAACCGGTATAAAAGAATGGTTGAGATGGGAATTATTGACAGTGCGACTTACAAATTACCTGAGAACTCTTCAGGATTAAGTTGGGCCGGTTGTGACAAGAAAGCCTATGAATCTGCCTGCATGTCGGTACATGCTGCAATGGTCGATCATGTTGATCAGGGAATGGGGAAAATCATTCAAAAACTGAAAGAAACAGGTCAGTACGACAACACCATCATTTTTGTTCTTTCGGACAATGGAGCTTCATACGAGAGAGGTTATCAGCCTGGTTTTGATCGCCCCGGATTTACACGCGATTCAACAATTATTGATTACAATTCAAAAAATCCGGGAGCAGAGACAACCTGGGATTACATTGGGAAAGCCTGGGCCAGCGCTTCAAATACACCTTTCAGGTATTGGAAAAAAGAATCCTACGAAGGCGGAAGTGCAACTTCATTCATCGTTCATTGGCCTAAAGGGTTAAAAGGGAAAGAAAACACCATAAATCGTGGTTTAGCTCATGCCATCGATTTGATGCCTACTTGTATGGAACTTGCCGGAGCAAAATATCCCGCAACAATCAACGGTGAAAAAACCAATTCGCTCGATGGGAAAAGTTTATTGCCACTTTTGACCGGTAAAAAACAATCCATACACGACACCTTGTACTGGGAGCATGAAGGCGGCCGCGCCATCCGGATTGGCGAATGGAAAATGTCATCTTTA
>JBBSBP010000126.1:0-14032 GCA_038251165.1 Bacteroidales bacterium | reverse complement strand
AAACCTTCATTCGCGACACTTCCATTGCCCGGAATTCAGCCCGTAATTATAAATGGCGATAATAAAGAAATGAGTGGCAACAGTGTGAAAGGCAACCTGTGCATCAAATTTCCATGGCCCGGAATGGCCCGGACCATTTGGGGAGACCACGACCGTTTCAGGGAAACTTATTTTACGACTTTTAAAAACCTTTATTATACAGGTGATGGCGCTCAACGCGACGAAGATGGCTATTACAGGATACTTGGCCGTGTTGATGATGTGATAAATGTTTCCGGACACCGGCTGGGAACTGCCGAAATAGAAAATGCCATCAATGCACATCCACTGGTCAACGAATCGGCAGTGGTGGGTTATCCGCATTCGATTAAAGGACAGGGAATTTATGCTTTCGTGGTTTGCGCTGAACTTTCAACCGGTGGTGAAGAAGGCATCCGGAAGAGTATCAAGATGGCGGTTACCAATATGATCGGGCCATTTGCCCGACCAGATCTGATTCAATTGGTACCCGGATTACCGAAAACCCGTTCAGGAAAAATTATGCGGCGTATTCTCCGGAAAATTGCTGAAGGGGATGCTTCGAACCTGGACGATATTACCACTTTGCTTGATGAGGATGTTGTTGTTCAAATTATTGACGGAGCATTGGTTCCGGTTAAACGATAGTAAGCCCCATCCCCAAGAGGTTGTCTCAAAAGTCACTGACCGAGTCATCCTGAACTTGTTTCAGGATCCCATCGCACTGAATATCAGACCCCGATCCGTCATCTGACGGACGGGGTGACAGATTCATCGATTAATTTGCCTTTTGAGACAGCCTCAGTTTTGAAGCAAAGCTCAGTAAACTTTCACTTAAGGTGGTTTTGATGTTTTTATCGATTGAAAAAGTCCCCCTTGGGGGACTTAGGGGGCTTTTACTCTTCCATCAGTCCCATCGATCTGAAGACCTTCCCGGTAATTCCGCGTCGGCTTTCCTTGAATTTTTCGGTATTACTGGTGTCCGATTCCATATTGCATACGTAAAGCCATACATTTCCATTTTCCTCGAGGTAGCCTATTAACCAACCGATATTTTTTCCATCCTGAACAGTCATTCCGGTTTTTCCCCTGAAAATCCATTTATCAGTTTTCTTCAGTATAATCAGTTTCTTTAGTGATTTCCATTCGCCCGAAGTCCGAATCATCAACCATTTCTTTCATTCTCTCCGGCCCAATTCGCCTGGCTACTTCCTGAAAATAAGGAACTACCGAATATTGAATGGCTGATGCCAATGTATGATCCCTATTCCATGCTTCCTCAGTCCGAACAATACTGTCCCACGGAATCACCATATTTTCATCGGTTATCACACCTGTTTCGAGGCCAATCAGAGCGTTAAGAATTTTAAACGTCGAAGCCGGAAGAAATCCTTCCTCACAACGACGTGAGTTATAAATCTGGTAAACATCATTTTTCATGTCGTACAACAAGAAACAACCCTGAACACCATACTCTTCAAAAAAAGGAAGAAAATTTGGGGGTACTTCTTTCACTGACTTTACGGTACATGAAGAAAAGAGAATAAAAAAAATAAAATAATACCGGTTCATTTGAAATCTGGCCTCCATAATTTAAATTTCTTTGTTGATAGAATCAGGTAGCTTTTTGAATTTTTCAAAAGTAGTATTTTAAATGATTTGAAGTTAAGACTAAAGACATCAACGCATTGACATTTATGCATTTTGAAGAATGAAACGTTTATCAAAATACCTGTATAAACACAAAAAGGAGCAGTAATTGCCACTCCTTCAAAAGTATATTTTTTATAAATTGGTTATAAGCTTAAAATTCGAATAAACAATCTTGTTTTTTACTGAATCCATTTCTTCCCACGATTATTTTTTTTGCTGATTAATGAATGACATTTTCATTATAAACCCTTTTTAACCAAGGAAGCAAAAGCAAAATAATTAAAAATGCTCCAGCTGTAAGGAGGGCATTTGTCAGGAAATAATTTGATTTATTTTCAAATAAATCCCACATTCCAGACAAAACACCTGATAGTTTATTCCCAATGGCCGTCGAAAGAAACCACCCACCCATCATTAATGCGGCAATTCGTCTTGGCGCCAATTTCGAAACTAATGATAAACCCATCGGGCTAAGACATAATTCACCAATAGTGATGATGCTGTAGACTCCAAACAACCATCCGACTGACGCTTTATCCATCCCATTACCCGAAGTAATGGCAGCAGCTACCATGGCCAGCCAGGAGATCGCGGAAATCAACATACCCCAGGCAATTTTTCCGGGTGTAGAAGGTTCCTTTCTTCTGCGACCTAAAAACAGGAAGAAGGCAACAACCAGCGGAGTGAAAAGTACTACGAAAAAAGGATTGATAGAAGCCTGGAGTTCGGTTGGCCACAATTCCAGCTTTCCGTATTTATCCAACGAACTTTTGTCTACTTTTTCCCATTCAGTCCGGGTGATATCATTGGGTTTTCCTTCCAGATTACCTGAAGGAATTTCTTTGGTATAGTTGTCAAAATAATAGCTGGGGCCTGTCTTCACTCCCAAATTCTCGCCATGTATACCAATCATTTTTATCTCTCGTGGCACAGTAGAAACTTCTTCGGTACTGGCAATTGTGTTAAACACCTGTTCCATTTTAGGTCCCACTTCGCGACTGGTATTGTTTTTTGCCCAATAGGTTAAAGCCGATCCGTTTTGATGAAATACAGCCCAGAAAATAATAACCACACCAAATATTGAAAGAAGAGCCGCTATGGGAGCTTTTTCATTTTTATCTGCTGTTCTCCAGGTATTATAAAAGAAAAACAAAACAGGCAAACAGAAAAATATAAAGGCATCATTCGAATCAGATCCAAAAACATTATCAGGAATAAGCCAGCCAATTGTAGCTGCAGCTATTGCCGGTAAAAATAATACCGTGAATATTTTTGCCAGAGAAAAATCATTTTCCCGCTTGGGTGAAATCTGGTCAGCTGCCTTTATTTCAGGTGCCCACTTGTTGCCCAGAACAAACCAGAGCATGCCTATCAGCATTCCGATTCCTGCCGCAGCAAACGCCCAGCCCCATCCATAAGTAAGTCTGAGCCACGCAGCCA
The DNA here is from genome assembly GCA_038251165.1 of Bacteroidales bacterium. Classification (GTDB taxonomy): domain Bacteria; phylum Bacteroidota; class Bacteroidia; order Bacteroidales; family Prolixibacteraceae; genus Aquipluma. Next base: position 10,921 of record JBBSBP010000126.1, on the reverse strand, counting down.
CAAAATTACATACAAAAGCACCTATGTTAATGCCCATGTAAAAAATATTGTAGCCTGAATCTTTTAGATGTTCGTATTCCGGTTTTTCGTACAATTTGCCCAACAATACCGATACATTGGGTTTAAACATGCCATTCCCCAGAATAATTAGCAATAACGAAATAAAAAAAGTCATCATGCTGTTCGGAATGGAAAGCCCGATATAACCGGAAGCCATTAAAAACCCACCTATATAGATCGATTTTCGGTAACCCAGAAATCGGTCGGCAATCAAACCACCAAAAAATGGAGTGAGATAGACCATTGCCAGGTAACTTCCGTAGATATCGGCAGCTTCCATATTACTCATTCCTAATCCGGCAAATTTTGCTGTTTCAGGAGCAATCATGTATAAGGTAAAAATACCAAGCATCAGGTAGTAGCCAAATCGCTCCCACATTTCAGTAAAAAATAGGATCATCAATCCTTTAGGGTGTTTGTTTTTTGCCATGGAGACTTTTTTTCAGGTTATAGTTGTAAATGCCCACAATGATAGTAAGGCTGTAAGATAAACAAAAAGATAAAACCCCAAACTTTAAAATGAAATCTGCTTTTATAATCTGTGAAAAGAAGCAAAAAAACCCGGACGATTTGCCCGGGTTTAAATATTATTAAGATTTTCCCTTATTTTATACCTTTCATCATTTTTTTCAGCCAGGGTGCCAGGGCGACTAATATTACAGCAATAATCGCAGATTGGATGGCAATCAACCAGAACACCTGAACTTCCTGGCCAAGTGCAGCTTGCAGATGGATGGAAATGGCTTTCATCTGTGAAGCCACAAAATTTCCTGCAGCAAACGATCCCATCCATACGCCCATCATGGTTGAAACGAGTTTGGGGGGTGAAAGCTTAGTGACCATCGAAAGCCCGATCGGAGACAAACACAATTCGCCAAATGTATGAAGCATAAACACAAAAACCAGCCAAAGAGGGCTGACCAACAAAATTGACCCATCAGCCGAGCCAGTTGTTGATCTGGTGTAAGCAATGGCCATCACAACAAATCCAAGGCTAAGCAGGATCATTCCCCATGCAAATTTCATTGGGGTATTCGGATTGATTTTTATCCTGTTTAGTTGAACCCACAACACACTAAAAAGTGGGGCAAAGATTACGATAAAAATTGCATTGACACTTTGAAACCATGTTGCTGGTATTTCCCAGTTTCCAATCATTCGCTGGGTATTTTCCTTGGCAAAAATGGTAAATGTTGTTCCGGCTTGCTCGAAACCGCTCCAAAAGAATATATTGAAAACGGCCAGCACTAAAATGACAGCTACACGGCTCCATTCTGTTTTTCCGGTGGTTCCCCTGAAAATACTTAGTATTAAATAACCCACGCCACCAATGGCAAACAATTTGATCAACCAATCGCGCAAAGTTTCTGAAATTGAGCTCCAGCCGAGGATAAATCCCCAAATAAGAGATACGATTCCAACAGCATAAATCAAAATACTCCACCAGTCCTTCAACGCTAAACGTGTCCTCTCTGCTTTGACTTTAGGTGGCATTCCAATATTTCCAAGGGAATGGCTTCGAAAAAAGAACCAGGTGGTTCCGATTAACATTCCAATTCCAGCTGACATAAATCCATATTCCCATGAAATTTGTTCTCCTAAATAGCCTGCAACAAGTGGTGAGATAAATGCACCAAGGTTTATGCCCATGTAAAATATCGTGAATCCACCGTCTTTACGAGGGTCGTTGTTGTCGTATAATTCGCCGACCATGGTTGAAATATTGGGTTTAAAGAATCCATTCCCAAGAATAAGAATCCCCAACCCGGCATAGAAAATAGTTTGTCGCCAATCCGGATCAACTTTAAGTGACATGGCACTGGCTGCCAATAAAAACTGGGCAATGGCCATGGTTATTCCACCAATATATATTGTTTTTCGCTGTCCAAGTACTTTATCGGCAAGCACTCCCCCAATGATCGGTGTCACATAAACCAGACCTGTAAAAATACCGTAAATGGTAAAGGCATCCAGTTCAGCCATTTCAAAACCACCATTGGCATAGGTTGCTGTTAAATAGAGAACAAGTAACGCTCTCATTCCATAGTAACTAAAACGTTCCCACATCTCAGTGGCAAACAATGTCGATAACCCTATCGGGTGCCCAAAGAAGGCAGTATTCTTCTCTCTAGCCAATTCTTTTGTATTTAATTATTTTTGAAAAGAATGCAAATATATACATCTTTTCGTTTTTAAAACTGTTTAAAAGTCACGATTATCAATTCAATTGAATTATGAATTTCTATAAATTCTCTTTTCAATCGATTTCCTGACTGATTTGATCAGGCTGAATTTGTCTGACAGCTATAAATACAACGTTTATCTAATCCTGGTTGTGAATGTTTTTTTGTAAATTTCGATTAAATTAATCGAGTTAAAATCACAAGCTTTAATTTGTCCGGAAGTTTCACACATAGATGTATTCAACAACAATTTATAACGACATTATTTCTAATGAAGATATTCACCAACAAACAAATCGCGGAAATTGACCAGTTAACTATACAGTTTGATTCTATCTTATCAATCGACTTGATGGAACAAGCTTCAACTCAGGCAGCAGACTGGATCATTAATAATATTGGAAACGATCGTCCATTCTGGTTTTTTGCCGGACCTGGCAACAATGGCGGTGATGCACTGGCTATTGCCAGAATACTTGCCGGATTTCATTTTAACTGCACGGTTTTTATAGCCGCTTTTGGAAGGGAATTGAAGGGAGATCCGGCTATCAACCTTCAGCGTTTGGAAGATCACAACAGAGTTCTCCTGAAAATAATTAACCTGCTACCACCAAAAGAACAAAACAACGTTCTCCTGAAAATAATCAATTCTGAAGAGTCCATTCCTGAAATCCCTTCCGGAGTATTTGTTATCGACGGATTATTTGGTTCAGGATTAAATAAACCATTGGACGGATTGGCTGAAAAAATTGTTTGTCAAATAAACCAGTCAGGAGCAACAGTCATTTCCATCGATATTCCAAGCGGACTTTTCGGCGAAAACAATTCACACAATAATTTATCAGCAATTATAAGGGCAAACCATACGCTCACTTTTCAGTTTCCGAAAATCAGTTTCTTTTTTCCTGAAAATTACCAATATACAGGTGATTGGGAAATGTTACCAATCGGATTATCTCCTGAAGCGATCCGTCAAACTGAAAGCAATTATTTTTTTCTGACCAAAGAATTCATTTCAGCAAAAATTAAAAAGCGCGGAAAATTTTCGCACAAAGGAACCTATGGACATGCCCTGCTGATTGCCGGAAGTTATGGGAAAATGGGAGCAGCAGTTTTGGCATCAAAAGCTTGTTTGAGGTCAGGGGTTGGTTTGCTGACCAGTCATATTCCACGTTTGGGTTACGAAATCATTCAAAATTCCGTTCCCGAAGCGATGACTTCGATCGACACATCGGATACGGTTTTTTCACAGATCCCGGTCCTTAGCCCATTTAATGCAGTTGGTATCGGGCCCGGGCTCGATAAAAAGCCGGAATCGCAAATCGCTTTAAAAGAGCTTCTTCTGGCCAAACCACCTAAATTGGTAATTGATGCTGATGCCTTGAATATTCTGTCAGAAAATCAGGACTGGTATACTCTTCTTCCCGGGAATGCGATTTTAACTCCTCATCCGAAGGAATTTGAACGACTCGCCGGTTCATCAGCCAATTCGTATGAACGGATACAGATTCAGCTTCAGTTCTCCAAAAAATACCAGGTTATTGTCATTTGCAAAGGCGCTTTTACCACCATCTCCCTTCCTGATGGACGGATCTTCTTTAACAACACCGGAAATCCCGGAATGGCAACTGGTGGCAGTGGCGATGTACTGACCGGAATCATTCTTGGATTGCTGGCCCAAAATTACACTCCGGAAGAAGCCGCCCTGATCGGTGTTTTCATTCACGGGATGGCTGGCGACCTGGCAGCAATCCGATACAGCCAACAGTCGATGATTGCCGGAGACCTAATTGAACAGATAGGAGCAGCTTTTCTCAGGCTCTAATAATATTTTGGCTATTTTTGGGTTTTATAATCATCACCTGAAAGAAGGAAAACAATAAAAAATGATATAATTATTTCAGAATAAAGGCATTAAACAGAAAACAATTTAAATATACAACCATGAAAACTTCATTACTTTCAATCATTTTGATCTTTCTTGCCGGTTCGTTGCTGGCATCCGGTAAAGACGACAAGAAAAAAGATGTGCCTGGCATACCCACAGGCCCCATCGAAGGAATAGTCTACACTTTGCCACAAACAGGTATCCGTATCCATGTGAAGGCTACTTGCGAACGCTTTGTGAATGGACCATTTTATATGTATGCCCAGAAAATGCTCGGGGTCGACAAAGTACCCACTTCAAGTGGAGAACTGTGGAACATGGACGATATGCATATTGAAGTATTCAGCGAGCCAGATCCTGATCAGGTGCATAAAGCCTTGGGACAGGCAGCACAATTGGTCAGTCTTACGGAGTCCGGCATTCTGGCAGGAATTAATACCGGTGTTCAATCCCGGGAATCCGGTATCCAAACCCAATCTTTCCTGACAAAAGACCTCGATAAACAGGTGAAATTTACCGACTTGTCTATCTGGAGTTTTTATTCCCGTACTGACTCGACCAAAAGCTTCAAAATGGTTTCAAAAAGTATTGACCAGAAAGCAGCTGAGGCTGCCGAAACGATATTCAACCTGAGGAATGCCCGCTTTGCGTTACTTACCAACGCCAATGACGAACCACTTCCGGATGGAAAATCATTCGAAGTAATGACCGAAGAACTCGGCAAAATGGAGGAAAATTACCTGTCCCTTTTTATTGGAAAATCGTCCAGGCAGACCTATGAATTCAGTTTTGATTTTGTTCCCGGACAAAAAACAGTCAAAGGGGAAGTTTTCTTCCGGTTCAGTGAAGATCGCGGCGTTCTGCCCAAATCCGATTTATCAGGCCGTCCAATCGTTATTGAAGTGAATAAATCCGAGAATCTTGCTGCCCGGCAAAACGGGCTGAGTACATCCGAAAATCCGAATGCCGGGAAAAGCGGATTATTTTACCGGATGCCGGGAATGTCTGAGATCCGCATCCTGGACGGCAGCACCCAACTTGCAGGAGCCCGTGCTCCAATCGCTCAGTTCGGAACGATTGCACCTGTTCCGGAGGATTTGCTCGATGGAAATTATAAACTTGAATTCTTCCCGAATACCGGTGCTGTTAAAAGTATTTTGGAAATCGAATAATAAATCCGCATGAACACTTTTATGCAGAAAAAAAAACCCGAACGCATGGCATCCGGGTTTTTTTCTGTTATATAACTTCATTTGAACGAGTTACATTTTCTTATATTCGTGGCTTCTAAAATTTACATTTATTAAAGTTTTTATATGAATGCAACAACAACAACTTTAAGGGATTCCAAAAAAGCCAGGTGGACTGCGTTGAGTATCGTATCATTCACGATGTTCTGTGGCTATTTTCTTGCCGACGCCATGAGTCCACTAAAACCAATGCTTGAAAGTCAATTGTTATGGGACAATTTGGATTATGGCATTTTCACAAGTGCTTACGGCTGGTTTAATGTATTTCTTTTAATGTTGATTTTTGGTGGTATTCTGCTTGATAAAACAGGAGTTCGTTTTACAGGCCTCCTGTCTACTTCGATTATGATAATCGGAGCTATCCTCAAGTTTTTTGCAATTTCAAGATTCTTCCCTGAAGGAGCCGGTTTAATTTTTGGTATTAAAGCTCAGGTTTTTGCGGCTGCAATGGGATATGCCACTTTTGCCGTTGGTGTGGAAACTGCCGGAATTGTTGTATCGCGTATTACTGTCAAATGGTTTAAGGGCAAAGAATTGGCCCTGGCGATGGGTTTGCAGGTATCCATTGCACGAATGGGAACCTTGTTTGCCATTGCCATTCCACTTCCAATTGCGAAATATTTTGGCGATGTTGCTATACCTATTCTTTTTGGTGTGTTATTGCTTTGCATCGGTTTGATTTCATTTATTGTGTATGTCAGAATGGACAAGAAATTAGAAGCTTCCGAAGCTCATATTGAAAAGGAGGATGAAGAACCTTTTAAAATGGCTGACGTGCTGAGTATTGTCACGAATAAAGGCTTTTGGTTGATTGCAATTCTTTGCGTGTTGTTTTATTCTGCCGTTTTCCCATGGATAAAATTTGCCACCGATTTAATCATCAATAAATATCAGGTAAATCCCGATCTTGCAGGTCTGATTCCGAGCGTGTTACCACTTGGAACACTTTTCCTTACTCCCTTTTTCGGAAATCTGTACGATAAAAAAGGGAAAGGTGCTACCATTATGATTATTGGTTCCGTCCTACTGATTTTTGTGCATGGAATTTTCTCCATCCCATTTTTAAACAACTGGATTTTGGCCATGGCCGTTACCGTTGTGTTAGGGATTGCCTTGTCTCTCGTGCCTTCTGCCATGTGGCCTTCCGTTCCAAAAATCATCCCGGAAAAACAACTCGGAACTGCTTACGCACTGATTTTCTGGATTCAAAACTGGGGCTTAATGGGTGTTCCGTTGTTAATTGGCTTCGTACTGTACACAACAAATCCAACCGTATCGAAAGCTAAGGAAACAGTTAAAAGTGCTATTACAGAAACTTATACTCAACTTCAGCCACAACTAAATCTCAATAAAATTGAATTTGAAAAAGCAGTGGACATCACCACTACAAGATTGATTAATCAGGTATTGGTAAATACGGAATACGAAGGCGTACAAGACACCACTGGTTTTTCGAGCTTTAAAAGCCAATTGGTATCGGTTAACCTTCATGCAATAGAAACCATGCCACAAACTGAAGACACGAAAAAAAATCTGAAACAAATTGAAGATGCCTGTGTAGAAGCCGGATACAATGAAATTAACAAACAAGAAATAGCCTTGAGGTACGACTATACAAAAGCAAATCTTGTTTTTATGATTTTTGGCTTCCTTGCATTTATTGTTGCATTTATGCTTAAAGCCGAAGACAAGAAAAAAGGATATGGATTGGAAAAACCAAACATCATAGCCTAACCCATTAATCAGTTTCTGAAACATGAAATAAATAAAACCTGCATTCGTTATTTAGAATGCAGGTTTTTTTATTGTCATGTTCCCGGAACAAACTGCCCGTATTAATTGTACCTTTAGATGCATTTTTTTTGACCCGAATTTCATTTTAAAAATAACTATATGAGCAACGAAATCTCAAAATTAATTCCCACCGAAGTGTGGGAGAATTTTTACCAGTTAACGCGTATTCCGCGTCCCTCGAACCACGAAGACCAAATCAGGCAGTTTGTGGCCGATTTTGGCAGGAACCTGGGACTGGAAACCATACAGGATGAAGCAGGGAACGTGATTATCCGCAAACCTGCCACTCCGGGCATGGAAAAGCGCAAAGGAGTAATTCTTCAGGGCCATCTCGATATGGTACCACAGAAAAACAGTGACAAGGACCATGATTTCACCAAAGATCCGATTGAAACGATTATCGATGGTGAATGGGTTAGAGCAAACGGAACAACTCTTGGCGCCGACAACGGGATTGGGGTGGCTGCAGCAATGGCCGTACTTGCATCAAAAGATTTGTCGCACGGACCGGTTGAAGCTTTGTTCACAGCCACCGAAGAAACCGGGATGGATGGCGCTAATGGCCTGAAATCAGGAATGCTTCGCGGCGACATCCTGATCAACATGGATTCGGAAGACGAAGGAGAATTGTACGTGGGCTGCGCCGGTGGTGAAGATGCCAACGTAGAATTTAAATTTGCAGAAGTTCCTGTACCTGCCGAATCGATCAGTTTCAAGCTGAATGTTACCGGATTAAAAGGCGGTCATTCTGGTTTGGATATCATTCTTGGCCGGGGAAATGCCAACAAAATTTTCTTCCGCCTGCTGAAGGAAGCCTACAAAGTGTGTGGCTTGCGTTTAGCCTCCATCAATGGTGGAAACTTACGCAATGCCATTCCCCGTGAAGCTTTCGGGATTGTAACTGTTCCGTATAAAACCGCGGATAAACTGGTTGGGTTGATTGCCGGACTGACTACAGTTATCAAACGCGAACTTTCAGCTACGGAGCCTACACTGAAAATCGAACTTTCGAAAACCGAAATGCCCGAATCACTGATTGACGAAAAAACACAAATCAATTTAACTCATTCAGTTGTTGCCTGTCCTAACGGAGTAATCCGCATGAGCGACAGTATGCCCGGACTGGTTGAAACCTCAACCAACCTTGCCATCGTAAAATCTGACAGGTCAGCAAAAACCATTGGTATTTCATGTTTGATGCGCAGCTCTGTTGATACGGCACGTGCTGAACTGGGTTCACGTATGGATTCAGTTTTTTCACTGGCCGGGGCCAAAGTCACTTTTAGAGGTGGTTATCCAGGCTGGAAACCAAACATGGATTCACCTATCCTGAAAACCATGCAGGAAGTTTACAACAATAAATTTGGTCGTATTCCTGAAATTAAAGCCATTCATGCCGGCTTGGAATGTGGAATTCTGGGCGGAACTTATTCTCACTGGGATATGATTTCGTTTGGTCCGACCATTCGTTTCCCGCACTCTCCGGATGAAAAAGTAAATATCGAATCGGTTTCAAAATTCTGGGATTTTCTGGTTGAAACCCTGAAGAATATTCCGGCAAAATAGTCACCTGAAAAATTTTTTGAACGAATTAAAAGGATTTCATTCTAAACGGATGGAATCCTTTTTAGATTAAAAGACTGCAAATACAAAAAACAACGAATTATGACCTGGCTACAGATTTCAATCCTGGGGTTATTTCTTTTCAGTTCGATTTCAGCAACGACTCAGGAAGTTGGCTCCAACAGGCCTGACATAAATCCTGCGCCTGAAATTCAGGGTATGAAACTGGTTTGGGCCGATGAATTCAGTACAGAAGGGAAACCCAATCCGGAGTTTTGGAAATTCGAAAAAGGTTTTGTCCGAAATGAAGAATTGCAATGGTACCGGGAAGAAAACGCCCATTGTACAAACGGGGTCCTGGTCATTGAAGGACGACGTGAAGAAATTCCCAATCCAAAATATCAGACTTTTAAGATTGGCAATCAACTCTTTTTCGTCTTTGAGATGTACCAACCCGTAATTCAACTTTTGCAGTTGCTCAACCAGTTGTTCTTCCAGTATTTGTTCGGGTTGTTTGCTCATTTTATTTCATTTTTCCACAATGGTTCTTCAGTCCAATTTGGCTTCATTCCCAAGGCATTTGGATCTACATTCGGTTATTTTTCAAAAATAGAATTGAGCTTTTCGGTGAATTGATTTTCCGGTTGAATCATATTCAAAAGATATTTCATCAAACAAAGATGAATGTAAAGTTTCTGAAACTCGTTTTGATTGGGCACATTATAGATCCAAGCGTATGGTGGCTTGGATAATAATTTGGGGGCTCCAGGCAAATTTTTATTCCAAAGCCTTGAGTGGTGCGCACAATAATTTCGTATCTGGGCAATAGTCTGTAACCAACTGGGTAAATAGGTGTGATTTACTGCACCGTATTCCACCGCAATCGCATCTTTCGATTTAACCGTATTTTTTAAGTTTCCATAAAGTTTAGATAATGCGCCAAAACTGGTTTGTTCAAGAGATTTCCATGCCGGTGGAAATCGCAAATCGTCTTTATGTTTTTTGAAGTGATTCTTTATTGTAACATCTTTGGTTCTCGTGATTTCCTCTTCAAGATTAGTTAAGGTATTTACCAAAGCCCTGCTATCAGAGAAAATATCAAAATTCTGAAACCACCATGGGTCGTATTCGTGCGAGAGGTGATAGATAAGCTTGGTTCGTAAACTTATTTCTATCTTTTCAATTACATCAAATAGCAAAATGCGTAATTCACTATCAAAGCGATACAAAGCAATGACATCAGAAAATCGGCTATTGGGTTTGAAAATGTGGTTAACCTTGTCGGATTGCATTGAATGCCAATACTCCCCAAGCCTGTAATAGCTAATGTGTTTTAGGTGATGTTCCGCACGGTCGCTGTCCAATATCTCCAAACCTCTTTGTTTAAGACGTTGTACCTGCTCTTCGATGGTTGTAGCTTCTTTTTTAAACATATCATTTGCTTCATAAAAAAAACCTCGTTAAGATACTCTAAAATTGGTATCTAACGAGGCTTATATTTTTTTAATCAAGGTATATAAAGCAAAAGACACACCCTGGGACGCTGTTCTGATGGGTAGCGTGGTGTGTACTGTTGCTGCAAAGATAACGCTATAAATACTTTTAACAATACTTTCAACAATACATTCAACATGTTTTGCAACACAATTAATATTGAATGCTCTATTATTACTTGTAGTCGCCCAACTGCGTGAGAATTCAAATGATTAGAGTTGTAAGAAATCGAAAAGTAAAGAAATTTCCCGTTTTGATCTTCAAAACCCATTATTGCATAAGTTCTTTGATGTAGATCAAACTTACCTTTAAAATATTTTGGAATAAATTCTTGCCCTTCACCTGGAACTATTATAGCTTCTGCATCAAATAAAAACCTGTTACTTGAACGAATATCTTGTGATCTATCAAAAAAGGCAAATTCTCCGTCTAAAATTGAATCCTCACGATTAGACGAACCTGTTGTAATTTTTGCAATTTTTCCCAATTTCTTCTTCTCCCAATCAGGAAACTCTTTGCCACTTTTATCTTTAAAGCGTAGTCCCTGAGAGAATATTTTTTGCATTACCCCTTTTTTGTATTGCTCTAAAAGGGATTTCTTTTGTTTGAGTTGGTTGATTTTATTGTCAACAGCGGTTATGAATGAGGCGATTTTAGTTTGCTCAGCAACATTTGGAACAAGAAATTTT
>JBBSBP010000125.1:0-14293 GCA_038251165.1 Bacteroidales bacterium | reverse complement strand
TGGATCAATTGGTCGACAATTGCAGCACCTGATTTATTAGAAAACGTTTGCATTTTGCTTAAATATTAATTTCGTTGGAATTGGCGCAAACCGACTGAATCGCATTCATAATCTATGCAGGCTTTCAGTTCGTTATCCAGTTTCATAATGGATAGCGTTGCTCCGGCCATTTCGAGCGAGGTGAAATAATTGCCTATATAGCTCGTATAGATTTTTATTCCTTTTTCCTTCAGGATGCGCTGAACATCGTTAAAGAGGATATACAATTCCATGACAGGAGTTGAACCCAATCCTGAAATGAGAACTACAACTTCATCACCATTTAAAAATGGAAGGTCAGGTAGAATAACATCGCACATCCGTTCTGCCACTTTAGCAGCCGGTTCCATATCAATTACTGCTATGCCGGGTTCACCGTGATGGCCGATTCCGATTTCCATTTTTCCTTCAGGTATGGTAAAATTTGGATGACCAACTTCAGGAATAGTACACGGACTTAGACCTACCCCCATGCTGCGGGTATTGTTGATGGCTTTTTGTGCTGCAGCAATTACTTCATCGAGCGAAGCGCCCATAGCTGCTTTGGCGCCCCCAACTTTCCACATCAGTATTTCGCCGGCCACACCACGTCGCCGGGCTTCATCACCTTTGGGCGCGGACGGGACATCGTCGTTTGCCACTACCTTTTTAACCTGAATGCCTTCGTCTTCCAGTTCTTCCATGGCCATTGCCACATTCATGTTGTCGCCGGCATAATTTCCGTAGAGTATAGCTATTCCTTTGCCGCCATCGGCAGCTTTAACGGCATCGTAAAACATTTGTGCGGGAGGCGACGAAAAAAGTTCGCCAACAGCCACAGCATCAACCAAGTTGCGACCAATGTATCCGATAAATGCCGGTTTGTGCCCCGAACCTCCGCCGGTAACAATTCCTACTTTCCCTTCGATAGGAGCATTTTTATATTTGATTACCCGTTCGTTTTCGGTATTCGATACCAAATCGGCATGAACCACTACGAATGCTTCGAGCATTTCATCGACCACTCTGGACGGATCATTGATAAATTTTTGCATGGTGTTAGATTTTATTTGGATGAAACGATTTTTGTTCAAGTTTCCTCATTTGCTGTACTTTGGCAGTTGATCCGCCTCCTTGAAACTCTGAAATAAGCCAGGCATCGATAATGGTTTTAGCCAGTTCGGTACCGATTACCCTTTCGCCCATTGTGATCACTTGTGCATCGTTGCTTTTTCGAAGCCGTTCTGCTGAAAATACATCGTGGCAAACTCCTGCATAAATACCTTCCACTTTATTGGCTATCATGGCCATTCCCAATCCTGTTCCACAAATGCTGATTCCTCGGTCGTATTTACCAGCTTGAATTTCTTTAGCCAGATTGTAGCCAATTTCAGGATACATGGCATTTCCCCCCTTTGATGCAGAAAAATCCAAATCGGTGATGTCTATTCCTTTTGATTTCAGATGATCGAACAGTACTTTTTTCAGGTTTACTGCTGCATCATCACAGTCGATACATATTTTCATGATATTTTTTTGTTTTTATTTTATCCAATTCCGTCCGTAAATCATGATAGCTTTTCTCTTCCTGGTCGAACGGACGGTTAAAAATTTAATTTAATAGACCGTCCCATGAATGGGACGGCAAAGGATATCGTCCATATAGAAAATATTCGGTTTATTGAAAGCTCCTTTTTTCAGCTTTCCCCCATCGGGGGAATTAGAAGGGGGCTTTTTATCATCTTGTCAATTCGGGCATTATTTTCGCCAGGTACTTTAAACTTTCTTCCACCCACATATCCGGATTTTCCACAAATCCACCACTGGCTTCGCTTCCCATTTCGATTCCGGCAACACAAGGCTCACCATATTTCACGCAATTTTCTTCAATCCCTAATTCTATCAGTTTGTCGACATAAGCTTTAAAATCGACAGCTCCTGTTCCCAAAATGCTGTTAGTGTGTGCAAAAGATTCAGTTTCGCTGAGGTGAACGTGTAACAACCGGCTTTTTAGTTTTTCGAGTTGTTCTGGTTCTTCACGGGTGATGACCAAATGACCAACATCAACATTCGGGTAAAGGTTTGGCATGTTAATGTCTTCCATCGCTTTGGCCAGTTTGTAGGTATTGTTGCAAATGAAATACACATGCGGATCGAGTTCGATACCTACGAGCATATTTTCTTTCAGGCAATACTCAGCAAAGCGACCCACATTGTGAACCATGTATTCCCACGATTGCTCCGGACGAGTACCCAGTTCGTATAATCCACCACCCCAGCAAACTAACAATTGACGTCCACCCAGGTCTTTCTGGTATTCTGCACATGCTTTCATGTAATCGAAAACGGCATCGCGCTTTTTAGGATCCGGATGTGCCGTGTCTTTAGTTGCGACCAGCAGCATTTGTGTATTGATCAGACCTTCACCTTTCGCGATACGAACCACTTCTTTTTTTTGTCCGGTGGTCATGGTCAACGGATTTCCCTTTCGGATTCCGGCGTATTCAATGTATTTAAATCCAAATTTAGCCGCGCTACGCAATGACTCTTCCGGCCCTCTATCCCCAACTTCGTATACTAAAGTGTTTAATGCTAATTTCATTTTTATAGTCCTCCTGTTATTTCTTTTACCTGATTAAAAAATGCTTTTTTATTTTCTGAATTGATTCCCCAATCTACCGGAACACTCTGGTAGCCTTCTTTTAAATCGGTTACTCCTGGCCTCCTGTAATCGAAATATCCCCATGAAATATGGTTTTTCAAGGCTATTTCGAAATGACAGGTATCAGTCCCGAAATTGTAATTATCGTCTTCGTTGATTACGATTGGCATGATCCGGTCACCTACAATATTTTTAACAACTTCAATTTTATCGTTGAATTTTTTTGCGGTACGCAAAGCATTTCCATGAAAAAGTACCAGATCGGATGCATTCACCGCATTTTGATCGGGAACTATTGGGGCCGGGAAACTTGTTCCGACCAAATACCGGTAACCTTTCTTCTCTTTTTCCCTGACCATCTCAATTAACTCGTGAACCCTTTCGGGTCTCAAAATTTCGTGGTCGTATCCTTTGTTCGATTCATTATTAATCTCAATAATCACATTCCGGTATTCCTTCTCAAAAAGCCAGTCGATTAAATTATTGGTTGCGGCAATTACCGCTTGTTCATCATTCAGATTTTGATCCTGACCAAAATAAAAAATTCCAAGAATGACAACCATTTGTAATTCGTCTGCTTTCTTTAAAATTTTTTCGAGCCTGTTCATGTAAGGATCCATAAGCGTCCCATCTGAATTAAAGCCGGGATTCAGGCATTTAATATTTCCATAGCCAAAAGGACTTCCACCCTGCATGTTTAACGAAAAGGAATTTAGTCCCTGACTGTGCCATACAGGCATGGCTGCAATAAACTCAACGTTGTTTCTTTCGGCATTCCATTTTTTGGTGTCGGCATATGCAAAAGTATCGGCTGTTGCAGGATTTAAGTCGTCAAAAATGCCCTGTACCATCCTGGAATTAATCAACAATCCTTCAATTTTATATCCTTTCCAATGTCGTCCCGGATAGGTAAGTTTCCCGTTAATCAGGAAATCTTTGCCTTCAATGCTGACAATTGTTTTGGGTTTTTCATCATTTTTCTGAAAACATCCGGAGAGGAAAGAAAAACTAAAAACCAGGAAAGCTATTTTGATGAAAGTTTTTTGCATATGATTTTATTTAAGCCCTCCAGTTATTTCTTCAAGCTTGTCGAAAAACGCTTTTTTTCTTGGCGAACTGATTCCCCAGTTCACCGGGACTGATTGATAGCCATCGTCAAAGCCTTCATCTTTCATTCGGTAATCAAAAAATCCCCAGGAGGCATAGGCTTTCACTGCTTCAACAAAATTGTTGCTTGGTTTATCAAAGTCGAAATGATCGTCTTCGTTAAAGAAAATGGGCATGGGCCGGTATGAAGGCAATGCACGGACTTCTTCTACCATTTCCTTAATGCGCAATGGATCGTTAACACCATTCCCATGAATGGTCACAAAGTCAGAAACTTCAACCACCTTATCGGGAGGTATGGTGTTACCGTTAAAACTGGTGGAAACCAATAATCCGGGCGCTTCCTTCTTAATTCTTGAAATCAATTCATGTATCCGGTCCTGACCGATAATTTCATGTTGATAGGATTTGTTGTTACATTCGTTGGCAACTTCCAGAATGATATTGGTGTATCCTTTTTCCTGAATCCAATTCACCGAATTGTCAACCGCAGCAATCACAGCTTGTTCATCCTGAAGCCGCTGGTCTTGTCCGAAATAGAAAATACCCAGGTTAACAACCATTCCCAATTGATCGGCTTTTTCAATAATCCTTGCCATTCTTTCGGCATAAGCTGGGCGCAAAGTTCCATTAGCTTCAAAAGCATTGTTTTCCCAGGGTTGGTTTTTTGAGTATCCCTGAGGACTACCACCCTGAAAATTAATATTGAAAGCCAGCAGACCTTTCGAATGCCATTCGTCCATGGCTTTGATGAATTCACTGGTATTCCGATCAGCATCCCATTTTTGGGTATCAGGGTATTTCCACATTTCAATAGTTTCAGGGTTCAGGTCATCAAAAGTTCCCTGAACCATTCGGGAGTTCATCAATAATCCTTCGATGGAATGGTCTTCCCAGCTTCGTCCTTTATAGGTTAGCTCGCCATTAATCAGGAATTTATCGCCTTCTATACTTACCGTTGTTTGTTGAGTTTTTATTTCTTGCTTTGGACTACACCCAATGGCGATTAAAAAACAAAATGTATAAACGATGGATTGAAAAAATATTCGTTTCATTTGATTTGGATTTGTTGGTTTATTATTCGTTTGAAATAGATTTTTCGGGATTCATGGTCGACCACATCAGAATGGCTAAAAGACTTAATCCGGCACAGATAATAAAAAATGGCTCGTAATGGTTGGTCCATTTAAACAGGTATGGAAATGCGATTATGGTAACAAAGGCGCCCAGATTCCCGGCCATATTCATAGTTCCTGAAACTACTCCGGCATTCTCCTTTCCTATGTCGATGCAGAATGCCCATGAGGGACTTAAGGTCATGTCGGCGCCAAATACGGCCAAAGTCATAAATGCTACTGATAAAACCGGAGAAGAAACTTGTGTCACCATGATCATTCCAATCGCGGAAAGGGAGAACCCAATAATAGCGGGTAAGCTTCGTGAAAGTTTCCATTTGCCTTTCCGGTATATGGCATCAACCATAATGCCAGCCAGCCAATTACCAACTGCACCCCCAATTAGTGGGATGGATGTGTAAAACCCGGCTTCGACTAAACCAAGTTGGAATCGTTCCTGAATGTAAGGATACATCCAGGTTAGGGAAAAGTAAAATGTAAAATTACTGCAGATGTATTGAACCATCGTTTTCCACATGGTGGCCGATTTGATGATGGTGCCAAATGGTAGAATGCTTTTTACTCCACTATTTGATTGCTGGCGTGTTTCCTGTATATATTTTACCTCATCGGTTCCGATAAATTTTGCATTTTCAGGCTTGTCACGAAATAACAGATACCAAAGGGCACCATAAAGAATTCCGAACAGACCAAACACCAGAAACGTATGCCGCCACCCGATTTCCTTGATTAACCAGGCAACCAATGGCATGGCAAAAGCAGCACCAATGCGCGATCCGGAGAAATTAATTCCCTGAATAATACCTCGCTCTTTGATAGGAAACCAATTGTAAACCACTTTCGAAAGAGCAGGAAATGCCCCGGCTTCGCCAGCCCCAAAAAGGAACCGGATAACCAACATGGAAGTATAGCTCCATGCCATTCCGGTAATAGCAGTTAAGAAACTCCAGATTCCTACAATTCCGGCAATTACTCCGCGGGCCCCTTTCTTATCAGCCAATTTTCCTGCAGGTGTCTGAAATAAGGCATATCCCAAAGTGAATATGGCCATAATCCATCCAAAATCAGTCATTCCGAAACCAAGGTCGGAACAAATTTCACCTTTTGCTGCAGATATGCAGGCACGGTCGACATATAAAAGAACGGTTAATAAGAAGGTACTAAATACCAGTGCAAAGCGAATTGGGATTAAGGTTTTTTTTATCATTATTTATTGTGTTTTACTCTTAATATATCTGTTGATTTTCGGTCGTGTTCACGGATAAGTTTTTCGGCCAATTCTCCATCCCCATTTTCGAGTGCTGCCATGATGTTCAAATGTTCAGGTAAGGTTTCCTGAGGTGAACGCAATAACCCTCCGCGATAAGTTCGGATGGTATTGTTCCCCAGTAATTCCAACCGGTTAAGAATTTGGTTGCCACTAATTTTCATGATCATGTTGTGAAATTCCTGGTCAGATTCGATATATTCTGCTGCATTAATTTCTTTGGCTCCAATATATTTTGCAAATAAAGATTTCAGGTATTCCAACTGATCTTTGGTAATATTTTTTGCGGCCCGGCGTGCAGCAATGCCCTCCAGGGCTTCCCGGCATTCAAAGGCATCAATAAGTTGGTTGGTATTAACTTTGGTTACAAAATAGCCCCTGCGTGGAATACTTTCAATGAGCATTTCATTTTCCAGCATCTGGAATGCACGATGCAACGGCATCCGGCTAACTCCAAACATGGCAGCGATATGTTCCTGTTTCAGTTTAGTTCCAGCCTCGAATTCGTTGGCTAAGATCATTAATTTCAGCCTTTTATAAATTTCGTAACTTAAATCCTGATGTTGAATTTCCATGGGTTTTTGTATTTTATATACAAAAATGATTCTTTTTTCTAAAGAATAAGTCTAAGAATTAATTTAATACGAAAAAAAATCATTTTGAAAAGAACTCTTCCGGAGAAATTCTCCGGAAGAGTTTACCAAAATGTTTATTGACCGAACTAAATTATAGAACTGTAACTTCAAACTGATTACTGTAGTTCATTAATACACCTACATTGGCAAGGGCTCCAATTCTTATATAATATTTCGTGCCTGATACAATTAACGGATCGGTGATTGTTACTGTTCCGGAGAGTGCGGCAGGTAAAGTAACTGTTTTTGTAAAATATACATTTGTACTTGAACCAATTGAACCTGTAGGGTAGGGTACAGTACTGCAATAAATTACTTTGGTTTTAACCGAGTATCCTGTGCTGGCAACAATTGCATAGTCAACACTGATTGTTGTTCCGTTGACAGATCCGTTTGTAATTTTCGGTGAAATTAAAGGTGTCACTGTAAAGTCCTTCACTTGTTCAACTCCTGAACTAAAATCAGCTGAAAGGGTATCACTTTTAACAATCGGCCCTTCAAGCCAAATCTTATGAAGTTTAGGGAACATTTTCATGTTTTGATAAGTTCCGTCACCTTTTACACGAATATCAATGGCTTGCTTGTCTCCTACGCCTAATAGTTTGATTACGAGATTATTGCTATTCATATCTCCATAAAGCGCTGTGCCTGAATTATCTTTTATCGTACCTTTTATCCCACCGGTAAACCCGAAATCGGTCTTCTCATGACTGCAATGCAGCATCAAAACTGATAGAATTACCAGTATAATTAGCTTGGATTTTTTATGTATTTTCATTTTCTAAGATTTTGATTTAGTATAATGGATTTTGAATTAGTAGTGGATTATTATTAATCCTTGAACTGGCAATCGGATTATAATAGTTCTCACTTCTGAAAACACGGTTAGAGGTTTCACTGAAAAGGGGAAGGAAATAATAATCGTTTGACGCATAATGCCAAATAATCTTTAACCCACTAAATTGTTTGTTTAATACATTCTCCGCGATTCTCCAGCGGCGCAGATCCCAATACCGTTTGTTCTCGAATGAAAATTCTGCCATCCATTCGGTCTGTATTTTTTGCATGCTTATTGTATTGGAATTAACCAGACTTATGCCAGCTCTTGCTCTGGTAGCATTAAGTGCTGTAACTGCATCATCTAATTTAGCAAGTTGAAAATCAGCCTCAGCTTTGGCAAGGTACACTTCAGCCAATCTCATTATGGGCCAATCAACCTGACTAGAAGATGCCGGTACGGGCAGATTCGGCTCATCACACAGTTTACGAACAAGGAAACCTGAGTTTGTGGTTTTATCATCGCCAATTACCAGTCGCGAATCAACGCCGACTTGTTTTAATCCATTGTAACTTAAATTCGGATTATTAACAATTTTAGCAGTATTTGCCACTTTGCCAGTATCTATACCTTCGTAAGTTTGAATATAATCGTTGACAAAATATGAGCCTTGAAACAAAACAGTTCCAAATAGCCTTGGATCTTTTCTCTTGAAAATATCCAAACCGTCTTTGTATAAATGGTTCACATTAAAATATTGAGTATAATCTTCAACTGAGCCATCAATGTTTTCATATTGAAGGATCAAGTCGAGAGTTGGATTGCATCTGGATCCTTGCCCGCTGGCAAAACGTGCAGGAGCTTTCCAATGGTCCCAATCATGTCTGATTTCCACTCCGTTATATTCTTTGGCGAAAAGTATTTCACTATTACCTTCAGCTAATATTATATTCTGATAATTTTTGGCCTTATTAGAATTCCCATTATACAAAGAGTATACGCCTGAATTTAAAACCAAAGAAGCTGCATCAGAAGCTTTTTTGTAGAAATCGTTTGCTCTGGCAGAGGGTACTCCAACTAATCCATTGAGTTGAACTGTTCCAAATTTCGCAATCGAGGCGGCCCACAAATTTGCACGTGCCTGAAACGCGAGAGCTGTCCATTTGTTAATTCGCGCAGTAGGAGTTTTCCCAACGGTTTTCCCGAGTAATTGTACCGCTTTTGTTAATTCAGTATCAACAAAATCGTAAATTTCAACTTCAGTTTTTCTTTTTTTCAGATCATCCGGAATCGTCTGATAGGGATCAATTACTATTGTAACAAGAGGAACTCCACCATATCGTTTGGCCATTTCAAAATAGGAAACAGCTCTCATGACTGTAACTTCACCCTCAAGTTGGTGTTTCAGCTCATCAGAAATAGGAGTTTGATTTATCCTTTCCAAAAAAATGTTGCAATCCCGAATGTATTCATAATCCCAATATTCGATTTGTGAAGGGATATTCGTTTTGCTCATGGTACCCATCGTAACTGCATTTGAGTTTCCTCCACTTCCGGTAGCTTCATCGCCAAAATTATACATATCAACAAATGCGAATGATGGAAACCGATTGTAGAGATCGATAACATAACTTTGAAGCAATGACTCGTTTTGCCACACATCACCATCAGAAATTTTGTCCAGAGGCGTCCTGTCCAGAACACCATCACAACTATAAAAAGTCGTAAAAGAGACAATTATCGTTAGTATTAAAAATATTTTCTTTTTCATTTTTATACTTTTTAAAATTTTAAAAATCCAG
The DNA here is from genome assembly GCA_038251165.1 of Bacteroidales bacterium. Lineage (GTDB taxonomy): Bacteria > Bacteroidota > Bacteroidia > Bacteroidales > Prolixibacteraceae > Aquipluma. The sequence continues at coordinate 4,888 of JBBSBP010000125.1, read as the reverse complement.
AATCAGACCTAAACTGTAATTTGCAGTTGAAGGATATCTCTCAACATTTACACCGGAATTACCTTCGAGTTCAGGATCGTAAAAATCCAATGCAGAGAATGTAAATAGATTATATCCGGAACAATAAAACTTCAGGTTTTGAAAACCGAAACGGGTCAGGTATTTTTTCGGGATATTGTATCCTAATTCAACTGATTTTAAACGTAAATAGGTTCCATCGATAAACCAAAAGCTTGAATTGACATTTTTGTTATGAGTTGAATAAGATGGCCAATAGAACCTTGGAAATAGTGGATGAGAATCCAGATTTACAGGCATTCCCCAATTATTTTCAGGGACATATGAATCGGTATATTGCTCCAGAATAGGAGCATTTCCTCCCATGAAAGGGTTACTTAAATCGTTGCTTTTTCCGTAATGGATATCATATAATCCGGCTCCTTGCCATAACATGCTAAAATATATTCCTTTCCAGGAGGCCGAACCTTGTAAGGCAAACATCAGATCGGGCGACGTTCCCCTTCCAATAATAACATTATCTAAACTATTAATTACTCCATCCTTGTTATAGTCAATGAATTTGATATCACCAACGTTAACGGTGGCATTGTTTCTTCCGTCGATAATTGCCCAGGAGTCAATTTCCTGTTGTGAAGTAAAAACTCCATCGGCCTGGTATCCCCAATTGGTATCCGACCATTCTCCGATACGGTTAAGCCGTCTGCGTTCTTCTTCCGAGGCATATACTGGCTGGTCTACATATTCTACCCTTTCGCGTGAATACGAAACATTTCCACCAAATTCATAGTTTAGATCACCTGCTTTGTTTTTGTAGTCGAAGGAAAGTTCAAATCCACGATTACTGTATTCCTCAATATTTTCCTTTGGTAAGGTAGCTCCAACAATATCTGGCAGGGAAACTTGCCTTGCGCCCAACACGTGGGATCGTATGCGATAGAAAGCATCAATGGATCCAGTAAATTTGTTATCGAATAATCCGTAATCAATTCCTATGTTGGAGGTAGTAATTTTCTCCCAGGTGATATTGAAATTTGGAATATTATCTGCATTTATCGCGTTTTTAACAACTCCGCCAATCATTAATGAAGATGGTTTTATTGAGTATGTTGATAAATACTGGAAGTTTCCGGTTTTATCATAACCCAGTTTACCCCAGGATGCTCTCAGTTTTAAGTTACTTATCCACGAAGCATTTGACCTTATGAAGTCTTCTTCTGAAATTCTCCAGCCAGCAGCTACTGATGGGAACAACCCCCAACGTGTATCAGTAGGAAATTTTGGGGAACCATCACGACGGGCATTCAATCCTAATAAATACTTGTCCTTGAATCCATAATCAAAGCTGAATATCTGGCCAATTCGTCCGTCTTGCCATCCACTTCCGTTATTCGATTTATCGAGATCAGGCCCGGCGAACAAATAATCAATATCCAGATCATATCTGATACGGTTTGCCATTATATTGTCGCCTTCGCTTGATAAATATTCATATACAGCCAGAGCATTAAATTTATGCTCGCCAATTTCTTTTTTCCAGGTCAAAAAATATTGTTGGTTAAGGGCTTGTGATCCGGTGTAATTTTCTTGTAACCAGTTATATTTATTGAAATTTCTATGATTATGATATACAACATTCCCTTCAGCATCATAGTCGAACCAATATGCCGGCGCAAGTAATTCGTAGCGTTTGTTCCGATCGAAATATCTCTTGTAGTTAAATAATGCCTTGATATTTAATCCATAAGGTAGCTTGTAAGCAATATTGAATTTGCTGTCAACAGTAAATGACTTGGATTTAACATAGCCAACTTCGTCGATTTTTGTTGCGGAAACCGGGTTAAGGTCATCGTTACCCATTGCACTAAATTTGGTCGGGTCCGGATAAGTCGCCGGATACTGTGGCCTTGAACGATAAAGTAATTCCATGACACCCAGATGCCCATTCGAGGATTTCATATCCCAGCTTGGGCCAATTACGTCATGTTCCAGAATCGAAAGGTCAAGACTGATATCAAGCTTATCAGTTAAAGAAATATCTAAATTCGAACGAAGGTTAAATTTATTGTTTTTTAAATCATTTGACCTGTATAAACTTTCCTGATAATAATACCCGCCTGATACAAAATATTTCACTTTTTCTGTTCCTCCTGTTACACTTATATTGTGTTGTGTTTGTGGAGCATATTTTCTCAAGGTTAAATTCCACCAGTCAGTGTTGGGGTAATCTGGATCATCATTCGCTGTATATTTATCAATCGCATCCTGAGCCCATATTGGATCTAGGCCTGCATTTTCACGGGCTACATTTTCAAATTGCGCATTTTGAGTAGAATTAACTGCATGAGGTAACATGGTGAATTTTTGAAGGCCATAACTTCCGGAATAACTAAACTTAGCATCTTGTTTTTTACCTCGTTTGGTTTTAATAAGAATCACTCCATTGCCTGCTCTTGCACCATATACAGCAGCTGTTGCTGCATCTTTTAACACATTAAACTCTTCTATATCATTAGGGTTTAACAAAAGAAACTCTTCATTGGAAGCCGGAACTCCATCAATTATCAGAAGTGCGTCGCCAAAGCCTCTAATGCTATAAGAAATTTCAGAATAGTCACCAGGTTGTGTGCTTTTTATTTTAGCAAATACACCTGAAGTTCTGCCCATAACCGATTCTGCAATTGTTGGAGTTGGCACAGTTACCATCTCTTCTGTTTTTACAGTTGATACAGAACCTATGATATCCACCTTTTTTTGGCTACCATAACCTACTACAACAACTTCATCAAGATCAGAAACATCCGTTTGCATCGTAATTCTGAGACTTGCAGATTTACCTACTGATACAATCTGTTCCTTCATTCCAATAAAACTAAATTTAAGCTTGTCTAAAGGTTGCACATTGTTCAACTCAAATATTCCTTCAGAATTCGTCACTGTACCATTAGAAGTGCCTACAACAATTACACTAACTCCAGGTAGAACTTCACTGGATTCATCTTTAACAGTCCCGGTAATGTTTTTAGTTTGCGCTAACGCCAGATGCGTTACAATTGCCCAGAAGAGCAAAAAAACATAGAGCTTTTTGTTCATATTTTTAGATTTAGAAGTGATACGTAAAACTATAAATAAAAATGTATACAAAATACAGTATGCAGAAAAATCCATATGTTGTTAAGCACCATGAATTTTATAAAAAATAATCCTGTTAAAAAATATTCCCTAATGGTCAATGTCTAAGGGGATAAAACATTTACCAGTTTCAACCCTCCAACCTGGTTATCCGGTGGGAATACCTGCCCGGTTCAACCCTGTTCCTGGTCTGGTCGCAAGGCCGGACGGATTCCATATCTGATGGATCGTTTGCTTACAGCAGGGATATGAAGGAACTGTTGGGCATTCAACCACACAATGTGTTTTTGATTAGTTTTCCTGCTGGTTTTCCTTGTAAAGAATAAACATCAAGGTTTAAAGGAGTTCGGATTTTATCCCGTTGGCAAAAATAAATGAAAAGTTCTGAACGAATATTCAAGGTAAACAAGCGACAGGGGAGCCTGTCTTGAAAGCCACCTTACCATCGGGTCCGTTAACCGAATTTCAGTTCGCGGCCCTGTTGAGAGTCACGGCGGTGCGTCTGACGGCCTTGCTATCTGATCACCTGTTGCCTTGCGGCGCATACATTATTTTCTTTTTTATCAGGATGGGTGGATGCGCCTGGGTCCCCTTTATCCTGCCAACCCCGGGTTGCACCCGGGGTCATTCAGATGTTACCCTTTCAGGGTAATGAAGCCCGGTAATTCACTGCTAACTGGTAAAACAAAACGGAGATTAAAAATCTCCGCACCCGGTAGCCCCGGCAGCGAGGAAATGAAAAAACCGCTAAATCAACGATTTGCGGTCTTTTGACGGAGATTGATTCTCTGTTCTTGTCGGGGTGACAAGATTACAATCTTAAACCGCAAGTGTCATTATATCAGCAGGTTACATTGTTGTTTTCATTCAAGGTCACCTAATGGTTCACAATTGGAAGAACGACGAGTGTAACACTCACATTTTGATGCAATTATAATCAAATTTTAGGATTTCGGGATCAAATTGAGAAAATATTTCGGGTTCAATTCCAATTTTATTTTGACCGTTCGAAACCTAAAATATCAATTCTTTTTTGAAGTAGATTTCGGTATCTGTCCCTCATTTCTTCGGATAAAAAACTAATGTCAATCAGATCAAACCAGGAAGACAAAGTTTTTTGAATGGTGTCAAAAGTTCTTTCAATAATCTTGTCGGTTAAATTGCATCGTTCTTTCCCAAAATAATTGATCAGAATATCCCGATTCAGATTGCTTTTCTTTCCTTTCACCGATAATGCAATTTCCTCAGCATCTCCTTTTAGAACGATTGTTGAATTTAATAAATCGTAAGCAGGAGTTAGCTCAACTTTCCCATTTCGAACGATTATCGAATAATTTTTAAGATGCATATCTTCATTTCCTATCAAGAAATTAAAAAGTACCAGTCTAAATAATTTTGCCTTTTCAATGGCTGGAAAAGTGCAATAATTATCAATCAGATTAACCAGTTTCTCCATTGAATAATTGTATTTGGTGTCCCTGCTCATTCCTGCCAATTGTGCAAAATCTTCTACTGCGATCTTGTCTTTCTGTCCTCGGTCAAACCTTTTAACGAAATAGGTAAGGGAGCCATCTTTCGAATAGATCAAGCCATGTAACGGAACCTCAATTCCAATAGATGCGGCCAAACGCATAGTGAGGTCTTCGTTTTGAGGAAGCTCCGGGAAAATATGATGCTGGGGCTTCAGGATATATCTTCCATTTTTATCCACAATTTCGAAACGTCCAGCTTTGATATT
>JBBSBP010000124.1:0-14514 GCA_038251165.1 Bacteroidales bacterium | reverse complement strand
GTGAATCCAGCAGTTCATCGTATGCTTTAATGTATTTTTTTCGAACATTATAATATTCTTGTTTTAGTTTCACGATGGGTGACGCGAATTCCGATTCGCGGCGTTTCGGGTGATGCGGTTTCCGAACCGCATTTTTACAATGGCGAATCGGAATTCGCCACACCCCCAATATTCAGCGATTCGGAAATCGCTGCACCCTAAGTTAAAACTTCTCAAAAGCCCCTAATCCAAACAAAGCAAAGTCGTATTTGATGGGATCTTGCGGATCAAATTCGCGGAGTCTGGTGGTGATTTCTTCCACCGCTTTCCAGTCGTTTTGTGTTCGGGTGAGTAATCCGAGTTTACGGGCAACATTTCCTGTATGTACATCAAGCGGAAGCATCAGGGCAGATGCCGGAATCTGCTTCCACAGGCCAAAATCAACTCCTGATTTATCCGATCGCACCATCCAGCGAAGATACATGTTCAGCCGTTTGGCCGCTGCTCCTTTTTCAACATCCGAAACATGTTTTTCGGTTCGGTGCTCATGTTCCAGCTCAAAAAATATTTTCCGGAAATAAACCAGTGCACCGAATATCGTGTAGTCTTTTTGAAATCCGCGTGTGAAAACCAACTCCAGACCTCCATGATGAAGGTAAATGTTTTTCAGGGCCTTTAAAAAATAAATACAATCGGTACCATTGAACGTACGATGTTTGAAGTTTAGAAAAACATCCCATTCGTCTTCCGGAGTAGCAATTAGAAATTCAATCGGGTTATTATTCATCAGCGATACCAGCTTCAAGGCATTGCGGATAATGGTTGGCCGTTGACCCCAGGCCAGCGTAGCAGCCAAAAATCCGGCAATTTCAATATTTTCCCTGGTTGTGAAAAGGGCCGGTGCCTGTATCGGATCCGATTCAATAAAAGTAGAATGATTAAATGAGATGACTTTCTGGTCTAAAAACAAGCGGATATTTTCTGATGGATCAATCATCCCGGCAGCATAAAATTGTAAGGATCTGTAATCGGTAACAGGTGAGGAGATGGATCGACTGTTTTTTTTGCCTCGGCCTGAGTCTTTGCCTGAACGGTATTTTTCAGAATTCGATAAGTCCATCTTTCATACGGATGATGGCGTCGCTTTGGGCCGCAAAACTCTCGTCGTGAGTGACAATGATCAGGGTTTGATTAAACCGGTCGCGCAAGGTAAAAAACAATTCGTGAAGGTCTTCACGGTTTTTGGTATCCAGATTTCCTGAAGGTTCATCAGCCAGGATAACCGATGGGTTGTTGATGAGCGCCCTTGCGACTGCAACACGCTGCCGTTCTCCTCCGGAAAGTTCCCCGGGTTTGTGATTAAGCCGGTCTGATAAGCCAAGAAATTCGAGGTATTCGCGGGCTTTCTGTTCTGCTTCCTTTTTGGGTGTTTTTGCAATAAATGCAGGAATACAAACGTTTTCGAGGGCCGAAAATTCGGGAAGTAAATAATGAAACTGGAATACAAAGCCAATTTGCCGGTTCCTGAAATCGGCCAGTTGACGCTCATTCATGACCGAAATGTTTTGCCCTTTGATAAAGACTTTTCCTGATGCCGGCTGACTCAATGAGCCTATAATCTGCAGCAGGGTTGTTTTTCCGGCTCCGCTTGGACCGACAATGGAATAAAGTTTTCCGGCCGGAACTTCCAGATCAATTCCCTTCAAAACCTGAAGATCTCCAAACGACTTGGTTATTTTTTCAACTCTGATCAATCGTGGTTTTTTTTAGCATGATTGGTTTTTGCAGCAAACTGAGGGGTACCGGTCAGAAAGACTGACGTAGTATGAAGGAAAAAATTAACCTAAACTGTCAATCCATTTTTGCCTCTTCGTCGATTGTATGGACAATGTCTTCGGTTCCTTGTGAAATGTCGGTTTTCATTTCCTTGATGTCGGTTTTCATTTCCTTCATTTCCTGATCAATTTCGTCAGTTTGTGTTTTGATTCCCTCTTTAAGGTCGTGCTTAATTTCTTTGATTTCCTGATCAATTTCGTCAGTTTGTGTTTTGATTCCCTCTTCAAGGTCGTGCTTAATTTCTTTGATGTCGTGATCAATTTCACTGGTGTGTGTTTTGATTCCTTTTTCAATATCGCTTTTAGCACCCTGAATAGTTGATCTCAGGTCTTTGATTTCGTCGCCTAAACCTCCGGCATCATTAATTTCACGCTTAATTTCATTGGTTGCTTTCTGAAATTCCCGCATGGCTTTCCCCAGTGTTTTGGCAATATCAGGAATAGCCTTAGAGCCAAAGAACAATAAGGCAACAAAAATGATTAGTACTATCTCACTTCCACCCATATATGAAAAATTATTAAATTGGTCTGAAAAAAATCTCAGCAAATATACGAACTTGTTCAGGACAACAGCAACAGATACGAAAAGAAGTTTACCCTTTTATGAAAATGAAACAGGGGCTCCATCCATCAAGTAAAGGATGAAACCCCTGTTTCGGGATTTTCAGAAAACTGAAAGTTTACTATTTTCTAACTTTCTTTACGTTTCTCATGGTATCAAATACAACCGGAGAGGCTACAAAAACAGAAGAATAGGTTCCAACACCAACACCTATCAGCAGCGCAAATGTGAATCCCTGGATTGAAGTACCACCGAACAGGAAGATGGCCAACAGCACAATCATTACAGTTAACGAAGTACTGAATGTCCGTCGAAGTGTTGAATTCATGGCTTTATCCATATTCTCCGTCAGCGACCTTTTCGGATAAAGGTGCAGGTATTCCCGGATACGGTCATACACAATTACCGTATCGTTGATGGAATATCCGATCACCGTCAGAATTGCAGCAATGAATGCCTGATCGATCTCGAGGGAGAAGGGCAGAATTCCGTAAAACAGTGAGAATGCACCAAGTGTAATGATCGTATCATGAGAAAGTGCAATGAGACCACCCAATCCAAACTGCCAGTTACGGAATCGCACCAGAATGTAAAGGAAGATCATGATAAGAGAGAAGAAGATGGCCAGTGCAGCATCTTTTTTGATGTCATCCGAAATAGTAGGACCAACTTTCTGCGAACTCATCCGGTGGAGTTTGATGAAGTTATCCATCGAAATATCGCCAATGTAGTTGGCTTTTTTGAGCCCTTCATACATGAGGCTTTCCACTTCATTGTCAACGTTTTCAGTCATGTCTTCAATCTTGTAAGTGGTCGTGATTTTTACCTGGTTGGCATTTCCAAAGGATTTTACTTCGGGAGCCTGATTGAAGACTGCAGTTAAAGCACTCTGAACTTCAGCAACTTTTACATTTTCATCAAAACGTACCACGTATGTACGTCCACCTTTAAAGTCAATTCCTGAATGGAATCCGCGAACCACAAAAGAAATCAATGAAATGGTAATCATAACTCCTGAGATGGCATAGAATATTTTGCGTTTTTCGAGGAATGGAATTTTTGCTTTACGCAACCACTGGCTTGTTGCCTTGGTTGTAAAAGTAATATTCTTGTTTTTGCTTAACTGACGTTCGAAAATCAATCGTGAAATAAAGATCGCGGTGAACAGTGAGGTAAGGATACCAATGATAAGTGTAGTGGCAAAACCTTTGATCGGACCTGAACCAAACAGGTAAAGTACAATACCGGTAAGTAAGGTCGTTACCTGTCCGTCAATAATAGCTGAATAAGCTGCATTGTACCCGTCAGTTATGGCCAGGCGCAATGTTTTGCCTGCAATCATTTCTTCCTGAATACGTTCGTAAATCAGTACGTTGGCATCGACAGCCATACCCATGGTTAATACGATACCGGCAATACCGGGTAAGGTTAAAACGGCGCCAATTGACGCGAGAACTCCGATCAGGAAGAAAATGTTCACCAGCAATGCAATATTGGCGGTCATCCCGGCCCGTTTGCTGTAGAAGAACAGCATGTACATCAGAACCAGCATAAATGCGATACCAAACGACCACATACCGCTGTTGATCGCTTCACGGCCCAGTGACGGACCAACAATATCTTCGGTAATGATGGTAGCCGGAGCAGGCATTTTCCCTGATTTCAGAATGTTCGCCAAATCCTTTGCTTCTTCAATACTTTCCAGACCTGTAATTGATGAACGTCCACCGGTAATTTCATCGTTTACATTCGGATGGGAACGGACATAACCATCAAGAACAATAGCGATTGATTTTCCGATATTGTCTTTTGTCAGCCGGGCCCAGATTTTTGCGCCTTCACTGTTCATGGTCATACTCACTTCAGGACGGCTGCCCATATCGGCGTAATCCTGACGTGCATCGGTAATTACGTCACCTTCAAGTGGAGCACGGCCATCGCGGCTGGTAACTTTAATGGCGATCAGGCTGTAAAATTTCTCTTCTTTATCAACGGATTTTGCAGTCCATCTGAAAGCCAGGTTGCGGGGCAACAGGGCTTTAATCTGGTCCATTTTCAGGTATTTATCGACAGTCGCTGTGTCTTTGAAGTGTGATGTTCCAACAGCAGCACCTGGTAGAAACTGGCCCTGTGGTGTTATATTTGGTCGTAAGACAGAGAACAGAGGTATCCGTTTCATATTGGCATCGTTATCCAGCGATGTTGAATCAGTTTTGGCTGTTTTTTCCATTTCGCTCAACAGGCTGTTCGATCCTTCAGTAGTTTCTCCCTTTGCAACAGTGTCAGCTGGTGATTCAGGAACCTTTGCCTGAAGGGCCTGAATTTCAACTAATTTCTGGTTGGCCTGTTCAAGGAAAGGGTAAACTTCGCTGTTGTCATAAGTTTCCCAGAATTCGAGGTTGGCTGTTCCCTGCAACAGTTTCCGTACACGTTTTGTATCGTCCACACCCGGAAGTTCAACCAGAATACGGCCTGCTGTCTGAAGCTGCTGAATGTTTGGCTGAGCAACACCAAAACGGTCAATTCTGGTGCGGATAATATTGAATGAGTTGTCAATGGCAACCTTTGTTTCCTTACGTAAAACTTCCAATACTTCGCTGTTGGTCGAATTGTATTTTACTTTGTCTTTTAAGTCTAAAGTGTTGAAAATTGAAGCCAGTTTGGCGTTTGGAGAGATTTCTTCGAAGGATTTTCCAAAGAGAGGAACAAAATCTTCCTGGCTGTTTTTCTGTTTTTCAACCGCCAGCCTGAGGGCTGCATTAAATGTTGAATCCTTGCTGTAATTTGACAATGATTTGATCAGGTCAACCACTGAAACTTCAAGGGTAACATTCATCCCACCCTGCAAGTCAAGACCCAGACCCAGTTCAAGTTCTTTAACTTCCTTGAACGTGTACTTACGGAGCCCCAACAGGTTGTAAACTACTTCGCTTGACATCGAGTCAAGGTACATAAGTTCCTTTTGTTTATCTCCTTTCGCGTACTCTTTGGCTGCTCTCTCAACCTGACTTGCCTTAAAGGTAAACATCAGCTGATACACACAAATCAACCCAAGGAGTATTGCAAACATTCTAATTGCACCTTTGTTTTGCATTTGTTGAATTTTAAATTGTTTATTACTGTTTATTTATAATGAATTGTCTGGATTTGATTGTTGTTTTCCGGTACACAGGTAAATGCAAAAAACGCGATTCGTTTTTGCATAACAATGCCATGGACTGTTCCGGAAGAAATTAAGAAAGTGGAGGTGTGTCGTCGGGACTGGCATACAGTACCCTGTTGAAAGGAAGTGAATGAAATGAACATACTGAAGGGAAGAAGGAATGTAATGTTTCCGCCTTCATGAGTTGAAATGTTCGTAAATTATAATGTTTGAGTAAAAATTTATCCTGGGAACAGGCCATGCGGAAACGTAAAGAAAGCCCGGTGCCTGCTGTTTTTAAATTGAAAACAGGAACCTGGTTGCAGAAAAAGGTATTGTTGGATCCGTTATCTTCATGGGAAGGAATTTTGTGAATTTTTTCAGACAGATTCCGGTTGGTTACATGATACATATCGAAGGCGGCTGCAGCACCTACCAATGCAAGCATCAGGCACAGTCGCATAAGGATGCTTTTCGATATGTATTTTTTCAAACTCATAGGTTTCTTTTTCAGGCGCCAAATATATTTATTTTTTTTCAATAAAGTTGCTTCAATTTTCTGCTATCCGGCAGAATATGGAATATGAAAGCGGATGACCCGGCGTTCATAATCAATTGTACACTTATAATGCATCAGAATGTCACCGCCAAGAAGACCGCTGATCTTACATGAAGTGTATTTTTCGTAGATTTCGTTCACATGATTCAAATCGATCAGGGCAACTTTCTGATTTGTAATTTCCAGGTTGTTGAAACGCAAAAGTGGCATTTTGCCAACCGAAGTTTCCATCATTCCCTGGTTAATGCCGGCACTTTGATAATCATCCATGTCGTCCGAATCGATGAGTTCGTAATACGAACTCAGATTCACATCCAGTACGGTTTTCGAAGCTCCGGTATCAATAATCCAGCACGAAGGAGTTTTATCTTCAAAATAGCCTTCAATCAGTATGTGATAATTATCGTGTTCGAGCTCAACGATTTGCAAGGGGATTTCGATCATATGTTTTTTAAAGTTTCAGTTACCATTTTTCAGGATGGTAATAAAAAAAGCTCCGACAAGAATGCCGGAGCTTCAAATATAAAGTTTATTGTTTGTTTTACTCCATAAGAACTTAGAGAATATTCATTCCGTCAACAATATCCATGATTTCTTTCACTGACTTTGCCGATTGAACCAATAAGGCCTGTTCGTCTTTAGTCAGATTAATGGTCATGATTTTTTCCACACCGTTTTTACCTAATTTCACAGGTACACCAACAAAAACGTCGTTCAGGCCAAATTCGCCTTCCATTTTCACACAGCATGGGAAGATCCGTTTCTGATCCATAACGATAGCTTCAACCATCTGAGCGGCTGCAGATCCCGGAGCATACCAGGCTGAAGTTCCCATCAGGTTAACCAATTCGCCGCCACCTTTTTTGGTACGGTCAATGATTTTATCAAGTGTTTCCTTGTCGAGTAATTCAGTTACAGGAATACCGGCTACCGTAGTGTAACGCGGTAGCGGAACCATGCTGTCGCCGTGTCCACCCATCAGCAAAGCCTGGATATCACGTGGTGAAATGTCCAGTGCTTCAGCAAGGAAAGCACGGTAACGTGCGGTGTCGAGAATCCCGGCCATACCCATCACCTTGTTTTTACTTGTTTTTGAAACCGAGTAGGCAACGTAAGTCATAACATCAAGCGGATTCGAAACAATGATGATAATGGCATTCGGAGAATATTTGACTACATTTTCGGTAACACTTTTTACAATACCGGCATTGATTGAAATCAAATCATCGCGGCTCATTCCCGGTTTACGCGGAACACCTGAAGTAATTACAACGACATCAGAATCAGCAGATTTTGAATAGTCGTTGGTTGCACCAACCAAACGGGTGTCGTAATAATTAATAGGAGCAGTTTGCCACAAGTCCAATGATTTTCCTTCTGCCAAACCTTCTTTAATATCAAGTAATACTACTTCGCTAACAATGTTTTTTTCGGCTACGATCTGTGCACAGGTAGCTCCAACATTTCCGGCACCAACAACTGTTACTTTCATAATTCTATTTTAATGGATTACTGTTTTTTAAAATCGTATGCAAAGATAAAAGGTATTTTGAATTGAAGACCTAAATTATACAGGCTTTAACAATTTAATAAATCAATCATTTTGCAGTAAAATTGCTGGTTTTGAAATTAATCTGATAACAATTGCCTGATTAAGAATAAGATATGTACTTTCGGACCTGCCGGAATGTCAAAATGGACATCAGGGTTTCGGGTGTCATTTGGTAATTCAGAAGATGTTTCTGCTACGTTTGATTCCCGGATAAGGATTTTTTATCCGGATTTCCTCTTCCTTTGAACATGAATTTTGTAATCAGACGTAAGCGATAAACTTTTTGCTGAAATAAAGGTTTATATTAACAAAAACTAAAAATTGAATTATGGCAGACAGATTATCAGACCCTATCGGCAGGTTGATGGGGCTTCGTTATAAATCTCATCCCTGGCATGGTATCTTTATCGGGAAAGATGCTCCTGAAAATGTGGTTGCATTTATTGAAGTTGTTCCCACGGATACTGTAAAATACGAGATTGATAAGGAAAGTGGTTTTCTTAAACTCGACAGACCACAGAAATACTCCAATGTTGTCCCCGCACTTTATGGATTTATTCCGCAGACCTTTTGCGGAGATTTAGTCGGTAAATATTGCATGGGAAAAAACGGTAAAACCGGTATCAAAGGTGATGGCGATCCGATCGATATTTGTGTTCTGACTGAAAAAACGATTGCCCACGGTGACATCCTGGTAGATGCCAGGCCAATCGGGGGCTTCCGTATGATCGACGGAAATGAAGCGGATGACAAAATTATCGCGGTATTGTCCAATGATGTGGTTTACAGCGAATACAAAGATTTGTCAGATCTTCCGGATATTGTTGTAGAAAGGTTAAAACACTACTTCTTAACTTACAAGGATATGCCCGGGAAAGTCAGTAATACTGAAATAACCCAAATCTATGGTGTTGAGGAAGCAATGGAAGTTATTAATTGCTCAATCGCTGATTACCATCAGCGATTTGACAACATCGGGAAATTATTGTAGAAGAAAGATTTTTCAAAATGGAAAGATCAGACTCTTGTCAATCGAATTGGCAGGAGATTTCTTTTCTTTTCAAATTCAGGTACGAATACTTGAATCCGTTTTTTTCGTCCAAATGGTCTTCCCTGAAAAGCTCTTCCCATTCAGAATAAATAATTTCAGGGAAAAACACGTCGGCATCGAAATCACGGTGAACCAGGGTCAGATACAATTTACCGGCAAGCGGATAAAATTGCCTGTAAATCATTCCGCCGCCAATAATAAAAGCTTCCTGCTCGTTTTTGACAGCTTCTACGGCCTCGTCAATTGAAAAAACCATTTCACAGCGTTCGAATTTTTCTTCCGGATTATCGGTAATGACAATGTTCCGGCGGTTTGGCAACGCTCCTTTTGGAAGGGAGAGTAAAGTATTCCGTCCCATGATTACCGGATGACCTGTGGTAATCTGCTTAAACCGTTTCAAATCGTCGGGCAGGTGAACCAATAAGTCGTTGTTTTTGCCGATTGCAAAGTTCTGAGCAATAGCTACAATGATGGAAATATTTTTTTGTATCATGTAATTTCTTTCAGTTTGAGCTTCTGCATATAAAGCCCGGGTATATTCAATACGTTCAAACCAGTTTTTTAATTAATTATTTTGTATTCAGACTGCACCGGTAATGTTGGTTTATACCAATTCTAAACAGCTACTTTCCCTGCAATATGCGGATGAGCCTGGTAGCCTGTCAGCTCAAAATCTTCATATTTAAAATCGAAAATGCTCTTCACCTCCGGATTGATTTTCATTTGCGGCAGGGTGAACGGTTCTCGTGTCAACTGCAATTTTACCTGTTCCATGTGATTCAGGTAGATATGTGCATCGCCCAGGGTATGAATGAATTCGCCGGGTTTAAGACCACAAACCTGTGCCATCATCATGGTCAGCAAGGCATAAGATGCAATGTTGAAGGGTACACCCAGAAAAATGTCAGCACTTCGCTGGTACAACTGGCACGAGAGTTTGCCATCGGCCACATAAAACTGGATCAGAAGATGACAAGGCGGAAGTTTCATCTGATCGATCTGACCAACATTCCAGGCACTTACCAGGTGACGGCGGGAGTCCGGATTATTTTTGATGCTGTTCACTACCTGGGTAATCTGATCGATGTGTCTGCCGTCAGGAGCAGGCCAGGAACGCCACTGATAACCGTAAACCGGACCGAGGTCGCCGTCTTCACCGGCCCAGGCATCCCAGATTTTTACGCCATTCTCCTTCAGGTATCTGATGTTGGTGTCACCCGTCAGGAACCAAAGCAATTCGTGGATGATCGATTTCAGATGCAATTTCTTGGTAGTCAGTACCGGAAAGCCTTCTGACAAATCGTACCTTGACTGGTAGCCGAAAACCGAGATGGTTCCGGTTTCGGTACGGTCGCTTTTTTCAACTCCGGTGTTTATTACATGATTCAGTAAATCAATATATTGTTTCATTTTTGTGCCTTTTTTAACGGTCAATCTAACCGGCGGCAAGATAAAAAGTTTCAGGAGAATTGACAAGAAGCCTATCAAAGAACGCGGATAACTGTCTTGAATCAGACTGAAATTATCCGCGTTTAGGAATGCATTATCCGGTAACCGAAGCTGATTCGGCCTGTAACAGGGTTGTTTTTGACTTGTGATTGTATTTAAACGCAAACGGGAAAATGATTCCAAGTAACAGTGCATATCCTGCAAAAACGAACCAGATGACTGGCCAGTTTTTCACCCCGTCGATCGTAAAATAATCAACGACCCAGCCACTGGATACACCGCCAATAAAAGCGCCCAGTCCGTTGGTCATGATCATGAAAAGACCCTGTGCACTTGCCCGGATACGTGGTTCAGCTTCTGTTTCAACAAACAATGAACCCGAAATATTGAAAAAATCAAAGGCCATTCCATATATGATCATCGATAAAATCAGGAGAATCAAACGGCTGTCAGGGTTGCCCAAACCAAACAATGCAAAACGCAGAACCCAGGCAAAAATGCTGATTATCATTACTTTTTTGATCCCAAACCGGTTTAAAAAGAAGGGAATTGTCAGGATAAACAGCGTCTCTGAAATTTGGGAGATGGACATGAGCAATCCGGGGTGGGTTACACCAAACGAATTGGGATACAAGGATTTGAAATCGTGTATAAAAGGTTCCCCGAATGTATTGGTGATTTGAAGTGCTGCGCCAATAAAAACTGCAAATGTAAAAAATACAGCCATTTGTCGGTTTTTGAACAGGACAAAAGCGTCGAGACCCAGCGCTGAAAGGATTGAACCGTCTTTTTTTGTATTGGACGGAGGGCAGGCGGGCATGGTAAATGAATAGATGCCCAAAGCCAGAGCCGAGATGGAGCTGATGTATAATTGCAGCGGACTAACCGACCAGCCATTCAGATCGACGACCCACATGGCTGCAATAAAACCGACGGTTCCCCAAACACGTACGGGTGGAAAATCCTTCACCACGTTAAATCCTTTCGATGACAGGATCCCGTAAGCAACCGTATTGTTTAAAGCAATAGTCGGCATGTATACCATGGCATTCAGGAGCATGACCCAATACATTACCGCCGGATCTTTTACGGTTGACGCCCAAAACAATAAGACGGCTCCGATGATGTGACAAAGTCCGAACAAACGTTCTGCATTAATCCAGCGATCGGCAACGATTCCCAGCAATCCGGGCATGAACAGGGAGGCAAGCCCCATGGTTGAATAAATACTTCCAACTTGTCCTCCTGTAAACTTCAGGTTAACAATCATATAACCTCCAAGCGAAATAAGCCAGGTTCCCCAGACAAAAAACTGAAGGAAGTTCATGATGATCAAACGATTCTTAATTCCCATTTTTTTTGCTCTTTAATGTAATCAGATTTTTTGAAGGCCATAAATCTACTAAAATCCTGAAGCCAGAACAGAGTTAGTTATCAAATAATACAACGAAATGGAAAAGTAATTTTATCCGGGGGAATGATTGGATTGGATTCATGCAGATTTATTCGGTGGAATGGGTGTGAATGCAATGATTGACAGCTTATTCCTTTTTGCGACGGGTTATTTCATCCCTGATGGCTGATGCTCTTTCGTAGTCTTCGGCACCGATGGCATTGCTAAGCATTTGAGTAAGTTCTGACGAAGTGTATTTTTCGTATTCGTGTTTTCCCCGGATTGGTTCATCACCCAGGTTTTGGTGCCATTCTTCCTGACCGTGTTCATTTTCAAATTCGATAACAATACCTGCACGCGCCAGAATTTCTTCGGTGGTATAGATCGGACAATCAAATCGCAAAGCAAGGGCTACCGCATCCGAAGTGCGTGAATCGATAACGATTTGTTTGTCGTCTCGCATGCACACCAGTTCCGAATAAAAAATTCCTTCCTCAAGTTTATAAATAATAACTTCCAGAAACTGAATATCAAATGCTGATGCCATTTGTTTGAAAAGATCATGAGTAAGCGGTCTTGGAGGCTTTAGTCCTTCGAGTTGGATGGCAATCGACTGTGCCTCTACTGGTCCTATAATAATTGGAATTCTCCGGTCACCGTTTTCTTCGGCGAGCACCAAAGCGTACGCTCCTGACTGCGATTGACTGACTGAGAGTCCTAAAATATTAAGTCTTATTTTTTGCATTTATATCTAAATAGCATAACAATAGGAAACAAATATAACAATTGTTTTGCATTCTGTCGGGTTATTTGGGCATTTACATTCAGCATTTATTTCCCTGATTTAGGACTGTAAATTTGTAATCAGGTGTATTCCAGCCTGAAAATAATTCATAAAAAATAAAGTAACCCTTTGGTGGTCATTTAAAAAAGTTTACTTTTGCAGTCCGAAAGATTTCGCGCAGGCTCTATAAGCGGTAATTCATTTGATTCCCGCCTGCCGGAAGAAATATTTAAATTGATTGAAATGTACGCAATTGTAGAGATTGCCGGTCAGCAAATGAAAGTTGAAAAAGGCCGGAAGATTTATGTACACCGTTTGGAAAATGCCGAAGGCGAAACCGTTGTATTTGACAAGGTTCTTCTGGTAGATGATGAAGGTGCTGTGAAAGTTGGAACTCCGGTTGTTGAAGGTTCAAGTGTTACTGCAACGGTAATTGAGCACCTCAAGGGAGATAAGGTATTAGTCTTCAAAAAGAAAAGAAGAAAAGGTTACCAGAAAATGAATGGTCACCGTCAATACCTGACCAAAATTCAAATTGAAGAAGTAATAGGATAACTTTAAAAAAAATTTACCATGGCTCATAAAAAAGGTGCGGGTAGTTCAAGAAACGGACGCGAATCAGAAAGTACACGACTTGGTGTTAAAATTTATGGTGGTCAGGCTGCAACAGCCGGCAACATCATTATTCGCCAGAGAGGTACTGTGCACCACCCAGGATTAAACGTTGGTATGGGAAGAGATCATACCCTGTTTGCTTTGGTGGACGGAACTGTTGTTTTCAAAAAAAGAAGAGACAACAAATCGTTTGTTACCGTTGAACCGGTAGTTGCTGTAGAAGCAAACTAGAACGATAAAAAATATTCATTGGAATAATCTCCTGCTTTTCCGAAGGCAGGAGATTTTTTTGTTCTAAATTTGTCGTTCAATAAACAAAATGTACCAAAAATGCTCAATCTAAAATTCATACAGGAAAATCAGGAACTGGTAATTAATAAACTGAAGAAGAAAAATTTCGACGCATCCGCTATTGTTAAGCAAATTGCCGGATTATCAGTCCGAAAAAATGAAACCCAGTCGGGTGCCGATCAGTGTAAAGCTGAAATGAATAAGATATCCAAAGAAATTGGCTTGCTGATGCGCGACAACAAAACCGCTGAGGCTGAAGCTGCTAAAAATCGTACCAGCGAATTAAAGGATACCATTAAGCAACTGGACGAAGATTTCGCCCGAATTGACCAGGAAGTCTTCAATTTACAGGTTTTACTGCCCAATCTGCCTTCCGATTTGGTTCCTGAAGGAAAAACTCCGGAAGATAACCTGGTGGTGAAAAGTCATGGCGTGATCCCGGTATTACCTGAAAATAGTATTCCTCATTGGGAATTGGCCCGGAAATACGATATCATCGATTTCGAACTCGGCGTTAAAATTACCGGTGCCGGATTTCCTGTATACAAAGGAAAGGGTGCACGGATTCAGCGGGCATTGATTAATTTCTTTCTGGATGAAGCCCGTGCTTCCGGTTATCTCGAAATTCAACCACCCCTGATGGTGAATGAAGATTCAGGTTTCGGAACCGGTCAGCTGCCCGACAAGGAAGGACAGATGTATCACGCGACCGAAGATAACCTGTACCTGATTCCGACGGCAGAAGTACCGGTGACCAATCTTTATCGTGACATGATTCTGGATGCCAAAGATTTGCCCGTAAAAAATACGGCTTACAGCGCCTGTTTTCGTCGTGAAGCAGGTTCGTACGGCAAGGATGTCCGGGGCTTAAACCGCTTGCATCAGTTCGATAAAGTGGAGATTGTACAAATTTCGCATCCGGATAATTCGTATGAATTACTCGATGGAATGGTGGAACACGTGGCCAGCCTGGTTGAAAAACTCGAATTGCCCTACCGCATTCTTCGTTTATGCGGTGGCGATATGAGTTTCACTTCAGCACTGACATACGATTTTGAAGTTTTTTCGGCTGCCCAGGGAAAGTGGCTCGAAGTAAGCTCGGTCTCCAATTTTGAAAATTTTCAGGCTAACCGTTTGAAACTGCGTTACCGCGATGACGCAACCAAAAAACCGGTTATCGCGCATACCCTCAATGGAAGTGCTTTGGCTTTACCGCGCATTCTGGCTGCCCTGCTCGAAAACAACCAGACTGCGGAAGGAATCCGGATTCCAAAAGTGTTGGTTCCTTATTGCGGATTTGAG
>JBBSBP010000123.1:0-14714 GCA_038251165.1 Bacteroidales bacterium | reverse complement strand
GGGCCAACTAAGCCGACTTATAGGCAGATTATTTTGAACGAATTTTAAGGAGGATAAACAATGAATCTGGATAATACAAAAGCTCAAATGCGAAAAGGGGTGCTGGAATACTGCATTCTGCTGGTAATCGACGGCAAACCTCTGTATGCAAGCGACATCATTGAGGAACTTAAGGAATCGAAGATGATCGTAGTTGAAGGAACTCTATACCCGCTGCTCACCCGGTTAAAAAACGACGGGCTGCTGGCATACAAATGGGAAGAATCGACCCAGGGACCTCCACGTAAATATTACGAACTGACAGAAGATGGCCGAAACTTCCTTAACGAAATGGGCGCTTCATGGGATGAGTTGGTTGAAGCAGTTAAAATGATTAAGGAACATAAATAGATCATTCCCAGTATAAAGAAACATTCTGAAAAATAGATACAGATGAAAAAGACATTTACAATAAACATAAGTGGAAGCGTTTTTCACATCGACGATGATGCCTTCGAAAAACTCCAACGATATTTACACCTGCTGAACAAGCATTTCGGTGTTGCCATTGAAGGTCAGGAAATCCTTCAGGATATTGAAGCGCGTATCGCCGAATTGTTTATCGAAAAAACAAATAACAAAGCCGACGTAATCACCGACTTCATGGTTGAAGAAGTTATTGCCCGAATGGGTAAACCTGAAGACTTTATGGAACCTGGAGAAGAAGAACCAACCGAAAAAGCCCAGACTGCTGATTCGGCACAGGACAATGATCAAAAAATGCGCCGCCGCCTTTACCGCGATGGTGACAGCCGTGTACTTGGCGGTGTATGCTCCGGATTAGGTGCTTATTTTAACCTCGACATGGTGATTCTCCGTGTAATTTTTGTGCTGGCTTTCTTCCTTGGAGTTGGATCTTCACTGATCATTTATATTGTCCTCTGGATTGCCGTTCCAAAAGCTAAAACAACAGCTCAAAGACTTGAAATGAAAGGTAAAGAGGCTACTATTTCGAACATCGAGAAGTCGATCAGGGAAGAAGTGAACGAGGTCGGCGAAAACTATAACAAGTTTGTGAATTCAAAAAACGAGAAAGGTGAAAGTCGATTGGATCGATTTGGAGATGTCGTTACAAGTCTCCTTCGTGTTTTTTTAAGAGTCATTGTTCTGATAATTGGAGCTGCTCTGATAATTGGCGGAATAGCAAGCCTAATTGGTTTTGTTACTTCTATGGCAGTTGGCCACTCGTTTATTCATGGAGGCCCATGGAATTTTGGGTGGAATTCAGACGTTGATATGGCTGCCTTGCTCAACAATTTTTTAAGTCCTGAAGCATATACCGTTTCGCTGGTTGCCCTTTCTTTACTGATCGGAATACCGATTTTACTTATCCTGTTTATCGGCACTAAGCTTTTATTCCGGTATAAAACCAATAACAAACTCATTGGTTTGGGAACTTTCGGTTTGTGGCTTGTTGCACTTATTGTTTTAATTGTTGTTAGTGTCAACCAAATTGGAAATTTTGCAAAGCAAACCAGTCAAACTATTACTCAGAAAGTGGATTGCACCCAATGCAAAACGATATATCTGGAAACAAATGAAGATTTATATGAGTCACTCATTGACAATGAAATTTCGCTCGATCGGATGAAAATTGCAGTGATTAATGGAAACCAAAGAATACTTGGGCATCCACGATTTACGATTGAAAAAAGTGGTTCCGGCGAATATCTACTTCTTATAAAAAAACATGCCCGTGGTCGGAGTACGGATGATGCCCAGAAAAATGTGGAACAGATTGAATATAATTTCAATCAACAAGATTCGATCCTGAAATTCGATCCGTATTATTTTCTGAAAGATGATGCTAAATGGCGCGAACAAGAAGTGTCGATGACGCTGAAAGTTCCTGAAGGAAAATCTATTTTTCTGGACGAGAAGATGAAAGGTATTATTTACGATATCGAGAATACTGAAAACATGTGGGATGGCGATATGGTTGGAAAAACATGGACAATGACTGCTGATGGATTAGCATTGAAAAATGGAGCAATAAATAAATAACGAAATTGGGTTAACTATTACCATGTGAATTATTACTTCTGGAGGCTGTCAATAAAATGACGGCCTTCAGTTTTATTATTCTGTTCTATTCCTGAAGCAAAAGGGAATAAGGTATATGCATTTTTTCATGCAAGTTTTTTATCATTCTAAGGTTGAGTTTTCTTTCCCGGTTAATAATTTTAGAAACACTTGTTTTATCTCCAATAATTCCTACCAGATCTTTATATTTCAGACCTCTTTGATCGATGTAATATTGAATAACATCAATTGGGTCAGGATTTGGTAACGGGAAATTATTTTCCTCATAGTTTTCAATTAATAAGGCCAATAATTCCAATTCTTCTCCCTCAGGAGTATTAGGAACAGCATCCATAATCTCCTCTACTCTGCTCAATGCGGCTTCGTACTCGACTTCGTTCTTAATAATTTTATTCACCATCTTTTTGGAATTAATATTCAACAAAACAGCCTAGATTACATTTGCATCTATCTTATCATATTCGGCATGAGTACCGATAAACCTGATATAACAAATCTGCATATTAAAATTAAATTTAACTACAACTCGGTATTTATTACCACGAATATTAAACACCACTCGATTGTCATTTAAAATACTGATATAAGGAAAAAAATCCTTTACCTGGTTTAAATTCTCAAATGTCTTTCCTTTCAAATCTACTTGTAATAAATTTAACTGCTTACCACAATCAGGATACTTGCAAGCAAATTCCCTGAACCTTTTTGGTGAAATAATTCTCATTAAGACAAATTTTAAATAGTAATTTCTCGTTGTTAAGTGATTTTCTCATAGCATTTGTTTTAAATTGAACTTAATTGATTGATTGAACGATTACAAAGATGAGAAAAAGTTGTCATATTGACAACTTTTTTAATAAATATTTCTGAAAATAAATTGAACAAATTATAATAGCCGCTAAACTATTCTCAATTATTCTTGATTCATAATTGTTTACGAATAATTGCATACCTCAATCGTCTGCGCTGATTTTTATTTTTAGAGCTAAAACCTCATACAAAACACCGTCTCTTTTCCGGGAACCGATCGTACCTGAAGGCTTCCGCCATGAAGCCGCATGATTTGCCGTGAAAGGCTTAACCCGATTCCAGATCCGTTTTCGCGAGTAGTAAAGAATGGCACAAAAATCTGTTCCAGAATTTCGTCTTTAATACCGGGGCCATTATCTATTACACAAATTTCTTGTCGATGATCGGAATTGAAACTTGCCGTAATCTGAATTTTACCATTCTGATTTTTTTCATTGGCTTGCAAAGCATTTTTCACCAGATTGATTAATACCTGTGATATCAAATTCTCGTCGGCGAAAAGTTCCATTTCTTCAGGATTAACGATGGTACTCAGTTTCACCTTGTTGCTGTTTTCGAGCGATGCATACAATACTACAATACGGTTGATCAAATCATTCAATCTGAATATTTTTTTATCAGGCAACGGCAATCGGGTTAATTTTCGATACGACTCTACAAACATCATCAACCCATTTCCTTGCTCTTTTATAACACTCAGTCCCCGAAGTGTTGTTCCGATAGTAGTTTCAGTCACTTCTTCAGGCTTCGCAGACCGTCCATCAATAGTAAAAAATTTGTATAAACTTTCTGAAAGTGAAGTAATAGGAGCAATTGAATTCATGATCTCGTGCATCAGTACCCTAATCAATTTCATCCACGAATCAAGTTCCTTTTCGTCCAACTCGTTTCTTATGTCCTGAACCGCCAGTAATATCAATTCATCTTCTTTTGCCTTGAACGAAGTGGCCTTGAGCGAAAGCTGGATGTTGCCCCGTTCGGTGATAACAGATACCAGTTTTTGCTCAAATGGCTGAATATTCCTGATGGATTGAAACAGGTTCCTGTTTACCCGTTCCAGTTGGTTAATGTGAGTAAGAACATCAACAGCAAACATCTTCTTAGCAGCCGAATTGGCATGAAGAACAAATCCTTTGGTATTAAAAGTTACAATTCCTGTCGCTACGTGTTCGAGCAAGGTTTGAAAATACTGTTCCTGCTGCCGGCTTTCAATTTTTAGCTGTTGAATTTGTTTGTTGACTTTGTTTAGTCCCTGATAGATTTCGCGGATTGGCTGGTCGGTAATATTGGTTGGAAACGAAAGAGTTGAATCTTCATTTTGCACCGATTCGAGGAAATAGCTTATTTTTCGGTTGGTTGAGTTCAGATATTTAATAAGATTAATGACCACCGCAACAACGAGAAAAAAACACAGTAAAACCAGAAGGGGCGAACGATCCGAAGCTATCATCCAACCAGCTGCCATGGCAGGAAATACAATCAGTACTACCCTGAAGACTATTTGCAAATATAGGTTTCGACTGATCATTGTCCTGACTTTTTCATCTTGTTATAGAGCGTCTGACGGGTAATTCCGAGTTGATCGGCAGAGGCGCTCAGGTTACCGTTGTTCTTTTCGATAGCCAGATTGATCATCCGTTTTCCCATTTCTTCAAGGGTCATTTCGGGGGTTAAGTTTTTCCCGGAATGTATGGGCCTCATGAAAAAATCTTCCGGCTTCAGAACGTTGTTTTCACTCAGAATAACAGCTTTTTCAATGGTATGCTGCAATTCCCGGATATTCCCCGGCCAGGAATATTTCAGCAGTTTATCCTGGGCCAGCTGGTTAATTTTCAGATTTGGTTTGTTGTACTTCGAAGCGTATTTATTCAGGAAAAAATCTCCAAGTACCAGAATATCATTTCCCCTTTCACGCAAAGGAGGCACTTCAATCTGAATGGTATTGATGCGATAGAGCAGGTCTTCACGAAAAAGTCCATCGTGTACCATACTTTCCAGGTTTTTGTTGGTGGCACAAATCAACCGGATATCGATCGGTATGGTTTGATTGGAACCAATGCGTGCTATCTGCCGGTTCTGGATGGCTGCCAATAATTTAGCCTGGAGATGAAACGAGAGATTTCCAATTTCATCAAGGAAAAGGCTTCCTTTATCGGCCACTTCGAATTTGCCGGGACGGTTTTCACGGGCATCGGTAAATGCGCCTTTCACATGGCCAAACAGTTCACTTTCGAACAAAGTTTCGGTGATCGCGCCCATATCGACACTCACCATCACTTCCTGTGCACGGGTTGAAAGACGATGTATTTCATGTGCGATCAATTCTTTGCCAGTTCCATTCTCGCCGGTAATCAGCACGTTGGCATCCGTTTTCGCTACTTTCCGAACCATGTTCAGCATTTGCATCAGTTGAGGCGAAGAGCCAACCATGAATTTTTGTTCGCGGTTGATTTCTGTTTTCAATACCTTCTCTTTTTCCTTAAGCTGGCTCACTTCCTTTTTCGACCAGCTTAGCTGAAGCGCTGATTTGAGGGTTGCCAGTAATTTGTTGTTGTCCCAAGGTTTCAGAAAAAAATCAGTAGCTCCCATTTTCAAGGCTTTCACAGTGAGTTCAACATCGCCGTAAGCGGTAATCATAACTACCGAAATTTCAGGATTGGATTCCTTGATTCTTCCAAGCCAGTAAATACCTTCATTTCCAGTGTTTATTCCGGCATTAAAATTCATGTCGAGAATTACCAGGTTGTACTCTATTTTCCGAAGTTCGGTGGGAATCTGGTTTGGATCAGATAAGGTAGTGACAGTTTGAAATTCAGGAGTCAGGAAAATCTCCAATGCACTTAAAATGCTCTTGTTGTCATCGACAATCAAAATGTTCCCTTTGGCCATTTTTTTTACCAAAGTTACATGAGTCTGAAACTAAAATCAATAGAGTGTCCAAAAATTTGACAAACTATTGTCAATTATTTTAACTCATGAAAAGGTGTTGTGATGATAAATTACTGACGAACAGAGCATTTACGTTTTTGGCATTATTCTGGCACGGCTATCGCAAAACAATTAAACCATGAAGCAGAAGAATTACGTACTATTTTTCATTATTTGGATTGCCATTGGAAATGCACTTGTGGCTCAGACTAACTGGAATCTAACTCGTTGCATTTCCTTTGCCATTCAAAACAACATCGGGCTAAAAAATATGGAAATCAAAGAAAAGATTGCCTCCGAAGACTTTAACCAATCGAAGCGTAACCTTTTGCCGTCAATCAGCGCATCATCAAGTGCAGGTCTTAGTTTTGGACGGTCGGTTGACCCAACTACAAACATTATTGCCGATACCAGGTATTTTAACAACGGCTATTCGGCTTCAGCTTCGGTTACCTTGTTTAATGGCTTCAATTCCCTAAACCAAATCGAATACCAGAAATTCAGGAAAAGAGGCAGCGAACTGAACAGGTTGAATAGCATTGACGACTTGGCTTTCAGTGTAATGACGTCTTATTTTAATGTACTTTATTATGAAGGCATGTTGAAAATTGCCACTGAACAGGTTGAAACATCAAAAATTAATCTGAAAAAAACAGCGAAGCAGGTTGAGCTTGGCCTAAAATCGGAAACCGATCAATTGGAAATGAGCGCAAACATGGAGAAGGAAGAACTGAACCGAATCCAAATGGAAAACAGCCTGAAAAAATCCATGCTCCAATTAAAGCAGCAAATGAACCTGACCGATAAAACCGAAATGGTTTTGGAACCGGGACAAAGTGCAACAGTTACTATCGAAAAACCCGATCAGGAAAGCCTGTTTTCTGCTTATACACAATGGTCGCCCTATTATCAATCGTATATGGCACAGATGCACGAAACCAAAACCTTACTGGCCATCTACCGGTCACAATTATATCCTTCGATTTATGCCAATGGATCGATAAGTACAGGTTATTATAAGGATATGTCGAGTACAGCGGTTGCTTTTAATACTCAATTTAAAAACAACCTCGGCGAATATTTGGGCGCATCGCTTCGTATTCCGATTTTTAACCGGTGGTCAAACAGATCGGATATTAAAATTGCAAAACTAAATATCGAAGGAGCCCAATACACGCTTGATCAGGAAAAGCAGAAAATGTATTTTGAAATGGTGAACAACCTGAACGACCTGGAAGCGCTGGAAAAAGAAAATAACCAGTATATAAAACAGCAAGCGGCGGATAAGCTGGTTTATGAAGCAGCAGAGAAAAAATTGGGACAGGGATTGATAAGCATAGTTGATTTCTATATTGCCAAGAACAACCTGGCAAACACCAACAGCATGGTTTTACAGGCCAAATTGCAGTGGGAAATCAAGAAGAAGACGCTTGATTTCTATATGGGTAAAAGGTTCTGGGAAAGCCCCCTCCCTGCCTCGCCGGCAGGCGGGTAACTCCCCCAGGGGGGAGAAAAGCTTCGCCGAATCATCTATAAATGATTAGGAACTCCTAATGAGAGAAGGGGATGGCCTGAAATGAAAATAAAATATAAGTAAGTTATAACAATTAAAAAACACGGCTATTTCCGTTAAGAGGGGTTCTTTCTCCCCTCCTTCGGAGGGGTCGGGGGAGGCTCTATGGGAATGGATAAAGTACTTGAAAAGAAAAAGGGAATTCAGAAGAAACATATTTTCTGGGGACTTGGAATATTGCTGGTCGGATTTTTAGTCGCAAAACTGGTATTTGGCGACCACTCTTCGGTTTTCAGGGCCGAGAAGGATAAACTGTCGATCAGTAGCGTTGAGGATGGGATGTTTAACGACTACATCACAGTCATTGGGCAAGTGGAACCAATCTCGACAATTTTTCTCGATGCCGAAGAAGGTGGAAAAGTTGAAGAAAAGCTGATTGAAGAAGGCGAAATGGTGAAAAAAGGTGATGTAATACTGAAACTAAGGAACAACGACCTCAACCTGAGTATCATGAACAGCGAATCGAGCATGGCATACCAAACCAACGAGTTGCGCAACACACAGATACAAATGGAACAGCAGAAAATACAGAATAAACAACAGTTGCTCCAGATTGATTATGAAATTGTGCGGCTGGCTCGAAACTACGAACAACAAAAATCATTGTTTGACGAAGGTTTAATTGCCAGGGAAGACTATTTGAAAGTTGAAGAAGACTATCTCAGAACGAAGAAAAATCGCAAACTCATTTTTATGAAACTGATCCAGGATTCAATTTTTCGCGAAAATCAGAAATTACAGATGGATCAAAGCCTTATGAATATGCAACTTAACCTAAAGGAGGTTCAGCAGCGACGCGAATACCTGAATCTAAAAGCACCTGTTGATGGACAACTCGGTTTACTTAATGCCGAAATTGGTGAATCAATCAACAAAGGGCAACGGATTGGGCAAATTAATATTCTCGATAATTTCAAGGTCAATGCAAAAATCGACGAACATTATATTGACAGGATTGTCCGTGGGCTGACTGCCACACTCGACCGCAACGGGACCAACTTTAACCTCACTTTGAAAAAAGTATATCCTGAAGTTCGTGACGGACAATTCGAGATTGATTTGATTTTTGAAGGTCATACTCCTGAAAATGTTCGTACAGGTCAGACCTATCATGTTAAACTTGAATTGGGCGAGTCGCAAAAGGCATTGATGATTCCACGCGGTGGATTTTTCCAAAGTACCGGAGGTCAATGGGTATTTGTGCTGAATGCCGATGGCACGGAAGCAACAAAGCGGAATATAAAAATTGGCAAGCAAAATCCGCAGTATTACGAAGTTTTGGAAGGACTAAATGCCGGTGAACAGGTAATTACATCGGGATACGAAATGTTTGGAACGAATGATAGGATCACCTTCTAAAGCCCCCTCCAAACCTCCCCCACAAGGGGAGGCTTAAAAAAACCGAGCTTCCACTAAATCCCCTTCCGTCAGCTGACGGAGGACTTAAAAAGCGCTTCGGACAAGGTAAGGTTCAAATGGAAGATAATTTTTTGAAAGAGAATTACTAAAAAAGAGATAATTTTATAACAACAATAAACTAAAATAAAGCTCCAGTCCTCCCCCTTCGGGGGAGTTAGAGGGGGCTTTGAGGGGGCTGCTTTATGATACGAACAGTAAACTTAAACAAAGTATTCCGCACTGAGGAAATCGAAACCAGTGCGTTGAGCGAAGTGAACCTTCACATTCAGAAGGGCGAATTTGTAGCCATCATGGGGCCTTCGGGCTGTGGCAAATCAACTTTGCTGAACATTATCGGCCTGTTGGACAATCCAACTTCAGGCGAGTATTATTTCGACAACCAGGAAGTTGGAGCCTTTAAGGAACGCAACCGCACTTTGCTCCGGAAAGGCAATATTGGCTTCGTGTTCCAAAGTTTTAACCTGATCGACGAACTCAACGTGTATGAAAACGTGGAGCTTCCGCTAATCTACCTGAAGATGAGTGCCAAAGAACGAAAAGAAAAGGTTGAGAAGGTGCTGGAACGCATGAAAATCAGCCATCGCCGCAAACATTTTCCGCAGCAGCTTTCCGGCGGGCAGCAGCAACGTGTAGCCATTGCCCGCGCAGTTGTTGCCAACCCGAAGCTGATTCTGGCCGATGAGCCAACTGGTAACCTCGACTCGAAAAACGGATTGGAAGTGATGAACCTTTTGACCGAACTCAATCGCGAAGGAACAACCATTGTTATGGTAACCCACTCGATGCACGATTCGGAATTTGCCCATCGGGTAATCAATTTATTCGACGGACAAGTGATTACCGAGGAGGTGAAAATGCAAATGGGGGATGTGCTGGTATAGGGCAGGGGGCAGGGAGCGAGGGGCAGGGAGCTTGGAGCTTGGACGGAGATTCTGACAAATCTCATTATTCACTTACTGAATCAGGTCGCATATCTCTTGTAAATGCCTTAATAACTGTTTATATGCAGAATTAATAAGTTAAGAATTAATTATGAAAACAAAAATGATTTTATTTTCACTTATTGTGACCTTTGCGTTTACTTCTTATTCACAAACAAATCCAAACAAGGAAATGCCTCAGCAAAAAGTTAATGTAAAAACAATCCAGATTAAAGGATCAGTCACGGCTAAAAACATCCGGGAAAATGATCGGATCATAGCTGTTTATAATTGACAAAATCATGAAGAAACTAATTACACACTTTCTCTTTCTGCTGGTTTTGCTAGCATTTCGTGTGGAGGTAACAAATTAAAAACCGACAAAAAGGCGTTGAGCAAACAGATACTCGCAGAGGAAGAACAATTGGCTCACGATTCAGACGTGCGGGAAGCCCGGGAAAAACAACTGGCCGACTCCATTGCCAAACTACCCAAAGGGTTTCGGTTTAAAGAAGAACGGGGAGTCGACCCAGGTAATCCGCCAGTGGTGATTGATATTGAGGCCAATTTTAATAATGTTAAGGAAGTTAATATATCTGACTATATTTCAGATTTTAATTGGGTGGTTTTAGATATGCCGCCGGGTTCGGAGGCGTATAGCTTTTCTTATTGTACACCTTTTATAGGCAAAAACAACATTGTTTTATCAGGCTCTCATTTTTTATTAAATTACTCTCGTTCCGGAGAATTTAAAGAAGAGGTTTGCGTTCGTGAACCAAGCGCTCCTGACAATTATAAAGGTCCTTTCGGTAAAGCCCATATTTTTAACAACAAGCTATATTATCGTTTTGCTGATAATATAGAAAAGAAATATTATTGGATGCAATACGATCTTTCTTCGGAAAACAGTCAGGTGCAAATGCCTTCCACCGCTGAGAACTATCAGCTCAGTGGAAAAGGAAAAATAATTATGGCCTTGCCTATTGAAAAGAAAAGTCGTTTTAATGATTATGTTCCTGTAAGTCCTAATCTATGGGTCGGAATAAAAAATAAATGGCAATCTGCTGATCACGATCCCATGCTGGTGTCTTTATCAAACACCAATGATACCTTAGCGACTTTTCAGGACTACGACAAGGTGAAAAATTTCTCACACACAATTTTTCGGGGCGATTTTCCTCAAATCAGCTATCAATACCGAAGTGTCTTTACTTTTTCAAATTCGTTTAACGATACCATTTTCAGAATGGTTCCTCCCAATAAAATCGTACCCGCATTTATCGTTAAGCTTGGTGCAAAAAATAAATTGACTGCACAGGAAGGGTTCACTCCGGGCGTCGACATTTCAGATAAAGTATGCGTCTACGATTGGAGAGAAACCTCAAAACGCATATATATGATTTTGAGAAAAGGTTATGGGAAGAATGAGATGCAAATATTTCATGCTGTTTATGATAAAAAAACAAAGGACTTTTATCGACTTTCAGCAAATTCAATCTCGGGTAAAGAAGAAGGGGAAAAGCAGGCAAGCCTATTAATGGAAGTTAAACGTGATATTCCGGGAGTTTTGCCATACTGGCCTGAAGACATAAGCAACGAGGGCGAAATTTGTTATATACTCTCGGTCAGATCATTGAAAAATATGATTCATTCGCAGCAATTTTTAACTCTGAATCTGTTGAAAGAAAGAACTGCCCAGTTAGAAAATAGAATAGACAATCTGCCTGACGAGCAAATTATAATCCTCCTAATTCAAGAAAAATGAACAAGCTATTTACACTTTCAATTGGGTTTATTTCAATCCTTTTCATATTTTCATGCCATCGTAATCGCTTGAAAACCGACGAAAAAGCATTGACAAAACAAATCCTTACCGAAGAGGAGCAATTGGCTCACGATTCAGACGTGCGGGAAGCCCGGGAAAAACAATTGGCCGACTCCATTGCCAAACTACCCAAAGGGTTTCGGTTTAAAGAAGAACGGGGAGTCGACCCAGGTAATCCGCCAGTGGTGATTGATATTGCCAGAAACAGGACGAATCCGCAAAAGATCAAACTATCTCAATTGTTTAGTAAAATTGAGTATGTCCGTTTGGAACAAAATCCGGATTCTGCGGAGATTGTGCGGAGAACACAATATATTGTAGCACCAAACCATATTTATACAACCTCGGGAAAAGGAAGTATTTTTCAGTATGACAGGGAAGGGAATTTAATAAGAACGGTTTGTGTCGGAAACCTGCAATTTACCAAATTTAAAGGGGGTGTAATGGTTACAAAAGAACAGGCCGATTTGTTTGAAGGAGCACAGGACGTTTACTGGAATGGAAATAAATTGTGTTACCTCTACGAAAACAGGCCAGCCCAAAAATCATATCTAATGACATTCGACGACAATGCCAGCCCTGAAATTTCCAATCTCCAAATGCCGGGTTCTGTTGAAGATAAAAACCGGATAAACGGGAGTGGAGAAATTCTAAGCGAAATAAAAAAGAATCCCGATACTTACTCTTTTCCAACTCCTTTCTTAGTAGGCAACACTACTTTGGCTTTTACACAACGCCGAAAGCCTGTGCAAAATCCAACTAATTTTGTCAATGTAATTTCAACAACTGGCGATACCTTGAGCGAATTTAAAGACAACGACCCAATCAAAAACTTTTCAAAATCAACCTATCGGGGTGTTGACGATGGAAATTCATATTATCAAAATGAAATACTTCATATTCGCCAAGCTTTTAACGATACCATTTACCAGTTGATTCCACCCAATCGCTTAATACCAAAATATGTACTTGATTTTGGCGATTTAGGGATAAAATCGGCCAACCAAGGTATCGACCCGGGATTTGGCCTTGAAGACAAGTTGATACCTCAATCGTTTCTGGAAACCAATCGCCACTTATTTATTACCTACTCCAAAGATTACGCTTGCCCAGCCACGGCAAAAAGCGGAACGCTAAAATACAGCCGCTTGGTGTACGACAAACAAAAACGACAAACAATGGTAATTTATATCGATGAAGCGCCATTTGTTCCCAAGGAAAAGATGACATGGCCTTATGCCCCAAACATCAACATTGAAAACGACTTGGACGGAATGCCTTTTGTTTGGCCTGAATACATAAGTGCCGATGGAAAACCGTTTTCAAAAATTTCTGGAGAAGATTTATTGAAATTGAATGATGCGGACTTGCCATTCAAAAACATCACAAAAAACGACCAAATTATTGCTATTTACCATTAAACGCTACGGTTATGAATTTTCATCTCAAATCTTTCGTTCGGAACTTCACAAAAAAACCGGTCTATTCGCTCATCACTTTTGTGGGTTTCACATTCGGGATAACAGCCGGGTTGTTGATTTATTTGTGGGTTTTCAACGAGTTGAGTTACGACAAATTCCACATGGATTACCAGCGCATTTACCGGGTGCTTACTTTATCGAAACAGGGAGATGAAGTGGTAAAATCAGCCGGATGTTACCGTCCTGTACCGGCAACATTAAAACAAGATTACCCGCAAATTGAATATGCCACCTACCTGAGCTACAGCTCGGAAGACTCGCCTCTACAGAGTGAAGAAGGCGGCGAAAAAATAGAAGCACGCGAGCTATGGGTCAACAACGACTTCTTTTCGATTTTTAATGGATTTCCATTTATTGAGGGAGAGGCTTTTGAAGCAATAAAAAACCCTTCAGGAATTATCTTGTCGGAAACAGTGGCCCGAAAACTTTTTGGGGATCAACCGGCACTAGGCAAAACTGTAATTATCGACAAATATTCAAAAGATATTTATACGGTTTCCGGGGTCATGCGCATTCCCCAAAAATCGCACATCGACTTTGGGTTCATTCTTCCTGAAGTAAACAGTAAAGTTGCAGGTTATTCGAATCACTGGGGCGACAAAAGTCGTGTGCATGTATACGTCAAATTGCGGAAAGAAGCGCAAATTGACGATGCTTTTCTTAGCCAAATTGCAAATCAGGTGAGCCGGTATTCGAAAAAAACCGACAAGTTATTGTTTCAGCCGCTCGCCGACATCCATCTCCGCTCCGATTATGAACCCAGCATTGATGACCGTAATATGAGCAGCATTAAATATATATGGATATTTTCGGGTTTGTCGTTGCTTATTATATTGATGGCAGCCTTTAATTTCTCGGTACTTTCGGTAGCGAGAGCTTCGGAACGCTCTACCGAAATCGGTATCAGGAAAGTGAATGGAGCCAGCCGATTCCAAATCATCAAACAGTTTATGGGCGAATCGTTATTCCAGACTTTTGCTGCCACCATTTCTGCACTACTGGTAATTTGGATACTACTTCCATGGTTTAATCAGCTCGCCGGAAAAGAAATTGAGATGAACTTTTCAATTAAGTTGGCTGTCAACCTGCTACTAATTACCCTTTTAACCGGAACTTTGGCCGGAATTTACCCTTCGTTCTATTTGTCGGCGCTCAACCCGAAAGGAATTTTCAGAGGAGGAAGTGTCACCGGATCAAGAACTTCGTTTATTCGCTTGCTGGTGGCTGTACAGTTTAGTATTGCTATCTTCTTTATCATCGCAACAGGCCTTTTTGTGAAACAACTGAATTATATCAGAACGAAAGATTTGGGACTGAATCACGACAATATCGTGGTTGTACCAACCGGCTTATGGTATGGGAACAAAGGGTTTAAAGAGGAATTGCTTAGAAATCCAGATATTCTGGGCGTCTCAGCCAGCGCTTATGCCCCCGTTGATTTTGGTTGGCGAAAATCATATGCTTTAAATAGCCTGGGACGTACCGACAGCCTGAATGCCTCATTGTTTTGGGTAGATGAAGATTTTGCCAAAACGTATCGGTTGGAAATGGTAAAAGGACAGTTTTTGCAGATGGATGGTAGCCAATATTGGGAAGAACAGAACAAAGCCCGGAAAAGTCAGAAAGAAGGGAAAAGTTATGCCATTTCGATACCGATAGTAATTAACGAAAAGGCG
>JBBSBP010000122.1:0-14985 GCA_038251165.1 Bacteroidales bacterium | reverse complement strand
TTTTTGTTCCCTGGTAGTCATAACTTAAGATAGATTGTGGTTAATCTATTAAGTTACTGAATATCAGGGACTTAAACAAATTTTACACGACTTATTTTATTGAAAATCAAACATTTATGTTAAAGTTTAACGAACTATTGTTAGATAATAAAATTGACAGTTACGATCAGGTTTACCTGGGGAAAACAATTCCGGGATTCTATTATGGAATCAATTTAAGCATGGAATACAAAAATTTTGATTTCAATGCTCAGCTTACCGGTGTTGGTGATGTTCAGAGAGTCAATAACGTTAAAGAATCACTTTATAATGTCGGTACAACAAATGCCAATCAATCAGTTGATGTTCTGAACGCATGGACCCCATCAAAACAATCAGGATGGCTCCCAAGGTCAATTAATGGTGATCCGGCAAGTAATTATCGGTTTTCAGATCTTTTTGTTGAAAGCGGTGCATATCTGAGATTATCGAACATTCAGTTAGGATATACTCTTCCTTCCCCGGTTTATAATTTCTTTCACAACAATATTTCGAATTGCCGTATTTATGCAGGAGCATCAAACCTCTTCACAATAACAAAGTATTCGGGATACGATCCGGAGAACGACTCATATCCTACTCCGTTAACCTTCTTCATGGGTCTTAATGTCCGGTTCTGAGCTTGTAAATAGTAATATTAAATTTATAAAACTATGACTAAGAAAAAATATATTTCGGCTTGCACTCTGATGATTGCCGGCCTGTTGGGTTTCTCTTCATGTGAAAAGAATCTTGACATCAATATCACCAAAGAGTTAGAAGTAAACTATTTTGGAAGTGAATACCGTATTACTCAGGGTATTGGTGCTGCCTATGCTGAGATCACTAATATTTATAGCGCCGATTTAAGTAACCAATCCAAACAAGGATTCTGGCTTCTTCCGGCTGATGATATCACAGCGGATGGTTCAGGAAATTCACTGGAGACTTTTTCTGCACTCAACGCAAGTAATAATTCAAATAGAATGATGTGGATAACCTTGTATAAGATAATAGCAAGATGCAATTTTATGCTGGAAAAACTTGATGGAACCACCCTGGATGCAATTTATAAAACTGAGGGATTGAAGGATGCAAATAAAGCTGAAATGCTGTTTATCCGTTCATGGTGTAATTTTAAATTGTGGGACAACTGGAGGAAGGCTCCGCTGCAGGATAGTCGTATTGCGACTTTAGCTGATGCAATTCTCCCTCCTACAAAAGATTTTGAATTGCTCGACAATGCAATTTCCTCCCTTGAAGAGGCAGCCCCTTTAGCTTTTGAATCCTGGAATAATCTGAATACAGGACGTATTACCAAAGACGCATGTTACGGATTATTGGTCAAATTGTATGTAACCCGTGCATGTTATAATTCGAAAAATGCTGCTGACTATGGAAACGCTCTTACTGCATTTGGTAAGATCTCCGCAAGCCGGATTGCAGCATTTGATGGTGTTAAATATGGAGAGAGTTTTGATTACCGTACAGAAAATAATCCTGAATCTTTATTTGAGTTTCAGGCAAGTGTTCAGCCAGGGGGTCAGGACAATGCCTGGCTTGATAACGACTTTGGAGGAGGGGTAGGCCAGATGGCTGCCTTTTACCATTATGGTGATGCTCATTGGGCCAACTACAGCAGTGGTGTATTCGGACCAACACAAAAACTTATGGATGCATTTGATGCTGATGATCCTCGAAAGGGAGAAACATTTAAAGGATCCGATGTTGAGAATTATGGCTGGTCTTACTGGTGGATTAATCCATTCTGGGGCAAGTTCGGGAATAACCAGCTGGTAAAATATACCAATGGAGACAGAGGTAAAGAGCTTGACCCAATGTGGCAGATAGGATCAAACAATAACCCTCGGCTTTTGCGTCTTGCAGACGTAAAATTATGTGCTGCAGAAGCTTATCTTTCAACCGGCAATACCGGAGATGCCCTTATACAGGTAAATGATATACGCGAACGTGCACGTAATTCTGTTTCACCAGCTTCAGCCTCACCTGCAGCTCTTAGCTCGGTGTCAATGACCGATATTATGAATGAGCGTATGCTTGAGCTGGCTGGTGAAGATGGTCACCGCTGGTCCGATCTCAGAAGATGGCATGCTGCCGGCTATATGGATCTTTCAACATGGACTGCCGCTGATTTTGGATTTTCTTACGATGCTAATTTGTTTAAGTTCGAAGTTCCGAAACATTTACTGTTTCCAATTCCAATAGGTGAACTCGAGAGGAATCCTTTAATGGCCGCAAGCGGTCAGAATCCGGGATACTAACATAGTTTAATGTTAATTATTGAAACGATGACAGGCTCTTCCTGTCATCGTTTTTTCAAAATTCAACACTTATAATTCATAGTTTTTGAGATGAAAGGAAAAGTTGCCTGTTGTGCCCTGCTTTCAGTCTTATTTCTCAGTTTATATTCATGTGAAAGGGCCCTGGACATTAATATCTCAGCAAAGTCAGAAGAAAATTATTTTGGTACCGAGAATCAAATTACTATGGGCATAGGCGGAGCTTATGCCGTACTTGCAGATATTTACGGAGGAATCGGTGATGGATCAAAATATCAGTTCTGGCTTTTGCCGGGTGACGATATCACCCTGGATGGTACCGGAAACTCCTACGAATCATTCTCTTCCATTAATGGGTCTAATAGTTCACTTGCAATAATGTGGAGTAAATACTACTTAATAATTAGCAGGTGTAATTTTATGCTTGAGAAACTTAATAGTAATGTTTTGGATTCTGTATATAAAACAGCCGGTTTAAAGAATGCTAATAAAGCCGAAATGCTATTTCTCCGTTCGTGGTGCAACTTTAAGTTGTGGGACAACTGGAGAAAGGCCCCTTTGGCTGACAAACGGATCCACTCTGTCGATGATGGTTATCTCCCTCCCTCCAAAGGTTTAGAATTGCTCGACAATGCCATTTCCTCCCTTGAAGAGGCTGCCCCTCTGGCTAAGGATTCGTGGGATGACTTAAATTTAGGGCGTATAACAAAAGATGCCTGTTATGGATTGCTTGTAAAATTGTACGTAACCCGTGCATGCTATAATTCAAAAAATGCTGAAGATTACGGGAAAGCTCTCACTGCATTCGGCAATATTTCACCTGACAGATTGGCTTCATTTGGATCTGTAAAATATGGAGAATGCTTTGATTATCGGTCAGAGAATAACGCAGAGTCATTATTTGAGTTCCAGGCAAGTATAGCTGAAGGTCATTCTGGTTTGTGGCAGTATAACTCTTTAGGGCAGATATCAGCTTTTTACCATTATGGTGATGGGCACTGGTCCAATTATAGTTGTGGTATATTCGGACCAACTCAGAAGTTAATTAATGCATTTGACCAAGATGATCCACGGAAAAATGAGACATTCAGAGGGTCTGATGTTGACAACTGTGGTGGTGATTTCTGGTGGATTAATCAAAACTGGGGGAAGTTTGGCAATAATCAGTTAGTAAAATATACAAATGGCAGCAGAGGTAAGGTTCTTGATCAGACTTTTCAAATAGGATCGAACAATAATACTCGTCTTCTTCGCCTTGCAGATGTTAAACTATGTGCTGCCGAAGCTTATCTCGCAATTGGTAATTCAGACGCTGCCATGTCACAGATAAATGATGTGCGCGAACGCGCCCGTAATTCTGTCTCCCCACCTTCCGCTGCGCCAGCTGCTCTGACTTCTGTCACTATGGAGGATTTAATGAAGGAACGCATGCTTGAACTTGCGGCCGAAGATGGTCACCGCTGGTCTGATCTCAGAAGATGGCATGCGGCTGGATATATTAATCTGGCAACATGGACAGCCGCTGATTTCGGATTCCCTTATAATGCCAGTTTTTTTAGGTTCGATGTATCAAGACATTTGCTTTTCCCGATTCCAAATGAGGAAATATCAAGGAATCCATTGATGGCTGCAAGTGGCCAGAATCCAGGATATTAAAGAAACTTGTCTGATTACCTTCAGTTCTTTTGCTTGTAACCAATTCTAATTATTAAAATTTTAAGATACATATCAAAATATAAAATAATGAAATTAAAATATATCAATTTAGTCTCAGGAATTTTTATTCTGGTTCTTTTTCTAAGTTGTAAAAAGGGGGGCAGTGACCCTGCAACGGATCCTGTTCTTCCTGAGGTATCTATTTTAATTGATAAATCAGTAAAATACCAGACCATAGAGGGGTTTGGGTTTTTCGGAGCCTTCGATGTATGGTGGGGAACTACAATGTGGAATGATGCCTGGGGTGAAAAGGTAATAAGCGATCTGGGTATTTCAATCTGGAGAAACGAAATATTTCCACCTTCAATTCCCGGAGCAACACAAGATGCAGATTGGGATAAACAAAAGCCTGTAGTGTTGGGGCTAAAATCAAAAGCCGATAAATATAATGTTAATCTTAAGTTTATTGCTACTGTCTGGAGTCCGCCTGCTGATCTGAAATGGGAATGCAGTTTGACATGGGCAGGAGATCAGAATGCAACCCGTAACCCTGGTAACGTATCAACAAAGAACGGGGGAACACTAAATCCAAATAAATATACAGAATATGCCGATTGGCTGATTTCTCATCTTCAGTTATATAAAGATGCCGGTGTTGATTTATATGGTCTTGGATTACAAAACGAATTGATGTTTCGTCAGACATTCAATTCATGTATGTACACTTCGGCATGGTATAACGATATGGTAAATGCTGTGGTACCAAAGATTAAGACAAGCTTTCCAAATGTCAAAATCTTTGGAGCTGAAAATATGCTTGAAATGGAGGGCAAAGACAATAACTGGCCGGTATTTTACCATGCCGGGATCAAAAAAGATGCAATAACAACAGCGAATATTGATATACTGGCAGTGCACGGGTATTCTGATGGCATAGCTCCTTCTACAGGTTCCGAGCTTGCAAAAATGTGGACAAATCATGCCGAACAATTTTCCACACCAATGAATAAACAGGCATGGATGACAGAAACATCAGGTTATACAGAATCGTGGGAAATGACCGGGGCAAAACCTGGGGCACTGAACCTTGCAATGGATATTCATGCAGCATTATATTATGGCAACATCAGCGCATGGGTATGGTGGCAGGGAAGCCAGGGCTCAATTGACGAATACAGTCTTATGAGCGGAACAACAACCGGCAAAAAATATGCTGTGTCAAAACACTTCTACAGATATATACGTCCGGGAGCAGTTCGTATCAAAAGTACAAGCGATGATTCCGAATTCATTGTCACTGCTTTTGAGAATGCGACTAAAAATACAACCACAATTGTAATTATTAATTCAGGTAGTACTGACAAGTCAGTTACATTGGCAGGCACCGGATTACCAGGTTCTTTCAAAATGTACAGGACCGGTTCCGGATCTGAAAACTGCTCATACATTGAAGATGTAAATTCGGGAGCGGATACCGGTTTTAAGGTTCCTGCAAAGTCTGTTGTTACATTGATTGCCGGCAGCGATACCCTTTAATTTTTATAATTTAATGCCCACCAGTGAAAAAGATAATCACTTATGCGAATTAAATTTGGAAACTTAATCCTGATCTTCTTATTGTCTGTTGCCTCCTTTGGTCAGGATGTAAAATGGAGAGCCCAATGGATTATGCATCCGACTGTTCAACCCCAGACACACCAGGTAATTTTGTTTAGGAAAGATTTTGAACTTCCGGCAAAACCCGAAAAATTTCTGGTACATCTTTCAGCCGATAATCATTATCGTTTGTTCGTAAATGGGAAATACATCACCCGCGGACCGGCACGTGGCGACATTTCACACTGGTTTTACGAAACCATCGATTTGGCCAGTTACCTGCTGGCAGGGAAAAATGTCCTTGCAGTTGAGGTTATAAACTGGGGACCAAAGCGTTCGTTCACCTTCTTTTCACAAATGACTTCATTCATTCTGCAAGGTGATTCAGAAGCTGAAAAAATGGTAAATACTTCAGGTGGAAGCTGGAAATGCATTCAAAATGAGGCTTATTCTCCGAAAATTGTGGAATGGATGACCGACCGGAATACCATCGATTTTGGTTTGTATGTGGGAAACCCGACCGACAGTATTCGTGCCGATAAATATCCCTGGGGCTGGGAAACCACCGGTTTTGATGACTCTGAATGGCTTCCTTCCAAATGGTGCGACATTGCCGAAGGACGCGATGGTGCAGGAGGGATATTATATGGCGGTGGCAAACTACTTATTCCGAGAAGATCAGGAATGCTACGCGAAACAATTACGCCTCTGGGTAAAATTAGAAGAATGACAGGTGTAGAAAGGAATGAAGATTTTATACACAACAAAGGAAGTCTGATTATTCCGGCGAATAAAAAAGTGAATATACTTATTGACCATTCCTATGAAACAATGGGTTATCCTGAAATGCTGGTTAGCGGCGGAAAAGATGCAAAGATCCAGGCTATGTATGCCGAAAATATGATCGTAAAAAATCATGCTCCAAAAGGAGACCGAAATGACATTGAAGGAAAGCGATTGGTTGGAATAAAAGATGTTTTTATTCCCGATGGAGGCAAAGACAGATTGTTTAAACCAACTTATATTCGTCCGTTTAGATTTATCCAACTTGATATTGAAACTAAAAATGAACCATTGACCATTGAAAAATATTATCATGTTGCTTGTAATGCACCAATTGAACTAAAGGCCAAATTTGAAACCAATAATACGGACCTGGATTGGATGATGGAAGCAGGCTGGAGAACGGTCAGTATTTGCGCCCAGGATTATTTGCTGTCGGATGCTTATTACGAACAAATGCAATACACTGGCGACTCGCGTGTTCACAACCTTACGTTGCTTGCACTTTCCGGCGACGACCGCCTGACCCGAAATGCACTTATTCAGTTCGATCAGTCACGCATTCCCGAAGGATTAACTTATGCTTGTTACCCCAATCCTTTCCACCTGATTATTCCATCCTATTCGCTGATTTGGATTGATCAGGTTCACGATTACATGCTTTGGAAAGACGACAAAGAGTACATTTCAGGATTTGAACTTGGTATTTACAGCGTTCTGGACTGTTTCGAAAACCGGATGCAACCTAACGGTTTACTCGGAAAAATCGGCTGGTGGGGAGCGCTGGCCTGGCCACGACATTACATAAATGGGGAACCTCCTGCAGTTCAGAATGGAAATAATACGCTTTATTCTCTTCACTATGCTTATACTTTGCGCCATGCTGCCGATATTTTCGATTTTATAGGTAAATCAGATCAAGCCAATGACTACAGGCAAAAAGCCGATCGAATTTGCAAAGCGGTAAATCAATTGTGCAAAAACCAGGATGGTTTTTACACTGAATCGCCCGACAATAAACAAATAAGCCAGATCACCAACTTGTTGGCTATCTTGGCTGAAGCTTCTACGGGCGATGACGCCAGGCAGTTGATGAAAAAATTGTTGGAGCCAAAAGATTGGTTTGGTCAGGTAGATTTGTTTTTGCACTTGTACCTGTTTGAAGCGATGGACAAAACCGGCTTTCAGGATAGGTTCATTCCTGAACTTTCTGAATGGCAGTTGATGAAAGAACGTGGGATGAACACTTTTGCTGAGGTTCCTCTTGAATGGGGAGAAGAGAACCAACGATCGGAATGCCATCCATGGAGTACTTCGCCAAACTATTTTTTCTTCCGGACGATCTGCGGAATTAAACCTACCTCAGCAGGTCACAAAACGGTTGAAATAGCTCCTGCTTTTGGTAAACTGACGCAAATCAAAGCAGTTTATCCGCATCACTTGGGTATTATAGAACTCGACCTTAAACAAAACGGATTAACAGTGGAAGGATCGGTTACTATACCGGATGGAATAAAAGCAAGCTTTATTTGGGGAGTTCAAAAAATAGATCTGAAACCGGGGAAGCAGCGCATAAAGTTTGAGAAGTATTGAAATTAAGGAAGAGAATATAATTTTAAAACAATAATCAGATGTCGAAGAATATCCTGTTTCTAATACTCATTGTAATAATTCTAACTAATTGCAGGAATGAAATCACACCAGATTTTACACAAAAACCGAATAAGCCATTTGGAAAAGTAGTCAGTCTAAACGGAGAATGGCAGATTGCCGAAGGGGGCATGGAAATTATGCCATCTACTTTTCCTTCGGTCATTCCAGTGCCCGGGCTTTTGCACCTTGCGAAGCCGGAATTTAAAGAAGTTGGCTTGCCCGGAAACATCAGGAACGCATTTTGGTATAAAAGGACTTTCCAAATCGAAGGGAAATTAAAGAAAGTAGTCCTCTTAAAGATAGGTAAAGCCATGTACGGTACCAAAGTGTTTGTGAATGGCAAAGAAGCTTGTGAAAACCTTATGAGTTTTTCACCCACAGTGATAAACATTGCCCAACTCCTAAATGATGATAATGTCGAAAACGAGTTAGTTGTTCGCATTGGCGCACACATCAGCGTATTGCCCAATACAGTTACTGCTGGTGGTGAAGCTGAAAAAATAAGGTACATCCCGGGTATTTACGACGATGTTGAACTTATTATTCCTGAATCAACCTATTACATTACAACTCAAGTGGCGCCCGATGTTGAGAACGAACTGGTAAAAGTGGCTCTTTATATCAAAAATTATGAAGAATCGAGAAATGCTGACTTTAGCCTAAACGTTTACGATTCAAAGACAAAAGAATTAGTAGGTTCTACAAAACTAAAAACCTTAAGACTTATTGGTAATGATGAAAAAACTGAAATAACCAGCATAAAACTTAAAAATATGAGACTATGGACCCCTGAGGTTCCCAATTTATATGTACTGGAGGTTAATGATGGAAACGACAACTGTTTTACGCGCTTTGGAATGCGTCAAATCAAAACAGTTAATGGTGAAACCAATCGTGTTTTATTAAATGGTAGCCCCTATTTTTTCAGGGGCAATAATATTGCAATTGGGCGCTTTTACGAAGACCCGGAATGCAAATCCTATCCATGGGACACAGTCTGGGTACGTAAACTCATCCGCACATTCAAATCAACCAATCTAAATTCAACCCGTTTGTGTGTTGGTTCTCCACCAATGTTCTGGTATGATATTATGGACGAAGAAGGGTTTGCCGTTTTCGATGAATATCCGTTGTGGTATGCTTATCGAAGCGAAATGTCTAAGGATAACTTAGCAGATATACGTAATGAACCATTCAGAAAAAACGGCATTTGGCCTGAAGGTGTAACTACTGAACAAATGGCTAAGGAATACAGTGCTTTCATGAAAGAGCATTGGAATCATGCATGTGTTTTGTTTTGGGATGCGCAAAATGAAACCTGGGCGCCGGAAACCAAAGAAGCGATTAATATAGTACGTTCACTCGATTTGTCGAACCGCCCGTGGGATAATGGATGGACACCTCCGGCCGGTAAAAACGACATTCGAGAAGCACACGATTATTGGGAATCATACAATGTAGGGAATGAAGGAATGAAAAGCCGAAAGGATATAATAAAACCTTTTTCGCTTGCCGATGTCCCGAATCATAAAAAAATACCATCTACATTTTATCTGCCTTATCAATTCGGATTTAAAGATTTGCCTTTAAACTGGTATTGGGATTATCCGGTAGTATTAAACGAATACAGTTATCTCTGGCTTCGACGCGACGGCAATCCGACCCAGCTTACCAAACCATTCTACGATGCGGTATTGGGCGCCGATGCAACACCAGCACAACGTCGTAATCTATATGCCCGTTACCTTGCTGCTGTAACCGAATGGTGGCGGGCTTCGCGTACCTGTTTTGGAATACTCTACCCTTTCGGTCTTGCACATTCGTTCCCGGGATGTTACACTTCCGATAACTTTATTGATATTGATAAA
The DNA here is from genome assembly GCA_038251165.1 of Bacteroidales bacterium. Taxonomy (GTDB): domain Bacteria; phylum Bacteroidota; class Bacteroidia; order Bacteroidales; family Prolixibacteraceae; genus Aquipluma. The sequence continues at coordinate 5,111 of JBBSBP010000122.1, read as the reverse complement.
CTTCAATTGGATGAATATTATCTGAAATACGTTCCTGACGCTTTTTCGCCTTTAGGCGTATGTATTGACTATTGGAAAGATAAACATGAAAAAGATGAAAAAATTGAAATTCCGGTAGTCATTACCAATGATATTGACTCTTCCTTTACAGGAAACTGCGTATTAAAGTTAATTCTAAATGACGAGACGATTTGGGAAAGAAAGAAAGTTTTAGAAGTAAATGCTTTAGGACAACAATCAATTCTATTCAAAATGGAAACGCCTCCTGTTGCAGGCAAATATCAGCTTATTGCTGAAATTGAAGTAAAAGGTAAAAAAATAGTGAAATCGTATCGTGATATAGTGATAACCAATGAACAAATGTCGGTTTGGTCATTATAAAGCATTGAACAAATAATTTATGTCGACGACGACACTGGTATTATGGATGATTAATAACTTAAATATCAGATACATATGTCTATTATAGGAAATAAAAAAATACCAATCAGCCATTTAATTATTTTTATTCTAATTTCTGTTGTCTCATGCCGAAATGAAGCTTCACAACAAAAATCAAAGACTGAAGTCGAAGTAATTGATCTCTCAGGAAACTGGAATTTCCAGATTGATAACCAAAAAGAAGGTAAGTTACAAAAATGGAATTTGAAAGCTTTGCAGGATGTAATCTTTTTGCCAGGTACCACTGATGAAAATAAAAAAGGAGTTTTGAATGATTCAGTTGATTTAAATAAATTAAATAGAAAATACATCTATGAAGGGCCAGCCTGGTATCAAAAAAATGTAGAAATACCACAGTCATGGAATAATAAGAAAATTGAACTTTTTCTTGAGCGAACCAAGGCTACAGAAGTTTGGGTAGATGATAAGTATTTTCCGTTGCAAAAAACATTGTTAACACCACATATATACGACTTATCAGATGTTCTTACGCCCGGTACACATATTTTGACAATTCTAGTAGATAACTCATATTCTTTGTTTCCCGTAGGCGGGAGCCATGCTTTGACAGATCATACACAAACAAACTGGAATGGAATAATCGGTCGTATAGAATTGGTTGCCAATGATATTGTGGATGTGAAAATTATCAATTTAGTGCCAGATGTGGATAAAAAAGTGCTTAGGGTAATTTTTAATATAACCAATCCTAATGGTGAAAATTTGAATGGCACACTTATTTGTGAAGCTAAAGGCTTTAATGGGAATAGCCACCAAGTTAAAAGGCAAACATTTCAAATTCAAACAAATAAAAAGGAGTTTATTGTTGAAAAAGAATATGAAATGGGTAATAACTTTGCTTTTTGGAGCGAATTTAGTCCTAATTTGTATACACTCAAAGTTTCATTTACTGCATCGGGTTCAAAAAAATACAAAAAGACATTAGAAGAGACTTTTGGTATGAGAAAATTTGAAGTTCGTGATCGTCATTTTTATGCGAACGGAACAAAGATTTTTCTAAGAGGAAAACATGATGCCTGTGTTTTCCCATTAACCGGCTATCCTCCAATGACTAAAGATGAATGGATTCGTCAAATGAAAATAACTAAAAGCTATGGAATTAATTCGTATCGATTTCACTCATGGACTCCTCCGGAAGCTTGTTTTGAAGCAGCTGATATTGTTGGTATGTATCTTCAGGCAGAGTTGCCCAACTGGAGCTCTTACAATAATTCAGGAGTAAAGGATGCAGCCTATGAATTTCAGAAAAATGAAGGGATAAATTTGCTTTCAACTTACAGGATGCATCCCTCTTTTGTGATGTTGTCGTTAGGAAATGAACTGAGTGGAAGTCGTCAGTTGATTTCAGAAATGATAGATGAGCTAAGGCCATATTCAAATCAGATTCTGATATCTCAGGGTTCAAATAATTTTTACTGGGATCCCAAAGTTATAGCGAATGAAGATTATTTTGTTACAGCTAACACAGGCAAATATAAACCTGATTACTCATCAGATGTAAGAGCTTCCAATGGGTTTGTTGATGACCCCAATGGAGGAGGAGTTTTAAATAGGCAAAACCCCAATTCCTTGGTTACATTTAGTAAAGCCCTTGAAAATATAAAAATACCTTTAGTCTCGCATGAGACCGGACAGTATCAGGTATTGCCCAACTACGATGAAATATCGAAGTATACCGGTATACTTGACCCCCGTAACCTCATTGCTTTCAAACAAAAGATGATTGATAAGCATATGTTTTCGTATTGGAAGGAACTGTTCGATGCCTCTGGAAAATTAGCAGTTCTGTGTTATAAAGCGGATAACGAGATTCTGTTTCGCACACCTGAGCTGGCAGGTTTCCAAATCTTAGACATACAGGATTTTCCAGGACAGGGAACTGCTTTAGTTGGTGTCTTGGATGCATTTATGGATTCCAAGGGAATCGTTACGCCTGAAAAATGGCGTGAGTCGTGCAATGCCATGACAATTCAAGCTAAGATGAGTAAATTTACATGGTTGAATAGTGATGAGTTCTCGGCAGAACCAATAGTTATTAATTATTCTAATCAAAATGTCCGCAATGCTGTGAAATGGAATATTATGACAGCAGAAAATAAAATTTTTGCCTCAGGGAAATTTAATACCATCAATTGTAAACAAGGAGAAATCACCTCTGCAGGAATCATATCCATGCGGCTGTCCGATATTGATAAACCCCGGCAGCTTACACTGAATGTTTATGTTGAAAACACATATGTCAAAAATGAATATCATATTTGGGTTTATCCACCTGTAAATGCATTAGACCAAAATAATTCTTTTATTGAAACAACCCGTTTGGATAAGTCGCTTATTGAACAATTAAATATGGGGGCACATATTCTGCTTTTTCCAGATTCGGCAAGTATTGTGTCCAATTCGGTCGGTGGCCTTTTTACCAGTGATTATTGGTGTTATCCTATGTATAAACCTTTTAGTGTCAATAGTAAATTGCCCGAATCTCCGGGAACTTTAGGTTTGCTGATAGAAGATACACATCCGGTTTTTGATGGCTTCCCAACCTCGAAATACTCTGACTGGCAATGGTGGAGTATAGTGAAAAAATCGCGTCCAATAGTTATTGATGCTGCAAGGGCAGAATACCGCCCGATAATTCAGGCCGTAGATAATTTTGACAGATGCTCGAAGCTGGGACTGCTTTTTGAATTTAAAGTGGGCAAAGGTAAAATATTTGTTTGTTCGGCGGATTTGAGCGATGAGAATGATATTGTTGCTCAAACACTTCGTAAATCAATTTACAGTTACCTGGGAAGTAATAAATTTGATCCGAAGGAGAAAATAGATGCAGATATGTTGATTAATATTATTTACAAAGGTTCAGCCAATGTGCAAATTAGAAAAACGGAATAGTAATTAAATTTTAATATTCAGAGATGAAAAAAATAATTATGTGTTTTGCGATAGTAGTGATTGCTAATATCTTATGCGCAAAAGATATGAACAGGAGGGTAGAAATGAAATGGGAGCTCAGTTATACTTCTACTTCTGCCGCACAACCTGTTAAATGGATACCCGCAACGGTTCCGGGCGCTGTTCAGCTTGATATTGCCAGGGCTGAAAATTATCAGCCCTTATATTACGCCGAAAATTGGAAGGACTACCTGTGGATGGAAGATAATTTTTATACTTACCGCTCAACTTTCAAAAAGCCGGTATTAGCTGATGGTGAAAAGTTCTTCTTTATCTCAAAAGGGATTGATTATCAGTTTGAAATATACCTGAATAGTGAGAAAATATTCGAACAGGAAGGTATGTTTTCGTATGTCAGTCTGGATATTACATCAAAACTAAAAGAAAGCAATACCTTATTAATCAAAGTGTTTCCTGCACCAAAACTTCATGCCAAACCTGCAGACAGATCACAGGCTTCTTATAGTGTAAAACCGGCTGTAAGTTATGGTTGGGACTGGCACCCTCGTCTTTTGCCATTAGGGATATGGGATGAAACATATCTTGAGGTCCAACCTTCATCTTTTATAAACGATATTTACGTTAATTATCAATTAAACAAGGAATTAACAAAGGCAGCCGTCTCACTGGAAGTTAGCGGACGAAATCTTAAAGGAAACCGGTTTAAATGGAGTTTATTCGATAAAAGCGGACTTGTCGTGTCGAAAGCTGAGGGAGGTATCGAAACGGATAATTTTAAATCAGACATAACTTTCGAAAACCCAAGGTTATGGTGGCCCCACGATCAGGGTGACTCATATTTATACAGTTCTTCATTTCAATTAATCAACAGTGCCGGAGAGAAAATACAAACCAATACATCAAAAATCGGATTCCGGCAGATTAACCTTGTAATGAACACAGGAGCATGGCTCGAACCATCAACATTTCCCAAAACCCGGAGTGTGGCCCCAATGCAATTTGAGATTAATGGCCGTAGAATATTTTGTAAAGGGACCAACTGGGTAAATCCTGAGATCTTCCCCGGCATCATTAACCGCGACAGATATTTGCAATTACTGACTTTAGCTAAAGAGGCTAATTTCAATATTTTAAGGGTCTGGGGTGGCGGTATTGTCAACAAAGAGCCGTTCTTTGACCTGTGTGACGAAATGGGAATTCTGGTCTGGCAGGAATTTCCTCTTGCCTGTAATAATTATCCCGATGATCCTCATTACCTGAAAATACTTAAACAGGAGTCATTCTCCATCATAAACCGTGTTAAAAAGCATCCTTCGCTTTCACTATGGGGTGGTGGCAATGAACTTTTCAATTCCTGGAGTGGCATGACAGACCAGTCGCTGGCCTTGCGATTACTAAACAGTCAATGTTTTGAACTGAATCCGGCAACTCCTTTTATACCAACCTCTCCGGTAATGGGAGTGGGCCATGGCAACTATCTTTTCGTTAATTGGCCCGGAAAAGAAGAGGTTTTTCAGGAAATGGCCAGATCGAAATTTACCGCTTATACTGAATTCGGAATGCCTTCAGCTGCTTCAGTTGATATACTGAAAACCATCATACCAAAAGAAGAACTCTGGCCGCCAAAACCAGGAACCTCATGGGAGAGTCATCATGCCTTCAATGCCTGGGATGGCAAAGGTTGGCTTTGTCAGGATATTATTGAAGATTACTTCGGAATTTCCGGTTCTTTGGAG
>JBBSBP010000121.1:0-15238 GCA_038251165.1 Bacteroidales bacterium | reverse complement strand
TAATGGTACAGGCGGAACAACTCCGTTGTCCTATACTTTTAATGGCGTAACAAATGGAACAGGAGTCTTCAGCGGAATACCCGCAGGACCGGCCTATGCATGGAGCATCACCGATGCCAGCAATTGCGGACCGGTAACAGGCACATTGCCGGTTACCCAACCGGCAGTACTGAGCGGAATCATTACCTCTCAAACCAATGATTCTTCTTTCGGTAACAATAACGGCAGCGTAACAATAGCCGGAACAGGAGGAACAGTAAGTTATCAGTACAAACTCGGCTCAGGCGCTTATCAGGCTTCAGGAACATTTAATTCACTTACTGCCGGATCATATTCTTTAACTGTACAGGATATCAACCTTTGTACATTTGATGTTCCGGTTACAATTACCCAGCCTTCAGTCATCCTGTCAGGAATAATAACTTCCCGGACAAATGTTCTTTGCTTCGGTGAAAATACAGGAGCTATGACCATCGCCGGGGCAGGTGGGACTGGACCGTATACCTATAAAATCGGGTCGGGCGCTTATCAATCGTCAGGTACTTTCAACTCATTGCCGGCCGGTACCTATACGGTCACTGTCAGAGATGCCACGCTTACTACTTTGATGGTATCTGCCACAATCACTCAGCCTGCTTCAGCGCTGACTGTTTCAACTACGCAGACAAATATTCTGTGCTTCGGAGAACCAACAGGATCTGCAACAGCAACGGGAGCAGGTGGTTCAGGATCCTATTCCTATTCATGGAATACAGCACCGGTAAAGTCTTCCGCCACGGCTTCAGGATTGGTTGCAGGGACGTATAAAGTGACAGTCACAGATGTGAACGGATGTTCAGCAACATCGACTGTAAGCATAGTTTCCCTAAATTCATTACCATTAGCAGAGTTTAATTCAAGATTAACAGGCTTGATGACTTATTCATTTTTTAATCAATCAACAAATGCCGAAACCTACGCATGGGATTTCGGTGACAGTCAGACTTCCGCGTCAGCCAATCCGATCCATGTTTATGCAGCAGCGGGAACTTACACGGTGAAATTAACAGTTATGAACAGTTGCGGATCAGATTTAATTACACAATTGATAATAATTCCTAAAATTGAATTTTTCAATGGTTTCTCTCCCAATGGCGATGGTCAAAATGATGATTGGAACATCCCTATACTTAACTATTATCCGACAAACACTGTCCTGATTATAAACAGATGGGGCAGTGAGATATGGAAAGGGATCAATTATAACAACAATGACATTGTCTGGACAGGCAAAAACATGAACGGTGAAGACTTGCCCGACGGCACTTATTATTATATCATCAAATATAGCAATATAGAAAAACGCGGTTGGGTATTTATTAAAAGATAGTCATTAAGTCATGTTATATAGAAATGAAATAAAAATTGAAACCATGAAAAAGACATATATTTTAATTATTGCTGTCCTGTTCAGCACAATGGCAATTGCACAAACACCAAAGGCAGACCTGCTTTTCGACAATTGGGAATATTTACGCGCGGCAAAGCTTTACGAAATAGAAGCCGCAAAACATCCCTCTGCTGATGTTTACTTCAAACTGGGCGAATGTTACCGGAAAATGAACTGGTAAAAAAGAACAGGCTGCTTATGATAAAGTTAACAAGGTTATTATACATGGCTATACTGATATTATCGGAGAAGAAGTACATAACCAAAAGTTGTCAGAAGCCAGGGCCCGCGATGTCAAAAATATTATTGAAGCTGCGTTAGCGAAAGCCGGCAGAAGCGATGTTAAAATGGAAGTTAAGGGATTTGGCGAAGATGAAACCTTATCACCGTTTGAAAACAAATTTCCGGAAGAACGTTTCTACAATCGAACAGTAATCATTGATATTATCGCTCAATAATAGAGCAGGCATTAATCGAATTTCTGAATCTGTTTATAAGTTACCGGGATTCCCTGGGAAAAAGCAGACCGTCCCGGAAGTAAAATTCTGTGGCGGTCTTTTTTTATCGCGTAATGGGAACCAAAATGCAAAGTCAGGCAATTGCAAAAGTGTGAATAATGTAACTTATTTTACTAATTGTATAACACATCAGGAAGTTAAAGGGGGTAACTTTGATCTAAGAAATTTATTATCATTTAAATGTAAATCAGGTAATCCTGATCTGGATTTCATTAAAGGTTCAGGAAAAACACGATATCTATTTATTCAGTATGATCATCAAAAATAAAATAAAACTAGAAAAAATGAAAATGAAAAAACTTTTATTAGGCCTAACCCTGGGTTCAGTTGTCTTATTTGCCGCATGCGAAAAGGACACTTATGAGGAAAAGGTTGGAGTATGCCCATTGGTCGTATCAACAATACCAACCGATAAGGCGATTGATGTTCCACTTAACCAGATTATTTCGGCAACATTCAATGAGACAATGAATTCCTCAACGATTAATCAGACAACCTTTCTGCTGAAACAGGGAGCAACTGCAGTTTCAGGAACAGTAGCTCCGGCAACTGGTGAGTCTGCTACTTCTACTTTCACTCCTGCAAGCCCACTTGCACCTTTCACTGTTTACACAGGAACAATAAAAAAAGGAGTTAAAGATCCAATGAACAATGCACTCCAGGAAGATTATGTATGGAGTTTTACAACCAAGCCACAATTAACATTGTCTGCCATTCCGGTTATTGGCGGTACAGTTACCGGAGGCGGATTATACAATGCGGGTACTTCAGTAACTGCCACCGCAGTAGCCAGTGCCGGATATGTATTCGCTAACTGGACCGAAGCAGGAGTTATTGCATCAACCAATGCAACGTATACATTTCCACTTGCCGGAAACAGAACACTGGTAGCTAATTTCACAGCTCAGTATTCAGTGACGCTATCGTCGCTTCCTTTGGCTGGCGGAACAACTACCGGCGGAGGTTTATACAACTCGGGAGCTTCAGTCACAATAAGCGCAGTACCTGCTGTTGGATATACCTTTACCAACTGGACCGAAGGAACAACTGTTTTATCGGCCCTCAAGGATTTTACATTTCCGCTAACTGCAAACAAAGTGTTGGTAGCTAATTTTGCAATTAACATGTATACATTAAATGTAACAGCGCCTAACGGAACTGTTGTAAAAAATCCGAACCAGGCTACTTTCAGTCATGGTACTTCGGTACAGCTTACTGCAACACCTAATGCAGGTTATACATTTACATCATGGAGCGGAGACGCTACCGGCACCACAAGTCCGGTAACAGTTATCATGAATTCGAATAAAAATGTAACAGCGAACTTTACTGCAATCGTTGTTGATACCTATACATTAAATGTAACCGCTGTAAACGGAACTGTTTTAAAAGTTCCAAGCAAAACAGCTTACAATAGTGGGGAAATTGTAGTTCTTACTGCAACACCTGCAACTGGTTATACCTTTACAGGATGGACCGGAGACGCAACAGGTTCAATAAATCCAGTTTCGGTTACCATGAATTCGAATAAAAATGTAACCGCGAACTTTACTGCTGTTGTGCCAAACACATTTACATTGAATGTAATAGCTGTAAACGGAACTGTGTTGAAAAATCCGAATTTGGTATTCTACCCAAGCGGAAGCAATGTTGAACTCACTGCTACGGCCAATCCAGGCTTTACCTTTACAGGATGGACCGGAGACGCAACAGGTTCAATAAATCCAGTTTCGGTTACCATGAATTCGAATAAAAATGTAACCGCGAACTTTACTGCAGATGTTACACCACCTACCGGACCAGCGCCCGTTAACCTTGGAACAGCCGGCGATTTTTCAATCCTCACCATGTCAGGAATTTCGTCAACAGGAGTTACTGCAGTTGAAGGTGATATAGGTGTTAGTCCTGCAGCCGCATCTGCAATAACCGGATTTGGCTTGATCATGAATACCGATGGTCAGTCATCACACACTACGATTGCAACTCATGTAACCGGAAAAGTTTATGCTTCTGATTATGATCCACCGACTCCAAGTAAATTGACGGTAGCTGTTGCGGATATGTTAACTGCATACACCACAGCCAATAACTTAGTTACTCCTGCACCAGTTCTGGAAAAGGGAGCCGGAAATCTTAGCGGTCTGACATTGGCTCCCGGAATTTACAAATGGAGTACCGGAGTTTTAATTGCTCCTGATGCCACTGTTACATTATCTGGTGGAGCAAATGATACCTGGGTTTTCCAAATCGCACAGGATCTTACTTTAGATCCAGGCGCAAAGGTTAATCTGATCGGTGGTGCACAAGCCAAAAATATAACATGGGTTGTTGCGGGTCAGGCAGTTCTTGGTACAAATACAGTGCTCTATGGATCTATCCTTAGTAAAACCCTTATTTCCCTAAATACGGGGTCAAAAGTTACGGGTAAATTATTGGCACAAACAGCTGTTACGCTGAACACAAGCACAGTTGTTAAACCATAATAAAATCGTGTCTATCCCCTTCGGGGGATTTTCCAAAGCGCTAAATATATATTATAAATTATAATCATGGAAAATACTATTTCTAAAACAAATTTAAAAATGGGATCGCGCATCACGCGGTTCCCTTATAACCTGATTGTTAAAAGTGTTATTGTCGGCACTTTGATTTTCGCAGGGATTCAGTCACCTCTTCAGGCACAGGAAACTCAGGCAGCCAGGTTCACCAATCCTTCCTGGTGGTTTGGTGTGGCAGGTGGTGCAAACTTCAATTTTTATCAGGGAACCACTCAGCAATTGACCAACGACTTTATAGTTCCAACAGCATTTCATGATGGCAATGGAATAGGACTCTTTGCTTTTCCGGTTATGGAATTTCATCGTCCCGGTACGATGCTTGGATTCATGCTTCAGGCTGGATACGACAGCCGCAAAGGTACATGGGATCAGGTAGATTCGCCTTGTAACTGCCCGGAAGATTTAAACACTGATTTAGCTTATATATCGGTAGAACCGAGCTTGCGGATCGCACCTTTCAAATCAAATTTCTATTTGTATGCCGGGCCTCGTTTGGCGTTCAATTTGAATAATAATTTCACCTATCAGAAAGGTATTAATCCCGCTTACCCCGACCAGGTGGCCGATCCTGAGGTAACCGGGGAATTCAGCAACCCGAATAAATCTTTGATTTCGATGCAAGTCGGAGCAGGATACGACATTTCGCTTTCAGCAGAAACCAAACAGACAAAAGTTGTACTTTCACCTTTTGTAGCTTTTCATCCTTATTTTGGCCAGCATCCCCGTTCAGTCGAATCATGGAGCCTGACAACTGTAAGAGCTGGTATAGCGCTTAAATTTGGTCGTGGAAAGCAAATTGCAGCCAAGGAAGAAGTGTACGTACCAGTACCTGTTGCAATTGAACCTGATGTTACTTTTGCAGTTAACGCGCCTAAAAACGTTCCGGTTGAACGTAGAGTAAGAGAAACATTCCCGCTTCGCAACTATGTATTCTACAATGAAGGATCAACTGAAATTCCTGGTCGATATGTATTGCTTCGGAAAGATCAGGTAAAAGATTTCAGGGAAGACCAACTGGAAGTATTCACTCCTAAAGAATTGACTGGCCGCTCAAAACGCCAGATGACAGTCTATTATAATGTTCTGAACATCCTGGGCGACCGTATGGTGAAAAATCCAAATACAAAGGTAACCTTGACCGGATCATCAAGAGATGGTGCACAAGACGGGAAAGCAATGGCCGAATCGTCTAAAAAATATCTGGTTGATGTATTTGGAATTGCTCCTGCCAGAATCACTACTGAAAGTCGGATGAAACCAATGATCCCATCGGAACAACCAGGTGGCAAACTAGAATTGACACTACTTCGTGAAGATGACCGCAGGGTTTCTATCACAAGCGATTCTCCTGAATTACTGATGGAATTCCAGAGTGGACCTGAGGCACCGCTGAAACCCGTTGAAATCAATGTCGTTCAGGAAGCGCCAATTGACAGCTATGTTACATTCAATGTTGAAGGTGCTGATACAGCATTCACTTCATGGAACATGGAATTAGCTGACAAACAGGGAAAGGTTCAGAAATTTGGACCATATACCCAGGAATCGGTTAGTATTCCGGGCAAAACCATTTTAGGGTCGAATGCTAAAGGCGACTACAAAATCACGATGATCGGACAAACCAGGAGCGGTAAAGTTATTAAGAAAGAAACTACCGCACATCTTGTACTTTGGACTCCGCCGGCTACTGAGGAAATGATGAGGTTCAGTATTATTTATGAATTCAATAACTCGGATGCCATCGCCATGTATGACAAATACCTTACTGAGGTTGTAACCCCTAAAATTCCTAAAAACGGAACGGTTATTATTCACGGCCATACAGATGTTATTGGTGGAGAAGACCTAAACCTGAAATTATCACTGGCACGTGCCAATGATGTAAAACAGATTATGGAAAAAGCTTTGGCCAATTCAAACAGAACTGATGTTAAATTTGAAGTGAACGGATTTGGTGAAGATCAAAGCCTGGCGCCGTTTAACAACAAATATCCTGAGGAACGTTTTTATAACCGTTCGGTTATCATAGATATTGTTCCAGGGAAATAGAAACAAAAAAATCAACTATTAAGAAGGAGGCCGCAATGCGGCCTCCTTTTTTGTTGTATAAATCATTTAACTGTTATTCCTGATAACCAACAGAAATGTTTCCCATGAAAAGGTGTGAATTATACAAATGATCCAAATAGTTATGTAACATTCCCCGGAACAGAAGTCCCCAACTTTGATCCGTAATTAATTATATTTCATTTAAACAAAAAACATGAAAACATTACAACGAAAAAAAGGGACGACCTTAAATTTTAAACGGATAATGTATATCACATTTGTGGGCTTACTGATAATAGCTACTCAGGCATGGCGCTGGGTTTATAAGGTATTCCGGAACCACGGTCGCCTTGAGGAGCATAATGCTCTCCGTTTTTTGTGGATTCAGGTCGATATTCATCTTTTCCACTATCTTTTTTCCACCATTCCTGCCATTGCATATCGAGTTTGGAGACCATTTCAGGATTCTTAGCAGCCAGATTTTCATTTTCCAACGGATCTGATTTAATCCGGAAAAGTTCCCAGCCTGCTTCGTCAACTTCAGCCAAAGTCCATTCCGGAGTCCGGATTGCCCGGTTATCCATAAACTGAAAATACAAGGGATTTTTTCGCTCCCATTTTTTTCCCTGAATAAGTGGCCAAAATGACTCTCCTTCTACTTCCGGATTGGTTTGGGTTCCAAGCAACTCATTTATGGTAGGCAAAACATCGATAAAATGTACCTGACTGTGCTCAATTCGTCCAGGCTTCCCGGTGTGGGAAGGAAACCAGACTATTCCACCGGTTGTCACCCCGCCACCATGCTGACTGATTTTATATAGCCTCCATGGAGTCACCGCAGCATAAGCCCAACCGGTTCCAGGTTGAAAGTTCGATGCCGGATCGCCAGGCAATTTACCCTGTTTTAAAAGTGGAGCATCCATTTTCGAAAACGAATCAGTTCCGTTATCGCTCATGAACAGGATGAGTGTATTGTCCAATTGTCCACAATCTTTCAATACTTTCATTAGTCGGCCAATCCCCTGATCCATTCGTTCGATCATCGCTGCATAAACCGACATCCGGAGATCTTCCAGATCGCGCTGCTCAGTCGAAAGCGAATTCCAATCCGGTAAATTTTCGGGAAAATCAGGAAGTTTGGTATCAGGAGCCACAATTCCCATTTCTTTCTGCCTTTTAAATCTTGCTTCACGAATCGCCTGCCAGCCAGCCATATATTTCCCACGATGCTTTAAAATATCTGCCTTGGGAGCCTGTAGTGGATTGTGAGGCGCCTGAAAACTTAGATACAGAAAGAATGGTTGATTGGCCTGATCCGCTTTCGGTGAATTCACAAAATCAATGGCCCGGTTAGTAAATGCATCGCTGCTGTAATAATCCTTCCCAAAGGCAGTAAATGGTTCGCGATCGAGCCGGTAATCTTTTGATCCGGCGAAATGATCAGAAAATCCACCAAGAAAGCCAAAAAAGTGATCGAAGCCGCGATTCATAGGATCGCCTCTCTGATGCCATTTGCCAATCAAAGCAGTACGATAGCCCTCTTCTTTCAGTTTTTCAGGCAAAAGCTGTGTTTTGGTAAATTCAGGAAGCGCTTTTGGCCAATAGTTTCCGGTAAGCAACGAAGCGCGCGAACACACGCACATGGCGCTGTTTCGGAAATGGGTCAGGCGAATTCCTTCATTTGCCAACCGATCGAGCGCTGGTGTAGCTAATTCACCGCCATAGCAACCCGGATCACTGTAACCCATATCATCAGCTAAAATGATAATGATATTGGGTTTGTGTGGTTGGTTTTGCGCAATAACTATATTTCCTGAAATGAGGATTGTAGCTGTAGTCAGCAGATTGACCGGGTTCATATACTTCATTACGAATTACTCTTTGATCGGAAGTCCCTGATAATTCATCTTGATATAGGGAACAGTCCCTGTTTCATCAACTACATAATTCCATTTTTTAATGTAGTCCATACCGTGTAGGAATTCATCCTTCTGTTTTTTCAGGATGTCCGAAAGTTGTTTTTCAAGATCGTTTTGAACCTTCTGATATTCCTTCTCATTCACCAGATTTTTCATCTGATAAGGATCTTTCTGGTTATCAAATAACAACCAGGGCCCATTAAGATCTTTCACATAGGTGTACCGCCTGGTCCGTACTCCACGATATTCCTTTCCTCCCTGGCTTGCCGGCCACTGCCCGAAAGGCTGATAGGACGCGATCAATACAGCCTCAGTATTATCTTTGGCAATTCCTTTCATTACAGGTGATTTATCAAAACCTTCAACGGTATTCGGAACAGGCAAACCGCAAAGTCCAAGTATACTTGGCATCAAATCAGGAGTATTGATAAGCATATCACTTTTCTTTCCCTTATTTCCAAATGCAGCAGGATAACGAATTAACATCGGAACATTTATTGATTCTTCGTAAGGCCTTTGTTTGTTCACAAAACCATGTGACTGAACCATTGCTCCGTGGTCGGCAGTGAAAACGAAAATGGTATTTTCATCCAAGCCGGTTTCCTGCAATGTTTTTTGCAAAATCCCAACACAACTGTCCAGCGCCGACATGTGCCCGTAATATCCGATCAGATCGTTAACAGCTTTTTCCTTCATATCATCCGGAACATTTGGACGAATCTGAAGGTATTTTCCACGATACAATTTTTTAAATTGTTCAGGAGCCTGTCCGAATGGCGTATGCGGCGGCCCCCAGGCCAATACCATTACAAAAGGTTTATCGTTGTTCTTATGATCCTGAATGTATTTGACTGCATGATCGGTCTGGTCAAATGCATCATAGCCTTTCCATTTATGTTTTTGGTCATCGTTTCCCCAGTAATCCGAATTATTGTAATTGTGCGTGCACTCCAAAACTTCCCAGAAATCAAACCCCTGACGGCGTTCTTTTGGAATAAACGAATTTCGTCCGTGTCCATCGATATGCCATTTACCAATATAAGCTGTTTCGTACCCTCCCGCTTTAAATACCTTAGCTAAACTCTGAGCTTCAGGATCGATCTGCACATCGTTTACAAAAACACCCGTTGTAAGCGGATACTGACCGGTTAACAAACTGGCCCTGTATGGGCAACAAACCGGACAAGAGGAAATTGTATTCGTAAAATTTACCGCTTTATTGGCCAGTTTATCCAGATTAGGTGTCGATACATTTTCATCTCCGTTATAACCTGTAGCCTGTGCACGCCACTCGTCGGCCAGAACAAATACTACATTGGGTGCTTTTTGGGTTTTTCCACATGCAGTTACTGCAATTGCACTTATCATTAATAAGCCTGCATTTTTAATTAAATTAGCGTTCATATCTTTTATTTATATCTGTTATTCTTCAATCGGTTTACCTTTTACCAAAACCGGTTTCGCAACTTCCGTTTCAGCTTCCCAATTATTTAGGGCAACTTTAAATTTAGCCAAATCATTTCCATACTTCCCCTCTGCGACCAGATTTTTCATTTCCCAGGGATCAGTTTTTAAATCAAAAAACTGCTCGTATTCCACTTTCCCGTTTTTCCGGAAAAGGACATATTTTTCGTTTTTCCCCCGGACAGTAATCACCGAATTCTGAGTTGAATTACCTATTTCTGAAAAAGCGTATTCCCGCCAGTTAACATTACTGTTCATCAAACCGACAAGGCTTTTACCTTCAATATTTTTTGGTATTTTTTGTCCTGAAAGATCGAGAAAAGTAGGAAGCAGGTCGATTGTACTCACAAGGTCTTTCATAACTTTTCCTCCGGAGAATTTTTTAGGAAACCTAACCAGAAGCGGAACACGTACAGTGGCATCGTAACCAGTCATACCTTTTGTCCAGGATTTGTGTTCCGACATCATTTCGCCGTGATCGGCTGTATAAACTATGATTGTATTATCGGTTAAACCAAGTCGATCCAATTCATCCAGAACCAACCCGATATTGTAATCGATCTGCGAAATCATTCCATAGTAATTGGCTAAAGTTTCCTTGTGATATATTTCTTTGGAATATTTCCCCGATTTACTGATCAAGCCATCCATTCCGGGGACTTTCCAGTCGACTGAATCATGATTGGGTGGAAGTGTCAATTTCATCGGGTCGTATTGCTTCGACCAGGGCGCTGACGGAACAATGGGTGTATGCGGCCCCTGAAAAGAACACCATAGCACAAACGGATGATCTTTGTTTTCGTCGATAAATTTGATGCTTGCACTTGCCACCATTCCACTGGTATGTTTCTCGTTGGGCAACGGACTTTCTCCCACTTCCGACCTTCCCGGGTGAACTTCATCGTAAGGAAGGGGAGTTTTGGGCCTGGCATTATCCACAGGGTTCAATACCACGCTAAAACCATGATTGTGGTTTTCTTCATTCATTACCATGTGATGCTTACCTATGGTTCCGGTTACATATCCGGCTTTGTCGAACAAATCGGCAACCGTGTTTTCACTGGCATTTTGCCCGTTTCCGTTTCCATACGTTCCGGTACTTCGGGCGTACCGGCCTGTCCAGATTGAATACCGCGAAGGCACGCACTGGGCCGTCGTACAAAAAGCATTCTCAAATCGCACCCCATTCTTTGCAATCCGATCCAGATTAGGAGTACTGATTTCAGTGTTTCCATAACAGCCCAGAGCCAGGGCATTATGCTGATCCGACATGATAAAAAGCACATTGGGCTTATCTTTGCGGACGGGTTCCTTCGCAAACAGTTGGAAAGTAACCAAACATCCAGCCCCTATTAAAAATGGAATTTTCGAATTCATTATTCCTGATTATTAATACTTAAGTTCTATGAATGTAAAAATGTCGTATTTTTCATTGTTTATTTCATTTACTCACCCCGAGCTCGCAATGCTTGCTCCTCCCCTCTCTACTCGTAGAGAGGGGAGAACCCCGATGCCTCGGGGTTGGGGTGAGTCAACGATAAAATACGACAATAAATACTTTTAATTACTTATAAAATTTTATTTTATTTTATTTTATTTTATTTTATTTTATCGTCCGGCGAGGATGACTTCTGGGGTCACCATCGTCATTGGTTTTTATCATCCAATCCGTTAGAGTTTTGCTCAACTGATCAAGCGCAGTCTTATACTCCGGAAGCTCCGCCAGGTTTTTCATTTCATAGGGATCATTTCCCAGATCGTAAAGTTCCTCTTTTGGCCTGAAAAAACTAGATTTAAGTAGTGCGTAAGGAACGGGAAACCGATCCTTATTATTGATAATATCGGCAAAGGCATGATTGCCCCAGTTACCGCCGGGAGTAGCATCCAGACAGGTCCAGGCTAATCCTTTGTTCTTATTTGCAAAGGCATGATCAGTAACAAATCGTTCGATTGGGTAATCAGGAACAATTTCACTTCTTAAATTCCGGATATACCTGAATTTACCATCAGTTACTGTTCGGGTAGGATAATATTCATCAGGTGATGGCCCATGCGCATTGTGTTCCGAAAAGACAAATTTCTGTCCACTCGACTGGCTTTTGCCCAGAAGCAAAGCATACAAGGACTTACCCTGAACTGTTTCTGGAATCTTAATTCCGGCAAATTCGAGTATGGTTGGAGTTAAATCAATTTGATTAACCAGTTCGGCAGTTTGTATTCCTTTGATGATTCCGGGACCGGTGAAGGATAGGGGAACATGCAAACCCCAATCGTAAGTGGTAGCTTTGGCCCGGGTGTAGCAATATCCCTGATCACTGGTAAAAATAACAATCGTATTTTCAGCTTGCCCAGATTCTTCAAGCGCTTTCAACACTCCACCAATAACTGCATCTGCGGCTTCTACCGATGAAAGATATTCCGCGTAATCCAGCCGGGTAATTTCAGTATCAGGCCAAATGGGTGGAACAACTACCTCATCGGGTGAAACCGGTGGCAGAGCTGATTGCTTTTTTGATGAGACCCAAGGACGGTGGGTATTCCCGATACATACATCCAGAAAAAATGGCTGACCATCTAAATTTCTAAAGAATCCTGTAGCTGCCTGGTATTGCGATTCCGGCGTATTACTTGCCGGGGCATGATAATTAAAGGGGTATTTCCATGGTGGACTTAAATGAAACTTTTCTGTTATTCCGGTGAAGTATCCATTTTTATTTAAGATTTCGATCAAAGTAGGCAAATCTTCATGAACGCCAACCTGATCGGCTTTGGTCGATTGCCGGCCAAATTGCTGATCCGGATCATTCATGCCTGGACCTATGGTATTTCTCCAGTGACCGTTGGAATGAGGGTACATTCCGGTTAAAATAGCGCTGCGACAAGGAGAACAGG
Source organism: Bacteroidales bacterium (assembly GCA_038251165.1). Taxonomy (GTDB): domain Bacteria; phylum Bacteroidota; class Bacteroidia; order Bacteroidales; family Prolixibacteraceae; genus Aquipluma. Next base: position 2,409 of record JBBSBP010000121.1, on the reverse strand, counting down.
ATGCCGCGGCAGCATAAGCTTTCGTAAAAAAAACACCTCTTTTGGCCAATGCATCCATGTTGGGTGTCTGAATCCCGGGGGTTCCGATTAAGGATAAATGGTAGGATTGATCATCAGTCAACAGTAGTAGAAAGTTAGGCCGATTCTTTTCTCCCGTGGGATTTTCAGCTACAGCAGGTTGGCTGTGACCAACCATTTGGAGCGACAGAATCGCACTAAAAATTATTGTTGAATTTTTCATTTCCTTCTATTTTGAATCCGTTTCGAAACCTCTGCTTTCATCTTGTTCCATATTTCCAGTGATTTACTGAAATGCTCTTCAACAGGCTCCTTGAGTCCGAATGTATGAAGCGCAATCGGGCCTTTATAACCGATTGAATCCAGAAACCGGACAGGTTCTTTTACAGGTTTCTTATCGATGGTAAAATCATGACTGCAATCAGGTATAAATATCGGGGAACTCTATATAAACACTTCATTGGAACGATTTTAAATTAATGTTTGCAATTTACCGGAAACCCAATCGACTAACTTTTAATATCGGTTCGTTAACTTTCAAATTCATTCCAAAAAAAGATCAAAACAACAGCTAATTCAGAATCTAATACATGCAAGACAAATCCGACTTCATCTGAATTTCAAAAGTTATCACTTGAATAAAGATAATCGAACCGACGATCAGGCGCCGAATCACCATGAATAAAAAACTCATTAATATCGAATAACTTCTGGCTGTTATCTGCCCAATGGAATGAAAAGGCCAACTGATTATTCCTGACTTTGAAATACTTAAGAGGAATTGCTATTTCCATTTCATTTCCGGAGTAAGCGTAATTGACTTGTTGTTTCCCTGTCCATTTTCCGTTTTCAAACACTTTGATTGAAGTTTGTTTGGAATTGAAAGGACTGCTGTTGACCAGCAAATCGTATCCCTCCCATCCGGTTGTTTTCAAAGTATCGGTATTCAGGTACAACAACATCCAGTTTTTATCGGTATGCGGAGTTAGAGCCTGAGCTGTTTTGACATAGAAATAAATGAAATCCCGATCGCGGGCTACCCTACTCTCCACAATGTCATTTCTTCCGGTATTGTTGACGTATGTCGTATTCTTGTTCGAGCCTTTGGAATTTCGATGAAAGGTGTCGCCTTCGTAATCCTGGTAAACAGGTTCAACAGTTTTCCATTCGTTAAACAATCCATCAATTTCAATCTTTCGTACCGGACTGGCCGGTTTTGGAGCCTCCATTCCTTTAAACAAGCGGATATATTTTACCATCTGATAATACATATTGTCAGTATGGCCGCCTTTCATGGGTTCAATATCGCGGTTGTATTCTTCGTTGTAGGCATCAACAAAATAAGTGTTCCCCTTCACCGGAGGGTTTCCAAGAAATTGTGGGCTTGCTTTATCGCCGGTAATAAACCGCTGCGCCATCCATTCATTAAATTGGGTAATCATTACCACTTTGGGCTGAAGTTCAAAAACCCGTTTCCATTGTTCGGCAAAATGACGTCCCTGTCCGGTAAATGGAGTCAATTTGTATTCGTTACTGGTTGGCTCTTTGCCTCCGGAATAACTGTTCCCAATGTTGGAAACCGGATGTGAGGCCACTGCCACCGGTACCTGATCAACAATTCCGTTGGCGCTCCAGCCATAGTCCTGTGGATATTTGTCGATCCATTGCCAGTGGTTTGGTTGGTTTTGGGCATCAGTCCATGCCCAGCTGTATTTGATGTTAAAAAAGTCTTGCACATTCTGACGCAGTTCCGGATCTTTGGGCTGGCCAAAAATCAAAGGTTTGCCTTCCCAGATAAACCATAAATCCTTGTATTCCTGTTTGGCATAAAACTCATCGAAAAGCGAATTCATCATTTTACCGCTTTTGGCATTGGTCATAAACGAAATGTATGGTGCATTAATTCCTTTCTTACGCATCTCCAGCGAAATTTCGCAATAGGTATCAACCACCGGGAGATAAGAAAAGCCATTGGTCACATCGAAATAAATGAAATCGACGCCGGCAGCAACCATCATGGCAATATTGCGGCGGATAACCCAGGGATCGCCCGCATAATAATACCCGGCTTCAGGTTCACCCCAGTAATGGAACTGCCCTTTTGGTCCATATTCCGGATTGATCGGGTCTTTTTTCAGGATTTTGGTAATATCATAAATGGTATCGGTTGGAGCATGGCCTCCGTGCCAGATGTAATAAAACAAGCCTACCCATTTTTCGTTTATCACCGGACCGGTTTGTTTGTAATCAGGCAGACTTCGCCCTAAGGCATCGGTGGCAATCCAGTTGGAATTGCTGATCGGGAATCCCGGACTATTCTGTGAAAAACAGTTCATTGCTGTCAACAATAAAATTCCGGTAAATACATTTTTGATCATAATTTATTTATAT
>JBBSBP010000120.1:0-15307 GCA_038251165.1 Bacteroidales bacterium | reverse complement strand
AACTTGCCCGTGGCGGGGGTGGAGCGCGCTGTATGTCGATGCCCATCCGGAGGGCAAAAGTAAACTGGTAAAAAAACATTGACTATTTAACCATTTACCATTTACAATTTATCGGGATTTTGTAAGGAATAAATCGTAAATCGTAAATTATTTTCGATGCGTAAATTAAGAAACTACGAACTCGACCGTTTATCGGTTGATGAATATAAAGAGGTTGTAAAGACACCGATCACGGTTGTTTTAGACAATATCCGAAGCTGCAACAACATTGGTTCAGTGTTCCGTACTTCGGATGCGTTATTGATTGAGAAAGTGATTTTATGCGGAATTTCAGCTACACCACCAAATAAGGAAATCCATAAAACAGCCCTCGATGCGGAGAAATCTGTTCCGTGGGAATATTTTGAAGATACTGAAGCTGCTGTTTTAAAGCTGAAAGAAAATGGCTATCGGGTATTTGCTGTTGAGCAGGTGGAAAACAGCATCCTGTTGCCGGATTACATCCCTGACAAAGACCGGAAACTGGCACTTGTATTTGGGAATGAAGTCAAAGGCGTTCAGCAATCGGTGATTAATCAGTGCGATGGAGCGATCGAAATACCGCAATACGGTACCAAACATTCGTTCAATATTTCGGTGAGTGCCGGCATCGTTTTGTGGGATTTGGTATATAAACTCCGGTCCTGAGATGAATTCCAAACAGATAAAGCCTGCTCTTTTTATCCGGAGCAGGCTTTATCTGTTTGGAGTAATTTGCAATTCTAGAAATCTTTAATGTCCATCAGTTTGGTCATCATCGAATCACGATGCATTGCATAAGATTTGACATTCTTTGCAGAAATTGGATCGGTTGGTGGTGATTTGATCGTCAGCGGATTGACAGCAGTACCGTTGTAATAGACTCTGAAATCGAGGTGAGGGCCTGAAGCCAATCCGGTAGAACCAACAAAACCAATTAATTGCCCCTGATGAACCCGTACTCCCTGAGAAATTCCCGGAGCAAAACCTTTCAGGTGCATGTAGCTGGTTGTATAAGTCGAATTGTGTTTTATTTTCAGGTAGTTTCCACCACCAGCGGCCTGGTATCCTTTGGCTACGACGGTTCCGTCGCCGATCGAAACGACATGAGTTCCGGTTGGAGCAGCATAATCAACTCCATGATGCGGACGGTAAATTTTGAGGACAGGATGGAATCTGTGATTCGAAAATTGTGAGCTGATCCGGCTGAATTTCAATGGAGCCTTCAGAAAAGCAGTTTTCAAACTTTTCCCCAGCTGATCAAAGTAACTGTCTTCTTTGTTCTGGGTAAAGCGGAAAGCATAAAAGTCTTCATTGGAGTGTACAAACTGAGCCGCAAATATGCGTCCGATTCCGACTGATTTTCCGTAGACAAAATTCTCCTCATAAATAACCCGGAATTTATCTCCCTTTTGAATTCCGTAAAAGTCAATGGTCCAGGCATAAATATCGGAGAGATCCAGGGCCAGATTCACATCAATTGCCTGTGCAGTCATCGTGTTCCAAAGCGATGAGGTAATTACCCCGCTTGCTGTTTTTATGAGGGTAACAATGGGTTTCTCCTCTTTATAAATCTTCAGGCTGTCATTCAGTTGGTATACTACATAGTCAACCTTATCGATTTCATAGATAAAATAATCCAGCCTGTTGGTATCCTTTCTATTCATGAAAAAATAGTACTGATTATTCACCTTCATCTTCCGGACATCAAAAGTAAGTACCGATTTTTTTGAAATCTCATCGATCCGGGACAATGAAATTCCCTTACTTAAAAGTAAATCGGAGAGATTTTGACCTGATCTGACTTGTCCCGGTATTACGTTGAACGAATCAACAGGAAGATTAAACAGCATCACTGGTTCTGGTTTTTCAACTATTGGTTCCTGTGTCAGTTCCTTCTCAAGTTTTTTCGTATCAAAATAATCGTAGAAATAATATACGAACTGTAATACAATTAATACTGAAAAGGCCCAGATGAGAATTTTTTTAAGTCGTCCGAATTTTTGTGAAAAGTTAAATTTCATGCTGAATATCTGTATTTAGTCTGAGGTTATAAAAAAACAAGCGGGAAATCTCTTTTTGTTCAAAGTGAAGTTCAGTCCGGCTTGTTGCGATCATTCTTTTCAAAAATAGTAAAATTAAAAAGGTTTTAAAGCACGAATGCCGGTTACAGGCCGGGTCTGTCAGACCCGATCACCTTCAGGCCGGTTGTAATTGTCTAATTAAATTGAATTTAACGTTTTTATGAAAAGGGGGTTAAAAATTGTTAATGAACGTAAAACAAATGGATCATCCTTTTATTTTCTCGAATCCCTCTCCGTATACGCCCATAACGCTGGCCATTGAAATAAAAGCATTGGGATCGATCTCCTTGATTCTCCGGAAGAGTATGCTGGTTTCTTTTTTGCGAACGATGGTCATTAATACTTTCACGTCTTGCTGCGTATACCAGCCGGTACCATTCAATACCGTCACTCCCCGATGTGTATCGTTAATAAGATCTGCAATTTCTTCGTATTTGGGTGAGAAAATAAACATTTGAGCAGAGGCATTTGATCCGCTTAAGAAGGCATCAAGGGTATAGGATACAACGGCCATCGAAACAAATCCGTAAACCATTTTATCGAGCGAATGCAGTAAAAAGTAAGACGAACCAATAATAATGACATCACAGTACATGATAATGCGACCCGGACTGATATTCCTGTATTTATTGATGATCATGGCAATAATATCAGTTCCCCCTGTACTGCCTCCCCGTGAGAAAACAATACCAATACCGGCTCCGCCCATCATTCCTCCCAATACTGCTGACAGAAAATTGTCATGAATAATCGGTCCGGCCGACAATGCCGGCAGAATGCTGAATGCGATGGAAATAATGACCATGCTGTAAATGGTTTTAATGCCAAAACTTGCTCCCAGCACTTTGATGGCTATGGCAACCAAAAATAAGTTGATGACGAAAAATGTCAATCCGATCGGAATTTTGGTGCTGTAAAAAATAACGGCGGCCAGGCCGCTGATTCCACCACCTGTAATTTCGGCCGGAACCAGGAATAAGGTCCAGGAGAATACATACATGAGCAACCCAAACGTTATAATGGAGTAATCCTTAATGAGGAAGGTGAGTTTTGGTTTCGATACTTGTGCCATTTTCAGCAAATTATTAGACATGCAAATTAAGGATTAAAAATTGAGCCGCAAAAGAACATTCAAAAAGGACACTTTTATATGTAAAAAGTCAGGTGTTTGCAGACTTAATAAAAAGATTACATTCGAATTTTGAATTATTATTTTTTCTCCTCCAACATTCATCATCCTGATAGATCAACGTTTTTGCTATTTTTACCGTATGATTTCATTTCCAAACGCTAAAATTAATCTCGGGTTATATCTTACCGAAAAACGTTCGGATGGATTTCACAATCTCGAAACCGTTTTTTTTCCGGTAGGCTGGTGTGATATGCTCGAATTTGTTGAAGCTGATGAACTCCGGTTTTCCACCAGCGGGATAACGGTTTCAGGCGATCCGGAATCAAACCTGGTGATGAAAGCCTATCATCTTCTGAAGAACGATTTTGACCTGCCACCATTAAAAATTCATTTGCATAAGATCATTCCGTTTGGAGCCGGACTTGGAGGAGGCTCTTCTGACGCAGCTTTTATGCTTCAGATGTTGAATAAAACGTACAATCTGGAGCTTTCTACCGAAAAATTATTGGCCTATTCTGCTATTTTAGGAAGCGATTGTCCCTTTTTTATCCTGAATAAACCGGTTTTTGCTACCGGCCGGGGAGAAATTATGCAGGAAATAGACCTTTCGCTTAACGGTTTGTTCATATTGCTGGTCAAACCGCTGGTCGAAGTTTCCACCGCGAAAGCCTTTCAATTTGTTGTACCGCAAAAAGCGGAATATTCATTAGTCGAATTGTTAAGCCAGCCAGTTCAGAAATGGAAAAACTCGGTAACCAATCAGTTTGAAAAACCTGTTGTACAGCAGTTTTACGAGATCGCAGACATTAAAGAGAAACTCTATAATTCAGGTGCAATCTATGCTTCCATGTCGGGCAGTGGTTCCTGTGTTTTTGGACTTTTCAGGAAGCCTCCGGTAGGATGGAAAAGCATGTTTCCCGCGCCATTCTTAACATTCAGCCAACAATTTTAAATCCGTTAAGATTAATTTAAGATAAGTTTATCTTTTAATTAACTGGTTCCTGAGTCACTTTGGGCTTCCTTTGTAGTCTTAATAGTGAAACAATGAAAACAGAAAAACAACCGGCGAAAACAACCGGTATCTATTAAAAGATGAAAATTATGAAAACAAAAATTAGAACACTCATTGCAATTTTTGCACTCGGATTTATTGGTTTTACCAATATCAATGCAATTTCTGACCACAAGAGTATGTTAAACGCTGCACTTGCAACCGAACAAGAAGAACAGTTAACCGTTGAACCCTGGATGATTGATGAAGACTACTGGACACCGGAAGCAACATTTACTAATGCGGAAGCAGAAGAATCTCTTGAAATGGAATCTTGGATGACCAACGAAAGTTTGTGGAATCCTTCAGATGAAGTTGATACTCTGGCTTCAGAGAAAGCGCTTAAAGTTGAATCGTGGATGACCAGCGAAAGCATATGGGAATAAGCTTTCAAAACCCAGACTCAGTATTCACCGAATACTAACGAGCTGTCCCGAATCGGAACAGCTCTTTTTTTTTTGCTTTCATCGTCATTACCTCTGGCTGGCGATGATTTTCAATCAGTGGCCTTTTCTTAAAATTCCGGACTTTCTTTTTGGCCTAAACCACAACTTTTTTGTTCTTATTGAATTTCGATTTTTTAATCGATTCTTTTCGGGTCAGCAACATCGGAATTGCCACCCCGGTTCCAAGCGAAATCAAAACAAACATCATTTTTGCTCCATTATTAACGGTTTCAATCAGGGTTTGTAAATAGCTGTCGGTATTCACCATCCTGGTAAGTGCAATCAATCCGAGCATCATTTTATAGGCAAATGCCCCTGGAACCATCGGAATCACTGCTGGAATGGAAAAAATTAATGGCGGGCTTTTGTGTATATGTGCAGTTTGAATGCTGATTATTCCTACTACCGTTGCAGCCCAAAACGAGGCAAAAACAATTCCGGTATCAAAATTCATGGTTGTAAATTTGATCAGTCCTCCCAGCACTCCCAGTCCAAAAATGGTAAAGAGGGTTCGGCGCGGGACATTAAACAGAACGGCAAAGCCAATGGCTGCTATGCCGGACCAAAAGCTTTTAGTGATTATTTCGAGGAGAATCATTTTAGATATTTAAAATCATTTTAACTGAAAAAAGTCCCATGGCAATTGAAAATGCAATCATCAATCCATTCATGGCGCGAACCATCCCGTTCTGAATGTTACCTTCAAGCAAGTCGGTTACCGAATTGATCAACGGGATCCCAGGAACCAAAAAGAGCACTGATGTGGCAAAGGCTTTATCTGGCTGCGCTCCAATTTGATAATATTCTGCGAGCCCGGCAATAAATGAGGCTGTAAAAGAGGCAAACAATACACAGAGGTAAGGATTGAATTTCATTTTAGAAGCTTCTTGCCTGACAAACAGCCCGGCAAATGTGGCCAAAAAAGCCACGGTCATTTCAATGTATCCACCGCCAAAAATGTTGCAGAAAGCAGCGCCAGCCAATGCAACCAAACTCAATACTACCAGACGTGGATAATGCGGAAGCGCCTTTAATCGCTGAAGATCTTCAGAAATTTGAGCAACTGTCCAATTCTGTTCCAATACATACCAGCTTAAATGGCTGATTCCACTCACAATCCTGAAATTCACACCATGTGGAGAAATCCGTTTCATGCGACTGAAAAAATGCTGTTTATCTTTTTCAATGATGGTAAGCATCAGTGCCCGTTGGGTAATCAATATTTCAATGCCGTAGCCAAGCCCGCGTGCAATTCGGGTCATGGTTACCCGAATACGATTGGTATTGGCACCCGAGCTCATCAGTAAAGCGCCAACTTCAAGCAGGATGTTACCAACTGATTGGGTATCTTCTTTTAATCTGTTCATTTACAATGTTTTATTATTTTACAAATTGTGCTATCAAAAATGCGAAACTATTTGTGCGTGATACTGCGTTATGCGGAATGATAGCGTATTTCCATGGTTTACCTTCATTCTTTGATGTAAAGTCAGAAGCATGTTTACAGTATTTCTCCGCAGCCTGTTTCTTGGCTTGCACGTCTAAAGCATCAACTTGTGTTGACATTTTGGTTTCGAGCATATAAATGGTATCAGCAGTTTCAATTATAAAATCAGGCTCGTACCGCTTTGAATTGTGATCCCAATAAATGCGAAACTGATTGGGCGAAGGACGTAACCATTTGATTATCTGCTTGTCGTTTTCTAAAATGAATGCTAAATCCTGTTCGGTTTTTGAATCGAATTTGTATTCGAAATGACAGGCCTTTTCAAAACCACGGAAAACATACCTGGGAATAGTATTAGTCGGCGAAATTGTATCGCGATAGTCACGATATCCTTCATTAATCAAGGCAGAGAAATTCCAAGGTTCGATTTTTACAAATGGGAAAACTTTAGGATCGACATATTCGGCACCTGAAATAACAAAGTGTTGCTTCATTTGCAGGTAAATTTTTTCGGCAATGGCAGTTTTAAACTGAAAAACTACTTTATTGATGTCTTCCGGAGCATTTAGGTTATTCATTAATACCGTGTAAGCCTGAGTTGCCAGATTGTACAACAATTCAGCATTATCGTCATAATCAATTTCGGGGTAGTTTATTATTTCTGAAATGATCAACTTGACAGGATCTCCAGAATAACCACTTGATTTTGCCTGAACCACATCAATGCCGTGATCTTTCAAGTTCATACGGATGATCTCCTGATCGAGTGCATGGTAAGTAAATGCTGAAGTATCAAGGTCGAAATGGGAAAAGCTTATCATGGTGTCAGCTTGCGAAAGCACCATTCTTGGAATTTCGATGATGTTGTTTTTATACTCCGACACCATCGCATCAAATATGTTTTCAGCCTCTGCAACAATCTGGGCGGCAAATAAATTTCCTTGTCCTTTTGATAGGTTTTCCTGAATCTGACGAATTACTTTGCGTTTGACTTCCTCCCTTCGCAAATCATCTACTTTGGTAATACCGGGCAACGAATTGAAATCGGGCAATACCTGAATGATGGCTTTTTTTGCGTCAACGTTGTTTTGCTCCAACTGCTTTTGTTGCACATCTACTATTTTATCAATCCGCTTCTGATCTTCAACAAAACGGGTTTCAATGGTTGGTTTTGAAGTAATTACTTCGGTTTTCGTTTTTAAATCGTCAAACGAGATTTCGACAAAACTCATTTTATTCAGGACAGAATTTGGGTCGTTGGCTGCCGCAATTACAGCATCAAAATTTTCATGGGCAACGACCGTCAGTTTATCGATTTTGTCAACACCGGTGCGGCTGGCATTGAACGGAAGGCGCAAGCCACGGCCAATGGTTTGTTCGACCAAAACGGCTGCATTTGCTGCTCTAAGCGGAACAATGGTGTAGAGATTGGGTACGTCCCAGCCTTCTTTCAGCATATTTACATGGATTACCACTTCAATCTGATTTTCCGGGCTTTCCAAACCTAAAAACTGTTCTTCAATTCCACCGTCTTTTTTTGTGGTCGAGTCAATCTGAAGCACTTTATCCCGGTATTCACCTTCGTAAAATTCATCCGAATTGATCTTGTCAAATATTTTCTTAGCATGTGTAGTGTCTTTACAAACCACTAAAATAAAAGGTTTTACCAACTTTTCATTTTCATTCAGGGCATAAACTTCCAATTCCTTTTTGGTATCCTGATGAATGCTGATGGCATCTTCCAGCTTGATGATTTCTAAATCGTCGTCAGAAAGGTTTCCACGTTGAAAATCTTTGCGTTTGGCAATGGCCGGATTTTTTACATATTTTCCATCTGCCAATGCTTTTGCCAGTGAATATTCGTAAACGATGTTCTTGAATTGATTTCCATTGTCGTCAATTGGTGTTGCTGTCAATTCCAGACCCAAAACCGGCTTCAGTTCGTTGATGGCATTTTTGGAACGGTCGGCATGGTAGCGGTGGGCTTCGTTCATCAGAATGACCAAATCATCGAGATTGGAAAGGTATTCCCAATACGATTGCCCCAGATATTCTGAAAGCCGTTTGATGCGAGGAGCCAGACTTACACCACCCTTATTTGTGCCACGTGTTTCGGAGTTAAACTTCGAGATGTTGAAAATGTTGATTCTGATCTCTTGATCGCCAAACAAAGCTCCTTGTTGCGCATAGTTATCGCCGGTAATGATGACCGGACGGTTGTGTACAAATTCAGAAATGCCTGCAAAAACATATTTGTGATAGGCCGGATTCCCAAAATCTTCGATCAGCTTGTTGTAGATAGTCAGATTGGGAGCCAGAACAAAAAAATTGCGTATACCTTTTGCCAAATGCAAATAGGCAATACAAGCACCCATTAAACGGGTTTTACCCACTCCGGTAGCGATTGAAAAAGCCAATGAAGGAAATTCGCGCTCAAAATCGGTGCAGGTGGGATAAAGCGCTTTCACTTTTGCAAGCTCATCGGGCAATGAAACTTCCTTTTTTAAAGAAAGCTGATCGGTTAGCGTTGCAACAATGTCGAGAGAATCTTGTAATGGATCGCGGAGCGAAAGGCGTTGTTTGATGTAGTTAGCTATGTTGTTCATGGGTGGCTTAGTCGAAAAGTGATGGTTGGTTGTTACTCAGGCGATTGATTTCCTGTACGCTTCGTTTGTCTTTTTTTATGGGTTGTGTTTTGGTTGTTTGTATTTCCTGCTCCGGAAAATCATTGTCTTCAGGTTGATCCTCCACCGGCATATTCACAATATTTAGGCTGTAGTCGTCCTTGCCAAACTCGCAACGACCCAACAGCATTTGCGGTATTTTTTTGATGGTGATAGCCCCTCCCGGCCTCCCCGAAGGGGAGGAGTAACGGCCTTTACACTCCTTTTGGTAGGCTTTGCAACAAATGAGTAAACTTTCGCCGGGCAGCATTTCGTCTTGAATCTGATCGAGGGTTTCGACAGTGATAAACTGCGTAGTGGTGAAAATATAATCGTGTTCGCTGCTGAAACCCTGTTCCCAGTATAGCGTTTCGTGCGGATTAAAACGAAAGCCTTCTTGTTTAGAAGTTGCAGCCGCCAGCATTTGAGCGTTGTATTCGGCAGCAATAACCCAATTGCCGAATTTATCCTGATTCAGCAAACTGGGGGCCAAGGTGTAAAATTTAAAACCTCCGCCACCTTTCCAATCAACAGCTTTACTAATTCCGCCTTGTTCACCATCAACCACTTGTTTTAGTCGCGGGAAACAATGAGTTTTGGCGTGTTCTCCCAATTCAATCCCAATCCAGCGCCTGCCCATTTTACTGGCCACAGCAGCAGTGGTTCCGGAACCAAGAAAGGAATCAAGTATGAGATCTCCACTCTCAGATCCAAGAAATAAAATTCGTTCAATAAGACGTTCAGGTTTAGGAGTTGCAAAAACCTCTTCTGAATGAAATGCTTTTACTTCTTTTTTTTCGTCCTGATTATGACCAACCTCTGTATGTTTCCATATTGTCATTGTTGTTATACCATCTTTTACCTCATTCAGAAATTTTTTAATTCTGGGAACACCGTTACCATTCGCTCCAAACCAGATTCTGTTTTCCTCAACTAATTTCGCAAAGCTTTCCTTATTTGTCATCCAACACCTACTTTGAGGAGGAGAAACAATTCTTCCTGAAGGTAATGTAATTGGATAATCACTATTCTCATTGTATGTTCTAACGGTGAAGTCACTTGAAGTCCATACTCCTCTTGGATCATAGTCTGGATTTTTATATCGGTTATCCATTTCCTCCGTACGAGGCAACAAATAAGGTCTCCAAGTTTCTTTGTTTTTAGCATAGGCCAAAATATGATCATGACTATCAGATAACCATTTGGCATCATTTTGAGGTGAAAATTTCTTTTCCCAAATCACATTGCTTACAAAATTTTTCCGGCCAAAAACCTCATCACAAAGCACTTTTAGGTAATGACTTTCATCATCATCAATCGAAATCCAAATTGAGCCATCGTTTGAAAGAAGACTTCGCAACAGCGCTAATCGGGGTTTTATCAAGTTCAGCCACATACTATGCTCAACACCATCATCATAATGCTCAAAGGCATTGCCGGTGTTGTATGGCGGGTCAATATAAATGCACTTGATTTTACCGGCGTAATCCTGTTCGAGGGCTTTGAGAGCCAGAAGGTTGTCGCCGTGGATGAGCATGTTTTCGCTTGCCGGGTCGCCGTAGCTGTATTCGGGGTTTTCGATCAGGATTCGTGGTTCGAGTTTGGGTTCTTCGCCTTTGCCAATCCAGGTTAGTTCGAGTTTTTGGAGTTTATTTTGGGCCATATTTGGGGTTCTTTAATTAAAGCTTTGAATATTTTGTACTGAAATGTTTAACGCCTAATATAATTCTCTTAAAGTAATACCTTTTAGTTGGGTATTTACTCATCATACATTCTGCTCTATCAATTTCAAAATTGATATTGTTAATTCGTTTTGTCCAATTATCAAAGTCAAGGTTAAGCCAGTGAAAAAAATCACGGATATCTGAATATATTAATCGAGCCTGTTCTAAATCCAAAATGGGATTTCCAACAGCATCCCTTCCGAAAATTATTGGTTCGTTGTGGTAAACCCTATTTCGAAAATCTCTTATCCTTAATAGTTTTTGGTAAACGATATTTCGATTTGTATTAGGAGGTAGTTTTGTGAAAATCTGTATTGGGGTGCCATTCAATATTTTGTAATGGGTTTTTTCAAGAAGTGAGGTCCAAAACCCAAAAGTTAAATCTGCAATAATCTTTCCTTGGGTGACATTGAGCCCAAGATCGGCAATGATTTTAGCAACGCTCTTCTTTAAATAGAGATTGTATACTCGTTTTCCTGTTTTTCTGTCAATGTAACTAAGAGATGCGTGGTTCATAAATCCATTTTGCTGGTTAATCAACCAGTTGCTATCTTTAAAATAAACCTTCAACTCTTCATCCAACGCATTCCTTAGTATTACCTCAAATAATGAAAGTTGTGGGTAAAATGCCTGGGAAATCCTTAAATTTGTCTGGTACAGCTTTAACGTTTTCTTTACATCGCCATTGCATATCATCTCATAACTCTTTAGACGAGAAGCAGAAATGAACTTTACTATTTGGTTATAGTTTAGTGGCATGTTTTAAAATATAAGCTTCTTTAGTTCTTCCTTTAGTTTTTTCTCTATATTTGACACGTAATACTTGTTCAAGCCTCTTCACACTTGTGTGAACGTAATCAAGTGAAAGATTTAAAGCCTGCTGAAAAGTGGGCTTTTTTTATTCCCGATATTTATACAAGTTCTATTTTTTTAAAAAAGCCCAAGGCCCATCCTTGCCGATTTAATGGGACATTATTTCTGGCAATCCGACCCATAATACATGCAGGGTGCGTATTGAATTTTTCAGCCAATCGATTGAGATCGGATGGTTTTGACAATGGAAAATAACTTCTGATTTCAGCTTCTTGTTCATGGCTTAGGGTATATTCAATGGCCACTTCGTCGGCTTCTATTTCTTTTTCCATCGATTCCTGATTGTGCTGAAGACCTTCGATAAACGTGGCCTTTTTGCCATGTTTTAAAATATGACCGGCTTCATGAAAAAAAGTAAACCAAAAAATGTCATTTCGTTTGTATCTATTTGAGAGCTGAATGACCGGAGTGTCTTTTTCCCAATGGGTAGAACCATGCAGTGTCGCTCCAGGCAAGCAGGGCGTATGCACTACTTTTACCCCGGCTTCATTACAAAGCATGGTAAGCTGTGTGAAAAAATCATCGGGTTGAATAACCGATAGTGATTTAATTTTCTTCAGGTTCTCTTTAAAAGTTGAAGCAGAATATGGCGCGATGTCTAATTCTAAAGCTTGTAATTCGCCTTTCCGTAACCATGAAGCTATTGCAAATTTGTTGATCAAACCGCGTGAATCAGTTCTAAAATCAGTATATTGAAACTTCGGTTGATATACAGGTTCAAATCCTTCTGTTCCTGAAATGGATAAAAATGAAAGAATTGCTTCCATCTTTGACAATATCGTGTTTTCATAATCTATCCATTGCAGCTTTTTCATAAACAATAATGGAAAATTAAGAAGCCAATCAGCTTCATTCATAAGCTTTTCAGCTTCTGAAATCTGGGCAAGTTCCTTACGATAATTTGACTCCCGATTTAACCAAAAAGACGCAGGAACTTTTATTACCCGCTCCAGTTGAATGGCTGTTTCCGGGGTAATTGCAGTTTTGGCTTTTATAATTTCATTTATTGTTTTTAATGGTCTTCCCATACGCAAAGCCAATTCAGCCTGTGACATACCCAAGGCTTCTATGGTTTCAGCTAAAGTATCACCAGGTGGTGATATTAATTCCTTTGCTGCAAATATGTCTTCTTTTGTTCTGTAACTCATTGGTTTTAGTTTATTAATGGTAATCCTCGATACTAAGAATTTTGATTTCTGTGACGGATTTCCAATCTAATCCGCCATCATCTTTTTTTGGCAAAGGGATATGATTCGGTTCGAATCTAATGCGGAAATTTGCTGAAATATCTACCGCTAGATCACCTTTAAAATTGCCTTTCAATTCATGGCAATTTGCTTGTGGGAGAAATGTTAGGTCATGAAGTGTAACCGCTGCTATTAATTCTTGCATACGTGTGTTTACTTGTTTTGCCCTAGTTCCGTAATTTACCAAAATCTCTCTTGGAGAAGAAAGAGACTTTTGTAACTTATTACTTTTATAATGGATTATCATGCAAAGATATTTATATATTAATTAACCCCAAGGGTTAATTAAACTATTTTCCATTTAATGGAAAATAATTCTTTCAGTTCTGTTTTTTGTTTCAAACGTTTTTCAATGTCAGTTAATAAATCTTCTTTTTTCTGATCGATTAAGTCTTGTGCCTCGTAAAGCGACATTCTTTTTTCGCTGCGCTTTTTCTCTAATTCTTTGATGTGGCGTTGTGCTTTTACTTTCTGCTCCAAGTTCATCAGTTTTTTAGCTTCCGATCTCCGAAGTTTTATTTCTGCATCGAGATCGTCAATTTCGCGCGAAAGACTGATTTTCATATCATCGGCCCATTGGTGTAATCAAATGTTAGTTGTTTTACCGGAGTATTCGCCTGTCTGCATGTTTCAAGTATTCGTTTTGCCAATGTATGTCCAACACGATAAATATTGGTATCATCGGGAACCGGAATATCTGATTTACGTTGGCCTTGTTTAGGTTTCAATATGATGTATGGTCCGGGATGAATTTTTTCACCGGCAAAAGGGTTTGTATTGAGTTTGAAAGAATAATCATCACCACCAAAAGTGGCGTAATCTTTTAGATAATATTGGGTAACTTTCCAAAGATGCTGTTCAAAGAGATTGAGATAACCCTTGGCATCTTCAAAGCTCACCTTAAGTTTCCGGATTACTTCCTGATCGACATTTTCCAGTAATTTTTTACGGGTATCGCTGTAACGATCTAATTTTTCAGGCTTTAATTCCTCATCTAATTCGTCAAAGCGTTGTTGGATGGTTTCATTGTCACGACATTCAAGAAGTATTTTAGCGATACGTTTTTCAAAATCGACACCGCTACCAATGGCTCCCAATACCTCATCACTAGCACCAAATACACCATCGAACAATTTGAATTTATCGCGCAAAAGCTGATAAACCCTTTGATCAGCAGCATTTGCCTTGTTCAGAAAATTTACCACCACCACATCATGTTTCTGTCCATATCGGTGACAACGGCCTATCCGTTGTTCAATTCGTTGCGGATTCCAGGGCAAGTCGTAATTTACAACCAATGAACAGAATTGAAGGTTAATTCCTTCGGCAGCGGCTTCTGTTGCAATCATTATAGTTGCTTCATCCCGGAAGCAATCGACCAAAGCCGCCCGAATATCGGCAGAAGGAGAACCTGAAATGCGGTCAGTTCCTTTGTGTTTTAATAACCAATCTTTATAAATCTTTCGTGACTGTGCATCATTATTTGTTCCGTTGAATAAAATTACTTTACCTTCATACCTACTGCCTTTGGCATTTAGGTTACTAAAGATAAATTCCTGTGTGCGTCGGGATTCGGTAAAAATCAAAGCTTTTTTATTTGCCCCAATATCATTTAGCGTTTGGAACGCACGTTGAAGTGCCGTAAAAAGTTTATCGGCTTTCGTATTCTTTCTAATATTGTATGCCAGATCTCGAAACTCTTTTAAATACTCAATTTCAGCGCTGATTTCTTCAATTTCAATATCGGATAATTGTTCTACCGGCTCCGAAATGGGATCATTTTCTTCTTCGTCCGGCCACTCCTCTTTTATTTCCTCAAATTGCTCATAATCTTCAGCAACAATATTTTCAAGGTTGTTGTCAGAGATCAAACCTTCCAGTCTGGCAACCAGCGATGAAAGTGTCCCGTGTATTGCATAGGAGGATGAGGCTAATAGTTTCCTCAGAATCAGTGTCATCAATTGACGTTGAGAGCGTGGCAAAGCATATAGTTTGTCGCGTTGAAGGTATTCGCTCACCCCATTGTAAAGATTTTGTTCGTCTTCAGTTGGATAGAAATCTTCGACCAATGCTCTTCGTTCGGTGTAATCAATATATCCCAATACCTGACGGCGGAGTGTACGTTGACATATTGGAACTAATCTTTTACGGAGTTCTTCATAATTTTCATCATCAATCAGTCGGGAAAATTGGCTCTTAAAACTTTTTAAATCGCCAAAAATATAAACGTCAATAATGCTAACCAATCCATACAATTCAAGAATTGAATTTTGTAATGGTGTAGCTGTTAACAGTACTTTCTTACGTTCGTGAATTGCATTCTTTATCGAGCTTCCGATACGGTTTGATGATTTATAAACATTTCGTAAACGGTGAGCTTCATCGATTATAACTAAATCCCATTCAGTGAATTTCACAAACATTTCTTTGTTACGGGCAAATTGGAAAGAACAAATTATGATGTTTTTGTTCGTGGTAAATGGATTGAAATTTCCTTGCTTCGTTTCTGCATTAAACGATTTTGTTTCAAGAATTAATGAAGGAAGGAAAAATTTGTCTGCCAGTTCCTGGCTCCATTGTTTTCGTAAGTTGGAGGGGCAAATTATTAACAGTTTCCGCTTT
>JBBSBP010000119.1:0-15572 GCA_038251165.1 Bacteroidales bacterium | reverse complement strand
TACCACGATAAATTTATCAAACAAAAAAATGCCTGTTCCCAGCTTTGCAGCATTTATTTTACTTACAACAGGTTGCTCCTGCAGCTTTTTACTCTTATTGGTCATAATACTCCAAAGCGCAACAAATGCAGCAGCAATGCCGGCTGTTATGAGCCTCAGAAAAGTTTTACGACTAATAAATCCGTTTTTATCCAACGCATTTAAATTATTCGTCAAAACTATAAAGATTTTCCTACAATAGCTGCATTATAACGGAATGAAATATTTAATGATCTCGCAAGGCACTTTTGTCAACTGTGTTTCAAAATTTGATACTTGTGTAACATATTTGATATATTGTTAAAAGCAAGGCAAAATTTCGATAAAATGTAACATCAGTTATGACAACTGATACAATTGTTAATGCCATGGCCTGAATGTGAATATAAATTTGTTTCAGAATTCAGAACTAAAAATTCAAAACAAGGGAACTGATCTGTTAATCAAAATAGCAACAATTTAAATATTAAAAATATGAATACACGATTCTTAGGCTGGGTGACATTTGTAGCCGTAATGGGCGGACTACTGTTTGGATTAAATATGGCCGGGATTTCAGGCGCCGTTGATGGAATTAAAGGCGATTTTTCGCTTACTGACAGCGGTTTGGGAACTGTAGCTGCTCTATTAACAATAGGTTGTTTGATCGGCGCCTTATTTACAGGCAATTTCACTGAAAAATACGGGCGTAAAAATGTGATGATAGCAACGGCTATACTTTATATTATTTCAGCCTTGGGTTGTGCTTTTGCCGGATCTTCAATCATACTGATTGGATTTCGCGTTCTATCAGGTCTTGCTGTAGGTGCTACGTCAGTTGTGGCACCCATGTATATTTCCGAAATTTCACCTGCCAAGAAACGTGGGCGCCTGGTATCATTCAACCAGTTCGCTATTACTATAGGAATAGTAGTTGCATATATTTTCGATTATCTCCTGGTAGGCCTCGGCGAGAATAGTTGGCGTTTTATGCTCGCTGTCCCAGCTATTTTCGGGGTATTTTTCCTCATTTTTCTTCTTTTAAATTTTCCGGAAAGCCCACGATGGCTCTTAGCTCACGGGCGTAAAGAGGAAGCTGAAAAAGTGTTGCTTAACCTTGGAGGCCAAAAACTTGTGGATGAAGAGCTGCCTGAGATGCAAAGTGCGCTGGCAGCCGAACAAAAGAGGGAGAAAATGTCCATAAGCGAATTATTTAAAGGTAAAACAGGGAAAATTGTCCTGATCGGAACATTAATAGCAGCCTTCCAGCAGATTACCGGTATTAATGCCGTAATTATGTTTGCCCCCGAAATTTTTCAGGCTGCAGGTTCAGCCAAAGTGGATTCGTTAATGCTGTCAATGATAGTGGGTACTGTAAACTTTCTCTCGACTATTCTGGCTTTGTGGCTCGTGGACAAAAAAGGACGCAAAACTCTGTTACTTTGGGGTGCGGTGGGCATGGCTGCATCACTTGCCTACCTGACTGTAGAATTTGCAAAAGCACAGCAAAATGGAACAGGTGTTTTAATAGCACTGTTAGTTTACATTTTATTCTTTGCTGCTTCATTTGCCCCTGTAATGTGGGTTATCATTTCTGAAATTTATCCAAACCGGATCAAAGGTGTGGCCATGTCATTTTCAACAGCCGTCAGCTGGTTGTGCACATTCCTTACCGTATATTTTGCACCGGTAATTCAAGGCACACTAGGTTTAGAATATCTGTTTGGCATTTTCGGGTTCTTTAGTGTCCTAGCCTGGATTTTTGTGAAATTCTGGATTCCGGAAACCAAAGGCAAATCACTCGAAACCATTCATGCTGAATTATTAAAGTAAAATTCAGGATTGGTGTAGGCTGGAAGACGGAAGATGGAAAATCGAATATTGAAGAGAAATAAATCTTACCATTTATAGATAAAGGAGTGGAAACAGGCTTCTGACTTCGGTCTTCCGACTTCCGACTTCAAACCAGAACCAATAACTAATATTTTAAATACATAACGATGAACGACAATAACCAGATTTTATGCTTCGGTGAAATACTTTGGGATAACCTGCCAAGTGGGCCTGTAGAGGGAGGAGCACCCATGAATGTCGCTCTTCATTTATCACGATTTGGAATCAAATCTTCGGTTGCAAGTAGTATTGGAAATGATAAAAAAGGAACCGCCCTGATCTCATTTCTTACTAAATCCGGGTTGCGGACCGATCTGGTACAAGTGCATAAATCATTACCAACAAGCGAAGTACTTGTTTTTCTTGACGAGCATAATACTGCAACTTATGAAATTTGTGAACCTGTTGCCTGGGACGAAATTTTTTTAACTCCTGAATTAACTGAAGAAACAAAAGTCTCTACAGCAATTGTGTTTGGATCACTGGCATCACGCAACCCGGTTTCAAGGAAAACGCTTCTGAATCTGCTGGAAAATGATTCGATTCTTAAAATCATGGATGTTAATCTCAGGCCGCCTTATGATACAGAAGCCAATGTGAAACCACTTCTTGAAAAATCGGATTTAGTAAAGTTGAATGATGAGGAGCTGATAAAAATAGCCGGATGGTATAATTTATCAGGTTCCCTGGTAGAAATCATTTTGTCCTTCGGCAAATTATTGAATCTTGAGACTTTAATCGTAACCATGGGAAAAAACGGAGCTTATGTTCTTCATAAGAACAAATTATACCATCATATAGGATTTAAAGTAGCCACTGAAGATTCTGTAGGTGCCGGAGATGCTTTTCTGGCAGGTTTCCTGGCAGCCTTTTTTGATGGAAAAGATTTGAATACCGCTTTAACTGAAGCTTCCGCCATTGGAGCTTTTGTAGCCTCTCAGCCCGGCGCAACTCCCCATTATACCAAAGATGTAATTAAAAGTTTCATTAACCCTTAAAAGGAAACAAACTTAACCGGAATAACTAAAAAACATACATAACCGCATTGAATAAAAACAATTCCAACAAAAACCAAATAAATAGACCTATGAGAAACTTTGACATTAACCAATTGAAAATCCGTTACTTCCTCCTGGTATTTTTCCTGGGGATATCGGTAGCCAGTGCTTTTGCCCAGGTTAAAATAACAGGCGTAGTAACTGATGCAAGTAACCAAAGCACCATTCCCGGAGTTAGTATTGTAGTTAAAGGTACCACTAATGGTACTATGACTGATATTGACGGGAAGTACACACTTGATATTGACGCTAAGGCAATTCTTGTTTTTAGTTATATCGGTTTTACTTCTCAGGAAATTCCGGTAATGGGAAAGACAATAATCAATGTAAGTCTGTCACCTGAATCGCAACTTTTAGATCAGCTGATTGTAACCGGGTATTCGTCCCAGAAAAAGGTCGATGTAACTGGTGCAATATCTGTTGTTGAAATGAAAAAAATCGCTAGCCAGAGTTTAAGTTCCGGAAATGTGATGCAGGCATTGCAGGGCAATGTTGCTGGATTATATGTTACTAAATCAGGTAACCCGTCTGGTGCCAGTGACCAGATACTTATCAGGGGTGTAAACACCTTGGGCGATACTCATCCATTATATATAATAGATGGAGTTCCTACTACAAGGGCTGAGGTTTTTGCAGCAATTAATCCTGGTGCTATCGAATCGGTCCAGGTTCTGAAGGATGCTTCCGCTTCTTCTATATATGGTTCAAGAGCTGCTAACGGAGTTATTATTGTAACTACAAAAACAAGTGCAAAAAAAGATGGGAAAGTCAACCTGACATTCAACACCAATCTTTCCGTGTTATCCGAAAAGAAAGAGCGATATACTATGTTAAGTTCTTTGGACAGGGGTAAAGTTTTATGGCAGGCTTGTGTGAACGACCATACCGATCCTACTGCAGCATATGGAGATATTTATGCTTATACTTGGAATGGTGATTATAATAACCCGGTTCTTAATAGTGTAGCAGTAAAACCTTTTGTAGGTGGCGACCCTAATTTCCCGGCTGGAAATACCGATTGGCAGGATGCTTCATACAAAAAAGGATATGTAACCAATAGTGACCTTACCTTAACAGCAGGTAATGAGAACGCATTTGTGATGGCCAATTTTGGATATCTTAAAAATACCGGAATGCTGGTATACACTAATTATGACAGAATTAACGGAAAACTGAATTCCAATTTTAAAATGTTTAACGGGAAATTAAAATTTGGTATTAATTCTCAATTTTCATCTTCAAACGAAACCGGCGCAACGCCTGACGTGGGTACTGCACCAACCCCGGGTCTCGCTGTTAGCTTAGCACCCACAATTCCATTGTATGGGCTGGATGGCACATATGGCGGCCCTATTGGTGGAGGTTACTCTGATAGGAATAACCCAGTTTTAATGCAGGATAAAAATCAATGGGATAACTCTCATAATTCGATGATTTTCGGAAATGCATATGCCGAATGGGAAATATTAGATAAATTGGTTTTCAGGTCAAGTATAGGTATGGATTATAATGCATTTAGTCAAAAGAATATTGAACAAAAAATAAATAACGGATTTGTTACCAGGAGCACTAATAGCATGGCAATGAGCACTTCTGATTATTTAAGCCTGGCTTTCACCAATACACTTAACTACAACTTTAAAACGGGCGAACATAATTTTGATGTTCTTGCCGGCGTTGAATCTGTTGAAATAAATGTTGAAAATATAACATCAACGGCATACGATTTTGCTGTTGAAACGGAACAATATTTTGTTTTGGGTGCTGCTTCAGGTCAACGGACCACAACCGGAGCCAATACAGGCAGCAGCCTTTTATCGCAATTCGGTAAAATTGGCTACAGTTACTCCGATTTGCTACTGGCTTCAGTAACTCTTCGTCGCGATGGATCATCGCGTTTCGGGTCCGACACTCGATATGGTATTTTCCCAGCAGCAACAGTTGGCTTAAGGCTTAATAATTTTGCATTTCTGAAGGATAAAAAGGAAATTACAAATTTAAAAGTACGGGCAGGCTATGGTGAAGTAGGTAATCAATCCATTGGTGACCTGGCTCAGTTTGGTTTGTATGAAGCTCGTTATGGCCCAACGATGAATACGTATTCGGCAGGTTTTTTCGAACAATACTATAATGTAGGGACAGCATATGATATAAATGGTGTAAATACAGGGACTCTTCCATCAGGTTTTGTTTCCATTCAGGCAGCAAATCCTAACCTGAAATGGGAATCAACCAAAGAAATAAACCTGGGAGTAGACTTCGGATTTTTAAAGAATAAGTTAGTCGGATCATTCGATTATTTCAAACGTACCACGGATAACATATTAATAAAACCCCCTATCGCATCAGCCATAGGTGAAGGACAACAAAAATGGTTAAACGGAGCTACTAAAGATAACCATGGATGGGAACTTTCCCTGGGTTATCAGGATGAAACACAAAGCGGACTAACGTATGCAGTTTCGACAAATTTCGGTGCATTCAAGGATAAAATCACAAAATTACCTGAAGAAGTACAGGCAGGGTATCCCGGACTTCCAGGAAACACGATCCTAGGACATTCGCAATACGAAGTATTCGGATATCAATCAGCCGGAATATTCCAGAACCAGGACGAAGTTGACAAATGGCCTACCCAAATCGGAGCTGCTCCGGGTCGTATTAAATATGTTGACCTGAATGGAGATGGCACGGTAAATTCATTAGACCAGGATTGGATTGGTACAACCTTACCCAAGCTCGAGTATGGTTTGCGTATAAATCTTGGTTACAAGAACTTTGATTTTTCAGCATTTGGTTCAGGGGTAGCCGGACGCAAAGGTGTTGATGCATATATATACTACAACAATTTTGTTGAAAGCAGGGAAAATGCAGCTCCCGGCACCTTAGATGCATGGACGCCAACCAATACAGGAACAGATATACCCGCTGCTACAATTGTAGATAATAATAATGAAAAAAGATTGTCGGACTACTTGTTGAGGAGTAATTCCTATTTCAAGCTCAGGAATCTTCAGCTTGGATATAGTATACCTGCAGAAATTATTAAAAAAGCAGGAATGAGCCAGCTAAGGGTATATTTCCAGGGTGAAAATCTGTTCTGGATAACTCCTAAAGGTTATATTGGTGCTGATCCGGAAAGAACGGATATTAACCGCATTCCGGTTCCTACCTCCTATTCATTCGGTGTAAGTGCCAGCTTTTAATCCAATTAGTAATTAACATAAAAAAGAAAAATCATGAAATATATCTCGAAAATTCTGGTCTTTGCCACAGTAGCGGTATTGATTAGCTCATGTGGAAAGGATTTCCTTAATTACCAGCCACAGGGAGCCTTAACACAGGAACAGGTTTCAACTTCTGCCAATATTGATAAACTGGTTATTGCGGCTTATGCAGGAATTGCAAATGATGAAATGATCGGACCCATGACTAGCATGTGGGTTTATGGCAGTGTGCGCTCAGATGATGCGTATAAAGGTGGCGGTGGAGTCGATGATGTGGGTGATGTCAATAAATACGAGCAGTATTACCTTACCACTCCTGATCAGGGAGGAAGCGACTGGATGGCTCCCCGCACATGGACAAATTTTTATAAAGCAATTTCCAGGATAAATTTTGCTTTAAATGTCGCAAATAACCTCGACGCTACGGAATTCCCTGCAAAAGCAGAGACCCAGGCTGAACTTCGTTTCTTAAGAGGACATTGCTATTTTATGATAAAAAGACTTTTCAACAAAGTTCCTTTTATTGACGAAACCATGACTCAGGATCAAATCCTGCTAACATCAAATGACCTGACAAGTGATGCACTTTGGAATAAAATTGCTGATGATTTTCAATTTGCGCTCACAAACTTGCCTGAAACGCAAGATCAGGTAGGCCGTGCCAACAAATATGCAGCTGCAGCATACCTGGCAAAAACAAGACTATACCAGGCATATGAACAGGATGAAAAGCATAATGTTACCAGCATTAATCCGGCCCGTTTACAGGAAGTTGTAGATTTAACCGGCACAGTACTTGGACACTATGGTCTTCAGCCTGATTATGGTGAAAACTTCCTCGACGGGTATGATAACGGTGTTGAATCTATTTTTGCAGCCCAGTTTTCGTTGAATGATGGTACTGAAGCCGGCAGAGCAAGCTATGTAACCGGATTGAATTCTCCTACCGGTACTCCGCTTTATGGTTGCTGCGATTTCCACAAGGCCAGTCAGAACATGGTTAATGCCTTTAAAACAGATGCAAATGGGTTGCCGATGTTTGATACATTTAACAATTCGGATATGGTTCAACCTGCTGATTTTGAAACAAATGGTATTGATCCAAGATTGGACCATACGGTTGGTGTACCAGGTCACCCTTTCAAATACCGTCCTGATCTTATGATATACGAGGTAAGCTGGGCCAGGGTTCCGGGCGTTTACGGCTTCTTCAGCAATATGAAAGAGCAACAGGCACCTGATTGCGCATGCTATTTCAAAAAAGGACCTTTTATGGGAACTTCCAAAAACATCGATTTTATTCGTTACGGTGATGTATTATTGATGCGTGCCGAGGCTTTAATTCAGTTGAACAGACAAGCAGAGGCTCTTCCTCTGATTAACCAGATACGCGCCAGGGCTAAAGCAAGTACGGACAGAACCAAACTTTCCGATGGCACAGCTCCTTCCAATTATCGCATCAGTGAATACCAGGATGGAGTAAACATTGCATGGTCCAAAGAAAATGCATGGAAAGCATTGATGTTTGAGAGAAGACTTGAATTCGGTATGGAAGGCGACCGTTACTTCGACCTGGTTCGTTGGGGTATTGCTGCTGAAACGCTGAATGCATATCTTGCAGTTGAAAAAACAAAAAGAGATTTCCTGTCGTTTGCACATTTCACCAAAGGCAGGGACGAGTATTATCCAATACCGCAACGTGAAATTACCTTCACCAAAGGATTGTATCATCAGAATCCTGGATATTAATATTTAAAGCCACAATCAAACAACCGGGCCGGCTATTTATGGCCTGGTTGTTTGATTATCTTTGAAATAAAATTAATGTTGAAATTATAAAGAATAAAATCCTAAACGTGCTCTATATATGAGATTATATAAAAGAGATAATTCAAGAAAGAAAAACATCTTCATCATTCTAAACTTATACCTATTTGGGATAATCTCTTCTATTTCTGATTTATCAGCACAAAATATGACTCAATCCTTTGAGAGCAATCCAATTAGTAAAAAATTTGTTTTGCTTCCTGTTAAAACAGGAGCAGCAAAGACCTGGATGACAGTTAACATTGATGGCGTATGGCAAACCGAATTTCAAATTGAGCTGGCAACTGAAAACCCTGATTTATACACCACACTGGAAGTTGGACAATGGATGGGCATGAAACTTACTTTAACCGCCGAAACAGTTGTTCCCGGTTCAAAATGGCTTAGTTTAATAAAAACATCGGATGATATGTCGGATGAGCATTCGGTTTACAAAGAGGAATACAGGCCACAATTTCATTTCGCACCAAGACGCGGTTGGACCAACGACCCCAATGGTTTAGTTTATTATAAAGGAACCTATCATCTCTTTTTTCAACATAATCCTTATGGTACTAGCTGGGGAAATATGACCTGGGGACATGCTATAAGTAGTGATCTGTTTCATTGGAATGAAAAGCCGGATGCCGTTTTAGCCGATAAAAACGGCGTTGTTTTTTCAGGATCAGCCATAGTCGATTGGAAAAATTCATCAGGATTACAAACCAATCCAATTAATGATTTAAATGGAAAAATCTCCAATCCTCCTTTGGTGGCATTTTACACCTCCACGGAGGCTAACCGCGGCAAAGGTCTTTCAGCACAGTCGATGGTGTATTCCGTTGATGAAGGAAAAACATGGCTAAAATATGCCGATAACCCTGTAATTCCGCATATAATAGGTGGCAATCGCGACCCAAAAGTTTTCTGGTATGAGGAAAAGCAGAATTCCAAAGATTCAAATAGCGGGCATTGGGTGATGGCCTTGTATATGGATGGCGAAGATTATGCATTGTTTTCTTCCGAAAATCTGATTCAATGGGAGAAAATATGTGATATTAAAAACTTAGGTTGCAGCGAATGCCCTGATATGTTCGAATTGCCCGTTGATGGAAATAACCAGAATTCACGTTGGGTTTTTTGGGGCGGCAATGGAAAATATTTAATCGGAAATTTTGACGGAAAAGAGTTTAACCCAGAGAGTGTTCCTATCAATACAAAATTTGGCGGAAACGACTACGCGGCTCAAACCTACAGTGATATTCCGGCTAATGATGGCAGGCGTATCCAGTTTTCATGGATGGCAGGAGGGGTATATCCAAAAATGCCTTTTAATCAGCAGTTTACCATACCCCGGAATCTGACTTTACATACAACACCTGATGGAATCAGGCTATTTATGGAACCTGCAAAAGAAATAGAAAATCTCAGATTACCAAACCCGATAAAATTTTCTTCAATTTTAAATGGATTGGATAATCCGCTTAAAGTATCAGGCCTCAAAGGAGATCTTTTGGATATTGAGATTCAGTTTGATCTGAAATCATACAATACAACTGATACAAATAATGTATTGAAAATTGAAATCTTCGGACAGAAAATCGCATATAATCTGGGTAAGCGAATCATCAACCTTTCGGGAATTGAGGCTCCACTTGCTCCTTTCAATAATGAAATAAAACTTCGATTAGTGATAGATAGGACTTCGATAGAGCTTTTTGCCAACAATGGCATAATACAAATAGCAAAATGTTTCGTGAATCAGGATAAAGTTCCTGCAGATCTTACAATTTCGGGGAATAAAAATCTATCTGAAGTAAAAACAAAGGCATACCAGCTAAAGTCAGTCTGGGGAAAGTAAGGGAACTTCTCTTAAATCATAAACTAAAAGTTCATAATAAATATGATTGTAAAACGCTTTTGAAACTATCAGAAAACTAAATCATGAAAGACTTTTTAAAACGAATTATCATATTTCTCATTTTATTTGTTGCCTTTGAAACTTTTGCTCAATCACCTGCTCAAACCATACCTGAATTTACATTTTACAAACTCGATAAAACACCATTCACAAATAAAAATATCACAAGCGGGAAAGAGGTTCTTTTTATCTTTTTCGACGTTACCTGCGATCATTGCCAGCACACAATCAAAACATTAAGCACACGTATAAATGAATGTAAAAAAATTTCAATCTACCTGATTTCATTGGAAGACAAAACCGCCATTAATAACTTTTTAAATGTGTATGGCAAAAATCTGCCCGGTCAAACAAATGTTACAATTCTACAGGATTTAAAGAATCAGTTTATTACACAGTTTGGACCGCGAAAATATCCATCTGTTTTCCTTTATTCGGCTCAGAAAAAATTGCTGCTTTACGACGACGAAGATCAATATCTTGAGAAATTTTTTAAACTGATAAGTCCTTCCAGGAAGTAAATAGCATAAAAGAAATAATTACCATTTCTGTTCGGATTATATGTTCTGCTTACTTTAAAGTTTCATTCAAAGACACTATATTAAATAAATAACACCCTGAAATTATGAAAACAATTAGATTATTTCTTCTGATTTTTGTTACAGGTTTTCTTCTTTTGCCTTCGTGCAAGAATATCGCTACGAAAACAACCGATACACCTGCAGAATATGCTGAACTCTATCGTCCCCAGGTTCACTTTTCCCCTCCTTCCGGATGGATGAACGATCCAAACGGAATGGTTTATTACAAAGGTGAATACCATTTATTTTATCAATTCTATCCTGATTCAACAGTATGGGGCCCAATGCACTGGGGGCATGCAATAAGCACTGATCTAATGCACTGGGAAAATCTGCCGATCGCATTATATCCTGATAGCCTGGGCTTTATCTTTTCGGGAAGTGCGGTAGTTGATGTGAATAATACCAGCGGCTTTGGCAAAGATGGCAATCCTGCCATGGTTGCTATTTATACCATTCATGATATGAAAGGAGAAAAAGCAGGTAAAACAGAAATTGAAAGCCAGGGAATTGCCTATAGCACTGATAAGGGCCGTACCTGGACAAAATACGAGAAAAATCCTGTGCTGAAAAATCCCGGAACACGTGATTTCCGCGATCCGAAAGTATCATGGAATACAGACACTAAAAAATGGATTATGACACTTGCTGTTGGCGACCATGTTTGCTTTTACTCCTCCCCTAACCTGAAAGAATGGTCGATCGAAAGTGAATTTGGTAAAGGCATTGGTGCACATGGCGGCGTTTGGGAATGTCCTGATTTATTCCAGTTACCGGTTAATGGAAAAACAGATCAAAAAAAATGGGTGTTGATAGTCAATATTAATCCCGGCGGACCAAACGGCGGTTCGGCTACACAGTATTTCGTCGGCGAATTCGACAGTCATAAGTTTGTAAACGAATCAACGGATATTCAGTGGGCCGATCAGGGAAAAGATAATTATGCAACTGTTACTTTTTCAAATATTCCAGATTCAGATGGAAGAAGGATATCCATCGGCTGGATGAGTAACTGGCAATATGCACAGGTGGTTCCGACAGGAGTCTGGAGGAGCGCCATGACTATGCCCCGTGAATTGAAACTTATTTCCGAAAATAACAAATACATTATGATTTCGAAGCTTGTAAAGGAAATTCAGGTTCTGCACGAACGCAAAACAGAGCTAAAATCCGAAATAATTAAAGATAAACTGGAACTGGATAATCAGCTTTCGGATCCTGTATTACCAGTCGAACTGGATTTGAAATTTTCACTTCCTGCAACCGATGGTTCAAGTGATTTTGGGGTTGAACTTTTTAATTCAAAAGGTGAGAATATATTGATCGGGTATGATAAAAACAAAGGTGAATTCTATGTAAACAGGACTAATGCCGGCAACAGCGATTTCTCTAAAGATTTCAGTGGAATACATGTTTCGCCGTTTGCATTCAAAGGGGCCTCCGTTGATATGCATTTAATTATCGATGTAGCTTCGGTTGAGCTATTCGCTATGAGCGGTAAAGTTGTAATGACCGAAATATTCTTCCCTACCGAAGAATTCTCAGGCATTCGTTTGTATAGTAAAAACGGGAATGTGAATCTTGATTCAGGGTCCGTTTATAAATTGAATTCTATCTGGAAGGAACAAAAGCCAGAAGTTGAAAAATAATATAAGTATAGATCTGTTTAGTAAATTGACAGAAATTTAAAGTTGGTTGGTTGATTGAGTTTTGGTTACAACCTGGTTCTGAAATGCTCTTTTCTTAGGGCATTTTAGTTCCAGGTTGTTTTTTAAAGTATAGAGCAGGAGCAGTTTGAATAAATTCTAAAACAATTTATTCAGATGTATTATTCTGAACAAACTCAGTTGGAGAAATATTATAAAGATCTTTAAAACACTTTGAGAAATAGGAAGGGCTCGAGAATCCGGTTTCATAAGCAACTTCAGCAATAGTCTTTCCGCTTTCCTGCAACATCACTGCTGCTTTTTTCAATTTAATATTGCGGATAAACTCACTTACAGTCAGCCCGGTAAGATGTTTTATTTTGCGGTAAACATGCACTCTCGAAAGGCTCATCTCAACACTCATCTGCTCTACTCCATATTCATTATCAGTTAAATGCTTTTCAATAATAACATTGCACTTTTTCAGAAAGCTGCTATCAAGCTGCGAAATCTTGTTTTCTTTCACAAACTGTGTAATAACATCCTGCTGATAATGTTTGCGAAGTTGCTGCCTGCTTTCAATCAGGCGTTCAACTCTTACCTGAAGATGTTTTTTATTAAATGGTTTTGCAATATAAGAATCGGCACCAGTTTCCAGACCTTCAATCTTATGTTCGTGAGATGTTAATGCTGTTAACAGAATAAGCGGAATATGGCAGGTTCGGATGTCCGACTTCAATTTCTTTGTGAACTCAAAACCGTCCATTACCGGCATCATAACATCACAGATAATTAAGTCGGGTTGTTCAATGTATATCTTTTCGAATGCTTCAACACCATTAGTGGCAGTCATAATCCGGTAATTATCGCTTAGGCACGATTTGATAAATTTACTCATGTCTACTTCGTCCTCTAGTATTAATAGAAGCGGCATGTTTTCATAATCATCCGAAATATGAGTTTGAGCCAGAGTTTCTGCATTCTCATCATGGCTGTTTTCAGGTAAAATTTGTTTCTCAGTCCGGGTGTACTCCTTGTCAACTGAACTGATTTCATCAACTTTAAAATGATCTTTACCCAATTGGAAATATACAGCAAATGCTGAGCCCTCTCCCTTTTTGCTTTTCACTCCAATATCACCATGATGCAGATCAACAAACCCTTTTGACAATGGCAAACCTATGCCAGTACCAGTTACAATATTTCCATTATCCTGTTCAACCTGGTAAAAACGTTCAAAAATCATTTTGAGGCTATCTTCAGCTATTCCAATTCCATTATCCCTAATTTCTATTTCAACCGCATCTTTTTCAATTTCATTGAATTTATGATGCACCTTATTGATATTCAAGTCAATACTACCCGATTCGGATGTAAATTTAAATGCATTCGAAAGCAGGTTGAATAAAATCTTATCCACTTTGTCACGGTCGAAATACAAAAGTTGCTCGTTTTGCGAAGTATTAAAAATAAAACTGATATTCTTCCTGGTGGCCAGTTCATCGAAAGCTTCTTTTATTTCACGGGTAAAGCTGACAATATCATATTCGCCAGCACTAAGTTTCATTTTCTCATCTTCGATTTTCCGGAGGTCCATCAACTGGTTAATCATTCTCAGCAGCCGGGTAGCATTACGAAGCATCATCTGGAGTTGACTGCGAAGGTCAACTGATATTTTTCGGTCAGAAAGCATGTTCTCCAATGGCCCAATCATCAGTGTGAGAGGAGTCCGGAATTCGTGCGATATATTTGTAAAGAATACCAATTTAGCTTTTGTGGCTTCTTCCAGTTCAAGCGAAATCCTGCGCAATTCCTCATTTTGCCGCGTAATTGCCTGCTTTTGAACTTCAAGTTTTAGATTTGCTTTTCCTTTGTTTCTGAATCCTCTGAAAAGTAGAATAATCAGAACTATAACCAATGCGAGCGAACTTAATGCTACAATCAGCCAAAAACGCTGACTAAGGAATTTTTTAACCTGCTCATCAAGGATTTTTCTCGAATTTACAATCCTGTTGTGCAAGTTAAATATCTCATCTGTCTGAAATTTCAAAGCGCGTACATTCGTCGAATCAATCACAAGTGTATTCAGAATATTCTCTTTATTCACGGGTTTATTGTTCAATAAATCCCAGGCTAGCGCAATCGCCAGGCTTCCACCGGTAGGATACAACATGGTTGCATCAAGTTCCTTGTCCATTACTGCCTCTATTCCACACGCGGGCCCGGGCAAACCATCAACTCCAATAAAAAATGCATTTTTCTTTTTAAACTTGTGCATGTATTCCTTGTAAGCGCCGAGTGCCATCACATCGTTGTGCGCAAAAACGAGATCAAATGGCTCATTCAATTCCAGGAATTTTTTCATTACCTTCTCAGCACTTACTACCTCCCATTCACCAGATAAAGATCTTATAATTGAAATCTCCGGGGCTTTTGAAATTTCTTCAACAAAACCTTTATGCCTCTCTTTGGCGGGGGAAGAGCCTTCAAGACCAGAAATTTCTACTATACGTCCTTTACCTTTTAACAGTTTAACTGCATATATTCCGGCTTCTTTCCCAATCTGATAACTATTGCCGCCTATAAATGCAGAATAATCGCCCGATTCAATTTTCCGATCAATCAGAATAACAGGAATACCTTTTTTAAATGCCCTGCTTACAATGCCAGTTAACGGTTCCGATTCATTAGGTGAAACAATTAACAAATCAATTCCTGCAGCTAACAATTCTTTTATATCATTAACCTGCTTTCTACTGCTGTTTTCAGCATCTTTTATTATAATTTCCAGATTTGGATAATATAGCAGTTCATTCTGCATCTCCTGATCCATCGACTTGCGCCAGGCATCAGCCGTTGTACATTGAGAAAAGCCTATCAGAAACTTCCCTTTTTCATTTTTTGTTTTCGTTTGAGTGAACCCCAAATCAGACAATAGGATTACAAGGAAAATTATGATACAATATGCCCTCATACAGTTTTTATAACTAGATTTTTGGTAAAGATACATAGATTGATCCTAACTATTAAACTGGAAATGACATGTTATTGACAAGTTATATCCAAAATAATCCCCTTCTAATCATGTAAAAATATGACCTGTGACAGTTTTTATTTTGATGAATTCACTTTTTATATAAATATCAGATAATCAGCCAAATGAGAATTAAACCACAAATTTATAAACATTCTAAAGAAGGGCGTATGTGCCTCTATATGTGAACGTTATACACTATTTAATATTTGACAAAAATTTCATCATTTCATATAACCCTCATAATCAATATATTGCACATATAGTTACATATTTATCATTATTTGTATGTATTCAGGTTTACTATACTTTTGTTATTCAATAAACAATAGAAAACCACTTATTTATTTTGATAAGTAATTGATTGTTAAAAGAATAAAATCACATG
>JBBSBP010000118.1:0-15596 GCA_038251165.1 Bacteroidales bacterium | reverse complement strand
CGCAATTATGTAGCTCATGCCAAAGAGCTGAATAATGAAATTCCGGATGAACCGGTCCTGTTTATGAAGCCTGATTCGGCTTTACTTCGCAACAACGATCCGTTTTATATTCCGGATTGGTCGAAGGATGTTCACCACGAAATTGAACTGATTGTGCGAATCAAACGGGTAGGAAAGAACATTGGGAAAAAGTTTGCTCCACGATATTACAATGAAGTTGGTATTGGAATCGACTTTACAGCCCGCGATGTTCAAAACGCGCTGAAGGATAAAGGATTGCCATGGGAAAAATCGAAGGCATTTGACCATTCAGCCGTAGTTTGTCCTGAATTTGTTCCGATCGATTCGTTACCTGACCGAAATTCGATTCATTTCCGACTCGATATCAATGGAGAAACGGTTCAGCAGGGAGATTCTTCCTTGATGATTTTCCCCATTGACGACATCATCGCACACGTTTCAAAATATTTTATGCTGAAGATGGGTGACCTTATTTACACAGGGACACCTGCCGGGGTTGGACCGGTGAAGATAGGAGACCGACTCGAAGGTTACCTGGAAGGAGAAAAAAAATTCGATTTCAGGATAAAATAGAAACAAAAAAAATACCGATTCGCAGATGTGATTTAGCCCGTTGGATGTTTTTATTTGTAAATGCTTGATGATTAGGTGTCTCGTACCTGATTATTTTGTTATTCAGACCGGATCTCCCAGGCATTTACAAAATTAAAGTACTCCGATTGAAAATAATAAATAAAGGTAAACTTTTATAAACTAAAATATTGACTTATTTTTGCCTTTTGATTGCCGGTAAAACCGGCAATCTATTTTTGGCAGATATATAATCCGTCGACCTTAACCAACAAACTATTATCCATGAAAAACAAGAAAGGACTCTTGATTGCAGTTCTGCTTTTGTCTGCAGTGATCATTTTGTACGTTTTATTCCGGATTACCGGATTTCCCTCAATCCATAACGCTGATTCCCGGAAATATCAGACTACTGAAGTCGACAAGGGGCAGGTTTTGATTTCGGTGGATGCTTCCGGTATCGTTGAACCCGAAAATGAGGTTATTTTACTTAGTCCGTTCACAAGTATTATCCGGCAGATCAATCGGGAACCGGGTAGCCGGGTCAAAAAAGGTGATGTCATTGTTGAACTTGATGAGGGGGCTTTACGCCTTGAAATAGAACAATTGTCAGATCAACTCGAAATAAAATCCAATTCATTGGAGCGCTCCAGACTTGAAGGACAGATGGCCCGGATCGATCTGGATTATAACGTGGAAGTTAAAAAATTAAGAATCGCATCCATTAAAGCACAATTGGCAGATGAAGAACAATTATTGAGCGTTGGGGGTATTTCATCGGCAAAAATTGACGAAACCAAACAGAGTCTGGTGTTGGCTGAGAAAGATCTGACTGTGGTTCAGCAAAAAAATGAGCTGCGCTTAAAGCAAATGAAAACAGAAGAAACCGGCCTTAATCTTCAGATTGAAATTCAGAAAAAACAACTGGCTGATAAAATGGAAATGCTTGGTCGTCTGAAAATCAAATCTCCATCCAATGGCATTATTCTTTCCATTTCAGGAAAAGAAGGCGAAAAAGTTGGAACCGACAAGGTCCTGATTACACTATCTGATCTTACTACATTTAAAATCAAAGGATTAGTTGACGAAAAGTTTTCGGAATCGGTAAAAACCGGAAATGCTGTTCTTATCGTAGCTGAGAATGAAAAACTCCAGGGAACAATTGGTATTGTAATGCCAACCGTTTCCGACAATAAAATTCAATTCAATGTACATCTTGAACAAAGTAATAATCCAAATCTGATCCCCAATCAAAGTGTAAAACTTATGGTGCTGAAGTCAATCAGGAACGGGGTGCTTCGAATACCTTCAAATGACCGGTTTAAAGCCTATTCCGATCAGACTATATATGTGATCGATTCCGGGAAGATTGTTCCGCGTACGGTTAAATTTGGGATGAAAGGATCAGATTATCAGGAAGTGGTTTCCGGTTTACTGGAAGGCGATCAGGTCGTAATATCCAAATCGTCCTTTTCAGGATTAAGTAATCTTAAAGAGAATTAAAAACAAATGAAACGCAAGAGCCGAAAAATATATTTTTATGGAATTTTCATTTGCTTCTATATGATTCCATATTTAAATGTTCAGGCACAGGAAGCTGTAAAATACAGTCTGGGTCTGAAGGATGTTGTTTCGTTGGCTATTGAACAGTCATCATCTGTTAAATATGCACAAAACAGCAATAACAATTATTACTGGCGATGGAGGAATTTTAAAACCAGGTACCGGCCTCAGCTGGTTTTGTCAGGAACCTTGCCCGATTTTAACAAAGCAACCGTGGGTG
Source organism: Bacteroidales bacterium (assembly GCA_038251165.1). Classification (GTDB taxonomy): domain Bacteria; phylum Bacteroidota; class Bacteroidia; order Bacteroidales; family Prolixibacteraceae; genus Aquipluma. The sequence goes on along the minus strand of JBBSBP010000118.1, from coordinate 13,222 downwards.
TCACTCAGCCTGACGGAAGTCTGGAATTTAAACAGGTTACGAACTTATCAACTTCGGCACGATTGTCACTTAACCAATCTATCCCGTTTACCGGCACTTATGTGTATGCGTCCACTTCAGCTTACCGGTTTCAGGATTTCAACAAGGACAAGGTTAATTTCTCCGGAAGCCCTTTCTCCATCGGATTTACACAGCCTGTTTTTTCGATCAACTGGATGAAATGGTCTCAAAAAACTGAACCGCTGATCTATGATGAAGCGCAAAAAAACTTTATTGAAACGATTGAGGAAATTTCGCTGCATTCAGTTACCCGTTTTTTCAGGTATCTGATGGTACAAACGAATTATAAATTAGCCGAAAGCAACCTGAAAAACAGTAATAATAACCTGAAAATTGCCCAAACCAAGAAGAAGCTTGGGAAAATATCTGAGAATAATTATTCCCGGAACGAACTTTCCGTTCTGAATGCGCAAAAATCACTGAATCAGGCAAGTATGGATTTGAAAAATGCTGATTTTGAATTAAAATCCTATATTGGTCTTGCTCAGGATCAGAAAATCGAATTGGAAATACCGCTGGATATAAGCTTGTTCAACATCGATGTTTCCATCGCACTTGAAGAAGCAAGAGCCAACAGGAAAGAAGGCGTGGCTTATAAACGAAGGTTAATTGTAGCTGACCGGGATTTGCTGAATGCCAAACGCAGTAACGGATTAAGCGCTACACTTCAGGGAAGTTACGGTATGTCAAACAGCGCTGAAACCATGGCAGGAATATATGATATGCCGGAGCGGCAACAGACCTTGAAACTGGCGCTCAGCATTCCTATTCTGGATTGGGGTCAATCGGCCTCTGCTGTTAAGCTGGCTGAATCGGAAAGGGATCTGGTAATTTATGATGTGGAGAAAGATCGTGAGGATTTTGAACGAAGTGTTGTGGTTAAAGTGGAACAGTTTGGATTGATGAAAGATCAGTTGACTACTGCCAAAGAAGCGGATAAAGTCTCCGAAAGTGGCTACCAGATCGCACTAAAACTGTTTCAGAATGGTGAAATTAGCATCACCGACCTGAATATTGCACTTTCGGAACGTGAAGATGCGAAGCGTGATTATATCCGGTCACTGCAAACTTACTGGGAAGCATTTTACCTGCTTCGTATTCTGACATTGTATGACTTCGAGAATAATCAGAAGATTAGCTACTTAAATCCTATGAGTGTAGGCAGATAGCCTGAAATTTGCAGCATACTGACTTATTCAAAGGTTAAATGCCTAAATAAAAGCTGCAGTATAATCAGAAGATGGCTTTAAAGTTGTATTTTTGTACTCCTTAATACCGGGGCTGACTGGTTTTGACAGCGGGTAGAAGAGGTATGTAAGCATGTAGGGCCTTGATCGCACAGCCCGTAAAACTCGGCGTTCAAACTTCAATTGGCGAAAACAACTACGCTCTTGCTGCGTAACCGAAATTAAGTAGGTTACACTTCATTCCGGTATTAGATACTGGAACGGGACATCGCCCGGGTGCTACTTCCCTGAAGCGGCCCGATCAGGTGGTGCAAATAAATCGGGGGTAGCAGAAGTTTTGCTTCGTGACTTCTGCGAAATTAAGAAGATAAGGTAAAAGTCGGTGGCCCTGATCCAGCTTTTACTCGAAAACCAAGTCTGGGGATAAACATGTAGAAAGCATATTGCTTCCTCGTTTGGACGCGGGTTCGATTCCCGCCAGCTCCACCTTCGCTCACCGAAGCTTTACGCGTAGGTGAGTTTTTTTATACCAATCAGTTCGCCAAAGGCTTAATCATAAACACAAGTCTTCGGTGAGCTACGGTGGACACTGTCCATAATCTTCGCCCTCCATAGCTATAGCGACGGAGGGCTTTTGGGTTAGATACAGGATATGAATGTTGCTACATTGGTCAAAATTGAAGGGGGGTGTACGACAAAATTCCCTTGAGCATATAATATCAAAATATGAAACGAACATGCCGCGGAATTAATTTCAAAGGTGGCGGCGCAAAAAGAAAATGAAAATATAGTTCGAAGTGGATATCTCCTGGCATGGAGTTCCATGAGAACGCACAGAAATTCAATTTATTAATACCGTTTTTTTCGAATGAAATTACAAATTGGAATAATAAGGTTTGTTTTTCATGGTTTTCCTTTGCTACTAAGGTTGCCCAGTGGAAATAAGGTTTTAAAAATCAAAATTATAAAAACCTTATTTTCTGATATTTAACCTAGTAACGTTGACAATGAAGGATGCGAAACCCGTCCGCGGTAAATCGTCCATACGAGAAATTGCCTGTTTTCGGACGGAATGAGAAAAGGCTTATTTATATTGAAAGTTTTACGTTTACATTCTCAAATGTTCTGATGATACTTACTATACTGGTTGTACAAGCAATCTGAAAGAGCGTCTCGTGCGTCACCAAAAAGGTCAGGTTTATTACACAAGCAATAAATTACCTGTCGAACTTGTCAATTACACTGCATTCGCGGATAAATATAAAGCTTACGAATTTGAGAAGTATTTAAAATCCGGCTCAGGATTTGCTTTCAGAAATAAAAGATTGATATCAATACCTGGAACCTGGCACTCCATTTTATAGCAATGCAACCTAAAACCACAAATCCCAAATATCCCGCTTTTTTCATCAATGCCTCTTACAATACATAATCAAAAACACTATCTTTCGGAACCAAAACAACAACCTGACTTTGCCCAATGCCGAACAACGAAGCACATGCGAGGATAAAGATTAACAAACTGCTTGAGGAAGCGGGGGCTGGCAGAAGGTTAAATGACCAATAATCCGTTTGACAAATTAAAACTTACCTACAAGACTGTTTAACCGCACGAAGCTGTGCCCGATGATCGAAACAAAAATTCAGGATCAGCAGGAGTTTATTGAAAAGTATTTTAAACATTGGACAGCCGATAAATCGTGCCTGATTGTGGTCAACACCGTTAAACTTTCGTTAGACGTTTATCAAAGTATCAAAACCTACTTTGAGGAAGAAGGGATTGAGAACCCACTGTATTACTTGTCAACCAATATTGTTCCTGCTGGGAGACAGAAGCTAATAGATGCGATAAAAGAAGATGTACGAAAAGCAAAGATTCGCAAAGGATTAAAACCGTTATTGATCTCGACGCAATGTGTAGAAGCTGGAGTGGATCTGGATTTCGATATGGCTTTTCGCGATTTGTCTCCGATAGATTCCATCATTCAGGTTGCCGGTCGCGTCAATAGGGAATACGATAAAGGGTTCATTGGATCAGTCCTTATTGTTGATTTTGGGAAATGTAGCAGCATATACGGGCCAATGACCGAAGACACAGCCCGGAATGCTATCAAATATTTCACGAAGGAGAAACAGGAGATCGAAGAAAAGGATTATCTGGAGCTGGTAACTTACTACTATAATAACATCTGTGAACGAAACGACGACGGGTTTGGTTATTCGCTAAACTTCTTTAAGTCGATGAAAGAACTCAATTATGATGGTTCGGATACTTCGGTTTCAAAATTTCAGGTTATTGAGAATGGTTTCCGAACCACTTCCGTTTTCATTGAATGTGATGAAAAGGCTACGAATGCCAAAGAAATGTTCGATAAGATGATTCATAAAGAATGTACCCGTGAAGATTTTGAACCTTTCAAAAGGGATTTTCATCAACACATTATTGCTGTCCCTGATTATCTGGATAAAGTCAGGGAACTGAAAGCAATGGGAAGCGAATTGATGAAAGATATTCTATTGGTTTCATCTGATTTTTTAGAAGATTATTACCATCCGGTTACAGGATTTATTCGAGATAAAGCAGAAAATATATGTGTTTCAATCCTTTAAAAAAACAAATTTCTCATCATGCACATCACTCAAACAACCATACAATTCCCGGATATTCAGTTGCAAACAGGCCGTTGGCCTGATTGGGTGATTCTATTTCTATGGACGGTGTCCATAGCTGTGATGTGTCACGTTGGCCTGATAGGTGGTTGTAATCTTCTGTCTATGGACGGTGTCCATGGGTGTGATGTCTCAGGCCCATGGCCTGAATAGTTGGGTTGATTAGAAAATCAATCCATTTTTCATCAGACAAAGGGCACAATACAGCAATTGTATAGGCATTCAATTATAATTTACCACAATATGGGACAATCATTATCGCAGATGTACATCCATCTCACTTTTAGCACCAAAGGACGAAGGGAGTTTATTACTCCAACCATAGAAAAACGAGTACATGCATACATGGCTGGCACTTTGCAACAGTACGAAAGTCCGGCATTGATTATCAATTCCGTCCCCGATCATGTGCATATTTTATTTCGATTATCGAAAAACCATGCATTGGCACGTATTGTTGAAGAGGTAAAAAAGGAATCCTCGAAATGGATTAAGACGATAGAAGGTGGAACAAAGCAATTTAAATGGCAGATTGGCTATGGAGCCTTTTCAGTAAGTAGTTCGAAAGTAGAAGTGGTGAAACGCTATATCGAAAACCAAAAGGAACACCATGGCTATCAAACTTACCAGGAAGAGGTAGAGCAATTCGTGAAAGAGTATGACATTATCGAATATGATCCCAAATATTTCTGGGACTGACCCTTCCACCCCAAGATCAGGCTGAAAGCCTGAGACATCATAACTAGGGACATCGTCCCTAGCTATGACATCGTCCCTAGCTAAGACATCGTCCCTAGCTAAGACATCGTCCCTAGCTTGAGACATCGTCCCTAGCTGAGACATCCACACCAGAGGCAGCGACTATATCACACGATCAAGAATATGGCAGAACTGAAATACAAACAAACAATTAATCACCTTATAATTAACCCTTCATGCAAATCACTCAAACAACCATACAATTCCCGGATATTCAGTTACAAACACGCGATGCGCATAAATTGCGTGGCTATTTTGGCAACCTGTTTAAAGAACATTCACCTTTGTTGCACAACCACTACGAAGACGGAACGTCGCGTTATGCCTATCCAATGGTTCAGTACAAGGTAATCGATAAAACACCGGTATTGGTTGGTTTTCAGGAAGGAGCAGAGCTGTTGGTTTCGTTGTTTCTGAAAATACGTGAAATTGATATCGAAGGACAACATTACCCGGTACTGGCAAAAAACATTCAGCAAAAACAATGTGAATTGTCTGTGAATAAACAGTTGTACAACTATTCATTTAAAACATTGTGGATGGCTTTGAACCAGGAAAACTTCAGGAAATTTCAGCAAATAGCCGAACCCGACCGAACCACTTTTCTAAACCGACAGCTTCAGAACAATATTTTGAGTTTTTACAAAGGACTCTCGTTTCACACCGACGAACGGATAATGGCTATCTGTAGCGTGGAAGAAAGGGAAACCTTGTTTAAAAACCAGACTATGCTTGCCTTTTCGGGTAAGTTTACCAGCAATGCGTACCTTCCCGAGTGGGCAGGAATTGGCAAAGCCGTCAGCCGCGGTTTTGGAACAGTAAGTCTAATATAATAAAGATTGAAGAATGCAATTAGTCATCAACACTTATGGAACTTATGTACACGTAAAAGATGATGTTTTTGAAGTAACCCTTACCAAAGAAGGTGAAAAAGAAAAACATCATTTTGCCAGTCAAAAAGTTACCTCGATACTCATGAGCAAGGGTTCGGCAATCAGCACCGATGCGGTAATACTGGCCATGAAAAATAATATCGACATCATTATCTTTGAACGTGATGGCATGCCGGTTGGCCGCTTCTGGCATAGCAAACCCGGAAGTACTTCAAAGATACGCAAGCAACAACTCGAAGCCAGCATGAACGAAACGGGCGTTTACTGGATCAAAACCTGGCTTACCGGCAAATTAGACAACCAGATTGAATTGCTGAAACGACTGAAAAACCATCGCCCTGCGAATGCTGATCTTATTCAGGAGAAGATTGAGGGGATCATGGCATTAAAAGCAAAGATGAAAGAACTTAAAGGCGATAAAGTTGATTTGATGGACGATACCCTCAGAGGCCTTGAAGGCACTGCCGGACGAATCTATTTTCAATTGCTTAGTTCCTTACTGGCAGAAAGGTATCAGTTTGCAGGTCGCAGTTTCCGTCCGGCGCAAGACCCCTATAATGCATTTTTAAACTATGCTTATGGTGTTTTATATAGTCGGGTCGAAAAAGTACTGGTTATTGCCGGGCTCGATCCTTATGTAGGCTTTATGCACCGCGACGATTACAACATGAAAAGTATGGTCTTTGACTTTATTGAACCTTACCGAACGTATGCCGATGAAGTGGTGTTCAAATTGTTTTCCGCAAAAAAGGTGAGCGACAGTCATACGGATAAAATTACCAATGGAGTCAGTCTAAATCCGGAGGGGAAAAATTTGCTGATTCAGTCGCTGATGTTATTCCTCGATGAAGATAAAATCCGCTACAATGGCCGTAATCAAACCCGGATGAACGCGATGCAGATGGATGCACACCAGTTTGCTAACCAATTAATAAAAAAGCCATGATTTGTTGGGTATTGTATGATATAAAAATGGACAAACCAAGGGGCAAAGTGTCCAAAATATGTAAGCAATCCGGATTATACCGGGTTCAGAAGTCCGTATTCCTGGGGAGTTTGGAAGACAACGAAAAGGATACCCTTCAATTGAGGGTAAGTGACCTGATTGATGAAGAAACCGATTCGGTTTATATTTTCCCGATGAGTAAAAATGAACTCCGGCAAACCGCCCTGTTGGGGCAGGCTTTCGATAAAAAATTGGTGACTGACGATGTAAAAGCTTTATTTTTCTAATGTCAGTAACTCCTTCACATATCATTGAATACCTTTACTGTCCAAGGTTTACCTACTACGAATATGTTTTGTGTATCCCTCAGTACGAAGAGCGGCATTACAAGGTTGAAAAAGGGAGACAAGTTCATGATTCGAAATTGGAACAAAACAAAGACTACCTGAGAAAACGAATTGGAGTGGTTGAAAAATTTGTCGATCAATATTTAACCAATGAACTGTTAAGAGGAACGGTGGATGAAGTTTTGCTTATAAATGATGGCTCGATGGCTCCGCTTGACTATAAATTTGCTAAATTTGAAGACCGTATATACGAAACGTACCGGACTCAGCTTGAATGTTATGCTGTGTTGATTGAAGAAAACTTTCACAAAGAGGTCAACAAAGGTTTTCTGGTTTATACCCGATCTTCAAACAAGCTGGTCGAAGTTGAAATTTCAGAAAGTGCAAAAACGGATATTAGTCGTGTTTGTAAGGAAGTGAATGAAATAATCGTTCAAAATTATTTTCCGAAGGCGACCAAATACAAGCAACGATGTACGGGATGCACTTACCGAAATATCTGTGTTAAGTAACCGATCACGGGTGGCAATTTATTTTTGAAGAACAAAAAATAACCTATAAGAACCAATATAATAGCAATATACACATTCGGAAATGATTAATAAAACTCAAATATTTAAGTTCTTTGACATGTTGAAAACAAGAAAATACATCATTCAAAATAATCTATATCATTCAGGTATTCAGCTCAATAAAAAAGGGCACGACTTCCAGAATAACATCCAACAAAACAAGGATAAGTACAGGAACATTTATCTCCGGAAGTTTGCTGCAGGTTTCTTTGCGCTCAGTCAGAGCGTGCAAAGTGTTATAAAGCGATTGTTGAGAGGTTGTCGTGATCATTTCTCTGGCTTTGTCAACTTCTTTTAAATTTGTTGTAAAAGATTCTGGTGCAAACAACTTTTTCAGGCTTTCATCGGCATATTTTTCCACACCGTTTTCCCTGATACTTTCTATGGCTTTACTTCGCTTTTCTTTTGATTCGGGCGTATCGGCTGTGCAATTGGTGTCGCTAAGCACGAGTGCAGTAAAACGCTCCGGATAGTTTACAATCGCGTTTAATGCAAATATCCAAATTCGGTAAACCAATCCAAAGCATCTTCTATTGCTTGTTCAATGGGCGTTTGCGGCAATTGAAGCTCCCGGATTGCTTTTGTTGGTGAATAGTAATTCTCGGCCAGAAGGAGTTGCCCATTGATATGGTTCAGTTTAGAGGGTTTGCCCGTAACTTTTTCATAAAGGCTGCCCATCTGCCCGGTCATGGAAAGAACTGGTTTAGGAACATGGATTATTTTTTTCGGATAGCCACAAACAAATTTCATCTTACTAAAAAAATCGCGATAGCTTAAATTCTCATTGGCAAGCAAATAACAATTTCCGGTTTTGCCTTTCTGAATAGCGTTTACAATTCCAGTGGCCACATCCTCGACATGAACAAAATTTTTGCCTGAAGATGGACAAAGCATCAGGCTTTTCCCATATGCCATAAAAAGAATTTGCCCTGAACTTGGCTTTGCATCATACTTCCCCAACATGAAAGTGGGGTTGACGACAACCGCATGGAATTGGTATTTTTGAGCAAAATCAAGCACCAGTTCCTGGGCCTCGTGCTTGCTCCGCATGTAACCTGACTGAAACTGCAATTGGGTAAAAGGGGACAATTCATTTCCCGGGTTTTCTTTTGTTCCCGGACCAAAAGTATTTGCAGAGCTGACAAAAACAAAACGTTCGACACCCGTTGCTAAACTTTCTTCGAGCAGCAACCTTGTAAATTCAATATTGATCTTCTTGTAATATTCATGGTTTGTAGGCCATTGCGAAGTATTGGCGGCAGCATGTACAACCGCCTGGCAATCTGAAAGCGCTTTCCTGAGGTCACCCGGATTATCCAAATTTCCTTTGAACAGCTCTGCCCCCGAATTTCTTAGCGAAAGCAGGTTGCTGCTTTCACGAACCATTGCCTTAACTTCGAAGCCTTTCTGCAACAGTTTCCTTGTCAGGTTGCTGCCAAGCAGCCCGTTTGCTCCGGTAATCAGTACTTTCATGGTTTTTTTTCTTTTTTAATTCCCTTTTGAAAATAGATGTGCCAATATTGATGCGGATATCTATCGGTGTCAGGTGCATCATGAAAGCGTTGAACTTGTTCAGGAAGCCGGGAATAATGACTGCCTTTCCTTTTAATAGCTTTTGGATGGCTATTTGTGCAATTTTTTCAGCCGGCATAATGCACTGCTTAATATAAAAACTTTGGCCGTTGATCCGTTTGGATACATCAGAATTGGTCAATATTGGCCCTGGACTTAAGACACTGACACTGACATTGGAATCTCTTAGTTCAGCTTTGAGCCCCCGGGAAAAATGATGTATAAATGCTTTTGACGCCGGATAAACAGTTTTAAAAGGAAGAGGTGAAAGGGCAGCCAAACTAGATACATTCAAAATAAAAGCTGACGGATGCCTCTTTAACTCCGGAAGAAGCAGACGCGTAAGAAAAACCATGGCGTTAATATTTAACAGGATGATGTTTTCAAGATAATCGATTGAAGTGTCTGAAAAAATCCGGCTTCCCCCAATGCCTGCATTATTGATGATCATATGGACTGAAAAATTTTCATTTATCCATTGGGCCAGCTCTTCAACAGCCTCACGTGTAGTTAGGTCGGTTTCATAATAATGGGCCTTAATGCCATGAGCAAGTTCCAGTTCGCCACATAATTCATTGAGGTTTTCATCAGGCAAAGAAATCAAAATGAGGTTTATATTCCGTTTGGCACATTCAATAGCAAATGCTTTTCCCAAACCCATACTTGCCCCTGTAATGACAGTATATCCATCGTTTTTGTTTTTCATATTTGATCATTTAGCTATTTATGTATTCTTTGTTGAACTAAATTTGGATCCGAAGTTTTACTTGAGCTTCTGATTTTTCGTAATAAATTCAAATAAGCAGCGCTTTATTTTCTTCTTTAATTCTTACGAATAACATGATCGCATTAAACACACTAAACGTAATTGCAGTATAGTAAAGGTTGAATATCAAAGGAATAACTGCGATTTCAATAATTACAACCAGGTAGTTCGGATGCTTGAAGTAGTTGTACGGTCCCTTTGTTATCAGAGTTCTATTTGGAATGTGGTAAATCCTTGTGTTCCAGAATTTCCCCAATGATAAAATAATCCAGACTTTAAAAGCAAGAAGTACACCATAAAAAGCAATCAGGAATAAATTGTAAGTCGGGTCTGATTGTCTGGAATATTCGAAAATCACTGAGATGATAAATGATACATGAAGCGTCACAATGAGTGGGTAATGCTTTTGTCCATATTCAACCGCTCCATTTTGCAACAACCATTTCTCATTACTTTTAGAAAGTACCAATTCCCCAATTCGGAGCAGAATAACAAATGATATGAAAAGAATGAATACCATTTATTTTTTGTTCATTTGAAGCAAAACCATCTCGCACGAAAAGCCCGGACCCATTGATGCCATTAATCCGTAGCCATTTTTAAAACCTTTGGTAAAGAATCTTTCCAACACATACAAAACGGTAGTACTCGACATATTGCCGTTGTCATTCATCACAAGCAATACCACGGCATTCGGGTTGGCTATAGCGAGGACATTCGCTTTTGAGAATCCGGCAACACCACCCGCACAGCCCAGACCAAAAACAGCCATTCTGTTGATGTTCTGGGGCAGCCTCATTTTGTTAATAATGAGTGCATCTAAACTTGGAGTTGAAAGCCCGGTTGTTGAAATAAAAATTAGGTCAGTAATTTCATTCTTACTAATTTGTGCTGAAGCAATACATTCTTCAATCGCCTGAATGGAATATTCAAGAGAAATGCGAATGTATTCGGCATTCTGATCTTCGAATGAATGAATAGTGGTATAGTAATCAAGCGGTTTGCACAAGTTTCGGGTCTTGATTTCCGTATTGTCAAAGACACTCATCATTCTTTCTACTTGTGGAAAAGAAGGCGCAAATAATTTTCTTGCACCTTCTTTCACCATTTGCTGTTCAACTTTATGGGGGAAATCAATTGTCGATACTGCTGCTAATGAAGGCATAATTTTTATATTTTAGCTTGCAGGACTATCCGCTTGATTGATCAGGTAATTCTCCAGACCCATCTGATCTATCTGAGCCCGTTGTTTTTCTGCCCAGTCAACATGGCCTTCTTCCATTTTAAGTATTTTGGTTAGTAAGTCGGCGGAGCCTTGATCGCCAACTTCGCGGGCCAGTTTTATCGCACTGTTGTAGGCGTTTACTGCATCCAATTCATCGCCATTCAATACTGTTATTAATTTTTCGTTGCCTTTCATGTCGTATGAGTTTTATTAATGAATTTTGATATTCAAAGTTCGTAACATTTGATATGATAAGTGTTACAGAACTTTGGTGAAAGTTTACATCATTCACACATTCTGCTTTTTTATCCTTGCCCGAATAAATATTTTGACAATCTCGTTTACCAACAGCGGAACCAAACCTAAGGAAATGGCAATTAGCCAACCTCCCAAATCAAGCATTTGCAAATGAAATGCCCTTTGCATAAAAGGAACACCGATTACGATTAATTGTAACAGGACACCCAAAACAATTGCTCCAACCAGGTATTTATTGGAGAAAATCCCAATCTGAAAAATTGATTTTGAACTGTTTCTGACAGCAAGAGAGAAAAACAACTGGCACATCACCAGTACCATAAATGCCATCGTCCGGGCATATTCAACCGTATTTTCCGGAGCTGAATGGTCAAACGGGCTGTATCCATGTTCGTAATAACCGAACCAGAAAGCCAGGATTGTTAACGCACCAATTAATGCACCGCCAAGGATAAGATGAAATCCTGCGCCCCTTGAAAAGAAACTCTCTTTTGCATCGCGTGGTTTTTCTTTCATCACGTCCGGATTTCCAGGATCCATGCCTAGTGCAATTGCGGGAAAAGAATCGGTAATGAGGTTGATCCACAACAGCTGGGTAGCAATTAACGGGGCTTCCAAACCGATCAGCAGCGTAACAAACATTGCAATAACTTCACCTAAATTGCAGGTGATCAAAAAGATAACGGCCTTTTTTATGTTACTGTAAATGTTCCGGCCCTGTTCGATGGCTGAAACAATGGTTGCGAAATTGTCGTCCATCAGAATCATATCAGAGGCTGCTTTGGCAACATCGGTACCGGTTATTCCCATTGCCACACCAATATCGGCAGCATTGAGCGAGGGGGCATCGTTTACCCCGTCGCCGGTCATGGAAACAATATTACCATGCGACTTGAGAGCATGGACAATTTTTACTTTGTGTTCGGGTGAAACACGCGCAAATACAAGATACTTCGAAATTTTTTCGGCGAGTTCCACCTCCGAAAAGGCATCCAGTTCTCCGCCCGTGATGGCCTGATCAATGGAGTCAACCATCTCCAGTTCGCGGGCAATAGCGAAGGCGGTATTTTTATGGTCGCCGGTAATCATGATGGTGGTAATGCCGGCAAGTTTTGCTTTTTGAATGGATTCTTTCACTTCGGGCCGTGGAGGGTCAATCATTCCGACAAGTCCAATTAGAATCAGGTCTTTCTCCATTTCAGCGCCTTCGATAATGGAATCAACCGGTTTATAAGCCACGCCAAGCGTACGGAGTGCGTTGTCCGACATTTTTTCTGCTGCATCAAGGTACCTTTTTTTGTGTTCTTCGGTCATCGGAATTACTTTCCCATTTCCGATAACCTGTGTTGAAATCTGGATAAGATTACCAATTGCCCCTTTGGTATAAACAGTAAATTTTTCGTTTTCTTCGCAAAGTGTTGACATTAATTTTCGGTCGGAATCGAAAGAAAACTCACTGGCACGACTGACCTGAGCATTTAGTTCTTTTCTATCAATTCCCAAATCATCTCCGAGTAATAGCAATGCAATTTCTGTTGGATCGCCCGTTCCTTGCCTGTTTTCGTATGTTGCATCTGAGCAAAGTATCATGGCTTTGGCAAGCAATATTGCATCTTCGGTAGCGCTGTTTTGTGTATTACGTTCGACAGCTATTTCACCCTCGAGGTTGAAATAAGTTTTTACTGTCATTTTGTTTTGGGTCAATGTGCCTGTTTTGTCGGAACAGATAATATTGACCGAACCAAGTGTTTCAACAGCAGGTAATTTTTTGATAACCGCCTTTTTCTTCGACATGCCGGTAACGCCAATAGAAAGAACAACTGCTACAATGGCTGCAAGCCCTTCGGGAATAGCTGCCACTGCCAGCGAAACCGATATAATAAACATTTCGGCCAAATCGCGACCCTGAATTATCGACATAACAAAAATGACAATACAGATTCCAATGGCAAACAATCCAAGCGTTT
>JBBSBP010000117.1:0-16271 GCA_038251165.1 Bacteroidales bacterium | reverse complement strand
CCAACAAGTTTCTGGTCGCGACAAATGAGTTTCAGCGAAGGCGGATTGGTCTCTCCGGTAAACGAAAAGCTGGGTTATAGCCGCTGGTTGATTTCATTATCCTTCACCAGTAATTTGCCGGAAAAAATTGCCTTTATACCAGTAAGACCTTTTGTGAATTTACTATTGAACGATCACGGCACCGGAATGCGCAATGATTCACCATTTTTCTGTGAAGCAGGTCTGAAAACCGGATTATGGAACTTTTTCGAGATATACGTTCCGCTGGTTGTCTCCGGAAATATTCAATCGATTACCGGCCCGTTCAGAGACCGGATACGCCTGATTTTTAATCTCAGTTCACTGAGTCAGTTCAAGTTAAATTCAGGAATTGGTTTTGAATTCAAATGATCGCAACGACTCAGATATTCTGAGTAAGATTTTCAAACTAAATGTGTGAATGATGTAATTATTTCCCCGAATTGTGTAATACTTTCAAAAAACAGGGAAAGTAATTTTAAGGAACTTTGAGAGTTCAAAATCAAACTATAAAATTAAATACCTGTACTCGTTGTCCTTCAATAGTCAAGACCTCTCAGTCAGGCAATATTTTAGCTATTTTTAATTTAAATGCGAACACGAAAATTGCAGAACCAAATAAAATAGGAAACAATCATGAAAAACAATCCATTAAAACAACTGGAAAGCCTGGGACAATCCATTTGGCTCGACTATATCCGCCGCGATCTGATTTCAAATGGTGATCTTCTGCATTTGATTGAAGAAGACGGACTTCGGGGCATGACCTCAAACCCGGCCATCTTTGAAAAAGCCATTGCTGATAGTAATATCTACGATGCTGAAATTCAAAAGATGGCTCAAGCTCAAAAAAAAATAAATGACATCTACGAGACGATCAGTCAACAGGATGTGCAGAGCGCTGCTGACGTTTTCAGACCTTTATATGAACGGACTTCAGGAAAAGATGGATATGTGAGCCTGGAAGTTAATCCGCATCTGGCACACAACACCAAAGGCACCATTCAGGAAGGGAGACGGCTATGGTCGTTGCTGAACAGGCCCAATGTATTTATTAAAGTTCCGGCAACAACCGAAGGATTGATTGCGATCCGGCAACTGATCAGTGACGGCATCAATGTCAATGTAACCCTGCTCTTTGGCTTACCCCGTTACCGGGAAGTGGCAGAAGCCTACCTCGAAGGACTTGAAGCACGGGTTGCCAAACGAAATCCGATCGATCAGATCACTTCAGTCGCCAGTTTCTTTTTAAGCCGTATTGATACCCTGGTTGATCCATCGTTGGAAAAAATCATGGAGACTAAAGACAAAAAGGAAGAAATGGCGAAGGAAGCACACGGCGAAGTGGCCATTTCGAGCGCCAGAATGGCTTACCAGATTTACAAGGAAATCTTTGGTAGCGAACGATTTAAAAAACTGGAAGAAAAGGGAGCCCATGCCCAGCGACTTCTTTGGGCCAGCACAAGTAACAAAAACCCCAATTACAGCGACGTTAAATACATTGAAGCGCTTATCGGGGAGAACACGGTAAATACCGTTCCGCCACAAACCATCGATGCCTACCGCGATCATGGTGATCCGAAACTAACCATCGAACTCGATATTACCAAAGCAATCCGGGTAATGGCAAGTCTGCCTGAACTTGGAATCGACATCGACAAGGTGACTCAGCAATTGGAAGGTGAAGGAGTCAGTAAATTCAACGAACCTTTCGACAAGCTGATGGAGGCTTTGGGAAAAAAGTCCACCGTGTAATTTAATATAGCTCTACAACGGATAGGATGGGTAAATTTAAAATTGGATGCTTTGTTTCAGACGGAATGGAAATAGCTTTTAAAATATAGGTTACATTACCCACACGAATCGTTACAGTGCCAATAATTTAAACATGTTCATAGAGAAAAATCAAAGAATATTCTCATGAAAGAAAAAACAGACGAAATAAAACCAGTTTATAGTTTTTTGCCAGCCAAAATTGAAGGATTTGATTCTCTTGCCGAACTCGCCATTGACTTGAGATGGTCATGGAATCATACCGCCGACATATTGTGGCAAAAAATTGATCCTGCCCTTTGGGAACTTACACACAATCCGTGGGTTGTTCTTCAAACAGCTTCAAAAGAACAACTTGAACGACTTTTTGCTGATTCAACATATCGCAGCAAAATAGATGAAATGAAACAATCAAAAAAAGAGATGGACAAGGCTCCGGCCTGGTTTCAGCAAAATCATTCACAATCTCCGCTTTCCACCATCGCATATTTCAGCATGGAATTCATGTTGAGTGAAGCTCTACCCATTTATTCGGGTGGTTTGGGCAATGTGGCCGGCGATCAGCTTAAAGCAGCCAGCGATCTGGGAGTGCCTGTAATTGGCATTGGATTACTTTATCAACAAGGATATTTTCGTCAGGTAATTGACCAGGATGGAGCACAGCAGGAATTACTCCTTGGTATTGGTGGCTGGCGGTTGCTAAGTGCCCTGGGTATTAAACCACAGGTTTGCCACCTCAACGAAGGACATGCAGCCTTTGCCGTTTTAGAGCGTGCCCTCGATTTCATGAAAGAAACCGGACATCCGTTCGAAGTTGCCCTCGCAGTTACGAGAGCAGGAAACCTATTTACCACGCATACTGCAGTACCCGCAGGTTTTGACTGGTTCTCGCCTTTCCTTATCGAACAATACCTTGGTGGATATGCTCAAAAGAAACTCGGCATTTCGCTTTCCGATTTAATGGCATTGGGTCGCCAAAATCCAACAGACACTTCTGAAAAATTCAATATGGCTTATCTCGCAATCCGTGGAAGTGGCGCCATTAACGGCGTTAGCCGGTTGCATGGTAAAGTTAGCCGGCACATTCTTGGTGAAGCTATTGAGGCATCGAAACTTATGTTCGACCCCAATGTTTTAACGCTGGGATTTGCCCGCCGTTTCGCAACTTATAAACGACCAAATCTATTGTTGCACGATCAACAAAGGCTTATTCGCCTGTTGACCAATTCAAAATATCCCGTACAACTTATTATTGCCGGAAAGGCACATCCCGCTGATCATGAAGGTCAGAATTTGATCAGGGAATGGATTCATTTTATCCGGCAAGCTGAAGTTCGTTCTCATGTCATATTTCTAGGCGATTACGATTTGAATTTGAGCGAACACCTCATTCAGGGTGTTGATGTGTGGATAAACACACCGCGAAGACCATGGGAGGCTTGCGGAACCAGCGGCATGAAAGTTCTTGTCAATGGCGGGCTGAACCTTTCGGAATTGGATGGCTGGTGGGCCGAAGCTTATACTCCTGAAGTAGGTTGGGCCATTGGCGATGGCCAGGAACATGGAGACGATCCGGCCTGGGATGCAACAGAAGCTGATTCACTTTACAATCTTCTTGAGCAAAATGTAATCCCTGAGTTCTATAACCGCGATAAAAACAACATTCCCGTTGCCTGGGTTGAAAAAATCAGGGAAAGCATGGCGCTTTTAACACCGCAGTTTAGTGTCACCCGTGCCGTACGCGAATACACTGAACAACACTACATTCCGGCAGCAAAAAATTACATGGAACGATCTGCCAACAAGGGCATTTTGGGCAAACAAATCGTTGAGTGGCAACAAGCTCTGGCAAAAAACTGGAATTCAATACGCTTTGGCGACGTTAATAGCAGGACCGAAGGAGATCAGCATATATTTGAAGCACAGGTGTATGTCAGCGATGTTGACACCAATTCAATTCGTGTAGAACTTTTTGCTGAAGATCTCAAGGACGGTACTCCGGAAAAGCATGAAATGAAATACATCCGCAAATTACCGTACGCGGCCAGGGGCCATGTTTACGGAATTCAACTGGATGCCACACGTCCTGCTTCGGAATACACGGTAAGGTTAATTCCTAAACATCCGGGAGTTTCGGTTCCATTGGAAACAACTCAAATTATGGGTTTCACTCCTGCTTCAGGAATAGTGATGGGAACCCGGCCCGGTAATTTGGATCCGGGCGTCGCGTGGTATATCCTGCAATCGGAAAATTTAACGCCCAAACAGTTTAATCATCTGATCAACCATGAATCCGGGCTACTTGGTCTTTCCGAAACCAGTTCCGACATGCATGATCTACTCGCGCTGGAAAAAGAAGACATTCGGGCTGCAGAAGCCATTTCGTTATTCTGTTATCAGGCCAGAAAATGGATTGGCGCTTTTACCGCTGCATTGGAAGGACTGGATACACTCGTTTTTGCCGGTGGCATTGGCGAAAACGCTCCGGTAATCCGTTCACGCATTTGCAAAGGTCTGGATTTTTTGGGAATTGATCTGGATGAAAAACAAAATGAAGCAAATGCCCCGATCATTTCAACGAATAACGGGAAGACTGCCGTTCGCATAATTCACACCGATGAGGAATTGATGATTGCAAAAACGGTCAGTAAAATAATAAATATTAATTAATGAAAGGAAAAAAATTATGTTGTTCAAAGCAAAAACATTAAAAGGTTACAAATTAGATGCTAGCGATGGCGAAATAGGTAATGTTAAAGAATTCTATTTCGACGACAAGCACTGGGCCGTTCGCTATCTGGTTGCTGACACAGGAAACTGGCTCACAGGCAGACGAGTTCTGATATCCCCATATGCATTGGTTTCTGTAAATAAAGAAGCAGAAAACATTGGCATCAATTTGAGCAAAAAACAGATCGAGGTCAGTCCATCTTTGGGTAGTGACAAACCCGTATCAAAACAATTTGAGATGGCTTACTATGGTTATTATGGATGGCCGGCTTATTGGAGCGGCGCATACATGTGGGGGAATTATCCTTATATGATGCGTGACAGTAAAGAATGGAAAGTATCAAAACAACAGGAGAAATCCTGGGATCCCCATTTACGTAGCACCAATGATGTGAGTGGCCACGATATCCAGGCCAGCGACGGCGAAATAGGTCATGTAGAGGATTTTATAATTGATGATGAAACCTGGGCAATTCGTTATCTGATCATCGATACAAAAAACTGGTGGGGAGGTAAGAAAATCCTGGTTTCGTCACAATGGATTGACCATGTTAGTTGGGACGAATTAAAAGTTTTCGTCAATCTTTCCCGCGAGAGCATTAAGCAGTCACCGGAATATTCGGAGGAGTTTCTGCTATCCCGGGATTATGAGACCGATTTGCATCGACATTACAATCGCAAGGGATATTGGGTTGATGAACCTGCTTCCAATAAGCATTCCCTTTGAAGTAAATACGAGAAAGAGCTTTCTCACACGACTGACTTGCTCAATAATAAAATGCAGGATGTGCCTGCATGGTTTCCGCGGACACCTGCCGGGGTATGGTGCGTGTCATTGATACCGATGAGGAATTGATGATTGCCAAAACAGTCAGTAAGATGATAAGTATTATTTAATTAATGAAAGGGAAACAACTATGTTAATCAAAGCAAAAACATTAAAAGGGTACAAATTAGATGCTATCGATGGTGAAATCGGCAGGGCTAAAGAATTCTATTTCGATGATCTGCACTGGGCCGTTCGTTACCTGGTTGCCGATACAGGAAACTGGCTTACAGGCTTACAAGTGCTGATTTCGCCGTATGCGATGGGTGATGCAAATAACCTGAAAGAAAACATCACGGTTAATTTGAGCAAAAAACAGATTGAGAACAGCCCGTCTCTGTTTACCGACAAACCCGTATCGCGACAATTTGAGAATGACTACTATGGTTATTACGGATGGCCAACCTATTGGAGCGGCTCATACATGTGGGGGAATTATCCCGACATAATGCGCGACAGCAAAGATTGGAAACCGGCCAATCCACACAAGAATTCCGGGGATTCGCATTTACGCAGTACCAATGCAGTGAGTGGTTACCATATTCAGGCCAATGACGGCGAAATAGGCCATGTAGTTGATTTTATTATTGATGACCAGACCTGGGCAATTCGATATCTGATCATCGATACAACAAACTGGTTCGGCGGAAAAAAAGTACTGATCTCACCCAAATGGATTGATCGTATCAGTTGGAATGATTCAAAAGTATTTATCAATCTTTCCTGCGAGGAAATCAGGCAGGCTCCGGAATACACTGAGGAAGATCTGCTGACCCGTGATTATGAGAGCCAACTGCATAAATACTATAACCGCAATGTATATTGGTCGGAAAAACCTGAAGACCGGTTACATTTCGATTAGCGCAAAATTGAATCATCCGGATTGTCGTGTACCAATTGTTTTATGACAAAACAGCGAATCATTAATAATATCAAAAAAAACAAGTTATGAAAGTATTAATCGTACTTACCTCCCATAGTGAATTGGGAGCTACCGGCAAGAAAACCGGTTTCTGGATTGAAGAATTTGCAGCGCCCTATTATGTTTTAGCCGATGCAGGCGCCGAATTGACCATAGTCTCTCCCCAGGGTGGCCAACCTCCTGTTGACCCTAAAAGCGAATTGACTGATGCTCAAACACCCGCCACTGAAAGGTTTTACAGCGATAACGAAGTCATAGATAAAGTTGCTCACACCTTGCGGCTAAGCGAAGTAAATCAGAAAGATTACGATGCCGTTTTTTACCCCGGAGGACATGGACCATTATGGGATCTGGCAAATGATGAGTACTCCATTCATTTAATTGAAGATTTTTACAATCATCAAAAACCAATTGCCTTTGTATGTCATGCGCCTGCTGCTTTAATTAAGGTGAAAGCCGAAAATGGCGAACCATTGGTAAAGGACAAAAAGGTTACCGGATTTTCTGATGCCGAAGAAGAGGCTGTCAATTTAACGAAAATAGTTCCTTTTTTATTAGAGGTTGAGCTTAAGAGACTGGGAGCAAAATATAGTAAAGGAGAAAACTGGATTTCTTATGTAAAAAGAGATGGGTTGTTAATCACAGGACAAAACCCGGCATCTTCAGCAGAAGCAGCCAGGCTTCTTTTAAGTACACTCCAGGAAAAAAAATAATTCAGACAATGGATCATACAAACCGGAAAACTCTTCAGCTTATTGCACGAAGGGCAATGATTGCGCGGGGATTTGCACCTGATTTCCCAACTGCTTTGCTCGACGAGCTAAAGGAAATAAACCATCCGGCAACTTATAAGCCTGAAAAGGCTAAAGATTTGCGCGATTTGCAATGGTGCTCAGTTGACAATAACGATTCGCTTGATCTCGACCAGTTATCGTATGCCGAACAGTTGACATCCTGGAACACAGAATTGGCGAAGTATTCGACGCCATTGTTAGTGGAGCCTCGCCCAAAGGAACATGGATACGACTTTTTCATCCACATGTTGAAGGGAAATTAGTCAGTGGATTTAAAGGGCTGGAAGTGGGACATAAGCTTAAAGCCCGTCTGATACAAATTGATATAGAAGAAGGTTTCATCGACTTTGAACGGGTTGAAAATGTGTGAATGATGCAACTTATTCATGCAATTATGTAATACTTTCTTCTGAAAATAATGTCAAATTTATAGCACTGTGAGAAGGTTTTCACAAAATAAAATTTACTATTATGTTTTACACAAATGAACTGACTAAAATGAGCCAAAAATGCCTGGACATGCAATTGGAGCCGCCAGTTGAAGACAAAAATGTTTTACAATTATGAACTGTCACTAAAGCTCAACTAACTCTGGAAATGAAAATACAAATTACAGAAAAATGAAAGCAATAAAAGATTCGGACAAAACAAGTGTTGACGAGACAAAAAGTAAAGAGGTTAAAAAGCGCCCGTTATCAAAGGAACTTTTAAAGAAAATGAATGCCTACTGGCGCGCTGCCAACTACTTGTCGGTCGGCCAACTTTACCTCCGCGACAATCCGTTGCTTCGAAAGCCCTTGAAACTTACCGATGTAAAGTCGATGCTTCTCGGACATTGGGGAACCACCCCCGGGCAGAACTTTATTTATGTACACCTGAACCGGATGATTAAAAAATACGATCTGGATATGATTTATATTTCCGGGCCCGGTCATGGCGGCCCGGCATTGGTTGGAAACACCTACCTCGAAGGCACATACAGCGAAGTATATCCAAATATTTCGCAGGATGAGGCAGGGTTGAAAAAATTATTCACCCAATTCTCTTTCCCGGGCGGAATTCCGAGCCATGTTTCGCCGGAATGTCCGGGATCTATTCATGAGGGTGGCGAGCTGGGTTATTCGCTAAGTCATGCTTTTGGCGCGGCATTCGACAATCCGAAACTGGTGGTTGCCTGTGTGGTTGGCGACGGTGAAGCCGAAACCGGTCCTTTGGCAACGGCATGGCATTCCAATAAATTTTTAAACCCAATCACCGATGGAGTCGTGCTGCCCATTCTGCATCTCAACGGATATAAAATAGCCAACCCAACGGTGCTGGCCCGCATCCCTGAAGAGGAACTGGATCAGTTGTTACGCGGCTACGGCTGGAAACCCTATTATGTGGAAGGCGATGAACCTGAAAAAATGCATCAGCTTATGGCTTCTGTTCTTGAAAAGTCTATCTTAAAGATCAGGAAAATACAAAATAATGCACGCGAAAAGAATGACGCTACCCGGCCACACTGGCCGATGATCGTTCTTCGTTCGCCCAAAGGCTGGACGGGCCCGAAAGAAGTTGATGGTCTGCAAATCGAAGGAACTTTTCGTTCGCACCAGATTCCATTGCAGGTCGATTCTGATCACCCTCACCATTTAATACTTCTGGAAGAGTGGATGAAAAGCTATAAACCTGAAGAACTTTTCGATGAGCAGGGCGGTCTTCTGCCTGAACTGGCCAAACTGGCTCCTGAAGGGATCCGCCGTATGGGCGCCAATCCAAATGCCAATGGCGGTCTGCTTTTACAGGATTTGATCATGCCTGATTTCCGAAAATTCGCTGTGGATGTGCCTTCGCCTGGCTCCGTTGAAGCTGCCGACGCGCACGAGTTGGGTGAATTCCTTCGTGAGGTGGTCACCCTGAATCAGGAACAACGAAATTTCAGGATTTTTGGTCCTGACGAAACACTTTCGAACCGGTTAAATGCCGTTTTTGAAGTGACCAACCGTCAGTGGGAATCCAAAACGAAAAAGAACGATGAATTTCTGGCTACTGAAGGCCGGGTAATGGAAGTACTGAGCGAACACCAGTGTGAAGGTTGGCTCGAAGGTTATTTGCTTACCGGAAGACACGGACTGTTTAACTGCTATGAGGCATTTATTCATATCATCGATTCGATGTTTAACCAACACGCCAAATGGCTAAAAGTAAGCGCCGAATTGCCCTGGAGGAAGAAAATCGCGTCGTTGAATTACCTGCTTGCTTCGCATGTCTGGCAACAGGCGCATAACGGTTTTACCCATCAGGATCCGGGTTTCATCGATCATGTGGTGAACAAAAAAGCTTCGGTTGTGCGGGTCTATCTCCCACCCGATGCCAACTGTCTGTTATCAGTCTGGGATCATTGTTTAAGGAGCCGTCATTACGTGAATGTGGTTATTGCCGGAAAATACCAGGCGCCACAATGGTTGACGATGGATCAGGCGATTGAACATTGTACCCGGGGAATTAGTTACTGGGAATGGGCCAGTAGTGATCAGGGCGGCGAACCGGATGTAGTGATGGCCAGTTGCGGCGATGTGCCAACACTCGAATCACTGGCCGCAGTTTCCATCCTTCGCGAACATTTACCTGAATTAAAAATCAGGGTGGTTAATGTGGTCGATCTGATGAAACTGGAACCCAGTACAGAACATCCGCACGGGCTTAGCGATCCCGATTTCGATGCACTGTTCACGAAGGATAAGCCAATCGTTTTCGCTTTTCACTGATATCCCAAACTGATTCACCAATTGGCTTACCGCCGGACAAACCACGAAAACATGCACGTTCGCGGCTATAAGGAAGAAGGCACCATTACCACCTACTTCGATATGACGGTTTTAAACGATCTGGATAGGTTCCACCTGGTACAGGATGTTATAAACCGGGTACCCCAATTGGGAGCCGAAGGCGACAAACTAAACCAGTTGATGACCAACAAACTCGCTGAGCACAAAAAATACATTGAAAAATACGGTCAGGATATGACGGAAATACGAAACTGGAAATGGAAAACCCTAAATGAAACAAACTCATGATAAAATCTAAAAGTACTACAAAAGACTTTCCTATAGTTTGTGTGGGCGGTTCGGCCGGTGGCCTCGACGCCTATATCCGGCTGCTTAAGCATCTGCCTGCTGATATGGGTGTTGCTGTTGTCATCGTTAATCATCTGAGAACGGTAGCCACCATGCTCCATCAAATTCTGCCACGCCATACGGACATGCCGGTTGAATTGATTACGGAAAAATTAGACATCAAACCCAATCGTGTTTTTATCATTCCGGAAAAAAAGGATTTGCATGTTTTAAATGGAGAGTTCCGTTTAAAACCAATATCAAAGCTCTGGGGATGGCCCGACGTAATTACTGTTTTTATGAAATCCCTGACTAAAAACTGGGACGGTAAACTGATCGCCGTCATTGTTTCCGGTTATGATGGTGATGGTGCAGCAGCGCTTTGCGGCATAAAAGAAGTTGGTGGAATTACCATTGCGCAGAAGCCTGAAACAGCAGTGCAGCCTGATATGCCTGAGAGTGCAATAGCAAGCGGGTGTATCGATTTTGTTCTTGCACCTGAAAATATCGCGAAGAAAATTGCAAAAATTGCAAATGAGGTATCTGAAAACAAGTAAAAATATTGAAGCAAATAGATAAACTCACCGGACACCAGAAATACATTGATAAATACGGTCAGGATATGCCCGAAATACAAAACTGGAAATGGAATCAATAACAATTAAAGAAAGAAGTGGTGATGAGAATCTGAAAGACTTGATGCGAATTGGGATTGCTGCCGATCATGGTGGATTTGAGTTGAAAACTCAACTAATCCTGACCCTCACGGTTGCGGGCTATTTGGTAACCGATTTTGGGGCTGCAGAGTTGGTTGAGGGAGATGATTATCCCGATTTTGTGGTACCGCTGGCCCGGGCTGTTTCTGCGGGTGAAATATCCCGTGGACTGGCCATCTGCGGAAGTGGTGTTGGCGCCAGTGTGGCAGCCAATAAAGTTTCCGGAGTGAGGGCTGCACTGATCAGCGATTCTTTTTCCGCCCATCAGGGTGTTGAGGACGACCACATGAATGTGATGTGTTTAGGAGGCCGGATCATCGGAACTGCCCTGGCATGGGAACTGGTACAGGCATTCCTGAATGCTGAATACAAGAATGAAGAAAAATACGCCAGAAGACTTGCAAAAGTGGCAGCCCTTGAAAAAGAAAGAATACATTAACAATAACTTTTCAATATGGGAAATTTGGATGAGAAATGTTGAAAATCAAAAGTCAATAAAAATGGGAACTCAAAAAACATGGCATGAAAAACATCATGCAACATTAAGCTTTGGTGGTCGTATGGACGTTATCATGATGTCTCAAAACCGGCAAAACGAACGTGACAGGATGCATGCTGAACAGGATTACAAAACGAACAAAGATGCAAAACATGAAATAGAAGCTTTGGCCATAAAGTTAAAGTCAATTGAAGTGGATAAATTAGATAAAATCATTGAATTGCTTCAGGAGCAGAAAAACAATTCAGCGAAAAAGACATAATCTATTATGATATCGCATTCCAGATGATTTCGAAATGTGTGAAAGATGTAATTCATTTCAAAAATTCTGTAACACTTATCCTGCCTCTGTAGCTTAATTTAGTAATCTCAAAATTCACAAAGAAAGCATGAAAGAGAAAATTAATAAGTTGAATAAACCTGACAATAAGGCGGACAACATCGAGGAAAATGATCTGCAGGGCTACCCCATCTATCCTGACAGTGAAGATATTTACAGAAACTTTCAGGAAGAATCGAACATAGATCCGGAAGACATTTCCAGGACAAAAGTATTAAACAACACCAATGCTTTAAGGAGGAAAGACCTTGATAATGAGAATAGTGAAAACGATCTCGACATTCCAGGCTCTGAACTGGATGATCTTCAGGAAGATATTGGCAGTGAAGATGAAGAGAACAACTATTACAGCCTGGGCGGTGACGACCATGAAGATCTGGAAGAGGATCAGGGAGAATAAAAGAACGAAATCCCATCTTAACGACGAAAACATAAAAACCTTATTAAAAGAAGGTGAAACAGCCGAATCAATATTGGAAACAGCAAAAAGTCTGCATGCCGATATTATTGTTTTGGGAACGCATAGCCGAAAATGGCTTGAAAATATCCTGATAGGAAGTGTTGCTGAAAGCGTTTTAAAACAATCTACTATACCGCTTTTCATTGTTCCAACAAATAAACATGCAGGTTAAAAGAACGACACCTATGAATAAAAACGGAAATCATCAGGAGGAAACACAGGATTTCATTATGCCTCAACACGATAAACGGCCGCGCTGGAAGCGGATACATCGTTCATGGATTTTTTGGATTTTCTTGTTTTTAATGTTTGTTGCTATCTTATATTACATTTCAAGTGTTGACTTTGCGTTTGCACCTCACAGGAACTTAAAGTGGAAACTGACTCATGAATAAACTCAAGCAAATATGGAGCAATCTGTGCTCGAGCTTTTGGTTTATGCCTTCGTTGATTGTCTTGATCAGTATTGTCGTCGCGGTAGTATTGATCGACACAGGCTCCATCGGGAGTAACAAATGGCTGGCCCGGTGGCCGCGCCTGTTTGGAGCCGATGCGCAAGGTGCGCGCGACATGATGTCCACGATTGCCGGTTCGATGATGACTGTGGTGGGTGTCACATTCTCCATGATCCTGGTGGTGCTGGCACTGGCTTCGAGCCAATATACCTCGCGCATCCTGCGGAACTTTATGCGCAGTCGTGTCACTCAGGTTGTGCTTGGGATCTTCGCCGGCATTTTCACATACAGCCTGATCGTGTTGCGTACCATTCGCAGCGGCGACGAAGGCGCATTTGTTCCAAACCTGGCGGTATTCTTTGGCTTCGTGCTGGCGCTCGGGGGTGTTGTCACCCTTATGTTCTTCATTCACCATATCGCATCTTCAATCCAGGCATCCAGCATCATCGCCACGGTCGCTCAGGAAACCATCGCGGCCATCGATCGGCTTTTTCCGGAAGAGCTGGAACACGGACACGATGAAGATGTGAACCAGGCGCTCCAGGCTTTGGCGGAGTTGAACTGGCGTGCCATCCCGTCTATGAAGAGCGGTTACATTCAGAGCGTGGATAACGCTGCGCTCATGCGCGTGGCGCAGGACAGGAAGACCATCGTGCGGATGGAACGCAGCATCGGCGAGTTCGTTGTCCACAACACCGCGCTGGCCTCGCTCGCTCTGGAAGACCCCCCGGATCAAGAGACGATTGCCGCCCTGCAAGCGATTTTCAGCATCAGCAATTACCGCACGGTGGAACAGGACGTGGCCTTCGGCATCAGGCAGATCGTGGATATGGCGTTGAAAGCGCTCTCGCCTGGCGTCAACGACGTTACGACAGCCATAATGTGCGTAGATTATCTGACTGCGATTCTGGCGCGGTTGGCGCCCCGGCCAATCCCCTCATTGAATCGCTATGAGAAAGGGGAACTGCGAGTGATCGCCAAAGGTCCGAGCTTCGAAAGCTTGCTGGCTGAATCGTTCGACCAAATTCGAGCAAACGCCGAAAGCAATGTCGCCATCATGTCGCGGATGATCCACGCTCTTCAAACCCTTGCCGGTTTGACGACAGGTCCGCACATCCGGGGAGCGCTCCGTGAACAAGTGCAATGGATCGCCGACCTGGCCGGGCGCACAGTGGAGTCCGCCCATGACCGTGCGAGTATTGATGCGATGCTGGCAAGCGTGCGTGAAACAATCGAAGCCGGGCATTCACGGTACCCAGGAGAGCATGATAGATAGATAGACACAACTATAAAATCATTGAAAATGAAATCAGAAGAACTTATAAACACAGCAAAGGCATTAGTTGCCAACGACAAGGGCATTCTGGCCATGGACGAAAGTAGTCCAACCATCAAAAAACGCTTCGAACAGTACAAAATTCCGCAAACAGAAGAATCCCGCCGATCGTACCGCGAATTGATAATAACCACTCCAAACCTGGGCGATTTTATCAGCGGTGTGATCCTTTTTGACGAAACAATCCGCCAAAAGAAAAAAGATGGAACTTCGTTCATCAAAGTCATTACCGATGCAGGAATCATCCCCGGCATCAAAGTGGATGCTGGAGCAAAAGAAATGGCAGGGCATTCTGGAGAGAAGATCACCGAAGGATTGGATGGGTTGCGCGACCGATTGGCTGAATATGCCCAAATGGGCGCCCGTTTTGCCAAATGGCGCGCAGTAATTACCATTGGTAGCGGAATCCCAAGCAGTGGTTGTATAGAAGCCAACGCCCATGCACTTGCACGTTATGCTGCCTTGTGTCAGGAAGCCGGCTTGGTTCCGATCGTCGAACCGGAAATACTCATGGACGGCGGACATTCAATGGAAGTTTGCTTTGGTGTTACGGAGGAAGTACTGCGAACGGTTTTTCAACACCTGTATATTCAGGATGTAATACTGGAAGGTATGCTACTAAAACCCAACATGATAGTTCCGGGATTGAAGTGCCTCAAACAGGAAACGGTAGATGAGGTAGCTGATGCAACGGTGAAGTGTCTGAAGCGCGCAGTTCCGGCTGCCGTTCCGGGAATTATGTTCTTATCGGGTGGACAATCCAGCGAACTGGCTTCGGCTCGTTTAAATGCCATGAATGAACGATTCAAAGGACGATTGCCATGGGGACTGTCATTTTCTTACGGACGTGCCATTCAGCAACCTGCACTCGCGATCTGGAAAGGCGAAGAGGCTAATGTACAGAAAGCACAGCAAGCATTGTTTCATCGTTCCAAATGTAACCGGGACGCGCGCCGTGGCGAGTATAATGAAGCATTGGAAAAAAATACATGATTGAATAGCATAATTTTGCAACCATTCTCAGTCAGCAGACTTGCCAAAAAATAAGGATCTATAACGGATTGTATAGGAAATAACTTCCCAATTATCCAACAAAATTAATAAGGTTTGGACTGGTGTATTGATTGTTTTCTACTAAGGTTTTATAAAATATATAAGGTTTATGTAATCATAAAACACACACAAACAAATGGTTGATATTAATTTTCCGTACAAAACCTTATTCTTGAAAGGCAACCTTAGCATTGACAATGAAGAACGCGAAATCCGTCCGCGGTAAATCGTTCATAAGAGAATTTGCCTGTTTTCGGACGGAAAGGGAAAAGCCTTTTTATACCAAATGCAATTTCAAATCAGTCCAAAGTCATAGTGGTATAATGCCGATGAATAGAAATGTCAAGGCCAATCTAGTGAGCGAAGAATTGGACTGTTACATTTCTTCAATCGGTATTATATTGAAAGTTGAATAAAATCAAAAAAGGGAATTTTGTCGTACACCCCCTCTGATGATCTCTTACGACTTAACCTTATTAAATCAACCGATCGGTCAGCTGTTTTCTACATACCAAACGTTATAGACCCAAAATAATCTTTATCCATGTGGTATTCCAAATCAATAGTCGATGTTCTTAAAGAAATAAATGTCGATGCGTCATCAGGCCTTTCAGCGGGTGAAGCAAAAGTCAGGCTTGAAAAATACGGTGCGAATCAATTGCTCTCGAAAAAGAAAAAGAACATCTTCCAACTCTTTGTTGCCCAGCTTCAGGAGTGGCTTATTTACATCTTATTGGCGGCAGTGGTTATCACCCTGTTTATGGGGGAGTATATTGATGCCACCATCATCATTTTGGTTATAATTACCAATGCTGTTCTTGGCGTAATACAGGAAGTGAAAGCAGGAAAGGCAATTGAGGCGCTTCAGAAAATGTCGTTTCCAAAAGCGCTTGTCCGCCGAAACGGTGAGGTAAAAGAAGTAAATTCACACCAGATTGTCCCCGGCGATATTCTAATTCTTGATGCCGGACGTTTCATCTCCGCAGATATTCGTTTAATTGAGTCTGCAAATCTTCAGATAGAGGAATCGGCGCTCACCGGCGAATCTGTTCCAGCCGATAAAGATGCATCACAAATTCACAGCGAACTTAAAACTCCATTGGGCGACCGTATGAATATGGCGTTTATGTCAACCCTGGTGACCCGTGGAAGAGGAGTTGGCGTAGTGGTTGAAACCGGCATGACTACCGAAGTTGGTAAAATCGCCAATCTCATCAATACCGAAAAAAAGGAGAAAACCCCTTTGGAAAT
>JBBSBP010000116.1:0-16349 GCA_038251165.1 Bacteroidales bacterium | reverse complement strand
CGTTTACCAAAACAATTTCAAGATTAAAAACCGGAGAAATCAGGGCAATAAGTTCATCAACCAATCCTCCAATAGATTGCCCTCCGTTATAAACCGGTATTACAATTGAAATTTTCTGATTATCAGGATTTAAATTCATTGATGGTTTGAATTATTTGATCAATATTTTGTTTTGCCAGGCCAGGATAAATAGGTAAACTCAATATGGTATCCGCAAAATTATCAGAGTTTTCGAATATTTCATCTTTTTGCCATTCAAATGCTTTCTGTTTGTTAACAGGAACCGGATAGTGGATGAATGCCTGTATTCCCCGCACATGCAGAAATTCGAGCAATTTATCCCGATGAGGAGATCTGACAACAAACAAATGATTGACCTGAGAACCGTAGTTTTCTTCTTTCAGGCATTCAACAGATTGCAAATGTTCCCGGTAAGTCAGGGCAATCTCCTGCCTTTCATTGTTCCACAGGTCCAGGAATTTCAATTTTACATTTAATATCGCGGCCTGTATTTCATCCAAACGACTGTTTATTCCCCTGACATCATGATAGTACCTTTTTGTCTGCCCGTAATTGCGGAGTGCAATCAATCTGGTGTAAATTTCTTCATTATTGGTTGTAATCGCTCCTCCGTCGCCATATGCCCCCAGATTTTTTGTCGGATAGAAAGAAAATGCACCGCAATCTCCGATAGCCCCACATTTTTTGCTTTTAAAGGTAGCTCCTGTCGATTGGGCACAATCCTCAATAACAAACAGGTGATTCTTTTCTGCTATTCCAATTATTTCATCGAGCTTGCAGCTTTGCCCATACAAATGAACCGGGACTATTGCTTTTGTGTTTTTTGTGATTCCGGCCTGAATTTTTCGGAAATCAATCAGTCCGTTAGCGCTGATAATATCCACAACAACCGGTTTCGCACCTGACTGAAGAATACCCGTTATCGTCGGAAAAGCAGTAAGGTTTGTCGTAATTACCTCATCGCCTTCGCCTATATCATGAGCCATCAGGGCAAGTGCTATTGCTTCGGTACCCGATGCCACGCCAATGCAAAAACGACTGCCAATATAATTGGCAAAATTACATTCAAATGCATCCAGTTCTTTTCCCAAAATAAACCACCCGCTATCCAATACTTTTTGAATAGCAGTGTTAATCTCTTTCTTTAAAATCCCGGTCTCAATGCTTAAATCATTAAATAAAATCATATGTATTTATTCAGGTTACATTGTTTTTACCGATTAAATGTAATGCTGATAGTTTTTCCTGAAATATTCGAGGGTTTCTTTCAGGCCTTCGCTGAAAGTGACATTGGGCTGCCAACCCAGCATCTCCTTTATTTTACCAAAGTCGCTGTAAAAATCACCGATATCAATCTTTTTTAAATCCTCGGGGAATGGATTGAAAACAGATGTGCCAGCAAGGTTTTGTTTAATCATTATTTCAGCAGTTGTTTTCAGTGAAATAGGGTTATCATTTCCAAGGTTAAAAATTGAGCCATCCCATTGATCTGAATTTGCAACTAATAAAAGTGCATCCAC
Source organism: Bacteroidales bacterium (assembly GCA_038251165.1). Classification (GTDB taxonomy): domain Bacteria; phylum Bacteroidota; class Bacteroidia; order Bacteroidales; family Prolixibacteraceae; genus Aquipluma. The sequence goes on along the minus strand of JBBSBP010000116.1, from coordinate 14,808 downwards.
CACATCGTCGATGTAATTATAATCCCTTAGCTGACTGCCATCTCCGAAAATTATTATCGGTTTGTTCTCCAAAAGGTTTCGTATCCAAATACCTAAAAAGGTTTGCCTGGCATCCTTAATCCTCATGCGCGGGCCATACGTATTGGTAAGTCTTAATACGACCGACTTAATGTTGTAAACCTTGTCATACAGAATGTGGTACATTTCTCCCGCCAATTTATTTATACCATTAACATCGACCGGAACTAAAGGGTGTGCTTCGTTAACAGGCAGGTATTGCGGATTCCCATAAAGCTGACGGGTACTTGCAAAAATAATTTTTACTGTTGGGTTGTATTTTCTACAGGCCTCCAGAATCGAAAGTTGCGCCTTCACGTTTATTTCCAAATCTTCAAAGGGATTTTTCATTGAATCAAGATGACTGGTTTGTCCAGCCAGATTGAAGAAATAATCCTGACCCCGAATTAAATGTTTCATGGAATGCTCGTCGCGAACATCTGAAATATTTATTTTGACCTTGTTTTTTATTGGTTCAATATTCCAAAGATTGCCCCCATACTCTGGTATTAAACTATCAATAATAGTCACATTTGCCTGAAATTCAACAAGCTTGATTGCCAGATTTGAGCCTATAAAACCCAAACCCCCGGATATCAGAATATTTTTATTCAAAAAAAACTGTGAGTTGGAATTCATCGTTGAACCATTGGATAAAATATTCCTTTTGTATTATTTGGAACACATATAATTAATCTCAAACATATCAAATATTTTCCTTATAGTTTCAGTATTGATCAAAAACAACTTTTTACATTCCGGATTGTTTCTTTGGATATACTTATCCGAATGAGAAAAATCAACTGAAAACCAGATGAACTCACCGATTCTCTATTACCTGTCCGAACTACTTTTCCCGCAAATTTGTATTGTTTGCGGCGATAAACTGATTGAACAGGAACAATGGATTTGCCTGCATTGCCTTCACCACATGCCCCGAACCAATTTCCATCTTCAACCCGAAAACCCGGTTGCCCAACTTTTTTATGGAAGAGTACAAATAGAACTGGCCACTTCCTTCTTTTATTTCAGCAAAGGAAGCAAGTATCAAACCTTGCTGCATCACCTGAAATACAAAGGGATGAAGGAAATTGGGGAGGAAATCGGGAAACATTTTGGCATCGATTTGATGCAGTCACCTGAATTTTCATCGGTTGACATTATTTGTCCCGTTCCGCTCCATCCGGATAAGGAGAAGAAACGTGGCTACAACCAAAGCTGGTGGATTGCTTCAGGAATGGCCCGGCAAATGGGAAAGGAATTGTCGGACGATAACCTGAAAAGGAAAACAGCAACCGAAACACAAACGCGAAAAAACCGGTTTGAGCGCTGGCAAAACGTGGAAGGAATTTTTGAATTAGGCCGGCCGGAAACATTTGCAGAGAAACATATTCTGTTGATCGATGATGTGGTGACCACCGGCTCAACCCTGGAAGCCTGCGCTCAAACGATTATTTCAAAGTCCGGCGCAAAAGTCAGTATTGCAACTCTGGCCACTGCCTGAATTCTCCTTAATTTATTTCTCCTGACTTATCCGGTTCTTTTTCAGCCGCTTCATACAGTTCATCAGCGAACGCGAAGTATGGTAATTGCCTTTCCAGATTTGCGCTTTCATAGCCAGCTTTTCTTTAGGTTCCTTATCAATTCCGTTCGGGTACCAGCCGCCATGCTCATGATCAATCAGGTAAGTATTAATGTATTCCCATTCTTTCAGAAATAAGGCTTTGTAGTTGTGCGGATCGTCGGGGAAAAGTTCGGACATCATCAGCAGTGAGTTTAATCCTTCGGCTTGCGCCCACCAGTTTTTGGTGTCTTTTATGATGGTAACCGTATTCTGATTTTTGAAATAATAACCTGCTTCGTAAAATCCGCCTAACTGTTTATCCCAACCGGTTTCGATGGAATGATCGACCATCTTTTTAGCCTTCCGCAGCGTTAGCGTATCGTTTTCCAAACCCGCCGTTTCGGAGGCTTCCAGCATCAGGTATGCCGTTTCGACATCGTGGCCAAACGAAATATGATCGAGAACCCAGTTCTTTTTCCGGACTTCTTCCGTTGAATCGCGGTAGGAAACCGGCGACATATCCCGATTCTGGTACAGCTGCAAATAGCCTTTTGGATGGGTGATCCGGTCGCGGATTAAACCCAGCATCATCAGCAAACGCTCTTTTACCAGCGGATCGGGCCAGACATGATACAATTCGGTGAATGCTTCGAGTAAATGAATGGAACTGTTCTGATCTTTTGGCGGAACCCCTTTATATCCATCCTTTAGTGGAGTTCCATCCTTTTCCATGAACTGAAAATAGCCTCCGTACAGCGGATCGTAACTGTGCCGGTCGAGCCACAGAAATGCCTTTTTGGCCAGTTCAAGCGCTGAGGTATCATTGGTCTGACGAACATAGGCTGCCAATCCGTAAATGGCAAAAGCATTTCCATACGCCTCTTTTATGATCCGCCCCGGGTTTCCCGATTTCAGCACATTGCCCTCCCGGTCGACCAGCGTGAAAAAACCGCCCAGTTCCGGATTCCACATTTTATCTTTCAGAAACTGAACCCCATGGCTGGCAATTTTCAGGTACTGATCCTTTTTCTCCGGATAAAATTCAGCAACTGCCGAGCAGGTCCATACATGGCGTGCCTGGGTAACAATCATCTTATACTGCAGGCCTTTCATTTTCCACTCGAAATCAAAATCGCTCAGAAATCCTCCGGAGAGACTATCGATGGTTCGCGGATACCAGAGGTCGAGCAGATTTTTATTCAAAGATTCTGACAATTCGTTGAAGATCTTTTCATCATTCGAATCCATTTTTTTCTCCTGAACTGAACAGGAAGAAGAAATCAGGTAAAGGAATAAAATGACCGGAAATAGTTTGGGGTTCATAGGTTGATTATTGGTGCCTTATTTTTCAAATTCAACAGCGGATTATTGTGTGAAGGTTTATTGCCTGTGTCCGATCCATTCTTCCAGGTATAACCCGGAAGAAAGTCCTTAAAAATCGAGCCGGTAAAGAACAGTTGTACTCAGTAAATTGCTGAACTGGCTGTCCAGCCAGTAAATGCTGATATCACCCGGTTGTGAACGGATCGGCAGTAAGGAATATGCTCCCCGCAAATCAAGAAACAAGCGGTCGTTCAGCTGGAACCTGAAACCGAGCAATCCCTGAACATCCAGTTCGTTAAAAGGATGCTGATCAGCGGTCTGAAACTTTTCGTAATTATCGTACTCGGTTCCACTCAAAAGAAAGCCTGCTGATAAACCGGCTATCAATGAAATCCGGTCGCTCGTCCTTATTCCCAGGTAGACAGGCATATCCACGTAATTCAGCCGCATGATGTATTTTGACGGATCGTCCGGGATCTTTGGATCGGGATTTCTACGACTGCCCTTTTGATTAAATTTAAGTTCCATGCCGGTAAATAAAGTCCTTGACAAATTGGTCAGTACATATCCTCCGGCAACAATGCCCGGCTTATGATACCCGCTGGTAAAATCACCATCCACCTGCGAGGCATTTAAGCCAGCCATAACTCCTCCTTCGAAACGCTGGGCATACGAGAGCAAACTCGTTAAACCGAGGAACAGCGCCAAAAACCAAAATCGTTTCATATCAGTTCTTTTAGTTTTTCTTTCAGAATTTCAACTCCTTTTCCCGCCTTTTCCTGAATGTAGGTTACGTTGCGGATATAAACCGAAGGACGTTCAGGATCAACCACATAGATAGGAGTACCTTTTTTCACATAATTCACCAATCCGGCTGCCGGGTAAACATTCAGCGAAGTTCCGATGACCACCAGGATATCAGCCTGATCAATAATCGGAATGGCCTGATCCATTGCCGTTACTGCTTCGCCAAACCAAACGATGTGCGGACGAAGCTGGCTCCCTTTGGCACATCGGTCACCAAATTTAAGTTCCCATCCTTTGATATCATAAATCAGCGATTCATCAACCGAACTGCGTGCTTTCTTCAATTCGCCATGTAAATGTAAAACCGTTGAACTGCCGGCCCTTTCGTGCAGGTCATCCACATTCTGTGTAATGATGTGAACTTCAAAATTCTTTTCCAGACCAACCAGCCCCAAATGCCCGGTGTTGGGTTCCGATTCGTAAAGCTGTTTGCGGCGGTCGTTGTAAAACTTCATCACCAGTTCCGGATTTCGCTCCCAGGCTTCGGGAGTGGCCACCTCCGAAATATCATATTCTTCCCATAATCCGCCCATGTCGCGAAATGTACGCATCCCGCTTTCCTGGCTCATTCCGGCTCCTGAGAGAATGACGAGTTTTTTCTTCATGATATTAATTCATTTCATATACATTTTAATCCTTTCTCCTGAATTCACGGTCAGAAGCCCGCCTGTATCCGTCGACCACCAGGTTTCCGTTTTTGTAAACAGTTACCATCTGGTAAGCGTTATTTTCAGTACCATCCCCATCAACCACCGCATTGACCGAATAGTAATGAATGCCGTTGATTTTACTGTACCGTTCTTCGTGAACATGCCCCTGAAAAACGCAAAGAACCTTTCCGGATTGTTCCAGAACTTCCCGGATCTCTGCAGCATTTTGTACCGCATGTTTCAAACTTTTTGAATCATCGAGCATTTGATGAATAAATACAACAACGGGAAGTTTGCCCGGTTTCAGATCATCTTTCAGCCAGTTCATCTGGCTTTCAGGAATAAAAGAATCCTCCCAGTTAAAATTTCCATGATCGTACGCGATACCGTCTTTGGTGTAATTTCCGTCCAATACCACAAAATGAACTCCTTTTTGATTGAAGGAATAATAACTCAGTGTTTTCGGAATGCCGGTGTTTTTAACCCGTTCCAGAAATTGTTTTTTAGAGATTCCGTCCATATCATGATTTCCCAAAACATGATACGCAGAGCCGGCAAATTTCCGGAAAACAGCTTCAATATCCGCCAGGTATTTCAGTGTCCTGGCTTCGTCGGGCACCACATCCTGGTCTTTAAAATCACCCAGTTCAATGACAAAATCAACCTTTTTGTGATTCATCAGGTCAATACCTTCCTTCACTTTTGCCAGTGACTGCCGGTAATAGCGAATTCCTGCCGGTTCACGGTCGGCATAATGAATATCGGAGAGCATCCCAAACTGCAGCAAAGGTTTATCACTTCTTTTTGCCAGTAATTCCGGAGATATAAACAGGCCGGCTGCCGCAGTACCGGTAATGCCAAGGAATTTTCGTCTGGAAATGGTCCAATTGCTGTTCATCTTCTAAAAGATTGTTTTTACCAAATATAGGAATTAAACATTTATCCCGTGCAGTCCAAATTGATCTTCAATTCTGAAAACTAAATTTAACGTAAATGTCTTATTTAAATGATGAATTCTGCCACCCTGATTCCTATCTTTGGAAATCGTCCGGAACTGATTTCCGGACCGAAGATCAAACCTGTATCAAATCCCTGTATTTTCAAAAACCATGAACAATCAATCCATTCAAACCCTCTCCTTTCTATTCGATAACAAAACCGACCATATTCTTTTGTTCCAAAATCCGGAAGGCCCGCTTAAACGAAAACATTCAGGGATAAAGGGTCAGGTTGGCTTGCTGGAAGCCATGAATGAAGCGGCCATCCGGAGTATTCAGGAGGCCAGTGGCCTTGAAGTGCCGGATGCTGTTTTACGCGGCGTGGTTAAAACCATACAGGCCGAAACCCAATCATCGGTTATTTATTTTATTTACGAATCGTTCCGGTTTTCCGGAGAGTTGGAAAACAAAATGCCCGGTCGGTTAAAATGGGTGGATATCCTGACTGTTTTTAACCTGCCGATGGAACCACTCCTTCAGGAGCTGATGCCCAGCCTGCTTAACGGTGAAAGTTTTTTCGAAGGCACTGTTCACCTGAACAGCCAGGAAGAGGCCGTTAGCTCTGATATCCGGATTTGCAACAGCATATAGATGGCATGAACATTAAAAATTGTCTGTCTGTACTTCAAACAGTCTGTTCATCAAATTCGGGATTATCCTGTCCTGGCCTGCTGCGCTTCATGCTCGTTTCACGGTTTAAATTTTTACATTTGCAGCAATGATTGATCCTTCTACCATCGACCGGATACTGGATGCAGCAAACATTACAGATGTTGTTTCAGAGTTTGTTACACTCAAAAAAAGGGGTGTCAACCAACTGGGCCTGTGCCCTTTTCACAACGAAAAAACACCTTCGTTCACCGTTTCTCCGGCCAAGGGGATTTTTAAATGTTTTGGCTGCGGAAAAGGTGGAAATTCGGTAAACTTTGTCATGGAGCTGGAACAACTCAGTTATCCGGATGCACTGCGCTGGCTGGCTAAAAAATTTCACATCGAAATCGAGGAAAAGGAAGAGTCGCAGGAAGAAAAACAGATGAAAGACGAACGCGAAAGCATGATGATTGTATCAGCTTTTGCGCAACGATATTTCAGCCGTTTTTTACTGAAGGAGAATGAAGGCCGCACCATTGGGCTAAGTTACCTTCGTGAACGGGGAATCCGCGACGACATCATTACCAAATTTGAACTGGGCTATTGTCCCGACGGGAAAGATTTTTTCACCCAGGCCGCAACGCGCGAAGGCTACAAAATGGAATTTCTCGAAAAAACCGGCCTGACCATCAAACGCGACGATTGGGTGCGCGACCGTTTTGGCGGAAGGGTCATATTCCCCGTGCATAACGTGGCCGGCCGCGTGATTGCCTTTGGCGGACGGACTTTGACCAACGATAAAAAAATAGCCAAATACCTCAACTCACCCGAGTCAGATATCTACCATAAAGGCCGGACGCTTTACGGCATCTACCAGGCCAAACGCGACATGACCAGGCTCGACAAATGTTACCTCGTTGAAGGATATACCGATGTACTGTCGTTTCATCAGGCAGGGATCGAAAATGTGGTAGCCTCCTCGGGAACATCGTTAACCATCGATCAGATCAGGCTGATCAGGAGATTCTCGCCCAACATTACTATTGTTTATGATGGCGATGATGCCGGAATCAAAGCATCACTCCGCGGAATCGACATGGTCCTGGAAGAAGGCATAAACGTAAAAGTGTTGCCGCTGCCCCGTGGCGAAGATCCCGATTCGTTTGCACGTTCGATGAGCGCCGGTGAGCTTACTGAATACATCAAAGCCAACGAAACCGACTTTATCAAATTCAAAACGCAACTGCTGATGGGATCTGTTGAAAACGATCCGGTTTCGAAAGCCCGCCTGATCAATGAAATTGTACATTCCATTTCGGTCATTCCGGATACCATTACCCGTACCATTTACATTAAGGAATGCAGCCGTTTAATGGACGTGCAGGAGGCGGTACTGTACTCCGAAATCCGGAAAATCCAGAATAAAAATTCAGAAGATCATACCCGAAAAGAGATTCAGGAATTACAGATTCAGGCCTCGAAACCTGCGGTACCCGTTTCGGAGAAGAAAATAGTTAATCCTTTCGCAACCGAGGAAGGTGAAATTATCCGGATTATCCTGAAATATTTTCACCAGGAAGCTTTTGAATTTGTAGATGAAGAGACCCAAAAGGTCAATAAGTATACTGTCGGATATTACGTTTTATCGGAACTGGAGCGGGACGGATTAATTTCTGTAAACCCGAAAGTGAAATTTATTCTGGACGAACTGGAGAAAAACCTCGACAACAAGGACTTTGATCCGATTAAATATTTCACTCAACATCCGGATTCAGAAATCAGTCAGTATACCAGCAACCTGATGGCCGATAAATACATTGAAAGCAAACGATGGAGCAAAGCCGGAGCATTTATTGAAAGCGAAAGTGAAATCCTGTACCTGCTGGTTCCGAAACTAATCCAGGAATACAAACTGAGAAACGTAAAGATGTTGCTGAAAAAAATCGAACATCAGATTCAGGAAGCAAGTAAAAACAATGAAACCGAAAAACTGATGGATTACATGAACCAGCACATGAACCTGAAGAAGGTACTGAAAGAACTGGCAGAATTACTCGGATTCAGAACAGTAAGCTAAAAAAGTTTCATATTCCGGAATTCAGGTTGACAGGATGTAAAACACGATCATTTAAAGTTCAATTGTACAAGCTGAAAGACCGAAACACTAATATATTGTATTGACTAATCCAATCGAAATGAGAACACACTTTATTCACGACCGAAACGAGATCGACAACATCCTGAAACAATGCAAAACCTGCTGGGTGGCCATGTCAGATAATGATGTGCCTTATGTGTTGCCCATGAATTTCGCGATGGATGGCGATCGGGTAATTTTACATTCAGCTCAGTACGGCAGAATGTGGAAAACGATCAAAAAAAACCCGAAAGTTTGCATCAACTGGACATTGGGCGAAGATCTGGCCTGGCAGGATGAACAGGTTGGGTGCAGTTACCGGGTCAGATCAAAATCGATTCTAATTGAAGGAACTGCTGAACCAGTCGATGACTTCGATGAAAAATTACGAATCATAAAACAATTCATGACACAATACAGTGATCTGCCTTTTAAATTTAATGATCCGGCTATCCGGAATGTAGGAATACTTTTAGTTCCAATAAGTAAGCTGACAGCCAAAGAATTTGGAGTGAAAGTTCAAAAATAAGTTCGGAAAAAGCTGAAGTAAAACACCTGTAAATTAGTCCTGCCTTCATAAATTTAGTTTACTATGAATGATATAGAGAAAAAGTTAATTCCTAAAAATATTTTGGCTAACAAGCTTCACCAATTAGTAGAACAACTTTCTCTCCAAGTTGATTAATTACCATTTTAATTCATCTAATTTATTCCATATGATTTTAGTAACAGGTGGTACCGGGCTGGTAGGAGCTCATTTACTTTTTGAACTGACCAGTTCGGGTCAGCAAGTCAAAGCTCTCCGGCGTGAGCAAAGCAACATGGCCTGGGTGAAAAAAATCTTCTCGTATTACACCGATCAGGTTGACGAATTGTTTGCCCGGATTGAATGGGTGGAAGGCGATATTCTGGATTATCTGAGCCTGGAAGAAGCGCTGAGAGGAGTTTCGGCTATTTTCCACTGCGCAGCCATGGTTTCATTCCACGGCGACGACAACGATATGATGCTGAATAACAACGTTAAAGGAACCGGAAACCTGATCGACGCCGCCATTCAAAACGGTGTTAATCGGTTTTGCCATGTCAGTTCCATTTCTGCCCTTGGAAAAACTCAGGATGGAAGCGAGATTAACGAAGAAACCTACTGGACACCTTCAAAACGAAAATCAGGTTATTCGCTCAGTAAATTCTTTTCTGAAATGGAAGTGTGGCGCGGAATTGAGGAAGGTCTGGATGCCGTAATCGTGAATCCTTCGATTATAATGGGCCCCGGGAACTGGGAAATCGGCAGTCCCAAACTTTTTCAATCCATCTGGAAAGGCCTGAAATATTACACCAAAGGTATATCCGGTTTTGTAGATGTTCGCGACGTGGTTAAAGCCATGATTATGCTGATGGACGACCGGCAATTTGAACAGGTGAAAAGCCAGCGGTTTATTTTGAATGCCGGCAACCTGAGTTACCAGGATTTTTTCAATCAGATAGCCGATGCCCTTCATAAACCAAGACCAAGAAGTTTCGCATCCGATATCAAGCTGCACATCGCCTGGCGAATGACCAAAGCGGCCAGTTTCTTTACCGGGAAACGACCTTTGATTACCCGTGATACGGTTTCGGGAAGCAATCTGAAAAACCTGTATTCCGGAGAAAAAATTACCTGTACCACAGGATTTCAGTACCGCAGCCTCGATACGTCGATCACTGATATTGCTGAAATCTTCCTGAAAGACATGGTTCTGCCTTAGGCAAGACGAAGAAATAAAACCGGATTATTTACATCCGGTAAATTCTCCGGACATGGATCTGTTTTCATTTCCATATCGTTAAGAGGATCAACAGAACTGCTGTTTTAAACAGGGAATGATGGCATAACCGAATATTTTATACTACATTTGCAAACTTTTTCAGCTAAAAGAACAAGCCTATCTGGCTAATATCTAAATAAATACATTTATTGGGCAAGCACAATTAAAAGATCAAAAAAAAAACAGAAATGAAAAAATCGGATTTATTAAAAGAAACCATCGAACACATCGACATTAAGTCATTTGATTCAACACCTATAATTGATTCCATGCGGAAGATGTCGTTCACCTCGCGTGATACTGCCAGTGCAGCCGACATTCTGCTGAAAATGGTAAACAATACCGAATGTACCAACATACTTACCCTCGCCGGAAGCACAAGCGCTGCAGGCTGTATGCAGGTTTATGTCGAAATGGTTAAAAATAATATGATCGATGCGATTGTTGCCACGGGTGCTTCCATCATCGACATGGATTTTTTCGAGGCCCTCGGTCACAAGCATTACCGCGGAAGCACCGAGATTAACGATGGAATATTACGCGACCTGTACATCGACCGTATTTATGATACCTTCATTGATGAGGAAGAATTGCAGAATTGCGACGGAACCATCAAGGAAATAACGGATTCACTGGAAAAAAGACCATATTCTTCCCGCGAATTCATCCAGGAAATGGGAAAATGGCTGACTGTAAACTCAGTAAAAAAAGATAACCTGATCCAGGTATGCTACGAAAATAACGTTCCGATCTTTTGTCCTGCCTTCTCCGACTCAAGCGCCGGTTTTGGTTTAGCCAAACACCAGTGGGAAAATCCTGAAAAACACGTTTCGATCGACTCCGTTGCCGACTTCCTCGAACTGACCAAAATCAAGATGGCAGCTGGTGTTACCGGTTTATTTATGATCGGTGGAGGTGTTCCGAAAAATTTCGCCCAGGATACCGTGGTTTGCGCCGAAATTTTGGGTAAAGAAGTTCCCATGCACGAATATGCCGTTCAGATTACCGTAGCCGATGTTCGCGACGGAGCATGTTCTTCATCAACCCTGAAGGAAGCCAGTTCATGGGGTAAAGTTCAGGTAACCGATGAACAAATGGTATTTGCTGAAGCAACTTCTGTACTTCCGTTAATCGTAAGTTACGTTTACCACAAAGGAACCTGGAAAAACCGCGAGCCTAAAAACTGGAGCAAATTGTTTGTGAAATAAAAAATCCTGAAAATACGTCAAAATCCCCGATACGTATAACAGCGTGCCGGGGATTTTTTTGCCTTCCAGTTTAATCTGCCCTGAAAGTTATACTTCAATTTACCGGATTATCCGGTGTTCAATGCTTCGGAATTGAAAACCCAAACGTACTCCCTTTCCCGGGTTCGCTTTCAATCCGGATCTGACCCCCGTGCTTTTCGACAAATTCCTTGCAAAGCAACAATCCAAGTCCGGTTCCCTTTTCATTCTTTGTACCTAAGGTCGAAAGGTTCTGATCGAGCCGGAATAACTTTTCGAGATTGGTTTTTTTAATTCCTACTCCGTTATCGGTGATCGTAATCCATAATTCGTTTTCTTTCTGTTCAGATGAAATGATAATCTGACCACCCGGGTGGGTGAATTTTACAGCATTCGAAATCATGTTCCTCAGTATGGTGGCAATCATGGCCTTGTCTGCAAAAACCAGGGTTTTTCGCGGGATTTCAAGGGAAATAGAGATTGATTTTTGTTGGGCGGCATCGAAATGTAATTCTGTTGCATCATTGATAAGTCCAATGATTTCAATGTATTCGGGATTAAACTCCATTCTGCCGGTTTGGGATCGTGACCATTCCAATAAATTCATCAGCAGATCCATCGCCCGCTGCGACGAATCCCTTATGATCCCGGCATATTCCTCAATCCCGTTAAAGTCTTTTTCCTGAATCTGTTCGACCAGAAGATTACTCAGACCTAAAATGCTGTTAAAAGGACTTTTCAAATCGTGGGCAATAATGGAAAAGAATTTGTCCTTTGTTGCATTCAACTCCCGCAGACGGATTTCATTTTCCCTTAAACCCTCCTCTGCCTGTTTGCGTTCAGTAATGTCGCTGTGCTGGATAATCACATGGGTAAGGTTGTTCATTTCATCGAAAATTGGGTAGGCCCAATTTTGATACCACACCTTTTTTTTCTCTGCCACTTCGATTTGTTGTGATTCAGATGCAATCCCCAGATCAAAAAACACTTCCCATTCTGCTGTTTTTCCCTGCTTGAAAACTTTCTCCAGATGGGGTAATACACCTCCCTGACGGATTCCCTCATCCTTGAAAATATTGTAGACTTTCCCTTCGATATGTTCAGGCTTCACTCCAAATATTTCGCTGAGCTTTGGATTTATTCGTTCACACCAACCGTCTTTATCCAGAATCTGCGTACTCACCGACGATTGTGAAAAAATTTGTTCAAAGAATCGCTTCTGGATTTTTAATTGTTCTTCTGCCTGTTTGCGTTCAGTAATGTCCTGAGCGCTGGTTCTGAATCCAAGTGACTGACCATTCGCATTTAAAATGGGCTGCCATGAAACAGAAACCCAGAATACAGATCCATCTTTACGAAGATTCCGGATCTCCAGATTATCACCACTGCTGCCATTTAATGCTTCCTGGAATTTTTCCGAAACCAGGTTTTTATCTTCCGGGGCAATCGCCATCAATAAATAATCTTCAGCAGCAATATATTCTTCGGGTGTATAACCTGTCAGTTTAACTGAATAGGGGTTCATCCAGATTAGTTTTCCTTCCGGATTAAACCAGGCTTCCCAGCTTGCTGCATAATTGGCAATAGCTTTGAAATTCTCTTTACTTTCCAGAAGTGCATTTTCCGTCAGTTTGTGGTTTTCATTTTCTGCTTTCAGGTTGTCCAGCAAAAGTAGCGTTTCGAGTTGGCTTTGTTCCAGTTCACGGGTTCGTTCAAAGACCAGCCTGTTAAGCATCACTTTTTCATTGCGGCTCTGTTCGTTGGCCGATTTAATCTTTACCATTGCCCTAATCTGGGCAGTAAGTTCGGTCATGTCGACCGGCTTGGTGAGAAATCCTTCTGCCCCTGCTTCAAGCGCTTTAATACGGTCTTCTTTGTCGCCTTTTAAAGCAGTTATAAATACCACCGGGATATAGGATACCCGTTCGTCCTGTTTCAGGAGGCGGCAAACTTCAAACCCATCCATCCCAGGCATAATAATATCCAAAAGAATCACATCCGGGTCTTCAGCAATTCCCAGCTCAATCCCCTTGATCCCGTTTGAGGCGGTAACCACGATTGAATCCGGAAAAGCATCTTTAATAATTGCCTTCAGGATAATCAGGTTATCGTTAATGTCGTCGATTGCAAGTATTTTTATCATATAGGTAATGTAAAATAGAAAGTTGATCCTTTCCCTACTTCGGATTCCATTCCGATTTTTCCGCCCGGCAATTCCACCAAACTTTTGGATATCGCCAGTCCCAGTCCGTTACCGCCGCATTTTCGGGTTTCAGAATCGCCTGTGCATAAACTTGGTATCCGGAGTTTCTGTATCCCGGAATCTATTCTGCAGCAAGTGTTCGAATTCTGAACAAGGAACTGTAAAATAAAACCTTGAACCTTTCCCCTTTTCTGACTGCATTCCGATTTCACCACCCAGCAATTCGACTAAACTTTTAGAGATCGCCAATCCCAATCCATTCCCGCCGTATTTTCGGGTTGTGGCATCCTCAACCTGCCTGAATCGTTCAAATATGGTTTTATGATATTCTTCGGGGATTCCTATCCCGGTATCTTTAACTTCAAACTGAATGTTATCCTGAATGATTTTTATCCCCAGATCAATGAATCCTTTTTCCGTAAATTTTATCGCGTTGCCCACAAAATTAACCAGGATTTGTTTCAGTTTAGGTTCATCACTGTCAAGATAGATTTCCTCCTCCGGATTCGCCGGATCAATTCGTAGTACAATTCCCTTCTCCCTGGCTATAATCGAATATTCATTCTTTATCCCGGCAATTAATCGTTTAACCGGGAAAACATCTTTGTTAAGCTGAATTTGTCCGGCTTCAATTTTCGAGATATCCATAATGTTGTTAATGATGGCAAGCAGGCTGTTTCCGCTGGAACTAATCATTTTGGCAAATTCATTGTGTTGGTCGATGTCGAAATCAGGGTCAAGCAATAAATCGGAAAAACCTATAATACTATTTAATGGTGTGCGGATTTCGTGACTCATATTTGCCAGGAAGGATGATTTCAGGCTATCAGATTCCTGCGCCCTGACCAATGCTTCTTTTAGTTCCTGATCAGCTTTTTTCCGTTCGATTGAAATACTGATCTGATGGGAAATAAATTCAAGCATCAGCTGATCTTTTTCTGTATAAGCATCCGGGTTGTCATAGCTTTGAACAACAATTGCCCCGATGACCTTCCTGTTCATGTTGAGGGGCACGCCCAGCCACACCCGGGAAGGTGTTCCCAAAAGTTCGATTTCACCAGACTCACACAATTTTGCCATATCCGTATCATGAATAAGTAACGATTTCTGATGTTTGATCACATAGCCCGTGATTGATTTTTCGGCAGGCCAGCAATTAATCACATCTTTTTCGTCCTTTTCATAGAGTGTTGAAAGCATGTGGGTATTTTCATCGTAAAAGGCAATATAAAAATTGGTGGAATCAAGCAGTTTTCCGAGTTCGCGGCTGATAATTTCAATTAACTCGGGCAAATCACTGGAAGAAAGAGATGCATTTGAAATGGAATAAAGCACTTGCTGAACCTGATCTGTCTTAATTTTTTCGGAAATGTCAACCTGGGTGCCCCACATCCTTACCAGGTGATTATTTTCAATAATTCCGATTGAATTGTTACTGATCCATATG
>JBBSBP010000115.1:0-16443 GCA_038251165.1 Bacteroidales bacterium | reverse complement strand
CCGATTCATTCCACTGCCCGACCAATGCATACATCTGTTCTTGCTTATTCATAATCTTTTTGAAGCAAAAATAGAACTGGTCAATCAATCAAAATAGTTGGGTTTAATGGGGTGGATACCTCTAAACATACTATTCACCACTGCCCTGTGGATTTTTATTGGCATCTGGCTCGCCTGATAATTTTGAGCCAAGTACATTGAGCGGAGCGGATTCTAGTCAAGGGCGAATGTCATTTTCGAGTGTGCGAAAAAATGAACGAGTGCGAAGCATTTTTTTCTTAGCCATCAGGAAGGGGAAAAAAACCCTTTACTTTTCCGGGCCGCGATCAATAATTTCGGGGAAAAATTGGAGGAGAGAGAACCCTAACTATGAGAATATTATAGTATGAGATATATCTGGCTGCACTGGAAGGAACCCGAACGAATGTGGAAGAATCTCTCTCAATTAGGCGTTGATCTGGTCCATGCATTCCAATGGAGTAGAACGCTAATGGGAGGCTGAGCAGTTGCTAAAAGCCCAATTTTGGTTACGACCATCACCTTGGTACGACTTCGATAAAGAGGTTACGAGGCGTTGTTGACGTATTACGGGAAAATTGCTTCATCCCAATAAATCAGAAAGTCGCTGTATACTATAACCTTACATAATTGCGACAGCAATTGCGGTATGAGAGGTACACTCTGTCAGCTTAGCTGGCGGGGCAGTCTACTCCTTTAGATTTGTATCTGATATTTTTAATAAGAAATAGGTTAATTTTATAATTAACAGAAAAGAGTAAAAGTGAACTATCGTCTACTCAAGTCCTCAAAGAACGATCAATCGAAATAGTCTTTTACTCTTTTATTGAAATGTACCATTTAGAATTTTAAGTTTCCAGGCTTATTAAAGGTATTAGTATACTTCAATATTTCGGTTAATACGCATTCATCTAAAACTCTCAAATTTATGAAGTTCAAATGGTTTGTTGGAGTTGATTTTTCGAAAAAAACATTGTATGTAACTCTTTTTGACAAGATGGCCTTAAAAAAGTCACCACATATTGTGGTTCTTTAGCCAAAGCAGATTAGATTCTGGCATAAATCTAGTAAAATTACGGATAGTCTAAAAGATCAAATCCAGTCGTCATTAAAAACCGGACACTTCTAATTGCTGGATTCCAATAACAATTTTTGAGTCATGTTTCGCACATACAGATTTTTATCCTTTGTCAGTATTTTTAGTTCTTTTACTATGCGGACATCCTCCAGATTTTCAGGATGAATTAATTTACAAACATATCCCAACAATCCTGCCGATATTTTTTGATCGTCGAATTGTTGAAGCATGATTAAAAGTGCATCATTACTGACTTTTGGAATATCTAAAAATCTCCAGACAATTTCGTATTTTAACTGAGAAGGTAACTGCCCTAATTTCAACGCAAATTCCATTTGAATCTCCTCATTGGATAATAAATTTGGAGTGAAATAGTTTATCACACAGTGCGAAAGATTTGCATCCTTTGATTCAAGCAGCTGAAAAATTTCAGGATAAAATGCGGAATGATATTCAGTGTGTTTCTTGATGAATTCAATCGCCCAAATTAGATAATCCGGATTATTCTGTTTAAAAATGAGTTGAAGATAGGCAGAATCGGCCCTTTGTTCAAGAATGTGCCGGATTTCCTTTTGAGTTAATCCATAAACGGTATGCCACAAAGTGTAGCAAGTATAGGCAGCATTTTTAACCATGTATTCCTGAAGGGAAGGCAAAGTTGCTCCGGAATGCCCGTCTACCCTGGCATCAAATGAATCTGCCTTTTCCACAAGAAGATCTTTCATTTCCAGATTTTTCAGAACCGACAAGGTGTCGGCTAAAATCTGATCCAATTTTCCATAATCATCCGGGCTAAATACGGAATGATCAGTTTTTGTTAACGGATCATTTTCAAATAGCCGGTAGCCAAGGTAATTTGATGCGCCGTTATAATAAATCCGAAGACGAACCATCCGGCACTCACGGGTCATGCAAACGTTTTTATAAATATCTCTTGCGAACCAACCCGGGAGGCCATTTTCATTCCTGAACTCAACAATTGTTTGCGCTGATAGCGAATCCTCCATATCAATAATCGAATGATGAATAAGTTTTCCCTGCATTTGCGCAAAATCATCCACTTGATTCTGTGCAACTATACTTGCGGAGAGAAAGAATAAGATTCCAATAACCAAACTTGCAAACATATTCCGCTCCTGAATTCTCATGATTGATTATTGTATTTTATACCCAGAAATTGATCGATAATATATCAAACAAAATGCACCATTTATAGTTGATCAACCAATCAGTTTCTGAATAGCCTGAGTTGAATCCGCATAAATTTGTTCCACTTTCATTATTGAAACTTTTAGCTTTTCCTTAGCTTTATCATAATCCGACCAAACTTCACGCAAGCGATCGGCGATTTGCTTGCCTTCTGTTTGTTCAATCTCGAACGTCCAGTCGTCGAAACCCAGATCGTAATACATCTGACCTTTGATGGTGTCTTCGGGCTGACGCAGATAAAACATCGGAGTTCCGTTTGCTGCTGCGATAATGGGCGAATGACATTCGAAACTCAACACTGTGTGTGCCTTTGCATAAAAAGAAGCGGCTTCGTCAGGCATCCAATAACCACGTTTAATTACGAATGGTTTTACATCTTCAGGAAGGGGATCAATTAGTAATTCATCCATAATATCCACTTCATAAGTCATTTCAGGACAGACCAAAACTTTGTTGCCAGTTTCCCGAACCCAAGCAATCATGGCCTCCCGCAGTTTTGCGTGATCCCATTCCTTGCATCGGTTATTCAACTCTTCGATTTCTTCGATTTGTTTTTCGCTATACGAAGCTGGCCTAATTTTGTAGTAGGGTGTTTTTCGCAATCTTGGAATCGCGCAAATGAATTTTTTAGGTTCCAGACCGTTTTCAGTCATAAACTGATTGGCCTTTTGATCATCGTGAATATTGAGATAAAAAGTCGCATCTGGAGCAAAAGAGATATGGGATCCGGTCAATCCCGACTTTTGGAGAACTTCGATCGAAGCAGTTTCTCGGGTATAAATGAAAGCTGCTTTTTGCAACAATTTTTTTAAGTTGTCATTAATTGTCTGAATCGTAACTCCAAAAACACCAAATGGTTTTGCAGTGTTTTTCACCCAGGCTTCCAGATTGGCCTGTCCAACTACCGATGGTCCTGAGCCATGGATCAGAATATCGGAAGTTTTGAAAGATTCATAAACCTCCGGATTATCAACATCTTTATCGGCATTTACCTGACCATATATTACTTTCACATTTGGGAAGTTGTTTTGGAGCAATTGCTTGACTTCATCGGTAGCATTACTTTTTTTCCATAGAATAATTTTGGCCTCCGGAAGAAATTTTTCCAGAATATGCAATAAGCCGGGAGTGTGGGCAATGTCTCCAATATTCACATCCTGCCAGCCCGAAACGACCAACAAGGTCGGATTACTTTTTTTCAGGCAGGATGTCAAACTTCCTGATAATAAAATTGCTCCCTGCAATAGAACCATAGATTTTAGCCATTCTCTTCTGTTATACTTTTTCATTGGATGCGATTTAATGTTAATTTACCACAGATTTGGCAACCTTTTTCAAATAGCCGGCAAAATCCGGGGCAACTTCCTGTGGTACAAAATTTAGTTTTACTGGCGATTCATTGAAAAGAAAAGTGTACCAAACTAAGGATCCAAGAAAGCAGCCAGCTTCGTTTGCATGATGTGAATCAAAAACAAGCTTTTTACTTTTATCCCAGGAATATCCCCGATGCAGCGAGTTGGTCTGATTGGGCAAATTAGGATAAACCGGATTACTGAAGTCAAACTTCGTATCAGGTTTAAATGCCCATTTTTTATCAGAGTTGACTTTCCAGAAAGCATCTCCGACAGGCATAATTTTCATGCCAAGCTCCGATGCGACAGTGCGATAGGCGGCTCGCGACTTTTCCCACATTTCGGCTGAGTTCTTGGCACTTTGATTCCCGCCAATCCGGCTAAAATCTTTCGAATCGATACGATACGCCCATGTTTGATGGAAAACTATCCTTGTATTTGGTTGAATGGATTTAATAAAATCATATAATTTTCGGGCATAAGGCATATAGGTGCTTACATCACCTGAGAACAATGAATATTGCTGCAGACTCACAACATCCCATTTCCCGATGGACAAGAGCATTCGCAACGATTTGCCATTATAAGGTTTGCCTTTGGGATCATTGGGATTTTTCTCTGCTAATTCAGCCAGTTCCCAATGTTTCTGAAGTGGGCATCCACCGATTTCAGCCCGACCAATCACCAATGGATGGTTGCCTTCTTCGGCAAGTTGAGGCAGATAGCGCCCGGCATTTTGAGAAAAGCTGTTTCCAATTAGGAACAAATGAAGTGTATCAGTCTTGTTTTCTGTGAAATAATTTACGGAAGCCTGTGTCGCTCCAATTTGAAACGCAGAAAAGAGAATAATCGCTAAAGTGATTTTAAAAAATCGAGCTAAAAAAGTCATAGTATTGTTGTTTAAGTATATGTTATTCGATTAATAATTATTCCTAAATCTCTGGCCCAGATAAAACTATAAAAAACCCAATTCACAATTCAATTATCTGTATTTCTGAATAAATGCAGCCAGTGAAATTCCCATATTCGGATAGTTTGGATAAGGGTGCGGGGTTCCTTTTTGAATCTGAATCATTTCTGTGCCCTGGTATTCGGAATATGGCCTGGTGAAAACCGGATCAACTAAAAAATTAAATCCGTCTACATTATCTATAGCAATTGCAGCATCCACAATGTAAATATTTTCAGATTCACGTCCATCAAAATGCTCAATGATATTTCTACGATGTTCCCACATGCTTGCATTCTGTTTTGTGGTAAAGTCCCCAGCTTCATTATCCAGAATTCCGCAGGTTGAAGATGGGATCATCAACACGAATTTTCCGTTTGGAACCGCTTTCAAATAAGAGGTAGCCAGTTTTTCAATCTGTTCGTTCCATTTCGAAAAATCAATTTCTGCCGGGTTTTTAGCACCTCTAAAATCATTCAAACCCAGAAATTCAGTCAAAATGGCTGGTTTATCAAGTTTCCAGATGGATAGATATTTTCCGTAATCAACGTCCCAGATAAAATCGCTAGAGTTGACTTTTATCCATTTTTTTCCGGTAAACTGAACGTAGGATTCAAGAGAATTATCATACATGATATCATCCTTTTCAGGAGATACCCTGTACCCGGTTTTTTCATCAAACAATTGGGAGCGAGTGCTGAAACGACCGGCATTGTAGCTTTCGCCAAACGACCAATCAGCTTTCGGATTATTACGTATTGCAATTGCCAACTTCCAGAAATCAGTCGAACCCCAATATTTAAAATTACCGACAGGCTGAAAAAGTCCATTGTACACATCTAACTTTTGGTTTGAAACCTTAAAATATTTTGCAAGTGTCCATCCTCCGCGACCTTCATCAAACTGACCGGAATATCCTGAAACATCACGTAGCCCAACCATCTTAATTTTTGGAACATACCCTTTAACCAGCAACGCATCCTTAAAAAATGCACCTTGAGTGAAACTATCTCCAATTATTGAAAATGTTATGGTATCGGTCCCGATTCCCTTTTTGCCAACAACAATTGAGGAAGTAACAGTTTTTACGGTATCAAAATTATCCTGATTGATTAAACTGAGCGAAACGTTTGTTCCATCTAAAGGTTCATTAATTATTTTCTTCCACTTTGCCCGGGTTGAAATAGCTGTTTCAAACGCTTCGGGTTGAGAATATTCAAACTCATCTGAAACAGTGACACTTCCTCGACCTGTCCGGTTGTAGCTCATGCCTCTTTCGAGTTTTTTAAGTTCTGGAAGATCATATGCCGAAGCATTGTCAAGGGTCATCTCATCTTTTTCTCTAGTAAAATCAGTGCGGACAGTTTTTGCCCGTGCCCCGGCACCGGGCTGCTGTTCTTTGCCGGCAACCAAAGGTACCGGATGCCCGAATGAGCCAACTGTTTTGTACGTGTAACGATATTGGGGGTCAAAAATATTGGCGGTATACGGAATTGCTCCCGGATCGCCAACCATTATTTCATTTCCAAGAACGATGGTGAATGAACCAACATCGTTATGATTGTGCGACTCTGCATTATTTTCACCTTTAAATGCAACTCCCAGGTTACAGGAAGAACCAGAAAGCGGGCGTGTAATCAACACACCTGTTTGGTCGAAAAAAGAACGAATAATCTGGTCTTCACTCCTTTTAACCTTCCGCGGCTCGGCCATTGATGCCGAGTTTGGAAAAACCATCATTACGCTATTGCGGATATCATCTGTTTTCCCTTCAAAACTAAGCGTATCGTATTCCTTTAGCCCCAATCCAAGGTTCCGGCTTAGATAAGTCATGATGCTGGCATCGGGTTTTGCACCTTCATGACTATCGGAAATAGCAGGATATACTCCGTTTATTATTTCGAGGTTAGGTGCATAGTTGGCACCCGGTGAAACCGATAAATAATTATTCCCTTCACCGCCAATCATGACCAAAGCATGACCACTGGCAATGCCGGTTTCCTGAAAAACAAAACGGATGTCTATTCCGTCTTTTCTGAAGTTTTCGAGCATTTCCGGAGTGTATGCATCATCACCAACGCAATTCACAAAAGCTACATTTCCACCGGCACGAACTGCTCCAACAGCCTGGTTGGCCCCTTTCCCGCCGTAAACCTGAAAGAAATCGGCATCTGTGATCGTTTCTCCTTTTTCAGGAAGCCGGTTCATTTTCATGATCAGATCAACATTCGAACTGCCAATGACAACAATTTTATTTTTCATATCTGACTTTGATTTAGTCTAATATCTTAAATCTTCATTCTAATTCAGGCGGGCAACAATGATTAATCCCAGTCCAATAATGAACAAGGCAAACATTGACGCAAGGTATTTATTAACCGATTTTGGTGCGCCTGCAAATTCTTTAAACACAAAAACACCCCATGCCGCGCCAATCATGGTAGCTCCCTGCCCCAGTCCGTAGGAGATGGCAGGCCCTGCTTTTTCTGAAGCAATCAGATTAAAAAGAAAACCGGTATTAAAGATCAATCCGCCTAAAATACCAATCAAATGCTGGCGGGTGGTACCATTCGTGAAATATTGTTTGTAATTAACAGGAGTTCCAGTGATGGGTTTATACATGAAAAAAGTATTCCAGATAAAATTGGATAAAAAAAGTCCGACTGAAAATACCAGAACAGCAGAGTAGGGGGTGAGTTTCCCAATTTCAGGATTGGAAAAATCGGTGGTCATTCCTTCTGCCACGAACCGGTAGAAGAATGACATAATTACTCCTGAAATAATTGAAATGACTATTCCTTTTGTAGAAGTTTTCCCTTTTGATGCTGAAGCTTTACGCGAAGCAATGGCATTGACAAGTATAGCACCAACGACCAGAGCAACGCCAAAAAAAAGTATGATTGGATTGCCTGCCGGGGTTTTCATGTAATTGATTAAAACGCCCAAAACAAGCGCTAGTCCAACTGCAATGGGAAACGCCACCGATAAACCTGCAATGGCAATGGCTGCAACAATCAGTAAGTTGGAAAGATTAAAAATGGCTCCTCCCAGCAATGCGAAACCAATAGAAGTAGCATCAGCCTGTAACAGGTCGGCCAGTAAACCGCGACCTTCACTTCCGGAACTTCCCATGGTCAGTCCATAAACCAAGGCCGTCAGAATTAGCCCAATCGAATAATCCCAGTAGAAAAGTGGAAATTGCCATTTGTCCGTGGTACACTTCGATGAATTAGCCCAGGTGCCCCAGCAAAGCATAGTGATAAAACAGAAAATAACTGCGGTGGAGTAAGAACTGACGATGAACATGGTTATAAGTTTAGTTGGTTTAGATTTTGTTGTTTTAGCCGGGGCCGAATTAGAGAAGGAACCCTATTGATCGAAATATCCTCCTATTTCCCGAAACGTTTCATCGCCTCTTCCAACATAGTTGCTGTGGCAGTTGCTCCGCATCGGGAGCATCCGGCAGCTTGAACGGCAATCAACTGATCAAGAGTTCTGACGCCTCCGGCAGCTTTTACTTTCACTTTCGGTCCTACATTTTTTTTCATCAGCTCTAAAACCGGAATGGTTGCACCTTTATAATTGTAATCTCCGTTAGCTTGTTTTACAAATCCAAAACCTGAAGATGTTTTTACATAGTCGGCGCCTACTTCGGTGCAAATCTGACAAAGTTTAACAATGTCGGCTTCTTTTGTAACGTAATCGGTTTCAAAGATTACTTTCACAATGGCTCCAAGTTGGTGGCAGGCATTGGTTACCGAGCTGATTTCTTCAGTAATATATGTCCATTCACCTTGCAAAGCTTTAGCAATGTTGATGACCATGTCGATTTCCACAGCACCGTCTTTACAAGCATTCTCAGCTTCAAAAACTTTGGTGGAAATGCATGAATTTCCGGCAGGGAAGCCGATCACACAGCCGACAAAAACATTACTTCCTTTCAGGATTTCAACCGCTGATTTTACCATATAAGGTTTGACACACACTGATGCCACATCATATTTTTTAGCCACGTCGCATTCCCGTTTCAGATCCTCATCAGTCATAGTAGGATGAAGAATGGAATGGTCAATCATTTTTGTCAGTTTGTAAGCTTTATCGTTCATGTATATTTTGATTTAAATGGTTTAATAAAACGTTCTTTTTCGCTGCGGCAAATATATAAAACGCTACTTGTACGTACAAGTAGATTTAATAAAATATTTTACTTAAGAGAAACCTACTTTTTCAATATTTTCCAAAAATCATCAGCCAATGCCTTTTCGTCGATTTTTTTGTATGCCCTAATAGTTCGTTGCTTGTTTTCCGGAGGGGTTTTAGTTATTTCTATCTGTGCAAATTCAGGGTTCAAATAGGCTTCAATCAGTGCTAAGTCCCACATGACCCGGGATTTATCCTGTGGGTTTTGCTCATGCCAGCGGTTTTCAAGAATTTTTTCTGCTTCGATGTTTTCATCCAGCTTTTGATATGTTTCTTCCCGTTTGAACTGAAGATGTAAGGCTGTTTGAAGGCACATCATGGTCAGGCTGAGTCCTTCCATGTCAAGCAAATAATCAAAAGCATTTAAATCATTCCTGATGTTGAATTCATTCTTGTTCCAGATTTTAGTTTTGGGATCGTATTGCGCACCAAGTGCGAAACATCTGATTTTGTTTTTTATTTCAGGAGCTAACATTAATGCTGTTGCCAGATTTGTCATGGCACCAATGGTCAGAATATCAAGTTTTTCCCCATCGCGAAGGGATTTTACGGCAGAAATAATTCCCTGTGCACCCGGTGAATCCCGAGGATCCTGCTGTCCCCAGGCACGTCCAATTTGCCGGTCGGCGCCAATCGGATGAGGAATATTGAGTCGATTAAGCGCTTTCAAAATCTGTTCATTTAGTCGCTGACTTTCTTCAACAGTATTCAAGCCTTTGGTATCGTAAGCATTCCATTTTTCAAATACTAGCAAATCAGGATTGTTAAAATGAGCTGAACTTAAACCCACCAAATCTATCGAAGGATCTTTAACCAGGCGAACAATGGCATATAAATCGTCCATCTCGTTGCCGGTGTCGGCATCGAGCCATACTTTTTGCTTTTGGGCAAATGTTGGTAAATGCAGGCAGCATATAGCTAACAGGATCAAAATGTGTTTCATTTTAAGTTTATTTTGTTTTCGGTAGTGATTTGAAATTACCATTTACATCATCCAGAACCAGAAGCCAGTCATTGTCAGTGCCATGAGTTGGAGGATTAAAATTTTGAATTCCTGAATTTGTATATTTTCCTATTTTCATTGCAGTTCCATTGCGGGGATTGTACCAGGAAGCTACCAGCTTATTTTTCAATTTTGACAAATCAACAGAAACCTTTTGTCCAACCGACAAATAAATGAGCGCAAACCCACCTTTCGCTGAAACAGCAGCCTGAATGTGCAGACTATCATTCGGATTTGTTCCTGAAATAATGGATTGGTCAGGAACCAGTTCGGAAAAAGGACGAGCTTCGAAGATAGCGCTAACATATTTCAAGCCGGCAGCACCAGGACGATTGAGCGCATCGCGCCAGTCGGTGAGACAGGGAATACTTGCAATGCTTCCTTTTTCAAACATTTGCCAGATGGCATTATTCCCGTATGTGTAACCACATGCACCGGCAAGAAAATCCCAGTATGCATGCACCCTGACATCATGAGCGTCAAAAAAGCCTTTTGCAAAAAATTCCTTTTTTGTAATGAGATGATCTTTATTCAATACATCTTCAGGTACTTTCAGTGGAATATTCCAATCGCAATAATCCCAAAAACTAACCGGAATATCTTCATAGGCAGGTTCGGCATCAACGAAAGGCTTATGAGGATTTAACCGATAAAGCGTTTCAGCGTAACGATAGACATCATTGTACCGTTTTCCGTGCCCACTTTGGTACATATCCAGATCGAGCCATGATTCATTTGGGAGCCATTGATGGGAAGAAGATCCACCTCTTGGATGGTAGGAAATAAGCTGTTTCCCATCGCTGCCTTCTTGAATTCCGGTTGCCATTGCCCGCCATACTTTCAAATCTTCCTCCTTAGAGATATTTCGGTCACCTCCCAAAATCCAGATGATGGGTTTGTTTTTATAACGTTTGGCTAAAAATTCGCCATAAACTTTAGCATTTGATTCGTTGAATATTACGGGGCCGCCTCCGTTTGCATTTGTAACTTTATCTCCCCAGGTTGGAAGCATTCCAATATACAGACCCAGTTTCTGTGCCTCATTGACAATGAAATCAACATGTTCAAAATATTTTTCATTTGGTTTTTCCGGATCCAATCCGATTAATGGTATTTCTCCGTAGGCATTTGGTGTTTTCAAACCGTCCATTTCGGCAATTACAACAGCCTGAATAACTGAAAACCCCTTTGCAGCTCTGTTCTTTAAATACATGGTAGCATCTTCGCGGTTCAGTTTGTGAAAAAGTTCCCAGGCAGTGTCACCAATCCACAAAAAGGGTTTTCCTGTTTCAGTTTCGATATACCTTTTATTATTGCTTACCCGAAGGGTTTGTGCAATGCTGATTAACGGTAATAATACAATTAGTAGTAAGCTTACTTTTTTCATTTTAAGTTTGATTAAGATTTCAAAATCTATTTTGACGCATCCTCAATTACTAAAACCCAATCGCAACCCCTCCCGGAGCGCAGCCATCCTAGTTCTTTTGACATACTGGGAACATCAAAGCTATGTTCTCCTGTATTTTCAAATTCTCCAATCGCATTTGTTTCTCCATTCTTTGGATTAAACCAGCTGGCTTTAACTTTTTCTCCTGAAATCATCCCCATTTTGATGGTAGTTTGATTTCCTGTTGGAATGTAAATATAGGCGAACGATTTTCCCCGGATGGCACAGGTTCGGTTGGCGCAATCACCTTGTCCTGCTATTATCATCGACTGGTCGGGAATCAATTCCAGCATGGGGTGCGATTCCATCAGTTTTCTTAAATAACCCATTTGAAAAGCTCCCGGTAAATTCAGTTCATCTTTCCATCCAATCGATTTTTCGGAATTTGAGTTTGACTCATTTCCTGAAATGAATTTCCAAATGGTATTTGCACCATAGGTAAAACCGGCAGTACCCGAAAAAACACTCCAATAAGCCGCAATTCTTACGTCAGTAGAAGTAAAAACACCATTGTCGGCAATTGCATAATTGATCTGCATGGCTTCGTAGCATGGCTCTAAATTGATGGTTGGTTTCGGGTTGGGTAAGTTCCAGTCGGCAATTGCAGCCAGGTAGGCCTTTGTATTATTCACTTCTGCATGGTACGAACCCCAGGCATGAAAATCGATCCAATCATCCTTATGAAACCATTTCGATGACGAACTGAAGGAATGAAAAGTCATCAGCGTGGTTGAATAATCAGCCTTACCGTCTTGTTTTTTGATGTTATTGGTTCCATCAGCAATTCCTTCGGCCATAGTACGCCACAATTCAATACCTATGGCGCGTTCATCCGGTTGACGGTCGCCCCCCAATATCCAGATTACATTCGGACTATTTCGGTAGCGGTTTCCAACAAACCATCCGTAATTGTAGGCTTGTTCTTTGGTATTGAAAAGTGCTTTACCAGACCGGGGAGTGACCCATTCGCCCCAGGTAGGAAGCATAGCCAGGTAAAGTCCCTTTTCTTCTGCAGTTTTTACCGCGAAATCCACATGATCCCAGAAATCGTATTCATTTTCATTTTGTGGATTATTACCCACAGTGACGGCTGGTTTCTCCGGATTTTCAGACAAAAAAATACTATCGTTGTAAAAATTCGTCGGTTTATCCATGTGAATGAATTCACTGATAAGGACTGTCTGTATTACATTGAATCCTTTGTTTTTGCGGTTTTCAAGGTATTGCTCAATTTCTTCGCGGTTTAATTTATGAAGCATTTCCCAGCCGGTGTCAGCCAGCCAAAAGAATGGTTTCCCATCCTGAAAAGCAAGGTAATGAGGGTTAACTTTTGAAACCTGTAATTTCCCGTGTTCGTTCCATGGTTGTGCATTTGTAATATTGACGAAGAGAAACAGAAGAACAATTGATAAAATATGGTTGAATTTCATTTTTAGTTGGTTGTTTTAAAATTTGGGAATAAATAGTTTAACATAAATCTTAAACATATAATCTGATTCACCTCACAGTCTCATCAGACCGGTCAGCCAGGCGGCACTATGTGGAATCCAATCTTCATCAGTAAAGGAATTGGGGCCGTCATTGGCTTTTTTAGGTTCAGTGTCGTAAACGAATTGTTTTCCGGTTGAAAAGCCGTTACAAATAACTCCACGGGTCTGAAAGAAGGTTCCGGCCCATCGGGTGCCAACTCCGCACATCATGCTGGCTGGCAATGCTACGCCCCTGGGCACGTCTGTGCTAAAAACAACACTTCCTAGTTTCAGGTTGTCAGCAGTAATTCCACCATTTAGTCCGGCCAGCCACTGCAGATTTCCGTAAGCAATTTCTTTCAGCTTAGGCTCATTGAACAGTTTTCCCAACTCGAGCGCCAGAGCTGCCGTAAATCCATAAATGGCGTTTGTACCATGAAAAGTTCCACAAAACCAAATCGCGCCTTCATCGCCAAAAATCCCTTGAGGAACTAAATAGAATGGATTAGCCTCACAGCCTGGAATCAGATAGCCGTAGGTGAAATTATGCAGTGTTTGTTTCCATTTTTCAGCATCTTCGTGTTCCGGGAAAAGTTTCATTAGCTCAATTACCGGAATTAAATAATTCGGATATATTCCACCCATATCGGCTCCAAATTGAGCACCTTTCTCACTGGGGACGATTCCATGAATCCATGAAGGTTCAGCGTGTTTTAAAGTGTCAAATTCATAAAAATTACCGTAAAAACCACCTTGAGCCTTTTCTTTTGGAATTTGTCGAGCCATCACTTTTCGGGCATATTCTGCGGCAAATTGTTTTGCCTCATCGTTTCCTGATTTATACATCTCCAATGAAGCCTGACACATTGTCAATAAGTCGCGGGTCAGCCACTCGTCATTTGGGATGATTGTATCTTCGGGTATTCCACGCTCCATTTTTACATAGCCGTAACTGCCCATTGGTTTGGCTTTAGTATGTACCCAAGAGAATGCCAACTCTGCTGATTTCTGATAGCCTGTTTTTTTATCCTGAAACGAATCGGGCAGAAGCCCGGCTGCTTTACTAAGAGCGATGATGGCTTTCATCGCATCGTTCGGAAGAACGTCTTTTTCATGTCCCAATAAATCGTGTGACATGGAACCTTCAGGAAATCCCAATTCTTTAGCCTTTTGCTGAGTCATGACCAGATAATCGCATCCAACTGTGATTTGTTTGTGAATTCGATCCAGAAATGGCTGATCAAATCGACCCGAAGCTTTTTCCAGTAATTCATCCAGCGCGATGACCATCGCACTTTGGGATGGACTTTCAACCCAAAGAGTGCCTGCATCCTGCCATCCTGCACCTACTTTCGTGAAATGTGCCCTACGTTCAAGCATATCCACTGATGCGTATTCGATCGTATTATTCCACAAAATGTTTTTATCAACCAGAAGTCCGCTATCAGCAAAAACACATTCATTTTTATTCCATACTTCAATATCCCATTCTCCTGATTTTTCAATTGTTCTGAAATCTGCCACCCACCAGTGACTTCCCCATATCTCACCCCAATATTTAAAATCAACTTCATAGCTTTTGCCTTCTGACAACGGATTCAGCTTACATCTGGTTATGCCTTGCATTAATTCCTTCTTAGGCAATCTGACTATTACCCGAACCGGAAGTCCCAGCTCATAACCAATTTGCGAAAACAACAATCCTGAAACACCATCATCAGGATTGTAATTATGAATTGAGTTTGCCGGAAATTTACCAGGTTTTGTGTTTTGTTTTCCTTTTCCTGCGCAGGCTGAAAGTGTTGCAGCGCCAATTAATGCAGATGAAGCTATGGCGGTTGATTTCATGAAATTCCGACGCGAAATGGAGGTTTTGTTTGTCATGAGGTTTTAGGTTTATTGTTGTCAGAAGTTATATTTACTTGTCATTGTTTCTATTGGAATCAGACGCTGTGACAGAATACTCCTTACAAATGGTAACTATTCCCAATTGGGTATTTCATCGTATTGCAATATAATTCACTATAAATGTTTAGGTTGGCTTTGCTCGTGTGAAACTTGATTGAAATATGCAGAACTGGTGCTTCTATTTCGATTTTCAGAAATGAGGCAGTTCGTTTATCGGCATATTCGGACCTAAGTTCCTGTTCCGATCCTGTTATTTCGATCAGGTAATTCTTGCTGAGCGTTTTAAAGAAGGAGCTCTCAATAAACTCCAGACCGACAAAATTTTTTAATTCCAAATCGGCAAACCAGTTGTTCTCAAGCATGACGGGATCTTCACCTACGCAGCGTAAGCGCTCAAAATGCAGACATTTGGCCTGAAGTTCCTTTTCTAATTGTTGAAATGCAACATCTGTATTCCAGATTCGATATGCCGGCTTCTGTAAAAAGATCGTTTTTACGTTTTGTCCGACAACTTCAGAGAAACCTTTCACATTTAACAGGCCGAGAGATTGGCGGCGTTCTCTAACCCGACTGCCTTTGCCATGTTGTTTTTCGATAAAACCATCCTTTAGAAGGTTATCCAATGCTTTTCTAACTGTGGTACGGGTAATTGAAAACTCTGTACATAATTCATTTTCAGAAGGTAGATAATCACCAATCTGAAAAATACCGTTCTGAATTTTCTCTTTCAACATGATTTCGATTTCCTGGTAAAGTGTTTTTTTCATCTTGAATGCAAATATATAAATTTTACTTGTACGTACAAGATAGGTTGGTGAAAAATACGACTGGCGGTCATTGGATAATACTCAGGAAACATACTTGTTCAATACTGGATTCAGAAGTGCAGCAGATGCCCATTAGAATTTTGCATGATCAATTAAGAAGTGAGAATATTTGAAGAAATTCTATCGTTTTTCAACTTAGATCTTCCTTTGTTTTTGATAGGGGACTTTTGGGGTTACAGTTTGGAAGTATCATTTTTTAGTTTCCAACTTTCTACGGGTTGGTGCTCAGGTGGGTAAACTTAAATTCGAACGAGTGCTGAATTTAAAAAATCCCCATTTTATGATTTGAGTTGTTCGGACGAGATTATCTGCACGCTGCGGCGGGCTTCGCTTCCTGGTTCCCGATCTTCATCTCGACAAGTAGCTACCAATGAAGTTCTGATGGAAGTGATGAAACCCAGGCAATGACACGTTGATGATCGCGTACCGTCATTGCGAACGCAGTGAAGCAATCTGTTGAAAATTGCGATTGAAGTGTAACCATGCCCATTTGAGATGAAACAATATCAGTTTGACCTGTAACAATGTCAGTTTGAGTTCCAACAATGCCCTCTGTTGTTGTAACTGCATCAATTATTCTTCATTTTTCTTATTAATAACAAAGGTTGAAGGATTCACAATCGGCAAATATACATTATGCATAAATGTTCCTTTAAAACTGGAGTACATGATTCCTCTGGTGGTTGATAGTGAAATTGAATTTAATGTAACAACGAATTGATCAGGTAGATTTACCTGATTCGAATTGCCTGTAATAAAATCCTGAAAATTCTCAACTAAGAAAATACAACTGGTTTTAATCGATGCATGACATTGTTTATCTTCTTCATGAATTAAATCAACCGAAGTAATAACAAGGACTATTTTTTCCTCATTATTGATACGCTGCTCAATATTGATGTTAAAATTATAGGTTCTTTCCTGTTTTAAAGGAATCTGCGGGCTTTTCAAATTGATTTCCATTAATTCGATACCCTTTATCT
>JBBSBP010000114.1:0-16445 GCA_038251165.1 Bacteroidales bacterium | reverse complement strand
TGGGATCGGTTACCTACGACCGTGCCGAAGCCCGCCGTATCGAAGTGCTGAAAGCCAATGGATATAACGCCATCCGCACCAGCCACAATCCACCGTCAAAATCGCTGCTCGATGCCTGCGACCGTTTGGGAATGTTCGTGATCGACGAAGCGTTTGATGTTTGGCGGGAACAAAAAGTACCCGATGATTTTCATTCATTTTTTCAGCAATGGTGGAAGCATGATTTGACAGCCATGATGATGCGCGACCGGAACCACCCCAGTGTGATTATTTGGAGCGTAGGGAACGAGATACCCGAAAAGGATTACAAATATTTCTATGCCATGGCCGACAGTTTGGTGAAAAAGGTAAAAGAACTCGACCAAACCCGCCCTGTACTCCAGGCAATCTGCTGTTTTGATGCTTATAAAAAGGAAGAGACCCAGTCGATATTTTTGCTGGACGACCTCGTAGGGGCAAATTACGAATGGAAAAGTTATGAGGGTTATAGGAAGGATCTGCCTAAAGGTATTTTTGTGGGGACCGAAACCTTTCCGAAAGAAGCGCTTGAAAATGAGCAGATCGCACAGAAATACCCCTGGGTAATCGGAGATTTTGTCTGGACTGCAATGGATTATTATGGCGAAAGCGAGATTGGCCTTAACCGAATTTATAAAAATGGTGAAAAAACCAACGATGAATTTAAACCTGGTAACTGGCCCTGGACCAACGCCTGGTGTGGCGATATTGACGCCTGTGGCTTCAAGAAACCACAATCGTATTATCGCGATGTGGTGTGGGGCAAAAGCAAGCTCGAAATGATGGTGAACCAGTATTTATCGCCCGATAGTTTCGCGTTTGTGGGTCGCTGGGGCTGGCCAAAAGAGTTGCCAAACTGGACCCGACCCGGCTCTGAAGGCAAACTGTTAAAAGTAAACGTTTATACTACTTACCAACAAATACGACTGGAACTGAATGGCAAAGAGATTGCCACCAAAACAAAGACCGAGGCCGACAAAATAACATTGTCGTTTGAAGTTCCTTATACTTCAGGAAAGCTGAAAGCGATCGCCCTCGAAAACGGGAAAGAAGTGGCTTCAAAAGAGTTGATTACCGCAGGGAAACCAATGCAGTTGAGGCTTACAGCCGATCGTAGTTCGATTTCAGCCAACATCAACGATTTGTCATACATCACCGTTGAATTGGTTGATAAAGATGGAAATGTAGTTCCTTTAAGCGGCAAGTCTATACGTTTTTCGGTAAAAGGTGCAGGTTCGCTGGCTGCTGCCGGGAATAGTAATCCAACTGAACTGCAAAGCTTTCAGGACAACAAATCCAATCTGTTTGTGGGGAAATGCCTGGTTGTTGTCCGCTCAAATGGAATGAAAGGGTCCATCAGGGTGAAAGCCGAAGCTGATGGAATGGAAGGCGCTTCACTGACAATTAATGTAAATAATTAAATGAACTTATTAACTAATAAGAAATGAAACAGCTTTTTATGGCCTTGATGGTGTTGATGGCAATCTCCAATTTTGCTGCTTATACTCTATCTGCACAAACCATCACCACCAACTTTTTTGTTGATCCTAAAAATGGTAAGGACACCAACATGGGAACCACCATTTCAACCCCTTTTAAAACCATTGCCAAGGCAAAAGAAGCTGTCAGTGCAATAAACAAAGACAAAATCGGCAACATCGTTGTCAATCTTCGTGGTGGAACTTACTTTCAGTCAACAACCCTGACCTTCAGTGAAAAAGATGGTGGAACAACCAATTGCAGGGTAATCTATAAAAACTACCGGGATGAAGTTCCTGTTATTTCAGGCGGAAAGAAAATTACTGGCTGGAAATTGTTTGATCAATCGAATAACATTTACCGAACCAATGTCGGAAAACTTGCCTTCAGACAACTGTATATCAACGAAAAATGGGGTGTCAGGGCGCGTACCCCTAATCTGGAAAAAAATAAGGACATTGAATGGCTGGCCGATAAAAGGCTCATTAAAATTTCGAAGGGCAAAATTTCGCAATGGAAAAACTTCGACAAAGTGGAGATGGTAACCATCAATGCTTGGACGGGCAACCATTTGCGGCTGAAAGCTTTTACTGCCGATTCACTCAACGCATTTGTAAGTATTCAGAAGGAGGAAGAATGTGTTTTCAGGGTGGCCGCTTTTGCTTTCCATGGAAAGGAATATTTTTTCGAGGATGCTTTTGAATTTCTTG
The DNA here is from genome assembly GCA_038251165.1 of Bacteroidales bacterium. Taxonomy (GTDB): domain Bacteria; phylum Bacteroidota; class Bacteroidia; order Bacteroidales; family Prolixibacteraceae; genus Aquipluma. The sequence goes on along the minus strand of JBBSBP010000114.1, from coordinate 14,238 downwards.
ACAGCGGCGGCGAATGGTACCTTGATTCCACCGACGGATATCTTTGCTACAAGCCTCGGGCAAATGAAAATATGGCTAATGCTGAAATCATCGCGCCGGTACTCGACCCGGTGGTGAAAATTGAAGGCGACAGCTTTGATCATTCAGTTTCGAACATCAGTTTCAAAGGAATTTCGTTCATGCACAGCAACTGGCTGCGCCCCAACGATTTTGGCAATGTTGAAATGCAGGCGGCTCAATTCTTTATGCCCGATGCCTATTCTACTCCCGGCGAATTTACCGGAAGGCCATCGACAGGTGTATTGGTAATGAATGCGCATCACATTGTTTTCGAGCGTTGCCTGTTCGCAAACATGGGTGCCACCGGACTGGATTTTATTTCAGGAACACACGATAATTTGTTGATTGGAAACGTTTTTCGTGACATTGCCGGAAATGGTGTTTCATTTGGATTGACCCCAAAGGAAAACGAAGTAAACACCACTATTTACCGGCCTTCAGATGTAAGGGAAATGCCTGTTCGTGAAACTGTTTCAAACAATTACTTTACACGTGTCGGAAAAGATAATATTGGCGCGGTAGGGATTATGTATGCGTATGCCGGCAACATGAAAATATCCCATAACGAAATGGAAGATATTCCCTATACCGGAATCAGCGGCGGCTGGGGTTGGGACTCGACCCGCACGGCCATGTGCAACAACATCATCACAAACAATTACATCCACAATTACATGAACGTGTTTTACGATGGTGGTGGCATTTACACCTTGTCGAATCAGCCCAATTCACAGATTGCCAACAATTACATCGAAAACATGCGGGTAGGTGCCAGGGGCTATGGATGGTGCGGTTTATATACCGACGAAGGCACACGCCACATGACCGTAAAAAGCAATGTGGTTGAAGTTCAGCAGGATGAGAAAATTGGATGGTTATGCCTTCAAAGTGTGGGGCAGGGAGCTTTGGAATGCCCTGTAATTAATAACTATACCACCAGCACTTCAAAAAACGACAACAAAGGCCAGCCAATCGTGAATACCCATTATTACCCAAAAGCCGATTGGCCCAAAGAGGCCAGGGAAATTATTTGCAATGCAGGGTTGACCGCTGAATTTAAGGATATTAAAGAAGAGAAAAAGAAACTAAATTTAAACACCAATCAAAAAAGGGGAAAATAGGCTTACTGCAAACAATTTAAATCATACAAAATGAAAAGGATTAACATTTCCAGCAGGATTTCGTTTTTTATCTTTCTTGTTCAGTTTGTTGCCACAGGCGTGGTAAATGCGCAGGTTCCGAAAGAATACAAAGGAAAACCTTATCAGGATTCATTGTATCAAAAAGGGCCACAAGCGATTCCGGGCGTTATGGAATTGGGTTATTACGATTTGGGCGGCGAGGGTGTGGCCAATTGTCCGGAATCGGGTAAATTAAAAGTTCCCACTAACATTTGCCATTTCAGGGAAAAGGAGGGGGTTGATGTTTCGTACACCAGGGATATGGCTGATTTTAGCCATCCAAATATCTTTTCGAGCACCTGTGAACCAGTTTTATGTTGGTTGGGAAGCCGTTGGTGAATGGACAAACTACACTGTTGATGTGAAATTTGCAGGGAAGTACCGGATTTCGGCTTTGTATGGAAACGATGACAATATTTCAGGTTTGTGGGTCAATAATATAAAAGCGGCCGATATTAAGCTCCCTTTAAGTACCGGAAGTATGCAGTAATGGAACAAAGCCGTAGTAGGCGAAATCACTTTTCAGCAAAAAGGATTGAACCTGCTGACCTTGCATTACAATGCAGGCTCGAACCTTGCCTATTTTGAATTTCAACTGGTAGAATAAAAAAAGTAACCTTTAAAAAAAGCGATATTTCTGAATGGAATCAATTAAAAGTCCCCGCGAAGTAAAACCTATGATCCGTCTGGGTAGCCTTGCAATTCCAAAGTGGATTTTCTTCTCGTTATTAACCATTATCCTCTACGGAATTATGGGATTGTTTGCCAAATTCGCGAGCAACAATATCCCACCGCTTTTGGTGCAGGTCATTTCCACTTTTGGAATGATACCAGTGATCTTCTCCCTGCTGTTTTCGCACAACCTAAAAAAGGTACACGGAAATCTAAAATGGGGAATTTTCTTTTCTGCTTTGGTCGGTGTTCTGTCAGCAACAGCCGCAATTGCCCAATATACATCGTTCAGCAAGGGTGGGCTTGCATCAATCGTAGTGCCAATTATCTCCTTGGCCGCATTGGTTACCGTAATTCTGGCCCGTTTCGTTTTCAAAGACAAACCCAATAAATATCAATATCTTGGGATAGTCCTTTCGATGGTTGCCATTGTGTTGTTCAATATTACTCCCGGTGAGCCGGGACTTCAAAGTACAGGTATGCCCATCCTGAAATCGTTGCTGTCCCCATGGATGCTGTGGGCAATTTTAAGTTTGTTTTGCGCCGGAACCGCCCAGCTTTTTATCAAGTCAGCCACCAACCACATTTCGGCCGATTTGCTAACCGTTATTGTCGTTGGCGTCACGCTGGGATTGTCGGTGGTACTAATAGCTACCCAATCTTTCTCGTGGACATTATCCTCAACCGATTGGTGGGTTTGTCTGATCGTGGGTCTCCTGGGCAGCGCGGCATTTTTGACCCAATCTGCCGCTTATTCCTCCGGAATGGCGTCGCTCGTGGCGCCGCTTTGTTCGCTTTATCCGGTGGTTACCGTTATACTTGCCTTCCCTATTCTTGGTGAAAAACTAACCTTGTTGATCGGTATTGCAGTCATCATTTCAAGCATCGCCGGAATCATAATTTCGATTGAACGGACTCCTGGAGAAGAGGCAGCTTCGGAAGACCTTCCGGTTAACTACCGCAAAAAGGCAGATGGTTTATCAGTTGAATCTTAAATTTATAATACATAAACGCGTGATAAAGAAGTTGTTGTCCATTATTTTGATTTCATTGGTGGCTGTTGCAGGTGCAAAAGGCCAGTCGGCGGCCGATTCGACTTTGTTATTACCTAAACAAGACTTGCAATGGTGGCGCGATGCCAAGTTTGGCTTGTTTATCCATTATGGGATATATTCTATTTTCGGCAAAGGGGAATGGGTACAGATTACCCAACCTGTGGAAGATATTGAATATGAAAAGCTCAAAGACAAATTCACCTGCGAGAAATTTAGCGGTAAGCAATGGGTAGAAGCGGCAAAAAATGCTGGATGTAAATACATGGTTGTTACTGCCCGCCACCACGATGGGTTTAGTTTATTTGACACCAAAATCGGTGATTATAATTCAGTAAATAGTCCGGCAAAGAAGGATTTGATGGCCGAATATGCAAAAGCCGCACACGAGGCAAACATGAAATTAGGTTTTTACTATTCGCCCCTTGATTGGCGGTATCCGGGATTTTTCTTTCCCTATCTATATCGCCGAAACGCCGAAGAGTTGAAAAAGCAAACTTATACTCAGGTCCGCGAACTGCTTACCAACTACGGACCAGTTGATGTTCTTTGGTTTGATGGTGGCTCTGACAACTGGTTGGGCTTTGGTGGTGTGTCATACAATTTGGATGGCATTAAATGGGAAACCCGTGGAATTGATAAACCCTATACCGGAAAGTTCAGTTGGGAACCTTTGAAACTCAATAAAATGGTTCGTGAACTTCAGCCCAAAATAGTAATTAACCCGCGGAGCGGTTGGATGGGTGATTTTCAGACCCAGGAAGTTGACTTAAAAGGAAAAATTAACGACCGTCCCTGGGAGCTTTGTACAACGCTTGGAGGTTGCTGGGGTTGGGTTCCCGAAACAGCCAAATACACCATGAAGCTTGACAGTTTGATCCGCTTGTTGGTAACGGTAGTTTGTCAGGATGGTAATTTACTGCTAAATGTTGGCCCAAAGCCTGACGGCGAAATTGAACCTTTGCAAGTACAACGTTTAAAAGAAGTTGGCGATTACCTTTCGAAATTTGGTGAAAGCATTTACAGCACCCGCGGAGGAATTTTTGATGTCAAATGGGGTGGAACCACTACTACCGACAAAGCTATTTACGTTCATTTATTAAAAGTTCCTATAGATGGCAATCTTTCACTAGCGCCTAGTGCAAAAAAAATTATTTCGGCAACCTGTTTGAATGATCACAGTAAAGTAAAATTTGTTCAGTCGGCGGCAGATATAAAGCTTTCAAAACTTGTCAATAAGCAGAATGAATCCGATGTGGTGATAAAACTGGTTCTGGAATAACTACTATGTTTTATGAATGAAAATAAATTGTTGCTAAATAATTCACGGGATTTTACAGAAGTGTATAAAAAGTACGAAGCCTCGCATCCGGCCCTTCTGGAAGCGATGTGTTTAAGCCGTTTATCCGGCCAACCTCAAAACCATCGTAGAAAACGATGCTAAAAAAAAATATTAATGGTTCATGTGTGGAGTTAAACGAATCTGGCCCCAATTAACTAGCATTTGCCCTAACCGGACATACGGTTCCAAAACTCAAAATAGATATTTAAGTACAAAATTACCTATGAAAAAATTACGTCCGATATATCTTGCTTTTTTCTTGGCTTGCCTATTCACCAATTGCATAAATAAGAACATTGACATGGCCCAATTTATCAGGGAAGGATTAAAAACTCGAAAACATCTTTATCCACGATTCAGCATGTACAACTCCCAGTTACTGGTGTACTTGCGGAGCGCAAAACTTTGCTTTCGATATTACTACCTAAAATACGGGATTTGGTCTGGGTCACCAATCTTTTCTCGCTGACCATCAAACCGAAGAGGCGGTATTTAATATCCGGCTAGGAGAAAAAGATTCCCGAAAATATTAAAAAAGGTTTACAATAATAAAACTAAAAACAATGAAAAAACATCTCTCAACTTTGGTTTTCCTTTTATGTGGTGGTTTTGCTTTTGCGCAAACCGTAGTGCCCCCAAACCCTGTTTTGCCTGTTCCGAGCGAAAAACAATTGGCTTGGCACGAAATGGAACAGTATGCCTTTGTGCATTTTACCACCAACACCTTTACCGATAAAGAATGGGGCTTTGGCGATGAGGATACCAAAATTTTCAACCCAACAGCCGCTAATGTGGAACAATGGGCAAAAACCATCAAAGAGGCAGGTCTGAAAGCAATTGTACTGACTTGCAAACACCATGATGGATTCTGCTTGTGGCCCAGCAAATTGACCGATCACAGCATCAAAAACAGCCCGTACAAAAACGGGAATGGCGACATTGTCAGAGAAGTGGCAAATGCCTGCAAGAAGTTCGAAATTAAATTCGGCGTTTACCTTTCGCCCTGGGACCGTAACCGCGCCGATTACGGCTCACCGTCATATGTAACATATTACCGGAACCAATTGAAAGAATTGTTTACCCAGTACGGCCCGCTTTTCGAAATGTGGTTCGATGGCGCCAACGGCGGTGATGGATTTTACGGTGGTGCAGTCGAAAAACGGAGCATCGAAGGTAAAACCTATTATGGCTGGCCAACTACAATCGCAATGGCCGAAAAACTTCAGCCCAATGTGATATTCTTCAGCGATGCCGGTCCAAGCGTAAGGTGGTGCGGAAACGAAGAAGGTTATGTTGGCGAGACCAATTGGGGTGGGTTCAACATCGATACCATTTATGCAGGCATGCCAAATATAAACAATACCTTGAACCAAGGTCAGGAATCTGGAAAATTCTGGGTTCCGGCTGAAGTAGATGTTTCGATCCGGCCGGGATGGTTTTATCACTCCACCGAAGACTCGAAAGTAAAGACACCCGAACAGCTTTTTGATATCTACCTGACATCGGTTGGAAGAGGGGCCAACCTGATCCTGAACATTCCACCCGACAGGCGCGGACTTTTGCACGAAAATGACGTGAAATCACTCCAAGGTTGGAAAGCGCTGATTGACAAAACATTTAAAAACAACTTGGCACTGAAAGCGAAGGTGAAAGCTTCGTCGGTACGCGGAAAATCGAAAATGTTTGGTGCCGGCAATGTAATTGACCAACACAAAGAGACCTATTGGGCAACCGACGATAAAACCGGTAACGGATCGCTGGAATTTGACCTCGGAAAATCGCAGAAGGTACAATATGTGCTTGTTCAGGAATACATCAGATTGGGCCAGCGCATCAAATCATTTTCCGTAGAGGCATGGAAAAACAATAAATGGGAAAGGTAGCATCAGCCACCACCATTGACCACAAGCGGATTGTTAAAATTGACACTGTCGAGACCTCAAAAATCCGGATTAATTTCCTTGAATCGAAAGCCTGCCCGGTAATTTCGAATGTGGAAATCTATTAATCAGACCAATGAATTTAGCTTTGTTTTTGCACATACGATACAAGAAAGCAATAAAGTACAATTGATCAGATATGCAGAATTTTAATAGATTAAATTTCAAATACTTGTTGGCAAGGTTGTTCATTCTATTTCTCTCAGTTAACAGTTATTCAATTGTCCCATCCAAACCATTGCACCCGACTCTTGTAATCGTCAGCAAAACCGAAGCAAGCCCATTCGGGCAATTTGCAGGTGAAATACCAACAGAAATAAAGGTTTGTAAATCAGCCCCAACAGTGCTAACGCTTTGAGGGGCAACCGGAGTGAAATGATTTTTTCAAGGACAAATAAAACAAAATAAAAACCAAACCAAAATAATTCGAAATGAAAACGACACTTACTTTTTTATTGATTTTAGGATGTTCTATCGTCCTGAACGCACAGCCCAAAAGACGGGTTGACAGTTTTTTCGGCATTCATATGGATTTCCATGCCACTCAGTATAATAAGGAAATTGGGAAAACATTCACTGCCGGAATGATTGACACTTTTTTGACGGTGGTGAAGCCCGATTTTGTCCAGGTCGATTGCAAAGGCCATCCGGGTTATTCGAGCTACCCCACAAAAGTAGGGAATCAGGCAGGCGGCTATACCAAAGACATCCTGAAAATTTGGCGTGAAGTTACAACCAAACACAATGTAGCGCTTTATGTCCATTTTTCAGGAATTATGGATGGAAAAGCAATCGGCGATCATCCCGAATGGGCGCGGATCCAGGCTGACGGAAAACCAGACTCCGGTAGAGCTGCTTATTTTGGCCCCTATTCGGATAAACTGCTAATTCCACAGATGAAAGAGATATCCGATTATGGCGTAGACGGTGCCTGGATCGATGGCGAATGTTGGGCAACAAACCCGGATTATTCTCCGGAATTGCTTGAAAAATTCAAGACAGAAACCGGAATTACAAATGTGCCAAAATCGGAAACCGACCCAAAATATAAAGCTTTTATCGAGTATAACCGCAAAGCATTCAGGCAATATTTACGAAAGTACGTTGATGCCATTCATGCCTACAATCCCGATTTTCAGATCACCAGTAACTGGTCGTATTCATCGATGATGCCCGAACCGGTAGATGTAAATGTGGACTATCTGTCGGGCGACGTGGCCGGACAAAACTGCGTTTACAATGCGGCTTTTCAAGCCAGATGCCTTGCCTTGCAGGGAAAACCCTGGGATTTAATGTCGTGGGGATTTACCCTCGACTTTGGCCCTGACGGAGGTTTTGGTGGCCTCAAGTCGTTGATACAATTGGAACAGGAAGTTGCGCAGGTATATGCCATGGGTGGTGGTTATCAATGCTATTTTACACAGAATGGCGATGGCTCGATAAAACCGAGCAGCGTTCCGCTGATGGGCGAACTGGGCAAATTCTGCCGGGCACGTCAGCCTTTCTGTAAAGGGGCCGAAGCGATTCCCCAAGTCGGACTTTGGTATTCAACCCATAGTGAAAGAAACCAAACCAACCAGATTTATGGCTGGAACATCCGCCACCTCGAAGGCGACCTTTCGATGTTGCTCGATGGCCGGAACAATGTGGAAATCCTGATGGACCATCATCTGAAACCAAGAATGGACAAATATCCGGTGATTGTTATTCCTGAATGGGTCAATCTGGATGCAGATTTGAAAAAACAAGCCCTTGATTATGTGCAGAAAGGCGGAAATCTGCTGGTGATTGGCGCTTCAGCAGTAAAAGAGTTTGAACCTCAATTGGGAGTCACATTTGTTGACAGCGTCAGGAAAAATACTGTTCAATTAGGTTTCGACAGTAAGTTTACCGGAGTTAAAACTTCCTTCCAGAATGTAAAACCAAAAAATGGAACACAAACAATAGGTGGATTTTATCACACCGATGATTTACGTTTCCCGACCGGATATCCCGTCGCCACCATCACCGATTATGGCAAAGGCAAGATCGCCGGAATGTACCTCGACATGGGAAATGCTTACTACACCTACCAGGCAACCGGTATGACCAATCTGGTAAATGCCGTCATCGACAATTTAGTTCCAAATCCTCTGGCCCGCGTAACCGGTTCAAATTATGTGCATACCTCCATTAATCAGAAAGGCGGAAAATGGTTTGTCCATATCATTAATACCGCCGGAAACCATTTCAATGCAAAAGTTTACGAATACGACGACATTCCGGCAACCGGCGACCTGACCTTGGAACTGAATGCCGGAAAACCAATTAAGAAAGTCGTTCTTCAGCCCGAAGGAAAGCAACTTGCATTGGTTATGAAGAACGGAAAGGCTTTTGTAACGATACCTTCAGTAAAGGTTAGTTCCATTGTTCAGGTAGAGTTTTAGCAAACCGTTGAACCCGGCGATTGAAATCATGGTCAGGAAACCGTCAGAAGAGCTGCAAAGTGTGAATTTAATGGTGGAGTAATATCAGAAAAGATGAAGTTACAAAAAGCAACAATAGTGGAAGCCTTTTTGATACTGGTTTTCAATATCATTTTAACACAAAGTTTCAGTAAAATGTCGCAAATTGACTAAAGATTGGCGTGAAATGAAATAAACTTCCCATATACCTGCATTATCTTTACCAGATTAACTAACGGTGGAAAGCACCTTTTACCAATTTAAAGTCCGCTTCTGAGAATGTCTATGAATAATGTAAACAAAATTCGTTATGGGGTTATCACATTTTTAGCGGTTTGTTACTTATTCATCTTGTATGTTTCATCACTCAACTATTCACAGGGATTTAAGCCATTATTCACCATACGAAAAAGGCTTAGCTGGTCAGAAGGTGTTATATGGAATGTGGGACTCATATAATGTGCAGATCAGTAGCGTTGCGTTATAAATCGAACATATTCAATTGATTATCTTTTTGTTCTTTGAAATATTGTAGTTGAGTTTGCTTAAACAATTGATTTATGGGCATTCGTTCAAAAATAGGATGTTAAATCTGTAGGATTTCATAGAGGCTTTGTTTTAGCATAAAGCGTTTCTTTGCGATGGCTACTAAAACATACACCGACACAGCAATCCAAACCTGGGTCTTTACGGCATTTTCAGACTGACCCCAAAATGATTTTATTTTAAGATGTTGTTTGATCCATTTAAAGAATAATTCAATTTTCCAACGATGTTTATATAGCTGTGCAATCTCTGTTGAGCTAAGTTGAAAGTTGTTGGTTAGAAATATTAACACCTTGCCGGTTTGTTGATCTTTGAATTTTATTCTTCTCATTTTTTCAGCATAATCTTTGGACGCGTAATCGTTGTTGAGCAAGATAGATTGATCATACAAAATTCCACGAGCGATATCTTTGGGATGAGATTACAGTCTTCGATAATTCATATTATCTTTTGCCCTTGTGACAAAGAAGGCACCGCATACATGAATCCTATAAAACCTTTTGTAGTCTACGTATCCTCTGTCCATTATGTAAAAACTTTTCGCTTCGAAATGAATCACATCTAAAAAATTTACATCATGAACAGCAGCTGTAGAGAACAAAATAAATTCAGGTATCGCTGTTTTTAAATCAAGTTGTGTGTGCAGTTTGATGCCACCTTTGGTACTTCTAAAAGTTGCCCAACGAAAGGCAGAAAGGCACAAATCAATAGTCGTTGCATCAATGGCAAACAAATTTCCTTTGAGACATACTTCCAGGTTATCATCGAGCACATATAGTTGTTTTGCTTCTTTAATAAGTAACATTACAAGGTCTTCATAAATTTGAAAAGAAAGACTTTCATTTGCTCTTGTGATTGTGCTGACAGCAACAACTTCACCAATGCCCAAATGATACATTTTTATTGGCATTTGCGTTTAGGCATAAAAGTGTATCACTGATACTTTCCCGGTGAGTAAGTTGGCCAAATGCCATACACAAAAACTGTTTCCAGCAACTAAATTCTTTTACCTTGTAATCACCAAAGTGTCTGTTTACAATGGTTTGAAACTGTTTGTGGGAAATTAGCCTAATAACTTGGGAAAAGATAAATTGACCTTGATTCATAATTATTGAAAATCAACAAGTTATACTTTTTATTGATTTTCAAAAATCCAAATCGTTTCCAAATCAAAAAGCCAGCAAACTCAATACTGACAATACTTTCAACGAACTAACTAATTCCACAACGCAACGCTACTGTGTGCAGATATAAAATGAATTTTACTTAGACTATTTCAATAAAGTACAAAGCATGAGAATTGGAATGGCATTTGGCGAAGGATTAATTCCTCAGGGATCATTAAATGATGATAATCTTCTTTACGCAAAACAGTTAGGCGTGACTGACATTATTTTGCATTTGCCTGATGAGAAGCTTCTTCCATCAACACAATATGGTTATTGGACTGCGGACGATTTATTGCGGGTTAAACATTTTATAAATAGCTATGGTTTAAACCTGGCGGCAATAGAGAACTTTCCTCTCGATCATTGGTACGATGTTTTGTTAGACGGACCCGGAAAATTTAGACAAATTGAGAATATTAAGAGGACAATTACAAATATGGGTAAGGCCGGCATTCTAATTATGGGCTACTATTTTAGTATTGCCGGAGTTTGGGGCAGGACGTATGGACAGTTTGCAAGGGGAAGCGCTTTGTCAGATGGGTTTTCCGTAGAAGCAGGCATGGATCTAAACCAACCGATTCCACGCGGTGAGGTTTGGGGTATGAGTGTCCGTCCCAATGATTCGCAAGGATATTCTGATTGCGCTGATCTTGACGAAATGTGGGGCAGGTTGGAGTTTTTCCTGAAAGAAATTGTTCCGGTAGCGGTTGATTCGCAGGTAAGACTGGCAGCTCATCCGGATGATCCCCCCGCGCCCGTTTTAGGCGAAACATTCAGGCTTATTACGCATCCCGACCATTTTGACCGTTTGTTAGACATAGTGCCCTCTTACTATAATGCACTGGAGTTTTGCCAGGGCACCATCTCATACATGGCCAAAGGTGATTTGTATGATTCTATAAAAAAATATGCCGCAAGAAACAGTATTGCATATGTGCACCTTAGAAATAATTGCGGCAGATACCCCGATTATTACGAAACATTCATTGATGACGGTGATTGGGATATTTTGAAATGCCTGCGGTTATACCAACAAAATGGTTTTGATGGTGTGATCGTGCCGGACCATACGCCGGAAGTACATTGTAAAGCGCCCTTCCACGCAGGTTTTGCCCATGCTATAGGTTTCATCAAAGCAGGATTACTTTCAATATAAATCATGGAAATAGAATTCAATAATAAGACTGTACTGATAACCGGCGGATCCAACGGGATTGGCGCCGCTGCGGCAAGATTGTACCTCGAGTCTGGAGCACGTGTTATCATACTTGATATAGATTATATAGGAGAGCAGATTGCTTCGAGATACAGTGATTCCTGCCGATTCATCAAGTGTGACCTTTCAGATGCAAAAGAGGTAGAAAAGGCGATTTTGGAAATCGGATTTAGCGAGGGCATAGATATCCTTGTGAATAATGCGGGAATCCAAACATACGGTACAGTAGTTGATACCACGGAAGAACTGTGGGACAAAACACTTTCCGTAAATCTGAAAGCGCAGTTTCTGTGTGCCAAGTACGCTATTCCTTTTTTACTTAACAGCTTTGAGCCCGTTATCGTAAATGTGGCAAGTGTTAACGGAATCGAAAGCCAGGCGAATGGAGCTGCTTATGTTACCTCTAAAGCGGCCATATTAGGCCTTACAAAGAGCATAGCGGTTGACTTTGCGCCAAAACTAAGATGCATTGCCGTTTGCCCCGGTGCGGTGAACACACCGATGCTGCAAACGGATTATAATGCCGCTGAGAATAAATTACAGTTTATGTCTGAAATTAATGGCATTCATCTGCTAAGCAGAACGGCAACCGCAGAGGAAGTCGCGAATTTTATTTTATTTCTTTCCAGTTCACTAGCCTCGTTCGCTACGGGCCATTACTATAGAGTAGATGGAGGTATTGGAATACGTATTTGAATTAAATATTTGTTTTTAAGATAGAATTATATGAGTTATAAATTAATGATTGCTTTTGTTTTGTGTTTAAGTAATCGGAATGAAAATGTTTATTCGCAAAACACCGGGACAAAGGCGGAGGATCAACAGGTGCAACCTGAACTCGGCTGGCTGAATCAAAATAGCGGGTGAAGTCCTAAATATGTTTGGGAGAATCGGGAAGACTACATCTATCATGAGATGTATTATAAAGACAGCCTTACATTAACCGCACGTACGCCCTATAAGAGGAAAAACAAATGCCAATGTAGAGTTTGGCGCTAAGATACAAGTGAGCCTGATGGGAGGATACGCATTTTTAGAAGACCTGTCATGGGAAGCCTTCAATGAAGGTACCCGGTTAATGAAAACAGTGGAACAATACAAAGCTAGATTGGGCTATTATCCCAAAGAAGTATTGGTAGACAAAATATATTGCACCAGGGACAATCGAAATAAACTCAAAGCGCTGCAGATAGCGCTGACCGCAAAGCCATTCGGCAGACCCAAGGCAATGAAAATTCATATAAGACCAGGCGAAAGGAATCCAATTGAGGGTAAGTTTGGACAAGCAAAAAAAGCTTACGGAATGAAGCGGATAAAAGCAAGGCTTCAACAAACAAGCGAATCGTGGATTGCCACCATCATTATGGTACTGAACCTGGTTAAATTACCGGGCAGGTATCATATTGGGTAAGGTGGATGACTTATTCAGCATGGTATTGGAATAAGCCATGGCATGAAATTAGAAAATGGGCCTGGAGGGGAGAAGCAACCTTTTTGGAAAAATGAAGAATGGCTACATATTCAGCAGACCCTAATTATACCAATGTGAAGTAATAAATCTGACCGGAAAAAGCTTTAGGATGAAAAATCGAAAAACAATTTTTGATGCAGAGAAAAACTAATTTATTTTTAAGGGGAGTTGTATATTCCTTGTTGCCAAAATTTGTGTATTCCTCAATTTTTGATGCAGAGAACAACTAATTTATTTTTAACGGGAGTTGTATATTCCTTGTTGCCAAAATTTGTGTATTCCTAATTACGAAAATCTCTGCATTGTTTGTTGCCAGTTACATCTCTTTTATCAATATGAACGGGTATTATATTAAAACAGGAAATTGAATATAGGATCGGTCGATAATTCCGGATAAAGCTTCTTTTATAGTAATTGACCCTGCCGCTTCTGAAAGCGGTGGCTTTTATTATAGCAATACCAATATTCTTACTGAATTTTAGCAATTTTAAAGATTAAGGCAAACGTTATAAAGGTATAGTTTTTTTCTACTGCCTTTTTTGATCCAGGTATTCATGCTTAAAGGCCTGCGGCGTTAACTTCTTGATAGTTTTAAATTGCCGGTTAAAGTAAGAGATATTATTATAGCCACTAGCAAAACCAATTTCTGCAATGCTTAAATCTTTTTCAATAAGCAATTTACAGGCTTGTCCAATTCGTATTTCATTTACAAAATAGATAAAGGTTTTACGAGTCCGCTTTTTAAAGTACCGGCAAAAAGTGGCCGGGCACATATACACCAATTTTGATACTTCTCCAATAGAAATCGGATTTTTAAAGTTTTTCATCACGTATTCATAAATGGTATTGATACGTACTGAATCTTCCGCATTAATACCAACTGAACCTTGGTTGGAAAGTGTATCATATTCCTCCGAAGTACTTAAAATGTTAAGTATAGAAAGAAAATCCAATAGTTTATCCATGCCACTTAAATGCAAAATTTCTTGCATCATGTGAGTGACCTGTTCACGGGTTTGTCCATGAATTTCTAACCCCATTTGGGCTTTGTGTAACAGGTTTTTAATGGCTAATGCTTCTGGCATAGACAGGAACGTATCTCCTAAAAAGTTCTCGTTAAATTGTATTACAATGGAAGCTGCTTC
>JBBSBP010000113.1:0-16466 GCA_038251165.1 Bacteroidales bacterium | reverse complement strand
GAAAAACATCAGGGAAAAATAAAATTATGGGTGTTTCAGTGAGCGGACTCCTACTTGGCCAATACAACTTAGAATTACTTGACACAACCTTTGATTTTTTAGAGTTTCAGTGAGCGGACTCCTACTTGGCCAATACAACCCTCGTAATTACGCCGAGGAATTACCTCATTATGAGTTTCAGTGAGCGGACTCCTACTTGGCCAATACAACTTAAATTCATGCCAAACTTTGTAGACAACAGTTTAGTTTCAGTGAGCGGACTCCTACTTGGCCAATACAACTTATATCCGATCCGATTAAAGCCGCCGATAAATTAGTTTCAGTGAGCGGACTCCTACTTGGCCAATACAACAAAATTGCCACCATCCCACCAGTCATTTATCATTAGTTTCAGTGAGCGGACTCCTACTTGGCCAATACAACGAACATATGTTTGCCGTTTTACTACCGCCAATTTCAGTTTCAGTGAGCGGACTCCTACTTGGCCAATACAACTTCGTCTCGGCTTCATTGCCTTTGACCTTACAAGTTTCAGTGAGCGGACTCCTACTTGGCCAATACAACTGATAAATTACATGTTCGTGCCTTCAAACAGATGTTTCAGTGAGCGGACTCCTACTTGGCCAATACAACTGAAAAGATTCCAGCGGGTTATGGTCTGGGCTTGTGTTTCAGTGAGCGGACTCCTACTTGGCCAATACAACACAAACATAGAAAACTTTGCCGATATAGCGCGGCTTTTAGCAATATATTTCCGTGAGTCAAAAGCCTTTATTATGCACTTCGTCACAAAAACAGGTTTTGTTGTTTTCCCAACCAATAATCTAATTCGTGGGGTTTGTGGCCGGTAATGTTTCGCATTTTCCCAAGCGATGCCGGTGTGAGCGGTATAACATATAGTTTCGAGCCTTTGGCAAGTTCGTTGCGCATCAGTGTTTGCAGTTCTTTTTTCAGGGTTCCGGCAAGCAAAGGGTTGGCCCAACCCAACCAAACCGAATAATTTACCCGTTCGAAACCATTTTGCTGTAACTTTTTGGCTACTTTTTGCAGGGTACGGTCGTGGGTGATGTCGTACATCAGCAGGTAATAATTGGTCTGCTTGTTCATTAATTGTTGGTTTTAATGGTGTTTGCCAGCAATTTGGCTTCGGTAAGCAGGTGGTTGTTCAGGCTGGTAGTGGTTCCCCGATACGAGGTGCGGGTATGTAATTTTTTTACAAACAGGCCAATGAGTTGTTTCCGTCCGGCTTTGGTAATGAGCAACGATTCGCCTTTTACATCGAATGTGTTAGCGCCAAACTCGCCCTGCAATATCGTAGTAATCAATAAACGATCCATCATCGGGCGAAATGGTTCCATGAGGTCGAACACCAATGAGGGCATTTTATAACCATCGCGGTGCATAATGCCTATGGCCGGGTCGAGGCCGATACTTAAAACAGCCGTTTCAACCTGGTTGCGCAACATTCCGTAGAGGTAATTGATACAGGCATTGAAACCGTCGGGAGGAAGTTTTTTTACCCGGTTCGAAAAGGTAAACGGCGTTGGTAAAACTTTGCCAAACAATTGCCAGTAAAGCGAAGCCGAATATGCTTCCATAAAGAGTATTTGTTTTTTGCGTTCGCCAATGGTAGTAATGGTTTTTTGTCGGGCGCTTTCGAGTTGTTGGTCGATTGAAAAAATAGCTTTTTCGGTTTCTGTACCGAGCGATGGTTTCCGGTTGGCAATATAACGCAGGTTGTCTTTCTGTCCTTCAATTTTCAGGCGTGTGATCATGTCGTCCCAATCGGCTGATTGGGATGTTGTTGCAAAACGGTACTGGTCGCGCCTGAGTTTCGAAGTATTGATAAACCGTGGCGACCATGTGCGTACCTGTGGCCGCCCACATTGGTCGCACATAATCACTGGTATTTGACTTGTAGCGGCCAGAATAAGCGCCGGGCTGCTGATACGGATTGGGGCAGTAATCAAAATACTGCTGATTCGTGAAGGATGTACAATCCGCGAGTCGGCTTCGGTTTCGAACAGGAAACAGGCGTTGCGCACACTCATTTGCATTCCCCGGGTGTCTAAAACGATTTGCATAGTTTCTCTTTTTAGCAATATTCATAACCGGCATATCGCCAGCTTACACTGGTTTCAATCGCATCGTTTTGGCGCAGGCTATCCATTTCGTCCTGAAATTGCCGATAGGTTTCGTTATTCGCGCCATGTATCGTTTTCAAAAATGCCAACCGGCCATTTAATACCTGTTTCAGTTTATCGAGCCACTCGAATACCCGGCTATCAGGGTGTTGGCATACCATCAGGTACATTTCGCGGTACCGGGCTATGTCTTTCATAAATTCGGTGAGGTATTCATCAGGAACGGTAATGGTTTTCCCAATCACTAAACCGGTCACTTCTTTGGTGTCGGTCGGACCAAAAAATTTGATTTTGGCCGGATCGGGCCTGAAACGATGGGCGAGCAATATTTCGCTAATCTGCCCGAGATGGGTTTGCGTAATTTTCAGGTTGCCCGAAAACGACATATCATCGACAAAACGGGTATAGACAAATCGGCTACGGTTAGCCCATGCCTGCAAATCGTTATCGAGAGCAATGGTTGCAAAGTTTGAAAGTGGGGGTGAGGTTGGGCTGCCCATCGGCAAACGGCCATGGTAGGTTACCAACCTGGTTAAGAGTTGTTCGGTTTCGGGATTGAACGAAAACAGGTTGTAATCAGAAAACAGGTTTTTCACTTTTTCGGTATCGATTTGGTGAAAAAAATCATCGAGGTCGATGTTTAGCAGATACTTTTTACCCAAATGCCGGTGTGCATTGGTGTAAATATCGCGAGGATCGTTACATGGTTTTATCTTACGGATGAATCCGTAAGCAGCCGGGGTCAGATGGTCGAGGTACAGCCATTGCAAGCCATCGCAAAGCCTGTCGAGCACTCTGTCCAATTCGCCTTTGGGATACTCAATCAGCCGTTTTTCGTCTGAATCGGGTTTCTGTATGTAAAAAGTCGCATACAATTTTTCAGGGTCGAGCTGTCGTAAATGTTCTTCGTTTTGCCCCAGATAAAGGGCCAATTCATAAATGGTTTTTATTTTGTTGAGCATAGCTTCATCCACTTACCGGATGTGGTTTATGCGGCTAAGTGACGGGTTTGGCCAACCCAAAACCAAATACTTTTCCGTTGCCCAGGCAAATGTTGGGGGGCAATGTGAGGTTGGCCGAAAAAGTGATGGTGAATGGCTGAAAATCGTGTATGTGCTTGTTCTGTTTAACCGGAACACAACTGCGGTTAAAACTATCGATACCGGTAATGCAGATCTGGATAGTTTCGTTGTCAAGATTCAGGTTCAGGTAATGCCCGAAATCTTTCAGCAAATGAGCTTTCAGCATTTGCTCCAGGAACGTAATTTTTTCGGTAATGGCCTCCGTTTGTTGGTAACGGGCATAGTTTTCGCGACTGAAAGGCAACCAGTTGGCAAGCGAATAAGAAAATACCCCGCCGTTAACATTTACTTCGTGGGTAGTATCGTGTATCTTCTTTACCGCTACCTGCAACCAATCGCTAATGGTTAAACTCCCATGTAAATCGCCAAAAAGCACTTCGAGGGCTGCGCTTCCTTCATTAATGCCGGTTACCAAATACCGGTCGGCCTGTTTTTGGTACTGGATCAAAGGATAGCGCGAAATGGTTTGTCCGCTTTGTTCGTCGTGATTATGGAAAAGGTTGGTCAACACCCCTGCCACCTTAAGCCGTTCTTTCTGCCGGTTATAAATTATATTGACCGATTCGCGCAACCATTCGGTCCCGTTATTTATTTTGGGGTTTGGCAAACTATAACCTTCTGTCAGGAAAGGGGTAATTTGATACACTGAAATTTTAATCATCGTATAATTTTTTTTAAGCCCATACATAGCGTTCGTCGTATTCGATTTTGTATTCGCGGAAAAACCGCCGCAGTTCGTCCTTGTACCCGGTTTGTTGATGATGGATGGGTTGGTTCCGGATGTACCTGGTTACGGTATCGACCTTCGAAGCGCTCACCGAAAATATGCCATACCCGTCTTGCCAATCGAACCCGAAGATACCGTTTTGTTTGAGCCATTTCGACGACGAGGTTTTGATTTTTGATATCATATCGGCAATGGTTATGGTTCGCGACAAGGTGTTCAAAATATGTACATGATCGGGATTGGCATACAACTCGCAGGTGTACGACCCCATATAGGATATTACCCCGACCATATACGAATGGAGTTCGGCACGCACATCGTCGTCGGTAATAAAACATTGTCCGTGTTTGGTGGTAAACACAATGTGGGTATAAACTTTGGCTAACGATTGTGGCATAATTTGATGTTTTTTTGTTTCGTTTTTTTTTACAATGTCCCGTTTTCCACAGGGTGTTACCCTATGTTGTTATATTGTCGTCCCGTTTTTCCACAGGGTGTTACCCAGTGCTGATACATGTCGTCCCTTTGGGACTGGTATGTCGTTTTATTCGAGGGGCAAAGCCCCGACATGTAATAGCACATGGTGCAACCATGTGAACCCCGGCATATATTGGCATATGGTGAAATCCCATGAACCCCAACGCCCCGATGTGTGATTTTCATCCATTTGGTGCGATCATCCACCGTTGCGGTGTGATGTTCCATCCATTTGGCGCGTGATCGCACCGTGGAGTTGAAAAATCTGAACCCCGAACCATTATCATTCAAAGAACATTGAAACAATGTAAAAAAAAACCTCCGGTTCCCGGGCCGGAGGTCCGTATGTTTATTTTACCTCAGCAACTTTTGCTGAAGTACCATTCTGTTTGAACAGCTTGCTTAGTTCGTCAACAATGGCCTGTGAGCCAGGCACGTCCATCTTCACGTTCATTTTTGCTTTCATGTATATAAACCTGGCCACATCTTAGGCTTCCGAGCAGGCCAACTATATGGTGTCGTGAACCATTTCGAGCAACTGAAGGAGTTCGTTCTCAACAGTTGTGAGGAATGAATACAGATCGACATCGTTGGGGGGCAGCTTGCAACAAGCCTGAGCCCGGATCGAGCGAAGCGTTGCGCGTAGCAAGGCTGATGCTTTTTTCGACAAACGGTTTGCGCCCATCATCGATCATTTGCATCGAACTACGCTCGCTTTCCGATAATTTGATCAAAAAAGGCATGGCCGTTTTGGCTGAGGTGATTGTCTGAAAAACCGTATTTTTGGTCTCAGGCGCGAGAACAACATCTATTCGATTTGTCATGATTTTTGATTTTTAAATGTTTAATTAACTGTGTTTATATACCGACCGCATCCGTGAATACGGAGAGGGTTCTGGTATTTATTACTTACTGTTCGAACTGCCCATATCCAACATTGGTTTTTGCACCAATGCCAAGGGTTTTGATGATTTCGGTAAAGAGTTTGATCTTTTCTTCAATTGTTAAAACACCATCTTCCAATTTGAACCTGAATTGGATGGAGCAAGAGGGATTGATCTTCAGAAATAGCAGAGGGATTGGGTTTTTCAAAGGATTGGTACCGTGCGGGGTAATCGAATCGCTTTCGAGAATCCTTTGCCCGGGAAGAGGCTCTTTCAGAATGGCATCGAAGAAAATATCACGGTGGTAAATATCAATGCGGCTATCATCGCTGCGGATGCCATCGAAGATTTCTTTTTCAATAGCCTTTATTGCTTTTTTTGCATCCGTTTCATTCATCTCTTTCAATTTATCGGGCAATGTGTCATGGAAGAATTTAAGCTTTGCGGGGGTGCGCTTATCTTTATCTTCACCCTGTTTGTTTTTGCCCTCTTTCGGAAAAACGCTTCGCAACAAACCTTTGACCGATGAGCCATGAATAATGGGCTGGCCAAATGTGTAATCGAAATGTACCCCCAGTTTAAACTCGCCCTCAACCCCGGCCTCGTGGGCAATGCCTACACCGGTAATCAAGCCGGGATAACACACTTTCAGTTCGATGACTTGCTCCGCTGTGCCAAGCCCATCATTAAGGGCGACCCATTTTGAATCAATAATCTTTTGGTTTTTCCCTTTAATGAGTATAGCGTCCTTGGCTTCAACAGCTTTGTCATTGATAATATTTCCATATTTGACATTCTTAAAGTAATCTTTATAGAACATCCACCCAATATTGGACCGATTAACGGTACTCGCGGTATTCGAAGCTATAACCTCATTAGGTTTTTTTAATGTAATTATTTTCTTCGGGGTTTGTATACCACTCGTTGCGTTAGTGTCTTGCTTGCCCGTTGCAGTAGCCAAAGCATCAAAACTATGCAAGGTTTGTGGTTTTTTATTGCTGCTCATGGTTGTCTTCAATTTTATAGGTTCGAACCATCATCTTTAAAGCAACCGAGGCATCAACAATATCAGTAGTCAACCTTTCGATAGTGGATTGATTATTCAGGCAATGTTTGAATAACTGTTTATTATCAGACCAGCCATATTTTGACTGTAGCATATAAGCAATGGCATCAACTATTTTCCATTTTTTGGTTTTTGTTTTTCCATTTTTAGATTCGGCACAATAAAAGGCCAGGGCAGGCATCAAACCACTTAATACCACCGTTGGGCCAAAGGCGGCGATGGCACTATCGTAACCATCGTCAACTATTCCATTTTTTACTATTTCTATTTTTTCTTTGGTTAATGCTTCGTCGGCTTTTTTCAGCAAAGCATCTATACTACTGCGGTGTGTCATGGCTGAACAGTTTTAGGCAGTGAATAAACATGGCAATAGCCGTAACCTACCGATGAGTCGCCACCAATCTGAACGGTTTTGCCATTCACATTTGTATTAAAATCATCTTTAGTTTGATCTTTACTTCCATTGACAACAAAAGCAGCAAAGACGCTTTTTCGTGGTACTACCTGCTCGTACCAAAGGTTCTGGCTTTTCCCGTTTTCCAGTTTATTTCTGGCGATAATCGGAAGGTGATAATCGTTGGTTAACCGCTTCATATCATTGTTGCTTAAAACAATAATGTCGTCACCAACGATTTCTTTCAATTCAGGAAGTGCTTTATCTGATTGAACAAACTTAGAAAAATCTTCGATTTCCAAATCCTTTTTATCTTCAAATACAATTGGTTCGTTGTCTTTCGGTTTAAAATTTTCGCTAAAATGGCCTAGTTCTTTCCCCAATTCTGCTGGAAAATTACACCCGAAAAGTTCGGCCATTTCAATTAATTGTTCAACCATAAATGGTGCTATGGCATTGAAATAAGGTTTTCGATTCGACCGCAATGGAATTGACAACAAAAAGGCTTGCTGGAAAATGTGCGATCCTTTTGATTGGCCGCCAGAACCTTTGTTATCACCACCACCAAAAATACCATCGGACAAAGTTTTTAGCCCTTTAGATTTTTTTTCCTCTATAACTTCTTCAAAATACTCGCGGAAAGCGCCTTTAAGGCTTGAGGAGAAAATACAGGGCAATTGGTCGGTGGTGTCGCGCTGCACCAATTTGTCGATCACGCCATAGTTACTGTCGCCGCTTCCTACATGGAGGTTACTTCGGCATTGAATGATGTATAATTCTGGTTTCATATTGATGGTTTTTTATTTGATTATTTGATAATAGTTGTAGCCGATTTGGTGAAAACACACGTTGTTGAGTGCTTTTAACAAGTTTTGAGCATCGTTGGTAAAAAGTACCGACCCACGGCGCAGTAAGTTAAATTTAACATTGCTTTTATAAGCGCTATTCGAAGGGTTCTTCCCAACCAAACTAATCTGATGATAATTTTCAGTTTTTTCGCTCTTATCAGTTTTCACAGCATGGGTAACAATGTTCCTGAAATCGGTCGTGTCGCAAACAGCGAATTTGCACTTTTCAAGCACTGAGAATTCCAGATATGCATCGCTTAATAATACAATCCGTTGGATTCCAGTCATCGATTGGTTTTCCATTTCAATTTCATCGAATACCGTATCAGGTTCGTCAATTTTTTTTGCTTCGATCCGGAACAACGATTGATCTGCCCCCATGGTGTCTATTTCTAAAGAAAAAGGCAATACCTCATTGGTTTCGAGTACCACCGCGAAAGCATAACCTTTGGATAAACGATAAAACACCTGCTTAAAAAAAGCTTCGTTGTCGGTGCCGCCCTCGTAATTCTTTTTGTTGCCAACCTGGGTCTGCTCGGTGAACAAGTCGGAAGGGGCGATGAGTTCGGCATCGGGTACATGGTGGTTGCGCAAAGCCGGAGTAAGGTACTCTTTGTAGTCGAAGGTCAGGTTTGGAGCATCTTCTGCTTCACCCTTGTAGCCTGAACCATAAACTCCAAAATTAGCCAATCCAGTTTGATCCGTTTTTTTTAATTCAAACCTTTCGGTTTTTTTAGTTTTCTTGTTTGTCTGATGGTCGGTACCGGCCTCCAGCAGATAGTTACCCTTGCTGTCGACCATAAACACAGGTGAGAGATTTGTAATTATGCCAAACTCGTTATCTTTGGCGTTGGCAATAAAACTATGCTTGCCGATTTTTACCGGATCGAATTCGGGTGTCACATTTCTGCCAATTAAGTATCGCAGCAACCCCAATACAGTAGTTTGTTGCGGCCATTGGTTCGACCGTGCAAAATAGTTGGTTTCGCCATCGGGCGTGCTGAAGGTTTTCTCGCCACCAAAGAAATAGGTGTTCAGCGGCGTCATTTTCACGAGGTATTTAAGCTTTGTCATCGTCGAGTCCTTTTACAAATTTTACAATACGCAACATTGAATAAATCTCTTTCATAGCAGCTTCCGAAATCTTTTCAATGTTTTGATTAATAATTTCGTTGGCTTTTTGTTGGTAAACCCGTGCAACCGTTTCTTTTATCAGATGCATAAACTGTTCATCCTTGTCGAGTTTGTTGAATTCAGCATCTACAGGGCTTTTGGGATCGAATTTACGATTGATAATTTCAGCTTTCGAATCGGTCAGGTGGTTGATAAAATACGTAACCCGCTTGGGCAAGAGTCCGATTTGTTCAAAAATTTTCTCATTATCCCTTAGTTTATAAGTGATTGAACTACTCGATGCATCTTTATTATCCAAAACCTCTAAGAAATCGGATAATGTTTGGTTGTACAAATCCGAGGTTTTATCGAAGACCGTTACCATTTCGTTGCCGCTGTGTTTAATAATTTGGGCAGCCACACGGTTTCCGCCTTCGTCTTTTGACCGTTTTAATAGTTCATAAGCTTTTGCAAAGGCTTCGGCCAGCGGATATTTGTAGTAGGTAATCGAAAGACCAAACGATAATGTTGGAATCGCAGTGGTAAATTCAGCATTGAAGATGCTGTCAATCTCGCGGATCAGATCGAAGACATTCTTGCCTTTCCCGTTGGCAACCGGAACAATACAAAGTAAATCGTCGCCCCCAACGTATATCGGAACACCATCATAATCTTTTACTGCGCGATAGGTTTTTACTGCCCAGTTGGTTAGTTTGTATGAGAAATCCTGTACGTCTTTATCCTTTTCTATAAGTTTTAGAGAAGTACCCATTTTATCGCCATCGCCTTGTATAATGCAGTAATACTTGTGATAAGTCCGGAATGGGGTTTCATCTTTCTTGTTGCAACTAGCTATTAAAGCTTCTAAAAATGCAGAATCGCTTGCTTTATCTCCAATTAACTTCACCCATTTCTCATTGTCTCTATCTTTCCAATTATCCTTATCCCATAGGTATTTATTAACAAGTTCAGTATAGTCTATTCCTTTATTTTTCAGCTCTCTTGTAGCAATTTCGATCAGTGATTCGACTCTTATTTTATTGTTTGCATCGGTAATTTCGTAGTGATTATCAAGAAAAGATTTTCTGTCGGCGTTTTTCCGATCATTAACTTGCTCGAAAAACTTGTACAGATAATTGGTTTCAGACTCTTCGGGAACAAATTTATTTTGCTGTTCAAGTGTATCGAGATAAGGCGAAAGTCCAAGGATTACATTCGACATTTCCGATTCGGGCAGTGTTTTTTCGATGTAACTGATCTGGAAATAGCCTTTCAGGAAGGCAAGAATAGCTGCTTTGTCAACTGATAAAGTATCCGAAATGATAACTGCCAGCTTATCAAATGAAGTATCGATTGAATTAATCAACAAAGCAAGGTCACCCTTTTTTGATTTAAAGATCAATCGATCGGGAAAAAAGCCGAAGCCTTTTAACTCGAATAGTTCCTTTTTGTCCTTTTCTTCAAAGTAGGGCAGAATGAAGTCATCTTGTTTTATTCCTTTATCTCTAAGTTTTTCATTAATGTTTCTCATCAGGAACGAGAAACAAAAGCTGGCAGCCCATAATTCCCTTGTGCGGCGCACATTCTGGAATGTCTTGTAAATTGGGCCAATGGTAATGGCGATGTAAGTGTTCATGGCTGATTGATGTTTTTTCAGTAATTATTCTGTGTTTTTTTAAGTATTATACTAGCAGTTAGATCTTCAAAACGGTAAAATTCAATCTGATTCTGATAAGTCCATTCTGTCCTGTTGTAATTTATGCAAATGTCTTGATCTAAGAATATTTGGGGATTTTCAGTAATTGACGAATTAGTAAGCTGATAAAATAGAGGTTGAAGGCTTGTGCCGAATAGTTCACCAAATCTTAATGTTTTTATCTCCATTGGTTCAAGAACAATATTTATAGAACTTTCGATTTTAGAAACAGTTAAATTGCTTCCCATTATTATTATTTTGAAGATTACTAAACGAGAATAGCTTAATGATTCAATTTGTACTGACTGGTCTGCAAATTCACACTCATTTAAACTGAAAGGGGTTTCATCCTTCATAACAATGCTGAATCGAGGTAATGAAGCAGGGAAAATGTTATTTGGTGTACCCCGAAAAAATGGAATCATCTCATTTTCTTTATTCATCTCAATCTCATTTTCTTTATTCATCTCAATCTCATTTTTGAATTCTGGTAACCATGCATAATAAAACCCTGCATATAGCTTTAATGGATTAGGTATTGTTTCCCAATCATCGTTAATTCGGTATGCAGCATTAGGATCTAAGTTACCAATCTCCCTCTTTAAATCAGATAAACGGTTCATCGTACGTGCAACCATAACTAAATCCTCATCATTCCCAATTTCTTTTATCCTTATAATATCGTTCTTTGTCTTATCGGTTATCTTTTTTGTTGCAAAACGACCAAAAATTTCCATGATTCCATTTGGATCTTTCCACAATGATTTTAAGTGTTCTCTATGATTTACATCTGTCTGTGATTCTGTTTTAGAAAAAGACCGCATGGAATCGGTAAATCTGTCAAACGTATGATTAAAACTTTCGACCAAATGATGTAGTTCTATTTGACGATTCATTTTCCGTTGTTCTTCCATCGTAATAACAACAAGCAACATTGTAAAGAAACTGGCTCCAACGCCAATCGTTCCGGCAATTAAATCACCAAACTGTCCATTTTCAACGTTACATCTGTTAAATGCAAATGCATATACAAAAACAATAACAGACAAAATCAAAAAGAAAATGGCAGCATAAAGCATTGCTTTTTGACTCGTACTAAGCCTGTGAATGTTTATTGATTTACTGTTCATGGTAGTTTATATTTTTAACCAATTGTTTTGAGTTTTCATTGCGTTCATTAAAAAGTCAACAAGGTTAAATTCTTGAGGAGTTTTCATGCCTTCTATTTTACCATATTGTCTTCCCTGATGAGAAAATTCAAAATCGAAGGGTTTATTAAGCATCGCTTTCGAAAATTCATTTGTGTTAGTTGTCAAATAAATAGTATAGTTAAAAACTTTAAATATGATTGGTGATCCATAACGTTCAATCTCGATCAAGTCTTTTTTATTTTTAACATTATCACCTGCGAATCTCACTTGTGCTTTGATTCCGCCGTGTTTGGGATATTCAAAAATTTCTGGAAGCCCCAAAAGTGCTCTAACAAATTGTCTGTTGCTAGTTTTTGAACTTATTCTAAGATTCATTCCAGATATTTCAGCAATCTTTTCCTGTATCGCAGGTTTCTCCCATTCTATCACAGGTCTAAAATCGTTAAAATATTTTCGAAGTTCACTCTCGTGATTTCTATCACCTGATTTGAGATTCTTATAAACGGAATCAATTTCCAGAAAAACTTCTTTCAAATCCTTTAATTGTTTTGATTTAAAACCTAATTGGAAACAAGTATTCAATGAATTCTCTAATTCACGTTGTGTCATG
This sequence comes from Bacteroidales bacterium, assembly GCA_038251165.1. GTDB lineage: Bacteria > Bacteroidota > Bacteroidia > Bacteroidales > Prolixibacteraceae > Aquipluma. The sequence continues at coordinate 4,274 of JBBSBP010000113.1, read as the reverse complement.
TTAACAGGAAGAAAACAACCGAATCCTTTGCTTTGACGTGAGCCAAAGTTTGTGGATACAAAAAATAAAGGTAAAGCTTCTTCAAGTAGTTTCTCCAAATTAAGATCAAAAAAACGGAATGCCAACTTTAATAAAGTATCACTTTTTAGCATCACACCTATTTTTGATGCACTTGAATCACCTTCTTTTAAAGGTTTATTGTCGGCAAAATAAGGAGTCTTATCAAGAATTTTAAATCCCTTCTTCTCATAATCATAAATATTTTGTCTTGGGATGTAACTTGCAATAATGTATTTCTCTAATGATTCATCATCAAAAGGTTGAACAGCCAACTTATAATCTAATGCAGCATGTTCACCGCTACCCACCAGCCAGTTTTTCCATTTGTGGTCGGAACCATCAGGTAGTTTTCTTAATGCTATCTCTTTAAATCGGTTACGAACTTCATTGTCTGAAATTGTTGGATCAATTTGTTGTAACTGTTTCTTCATTATAAAGAAATCCAGCTTTGGTTTTACCTCCGTAGCGCGGAGCGTAGCCCCTGCTTGGTCGTGCTGGAAGTGGATCAGCGGGGTGTGTTGTTTCAATGTAAATTCGAGTTTGTACATAGTTTATGTATTTAGTTGTTTTGTTGTCAAGTTATTATAATGCTCCATGAAATTGGCCAATGTTTCAGTATTGACACCTTCGTTTTTCTTCGTGGTTTTGTCGTTGTCAATGTTCTTAGGTGCTTCGCCCTTTTCTTTGGTCTTGGTTTTTTCGTTTGTTTCTTCCGGCTTTTCCTTGGCCAATTCTATCAGACGGAAAAAGTCGTTTATCCGGTTTCGTTCATGTTCCAATTGCCTTCTCTTTTCGGCATCTTCATTTTGCTTTTTCTGGAGTTGATACTTTTCTTCACAATCGGCCTTTTTTTCTTCCTGCTTTTGGCTAAGCGTATAGCACAGATACCACAATTGGACACTATAAAAGGCAAACAAGATTAGCCCAATCAATAAAACCAATTGGCCTAATCCGAGAAACAGCCAAAAGTAGTTTGATTTGTTCGTTAACTTTTCCACCAACCAGATTGAAGGTGCAAAGAGAATAAATAAACAAAAAGTCAATATAACCAATCCTGTAATAATTAGTGTTTTAAGTTTAAAATGTAATTTCATTTTTAAGCTTTTAGTAAGTTAGTAAACTTGAAAAAATACATTGTAACTATGATAAGAATAGTAGTAAGCAGGGTAAATAAGATGAGCCAACCCAACCATTTTTTTGCGCGTTGCCGATTAATCAGAAAATAGATGATTGGGGCTATGAGCAATGGAACCAATAATAAAAGAGTTTGTATTTTTGGGATATCTGCTTTTTGAGGCATTACAATCATTCCAAAGAAGCTGATAATGAATGAGGGCAGAATAAACAATGCCCCAATCATGGTTAGTATTTCAATATTCCTGTTTTGTTTTTGATCTTGTATGAGGGAAACATAAGTTTGTAATTCCTGAATTTCACGGCCAAGGTCTTTTACATTATTCTCGATTTTCATGTGTTCTTGTAGCATGTTGTAAAGTTCAATCCCCTGTTCCTGCGACGTAACCTCTCTAAAATGAATACGATTTACAAAGCGTAAGTATTGTTGATACAAATTATTAACCCGGTCGGTCAACGAAATCTTTTTATCATCTTTCATAGTCGAAATACGGGCAACTTCATCCGAAAACCGCAAAAGACATGCACGTTGAACAAGGCATAACTCACATAGCTTGTAATACATGGTCTGAATGTGGTTTACAATGAAGTGAGCATTTATCCACGGTTTCTTTAAATGGTCTAACGATCCGGTAAGGCAGACAAAAGAATAACGGTTAATACCGTATAGTGTACCAAGGTCGCTCCAGCGGGTATAGGTATGCTTCTGAATAAATTCCTGTTGCATTTCCTGATTCTGGCAGGTAGAATATTTCTGATCGTTGAACATGAATTTATACCACCAATCATCATGAAGGTAGATCAATTTTCGATCTTTGTCCCTGCCGTGATCTTCGTCATTCAGCTTTAATCTTTTAACGATTTCATCGTTTCCGTACCAGCACAAAACAAACATTCGGTCATCAATCAATGGATTGATATAGACTTTCCGATCGTCGGCTTTAAAATTCGCTTTGTCCACAGTTAAAGGGATTCCATGAAATAAGAAACTGATATGCTTGGGGATTTGAAAAGGGTTGCTGCTAAAATTTTCAGGATTAATATAGCTGCTGAAATCTTCAAAATTGGAATCTGAAATTACGGAAATATTAACAGCCAACTCTTTTGTTTGAACGTAATCTAACCCTTTTGCAAAATCGGCACATTCAAATTGGGCTTGCAAACCCACCAAATTGGAGTCTATCCCAAAAAACGGAGGATAAAGCCTTCTTCCAACCTGATTGATATTGAGAATATCGTCAGGTTGACTTTGGGATACCAAACGATTGTTGAGGTGAAACGAAAGTACACCTACACCTGTAGAATAAAGATGGAGAATTATTGAATCGATATATAGCGAATATGATTTATATTCATTTTTATAGGCATCGATACATACTTTGAAATTATAAGAATGGGTGTTTGGCGGAATATCATAAGCAAGGTTCGCAACTATGGCTTTTTCGAGGTCTTCCCCTTGATCAAAAAGAACATCGCGCACCATATCATAGAAATAATTGTATTCATTGTAATTCAAAATAGTGTCTGTATTGTATTTTCCTCTTTTCCATGAAGTATCATCGAAAAGACCAATTAGTTCTTTCAGACAAGTTCGTTCTTCCAAAGTCTTATTTTTCATTTCTTTTCCTACAAATTGCCATTGAAACGGGAAAAGAAAAACGTGATAACTGTACAAAGCATTATTTTCCATTGGTGAGAAGATTTATGATTTGATTAACTATAGTACTTGATCCAGAATCTTTCATGCCTTCATCTGTCACTCCAAAAAAGCCGTTTTCGCCGCCGCCCGAATAGGCTTTGTGTTGTTTGATAAGTTCATTAAAGGCACAGATTATCTGGGAAATGCCACTGCCATAATAAGTCAGTTCATCATCGGTATAAACCAGCAATCGTTTGCAAGGATAAAGCCTGTCAGTGATGGTTGAAAACCGGGATGTCAGCGATTTTACTATTGTTATGCCTTTTTCAACTGATAGATTTTCGCGTATGGATTCCTCTGCCAAACGCTCATCCTCATCAGTCGCCCCTTGAGCTTCCCGGTCACGACGGCGGATGCCGGCAATTTCGTCGGGTGTGGCGCCTATTTCGAGTAGGGCAGGAATGTATCCCCGGTCGTTCGCTGCCACCAATTGTTGGTCGCGTGTCAACTGGATGTTCAACATTTCAGCAACCTGTTCAATGGCCGAAGGTTTACCTGCGTTTTCGTTGTGATGATCGATCAGGGTGTATTTTTCGGGCGGGTCGAGATCGGTTACCAATTCAATTCCCACGAAGGAATCATGGTCATTCAGCACGTTTTTGTACTGGCTTAACTTGGCATTGTTCCATTGAAGGTGGTTGTCGAAGCATAAAATGTTGCTCGACGAAAGAATTTTTCGAATTTCGATCATTTCAAGATCGTGTCCTCCTAGTAAGAAAACAAAAGGAAATTGCTCCATTAACAATTGATTTATAGAATGATAAAGGAAGGTTGTTTTGGCTCTCGGCACAGAATCAGCATTCTTTAAAAAACCTGCTCTTAAAGTTGTAGCAATTTAATGTAATAATAACATATTACTCAAGAAAAATACATAAATTATTTTTGAGTTATAACGCTATTGTTCGGATACTATGCTAACCTTCTACCTAAAATCTTTATTTCATTTGCAATTTCTGGCATTCTCTTTTGTTTCTTTTCTCTGATGCCATGCGGAATGGGAAAGTAGCAAATCCAGAGAAATGAAAGCGCATCAAAAATTTAGGCGCGTAGCGGGTCCCTGAATTTTTCTGCCATTTTACCGATTGGAGAAATGTAAAGTCCAATTTTCGCATACTCAATTGGCCTAACATTTCTATCCATCGGCATCATACCAAAAAGTTTTTGGATTAATCCAATATTCAGGTTGGTATGATTCGAATGGCAGGCGCAAGTTCTTTTTTGGCAGATTTTTTCTATGAAGAAAAAAGTTGTGGCACTTGAAACTAAAAATAATTTTTCCGGATTATTTTTATCCAAAAACCTGAAAATAAAGCAACAACAGAATCAAATCCATTTTCGGATTTGGTTCTGTGTTGAATCAACCGAGCTCGCCCTATGCTCT
>JBBSBP010000112.1:0-16486 GCA_038251165.1 Bacteroidales bacterium | reverse complement strand
CGAAACTCAATATCAACCATCCTTGCACAGGCTGACCTGTCAGCTTTATAGCATAACAAAAGTATGGAGCGAAGAATCCGCATTTAAGATCAATGGTGTATCTGTAAACAGGAATAGCGCCCCGGGAAAAAGAGAGGGCAGGAACAGATCTAAAGTTCCTGTCAAAAGCAGGAAATAGCAAAACCTCGAGCTAGAAATCAGGAAAAATAAAACCCAAGGATAACAAAACAGAAATAAATTCTATGTTTGTATCCTCTTCAAGTAAAAGTAAAAATCCTGTCAGGTTATTTTAGGGAAGATCACATTGTTTCATATCAAACAGGAATGAAACAGGCATTGTTCCATCTCAAGTCCATATTGCCGGGTTTCATCACCTCCATCAGCGCGTTTTTGGTAGCGATCGTAGGAAGCGAAGCCCGCAACAGTGGGCAGGCAATCTCAACAGATCAACTCAGACATAAAAAAAGAATTTCGGGTAATTTGGGTTATTCATGAACTCGGTCATACTTTCGGTTTGATACACTGTTCGAATCCGGTTTGCGTGATGCGGTCATGTACATCCTTGAAGATATGGACCAGAAAAACCACCTTCTTTGCAACAGTTGCCTGGCTCAGCTGGAATCGCATCCATTTACCGGATCCGCTTAACTCTCCCGGCAACATTTCCCGGCTGTTCGAAGCAGCAGTCGTGGAAATCTTATTTCGATATCTTTCATGCCTTTGTATTCTATTTTCTCTTTAATAGAATGTAATCTGGCAATATGGTTACAAGGTCCGCCAACTGAAAAACCTATTAATTCACAGTTGAATGATTTAAAGTCGTCGTGCATAATGGCAATCCGCTCAAATTCGGAGGTAATTAAAGGAGTAATATCGGCAGGATAGCTGAATAGAATGGCCCATTTGCCAACATAATCGGTAGGGAAATAAATAGATCCTTGCGTAGTTACAGATCTAAATGCAGGAGCTTGCTGGCCAATACAAGGAATCGCATTTTCACTTAAATTAAAGAAATCATCCATCTTATATCCAAGGATTAGACTTGCGTCTTTTGATGAAAATTCTGATTAACAATTAGGTATGCAACAAATAGAAAAGTTGAGACTAGCAGTGCAATACCAAAATCACAATAAATAGTACAGAAAAAATTATCATTTGCTCCGCAAATATTAGAAACAGAACCAACAATAATCATAATTATCCAATCTAAAAATAATAAAGATGGGACAATAAGAAGCCATTTTACTAAGGAATGTTTCATTTTGATGAAGTTTAATTTATGCTTAATTTTCAAATGTTTTTTATCAATACAAAGATAATAAAAAAATATAAGTAATGAGCATATGCTCATTATAATTATAAAGATCAAATGTAATATATTATGCCAAGACCAAAAAGAATTAGGAAGATGAATAATCCCCCTCATTTTAAGGGATTCAGACCAATTGGATTACCGGAAGAGATCAATCCGGTAGTTATCAATTATGAAGAGTATGAAGCCATTCGCTTAAGTGATTATGAGCTTAACGGGCATGTTGAGGCTTCCAGGATAATGGGCATCTCAAGGCCTACATATACACGCATTTATGAAAGCGCCAGACGAAAAGTGGCACAGGCATTTGTACTGGGAAAAACAATCGTGTTCGAGGGTGGCAAAGTGTATTTCGACAGTGAATGGTACACCTGCAGCAATTGTGGTTGTTGGTTCAACCATCCGGCCAAAGAAGAGGAAATCAAAAATTGCACGCTTTGTGGTTCCGCAGATATTGAACAATACCACGAAAGTTCTCAACCAGGTTCGTCAGAGGATATTTGTATTTGTCCAATATGCGGAAGCGAAAAAATGCACACTCCGGGTATGCCTTGCCAAAATGAAATATGCCCGACGTGTAATTGCCAGATGATTCGAAAAGGAACTCCATATCCTCACAGTATGATAAATAATAATTGTAAATAATATGAAGGTAGCAATTACATCATCCGGAAATAGCCCGGACTCAAAATTGGACAGCCGTTTTGGCCGATGTGCATATTTTGTTGTTTACGATACAGAGACATCGGGCACAGAGTATTTACCTAATCCATTCAAAGAGAACATTGAAGGTGCAGGACCTGAATCTGTTCAATTGGTTTCATCAAAAGGGGTTCGTAAAATAGTTTCAGGTGAATTCGGCGCTAAGGTTAAGGCTCTCACTGATAGTTTACAAATTCAACTTATTGTGTTGAAAGATCAGAATAAGACAATCACTGAGATCATTGAAATGCTCAATCACTAAAAAAATAAAAAACCGGTTATCTGATTTAATTTTCAGATAACCGGTTTCCTGAATCTGGACATACTTTTCTATTTTGCTTTGATCGCATTCATTACTTTTTCTTCTGATAATTCTTTGGTGCAGAAAAACCAGTCGTAACATTTCATTCCCTCTTCTTTGCTTTCCATACGGTCTTTAGCTGTGCCGCACGATCCGGCCGGAGGAACAATTACAGCATCACCCGGACGCCAGTCTGCTGGTGTAGCCACATTAAAACTATCTGCCGCCTGAAGGGCGATAATTACTCGTTTCAACTCGTCGAAATTGCGGCCAAGTGAAAGCGGATAATAAATCATGGCGCGGATCATTCCCTTTGGATCGATAAAGAATACGGCACGTACAGCTTTTGTATTGCTTTCCCCGGGTTGGATCATTCCGTATTTTTTGGCCACTTCCATGGTAATGTCTTCAATCAAAGGGAAATTTACTTCCACATTTTTCATCCCTTTGTATTCAATTTTTTCTTTTATGGTGCGCAACCAGGCAATGTGGCTGTAAAGACCGTCAACCGACAATCCAACCAAATCGCAGTTGAATGCTTTAAATTCGTTTTCCATTGATGCAAAGGTCATGAATTCGGAGGTACATACGGGTGTAAAATCGGCCGGATGACTGAATAGAATGACCCATTTTCCTTTGTAATCGGAAGGGAAACTAATTGGTCCCTGGGTAGTTACTGCTTTAAATTCAGGTGCAGCTTCGCCAATACGTGGCATTGATACGGTTTCTTGATTTGTTGTTTCCATAATATTAAAATATTAATTTACATTCTCATTTTTTTTAATTCTTCTTCCATTCGTCTAAGATCGGTCATCCAATCTTCGATATCATTTTCGTGTTCGAGCTCTTCATTAAGGATCGTAGTTGCCATTGCATATCAATTAATTTCGGTACATCTAACGCCAAAATGTTTACTGCTTGTCGTCCCATAGTGTATAGTCTTTAATTATTGAATGAATTGAAATATTCTATTTATTTAAAGGATGTATAGCTCAATCCTCAAGTTAAAAAAATCATAACGGCGAAACAAATATAGAAATTTAATTGATTATTGCCAAATGTTCCATATCTTTGTAAAGAACATATGCTCATTACGAATGTCCAGACCAAAGCGAATACGGAAGATTACAAATCCCCCACATGCTAGCTTCCCGGGAAATGGGAATCTCAAGATCTACTTATACCCGTATTTATGAAAGCGCCAGGCGAAAAGTTGCGCAGGCATTTATTTAACATAAATAATATGAAAATAGCAATCACATCAACAGGGAACAATCCCGCTGCTAAAATAGACAGCCGTTTTGGCCGTTGTTCATACCTGGTATTTTACGATACAGAAACTCGATCAACGGAATATGTGCCAAACCCGGGCAAAGAAAATATTGAAGGTGCAGGCCCTGCAACAGCACAGTTTGTTGCCTCGCGAGGAGTTAAAAGGGTAGTTTCAGGCGAGTTTGGAGGCAAGGTAAAATCAATTTTCGATAGTTTACAAATCCAGTTGGTCGTATTAAATGATCCGGAAAAATCAATCATTGAAATCATTGCAATGTTAAACCATTAAACTGTAAAATTATGCCAAGACTTGATGGTACAGGTCCCGAAGGGCAAGGCTCTGACAAGGGACGAAAATTAGGAAGTTGCAGCAATGCGATAGATGAAAAAAAATTACAAAACCTAGGAAAAGGTATGGGAAAACGCCGCAAATCTGGCGAAGGCGAAGGAATGGGAAAACGCCTGAAAAGCGGAAAACAAGAGTAATTATCAATTTAAAAAGGAGGTTATTATGTCAGGATTTAATCAAACTGGTCCAATGGGGCAAGGCTCCAGGACTGGACGCCAAATGGGACATTGTACCAATTTTGGTGCAAAACTGAACCCGCAACCAACAACAGATACTGAAAATCCAGAAGAAAAGCTTCCTGAAAACAGTTTCGGAAGAGGACAGGGTTTAGGACGTGGAAGAGGAGGAAGAGGACAGGGATTGGGACGGCAAAACCATTTCAGAGGCGGTGTTTAATTATTCAATGGAGCGGCCAGTTGACCGCTCTTTTACAGATAAGTAATGAGAAGTAATTATTGTCGTATATGTTAATTCACTCACCCCACGTCCGCAGGCGGACGTCCCCCCTTCTAAGCGTAGAGAGGGGAAAAGCGAGCTCGCGAGCTTGGGGTGAGTCAAGATTTATAAATGCGACATTTTATTATTCTTAATAATCATAAAAAAAATAAAAAATGAATAAACGTATTGCTATTCCGATGGAAAACGGCGTTTTATGTGCCCATTTTGGGCATTGTCAACAATTCGCCATTGTTGAAGTGGTTGATGGTGTAATTACCGATGACAAAGAAGTAACACCACCCGAACATGTGCCGGGCTTGTATCCGCGCTGGGTAGCCCAGTTTGGAGTTACCGACGTAATTGGTGGTGGCATGGGGCAGAAAGCAATTGATTTGTTCAATCAGCAAAATATCAATGTTTTTGTTGGCGCTCCAACGAAATCAGCCAAAGAACTGGTCAACGATTTTATTGCTGATAAACTAACTCTTAGTGCCAACTACTGCAACCACGATGGCACCCACGAATGCAATGATTAATCTTTAAGTATGAAAAATTTAGCATTATTCGCAATTTTTGGGATGTTGATGCTGTCTTGCAATCAGACACCTAAAACAGTTGGAACTGAAGAAAAGGAAACCAGCAATGTAACCGTTTCAGAACCTGTTAAAGATGGAGTATTTATACACATTACCCAAAGTTACAACGATCCGCACCGCGTATTGATGCCCTTAAAAATGGCCGTTTTGATGGCCACGGATAAAGATGCGCTTGTATATATGGACATTCATGCCGTTGAACTTTTGGTTAAAGGTGCGAAAGACCTGGATTTTGACGAATTTGAATCAGCACAAACTTACATTAAAGAGTTGGTTGCCAGCAAGGTTGGTGTTTATGCCTGCCCAACCTGCTTGAAAATTGCCGGATTTAATCCCGAAGATTTGATGGAAGGCGTTCAGGTTGCCCAAAAAGATAAATTTTTCAATTTCACCAAAGGGCGCATCATCACGTTGGACTATTAGAAGATATTTTAAACTTCAGTAATGGATAAAATTAAAGTCGGGATTATTATTTGCGACCGATATCGCACCTGTGCAGGAGGGAAATGCCTGAGGTCTTTAAACAATCGGGAAGGAACATTTTCAATTTACGAAAATCAGGAGATTGAATTGGCTGGTTTTTCCACCTGTGGCGGATGTCCGGGTGGCAACATCGAATATGCTCCCGAAGAGATGAAAAAAAACGGTGTCACGCATGTTCATTTTGCAACCGGCTTTTTAGTTGGTTATCCACCATGCCCATATATGGACCATTTTGAAAAATTTATTCCTGAAAAGTATGGAATGAAGGTGATTCTGGGGACACATCCCATTCCACAGAAATATTTTCAAACACATAACAATCTGAATACCTGGAATTCAGCATTTTTGCAGGAAGCCGTCAGGAAAATACTTACTGACGAGCAAACCCGTCTAGCTTATGATTAAACCTTCATCAATTAAAATTGCTATTGCCAGTGGAAAAGGCGGAACCGGTAAAACACTGGTTTCGACCAACCTTTTTTATGCACTTCAACAACAAGATTACCGCGTAACGTTGGTCGATTGCGACGCCGAAGAACCCAATGTACTGGTATTTTTAAGCGGAAACCTTGAAAAAGCGTATGAGGTTACCCAGAAAGTCCCTGTAATTGACGAGAGTTTATGTACTTTTTGCGGCAAATGTTACGATTATTGCAGCTACAATGCTATTTTCATTTTGCCTGAAATGAAAGTTATTCGGGTAATTGAAGATTTGTGCCACGGTTGCGGCGCTTGTTCGGTTGCCTGCGAGTATGGGGCGATCACCGAAAAAGATGTTTCGCTGGGCAAGGTAAGCCGTTATTCGATTACCAGCCAAACCGCTGTAATTGAGGCCCGAATGCGGGTTGGAGTCTATTCTCCGGTTTCAATTGTTAAATCGGCGATTAAAGAAGCGGGCAACAACCATATTGTGATCATGGATTCACCTCCGGGAACTTCATGCCCGTTTATACAAACGGTTGCCGGCACCGATTTTGTGATTTTGGTTACTGAGCCAACGCCCTTTGGATTAAGCGACTTAAAACAATCGGTCGAAACACTTCAGACCATGAATAAGCCTTTGGGTGTAATTGTTAACCGTGCAGGGCTTGGCGATCGTACAGTTTACGATTATCTGAAACAGGAAAATATTCCTCTCCTAATGGAAATACCTTTTGATAAAACCATTGCCTCGTATTATTCGAAGGGCGAAATGGTGGCAAAAAACAAGCCTGAATGGCAAACTCAACTCACCAACATGTTCGGGTCAATACTTGAAAAATATGGAAATAGCAATCATCAGCGGTAAAGGCGGAACAGGAAAGAGCAGCATCAGCGCGGCATTTGCAACGGTGTCGGGAAAAGTGGTCGTAGCTGATTGCGATGTTGATGCAGCCAATCTTTATATATTATTTGATCCTGCTACTGAAGAAGAACAGGTATATATTTCGGGACGAAAAGCTGTAATTGATGCAGCGATTTGTACAAACTGCGGTTTGTGCATGGACTATTGCCGTTTTGATGCCATTTCAAACTTAAACGGGCAAGTCGTTATTTCAGAGACTTCGTGCGATGGGTGTAAATTATGCTCACGCGTTTGTCCGTTTGAGGCGATTACCATGGTTATAGCAGATAAAAGCAGAATGTACGCAGGTAGTTTCCGTAACGGGAAAATGGTTTACGGAAGGCTATCGCCCGGTGAGGAAAATTCAGGGAAACTCGTAAATATTGTTCGTGATAAGGCAAAGGAACTGGCTAAAATCAATCAGATAGAAACCATTATCATTGACGGTCCTCCCGGTATTGGATGTGCGGTTATTTCGACCATCACAGGCGTTGATCGTGTGGTAATTATAACAGAATCAACGATTTCAGGCTTGCACGATTTAAAACGGACGATCGAAATCACTTCGAAATTTGACCTGAGAACCTGGGTGATTATCAATAAATACGACCTGAACCTGGAATTGGCCGATCAAATAACGGCTTATTGCAAATCGGAAATTATTCCTGTTGCAGGTAAAATTCCTTTCGATGAACAAGTTGTTGAAGCCATGGTGAATTGCAAGAGTATTACCGAATGGGCTCCCGAATCAGAAATTGCAACTAAAATTAATTCAGTGTATAATAAGATTATTTATGAGCGACAGTAAAGGATTTATATATTTATAACTCTGGCGTTCAGGCAAGAACCGGAATTGAATATTGAAATTGAAAATATGATTAAACATATCGGATTACAGGTAAACGGGAAGTAGAGGTACAATCCTTTTTTTTACAAAGGATGATAAGTCGTACCAGATAAAAGGGAAGGTGAAATATTTTGCAGAGGGTGAAATATTTGATGATACTTGGCTTCGAGGGCATCGATACCGGATATACTGGTAATGCATTGGAAGATATTATAAATATTTGTACCGTTCACCCTATGCGTGAAGATACTATGCAGGAACTTTTCAGAAAGGATCATGCCGACATCACCCTATTAACCACCCTGATTCATGGCAAATACATTAAGAGAGTGACATACAATTCAAGGACTTTTTACATCAGACAATTTCATATTTAAAAGATGATAATTCCAGTTACATTATATGGTTCTCCAATTCTCCGGAAGCATTCGACAGAAGTTACTGAAGCTGATCAGGATGTGTTTTTCAGCACGATTGAAAAAGAACTGGATGGCATGCAGGCACGGATATACCAGCATGAATATGATCATTTGGAAGGTATTCTTTTCATCGATAAGTTAAGTCCGTTGCGAAGAAAACTGTTGACAGGTAAACTTAACATGATAAAAAAAACCACAAATCAAAAAATAAAAACATGCAAAAAGATCATCCGATTGAAAAAACAGATTTACCAGATATTAAAGAAATAATCCTTGTTGTATCGGGCAAAGGTGGAGTGGGAAAATCAACAGTAGCTGCAGGTCTGGCTTTTTCGTTATCGCTGGAAGGTTGTTCGGTTGGATTGTTGGATGCCGATATTTTTGGCCCTTCGATACCTACTTTAATGAATGAAAACATTTGTGCAAGTTGTGACGGCGGAAAACTCAATGAACTGTTTAAAGACAGCGAAGTCAAAACCGGATTTGACATTTTAACAGATCGCATAATTGGCATCAACGAAAACGTTACAAAATGATAGACCACGAATATACCTTCGGGGTGATGTACCCTGAAACCGACCAAATGGGAACGGTGCATCATTCAAACTATGCGAAATATTACGAAACAGCCCGTTGGGAATTGTTCCGCAGCATCGGTATTTCCTATAAATCAGTGGAAGAGGCCGGCTATTTGATTCCCGTGATTCGTATGAATTTCAGGTTTATAAAAACCACCAGTTACGATGCACAACTGACAGTAAAAACTACTTTAAAAGCCATTAAAGGAGTGCGAATTTGGTTCTCTTACAAGCTTTACAACGAACAAAACGAATTGATTAACGAAGCTGAAACCGAATTGGCTTTTGTTGAAAAGGAAACATGGAAACCATGTACAGCACCTGAATTTGTGATGAAAGCCATTAATCTCAAGCTTTAAAAAAAACGTATGATGAACAGAATAACATACAGCCCGATAGGAATTGTACACTCGCCTTTCCGTTTTCCTGAAGGTACCCCGATTCAATCGGGTGCCGCAAAGGATATTCATGCAACAATCGAAATATTTCCTGAATACTTAAACACCGTATAAAAATAATTTCATGAAATTTCAGCCTGAAAAATATGTAATTGAGGATGTTCCGATAACTCCCTTTATTGATGCAGGCAGATTTCATTGCCCATTCGGTGAAAACAGTTTATGGAAATTTCAGTGCCGGGTTTTATCCATAAATATTGTACGCCCAATGCCATATTAACACTGTCAGAATATCTGACCGATTATGCTTCCGAAGAAGTCAAACTCAAAGGCTGGCAAGTTATTGACATCAAAATGAATGAAATAACTGACAGTGTTTTAGCTCATCAGCTTAAAGAAAAAATAAAAGGACTCTTAAGGGTGAGAGGGACTTGTATTTTTAATAACAACATATTAATAAAATTAAAACACTCAAGATGAAAAACACAGACGTATTGATTATTGGCGGAAGTGCAGCCGGAATGGTTGCTGCCGTATCCGGAAAAACTTCGTGGGCCGATAAAAGTTTTATCCTCGTAAAAAAGCAAAAAGATGTCATGGTGCCTTGTGGAATACCATACATTTTTGGTACTCTCGATAGCAGTCAGTTAAATATCATGCCCGTTGACAATATGCTGTTAAAAGCTGGAGTCGAATCAATTGTGAACAAAGTTGTTTCAATCGACAAGGAATCCAAAATTGCAACCTTAAAAGATGGTGAACAAATCCACTATGACAAATTGGTTATTGCCACCGGTTCAACGCCAGTAAAACCTAAATGGCTCAAAGGAGCTGATTTAGACAATGTATTTGTGATCCCGAAAGATCGCACCTACCTTGATGATATGAAAGCAAAAATTGCCGGTTTAAAGAAGGTTGTTGTGATTGGAGCTGGTTTTATTGGCGTTGAGTTTTCAGATGAATTATTAAAACATGGACACGAAGTTATCCTTGTTGAAAAAGAAAAAGATATTCTTTGTAACGCTTTTGATGAAGAAATCGCTTCAAGGATCGCAGGAATTCTTGAAAGCAGGGGCGTGAAGATTGTTACTGGTAATGGAATCAGTGAAGTAATTGGAACTTCAAAGGTGGAAGGTGTTAAACTTGAAAATGGCGATATTTTAGATGCCGATGCGGTTATACTTTCAATGGGTTATAAGCCGAATACAAAATTAGCCGAAGATTCTGGAATATATGTTGACGAAAGTGGTTTTATTGCCGTTGATGAATTTATGCGTACCCATGAAAAAGATGTTTTCGCCATTGGCGATTGTGCCCAGAAACGTGATTTTATTACCCGCAAACGTGTTCCTACCATGTTGGCTTCAACGGCCTGTGCCGAAGCAAGGGTAGCTGGGATGAATTTATTTAACATTCACGTGGTTAAAACTTTTAGCGGAACCATCGGAATATATTCAACAGCTATTGGCGAATACGGATTTGGAACCGCAGGTATTACCGAATCACGGGCCAAAGAGGAAGATATCTCGGTAATTACCGGCTTTTTCGAGGGAGTTGACCATCATCCGGGAAACCTGCCTGAAACTCACAAACAAATGGTTAAACTGATCGTGGCCAAATATTCGGGCGTTATTATTGGCGGCGAAGTGATCGGCGGAATAAGTGCCGGTGAATTGACCAACGTAATCGGACTTGCCATTCAGAACAGAATGTCAGTCAATTCACTGCTCATCTCCCAAATTGGTACGCATCCTTGCCTGACGGCTTCGCCTGCAGGATATCCATTAATTAAAGCTGCAGAAATCATCTCTGCTAAAATGAGGAATCAATAGAAATGATAGGTGATTGCAGATGCTTTTTTTGTTTCGTGCGTTCGATGGAGAAGATGCTCGAAAAAGAGAATTTTGATGCTGAAACAAAACGTCGTTTCACTTTCGAAATGACCCGACTTTATCAGCAAACAGAAGATGGTTCCATAAAATCGAGCTTTTCGAGGGAACTGTATGCAAGTTTGCGAAAGTATTCCGGAATTCCTGATCCATACAAGGAGATTAAAAAATCGAGCAATGAATTTGTGCTGGGCCTGTATCCTGAAATGAAAAAACTCGTTCAGGATTCGGAAAAGCCTTTCGAAACCGCTTTACGATTGGCCATTTCAGGAAATATAATTGATTATGCCATCAATGACCAGTTTGACCTGATGGCGACCATCGAAAAAGTATTGAATTCTGATTTTGCCATCAATCATTCGGAAGCACTTAAAGAAGCCACCGATAATGCAGAAACTGTTTTATATTTGGGAGATAACTGCGGCGAAATTGTATTTGATAAATTGTTTATTGAAACCATCGCTCATCCAAACCTGATTTATGCAGTGCGTGGAGCTCCGGTAATTAACGATGCAACCATGGAAGATGCCGAATTTGTTGGAATGAACAAGATTGCCCGTGTAATTTCGAACGGATATGATGCTCCTTCAACTCTTATTGATTATTGTTCAGAAGAGTTTATGGAAATCTATAACAAGGCCGATGTGATTATTTCGAAAGGTCAGGGCAATCTGGAAGGATTATTTGAAAGTCCGAACCCGCATATCTTTTTTTTACTGATGGTGAAATGCAATGTTGTGGCCGAACGTTTGGGTGTTAAGGAAGGTAGTTTTGTGGTGAAACAAAATAAAAATTGAAAATGAAACTTACAGTGCTTACAGAAAACACAGCAGGAGGAAAGTTTTTAGCCGAACATGGCTTGTCGTACCTGATCGAACATGATGATAAAATCATTTTATTCGACACGGGAAACACTGATGTTTTTCTCCGGAATGCCCACGAAATGGGTATTGACTTGCAAAATGCGGTTGATATGATCGTGTTAAGTCACGGTCATTGGGATCATGGTGATGGTTTGCGTTTTATCGGGAACAAAACATTGATCACTCACCCAGGTGTTTTTATTAATCGATATCGAAAAGGCGGGACAACCAACATCGGCCTGGCACTCGATAAAGAAGCTCTTGAAAAGAAGTTTAACCTGATCACTTCAGCCAAACCATCTAAAATTACCGATCACATTATCTTTCTGGGCGAGATTCCGCGCTCCACTTATTTTGAATCTCAAACTACCAATTTCGTTGATGAAAATGGTGTCGATGATTTTGTTCCGGATGATTCAGCATTGGCTATTATTCAGGATAATAGTTTAATCGTTGTTTCCGGATGTGCCCATTCCGGAATATGCAATATTTGTGAACATGCCAAAGAAGTTACCGGAATATCCAAAATTTCGGTTGTAATTGGTGGTTTCCATTTAAAACACATTGATGAACAAACCCGGCAAACCATCGCGTATTTTAAGGATGAGCAAATCGGTAGGATTATTCCTTCACATTGTACTGAACTTCCAGCTCTTTCAGCTTTCTATACCGAATTTAAAATTAACCAGCTAAAAACCGGACAAGTTTTAAGCTTTTAACCGTAAGTTAATTGGAGAAATTTATTGTTGTAATATACAAATTGACTCACTCCGCATCCACAATTAGTCGTCTATTCTCCCCAGCTCAATATTTCCAATTTCGATTTTCTAATTTGCAAGAAAGCGGCTCGAACTCATGTTCATACACTACATGGTTAATGCTGTTTAACCATCTTTTATTTCCATCAGCACCACCGTTAGAATATCCAAGCTGGAAACCTTAAACCGATCTTTTTGTAAATCCCCGCCTCACCATCTGGTAACCCGACCTGAAAAAATAGGCCACCGGCATCACAAGCATGTGCATGAGTTTGGTGTAGGGGAAAATCATGAAGATGAAAAGCCCGGTAATGATATGCAACTTGTAAATCAGGCTGTGACCTGCAATTAAAGCGCCTGCATCAGGCTGGAAGGTAATGACCTTTTGCGCCCAGGCCCCCAACTCCGCGTAATTTTCAATGGAAGAACCAGCTGTGATAAATATGGAAATCATTCCCAGCCCCATCTCAACCAGGAGCAATATAAGCAGCAAAATGTCCTGAGGTTTGCTGTTTATTCTTATTCTTTGATCCTTTAATCGTCTGATAAGTAGTATGATGATGCCCACAAGTGCGGAGGCGCCAAAAACAGAACCCATCGCGATTGCCAACGCTCTTTTCGTGGCAGTAGTCATCACCACGTGGTAGAGGTTTTCCGGCGTAAAAAGGCCTGTAAAATGTCCGATGAACACCAGTAGAATGCCATAATGAAACAGATTCCCGCCCCATTGTTGTCCCTTCTTTGAAAGAAACTGGCTCGATTCGGCCTGCAATGATTGGGGAGATTTTACAATACGTGTAATTACCCCAAACCAGAACAGGGTCATAGCGATGTGCGGCAGATAGGTAAATAACAGGTTGTTGATAAAAATATCCATAAGATCTATGATTTACAGGTTGTACATGGATTATCGCTGGCAAATGACACCGGTTTTTCTTCATAAGCTTCATCGATGCTGATTTCCGGCATGTTGGATGCCATTTGTTGTATTCTTGCTTCGGCAGGTTGTTTGGCCGACAAGTTAATAATAGCTGCCAGAAGGTACTGATACGGATTATCTTTCTCTTCAAGCTTTCTGTGAATGAACCCCACAATATCAATAATTTCAGTCAGATATTCACTTGCTTTCAAGGATGTCTGTAATGCAAGGAATTCAAGGAACACAGGCAGGAAATCGGGTAATTCCGATTGGTTGATCTGCAAATCGTTTTCCTTGTAAAGATCGATCAGGTCAACCATTGCCTGTCCCCGGTCTTTGGAGTCACCATGCACATGCTCAAACAGGTAAAGTGAAACTGAGCGCGAATAATCGAAGAGTTGCACATAAAATTCCTGCCAGGAGTTTAGTGATTTCCGGGCAAAAAAATCAACAAATGTATCAATCCCGGTAATTGTTAAAGTATCCAATAAATTCTCCTCCTTAAGCGAAGAGTGTACCTGAGGTAAAAAATTGTAAATTTCCTCGTTGGGATAGGTCATTAACAGGGATAATATTCGATAGGTTTTTAACATTTTACATTCCTCCAAACAGGTTTTTTAAACGACTTTCCATGCTGCCGCAACCTTCACCATCGCTAAAGCCGCATCCGGACTTATCGCCAAAAGCATCAAAGGCGTATTCCTTATGCGAGACGGGTATCACAAAGCGGTCTTCATAATCGGCTATTGCCATATAGCGATACATTTCTTCTACCATTTCCCGGGTCAGTCCGGTTCCTTGCAATACCTTCTCATCGATACTATTTTCTACGGTTTTGCTCCTCATGAAAGCACGCATGGCAAGCATTTTTACCAATGCTTCCCTTACCGGTTTTTCGTCGCCGGCTGTGAACATATTTGCTAAGTATTTAATAGGGATTCGCAGCATATCAACATCAGGAATAATACCATTAAATCCCAGTTTTCCGCTTTCTACTTCTTCCTGAATAGGGGAGAGTGGCGGAGTGTACCAAACCATCGGTAAGGTGCGGTATTCTGGGTGAAGCGGAAAAGCGACCTTCCACTCTATGGCCATTTTGTAAACCGGCGAATTTTGGGCCGCCGCGATAAAGTTATCCGGAATCCCCTGTTTGCGTGCTTCTGCTGCAATTTCCGGATTGTTGGGGTCAAGGAAAATATCGAGATGAGACTGATACAAATCAACCGGATTTTCGGTTGAGGCTGATTCTTTGATTTTTTCGGCGTCATACAGCATCACGCCGATATACCTGATCCGTCCGACGCAGGTTTCGCTGCAAATGGTCGGTTCTCCGATCTCAATTTTCGGGTAACAGAGGGTACATTTTTCGGAACGCTTGGTTTTCCAGTTGAAATAGATTTTTTTGTATGGGCAGGCGCTCACACATTGGCGCCAACCCCGGCAGCGATCCTGGTCGATGAGCACAATACCGTCGTCTTCGCGCTTGTATATGGCTCCTGAAGGACAAGCTGCCACGCAGGTTGGGTTGAGGCAATGTTCGCACAATCGCGGCAAGTACATCATGAAGGTTTTTTCGAACTTGCTGTATATCTGTTTGTCAATATCTTCGAAATTATTCTCTTGGCTCCGGTTCTCAAAATCGCCCCCCAGGTCGTCTTCCCAGTTTGGACCTTTCTCTATTTTTTCCATCGGAAGGCCGGTTAGCATGGAATATGGCCTTGCTGATGGAGGTGTTATAAACTTTGCAGAAGAATGTAACACGCTGTAATTGAAAGTGAACGGTTCATAATAATCATCAATCTGGGGCAGGTAAGGATTGGAAAAAATATTTTTCATAATACCTGGTTTATTCCCCATGCGCGGGAGGAGCCTCGATTTGTCGAGTGTCCATCCTCCCCTCCATTTATCCTGATTTTCCCAATCGGTGGGATAACCCATCCCCGGTTTGGTCTCAACATTATTGAACCAGGCATATTCCACCCCTTTACGGGTAGTCCACACATTTTTGCAGGTAACCGAACAAGTGTGACAGCCGATACATTTGTCGAGGTTTAATACCATCGCAATCTGAGCCTGTATTTTCATTCTGGTAAGTCTTAAATGTGTTAACGTGTTATTTCTTCGTCTTTCCACTCCACTTTCTTCAATTTACGGACCACCACAAACTCGTCGCGGTTCGACCCGATGGTTCCGTAGTAATTAAAACCATAAGCCAATTGTGCGTAT
This sequence comes from Bacteroidales bacterium, assembly GCA_038251165.1. Taxonomy (GTDB): domain Bacteria; phylum Bacteroidota; class Bacteroidia; order Bacteroidales; family Prolixibacteraceae; genus Aquipluma. The sequence continues at coordinate 812 of JBBSBP010000112.1, read as the reverse complement.
CCGCCAATCATGTGGGTCGGTTTCAGGCACAAGCGTTCCACTGAGTTATGAACCCCGCCACGATGGCCTGTCAATTGGCTAACGGGCATATTCACAGTACGTTCCTGATTGTGATACATGATCAGTGCACCTACAGGAATCCGCTGTGAAACAATCAGCCGGGCAACGGATGCCCCATTGCTGTTGAAGACTTCAATCCAGTCGTTGTCTTTAAGACCTATGCTGGCGGCGTCGGTTTCACTCATCCAGGCTACCGGACCTCCCCTGCCAAGGGTAAGCATTACTAAATTGTCAGACCACGAAGAATGGATGGTCCACTTATTATGTGGTGTCATGATGTTTATGACCATATATTCGTCATCCTTGTCCACTTTGCCCAATACTTCAAGGATTGATTTGGTATTGATGGGTGGTTTGTAAGTAACCATATTCTCACCAAAGGCGATCATCCAGGGATGGTCCTGATAAAGGGTTTGCCGCCCGGTGAGTGTGCGCCATGGGATGAGTTCATGCACATTGGTATAACCGGCATTGTACGATACCTTTTCGGAGTCGATGCCGCTCCAGATAGGCGAAGTGATAATCTTGCGCGGTTGTGCCAGCAGATCGTGATAGCGTATTTTTTCTTCTTCGCGGCCTAAAGCCAGGTGGGTGTGTTTGCGACCCGTTATTGCCTCCAGCGCTTTCCATGCTTTCATAGCAACCGCCCCATTGGTTTCAGGGGCCAGAGAAAGAATAACCTCAGCAGCCTGAATGTCCGTTTCAATTTTCGGAAGGCCTTTGGTTTCGCCTTCTTCACTTTTTGTAGTATT
>JBBSBP010000111.1:0-16489 GCA_038251165.1 Bacteroidales bacterium | reverse complement strand
CCTTTTTCATTGTGGTACTGAATGGTATTGTAACTCCAAAGAATATCGCCATTGCTTGCATCGATTCCAATAAGGTCGTTCGAAGTTTGCACAAGCGCTATTTTTAATCCTCCCCACTCCACCAACAACGATGAAGCATACGACTTTGGACCTCCCAGGCTTTTGCTTTTCCAAAGTAACTCCCCCGATTTTTTACGATAGGCAACCACCGTAGTTTTTTCGCCACCGGTAACATATAAGGCAGCATCTACGGTTAAAAGCACCGATTCAACATTTCCCCAGTGTTTAATTTCGCCATCGAAATCTTCCAATGGTTTTTGAGTCCATAGCATGTTGCCGTTTTTGGCATCGAGGCAAACCAGGTCGCCCATGCCACCAATCAAATAAATCCTGTTTTTTTCGATGGTTGGAGTTCCCCGCGATTCGGGATAAGTTCGTTTCCATGCCGTGCTGTATACCTTTTCCCAAAGCAGGTTCCCATCCATGTTGTAAGCCGAAATGACATCTAACGAATCGGATTTAAGCCCGGTAATATAAATTACATTTTTATATACAACGGGCTGCGATAATCCTTTACCAACGTTCCCGATTTTTAATTTTAAGGCGGGACCGTCGGCAGGCCATTCTTTTAATAAATTTTTGGCGGGGAAAATACCATCGCGGGCAGGGCCACGCCACTGCGCAATTTCGCCGCACGAGCCCAACAGAAATACCAGGAATGCGGATATTAGTAAAATGATTAGTCTCCTCATAGCAAAAATGCCTTTAAATAGTTTGGTTTTTATGAGATAAAGAAAACGAAAAAAATTGAGATTGTTTGAGTAGGAAAGGGGTGTACGACAAAATTCCCTTAAGCATAAAATATCAAAACATGAAATTACAAAACGATAGATTAAGGTTTGTTTTTCCTGGTTTTCCTTTGCTACTATGGTTGCCCAGTGGAAATAAGGCTTTAAAAATCAAAATTATAAAAACCTTAGTAACTTTAATCAACTCTTTAATCCCCAACCTTATTTACCTTATCTGACATGAAAATAGAATTCAATAACCTATATACCCATTTCGTTTTCATTACTCTTGGAAGGCAATTTATGATTCCAGAGAAAAGACGCATCAGGATTGAAAAATACATTACCGGCATTGTCAGTAAGAATGCAACAAAACTATATGCCATTTATGCTAATCCTGAACATGTACATCTATCAGGAAAAGGTAATAAGGTAGATAAGGTAGATAAGGTATGGGTAGGCGGTGTTTGTGCTTGTTAATAAGGTTATTGGAAGGGGAATAAGGTTTTCTAAATCATCATTTTTGACATGTTTTTCTCCTTCCCCACAAGAATATCATTTGATCCATGTGAAACCCGTCCGCGGTAAATCCACCATACGTCCGTCAGCTGACGGATGCCTGTTTTTGGACGGAATGAAAAAAGGTCTGGTTATATTGAAAGTTGATAAAAATAAAAAAGGGAATTTTGTCGTACACCCGAAGGAAAGAAGCAGGCAGTCGCAGTTGGGAAAAATGCTATATTTGAAACAAACAAACAAGAAAAAAATGGAGAAAAAAATTGAATCCAATGAAATAAAACGTCGCGATTTTTTGCGAACGGGTGCGGTCTTTACAGCTTCTGCCCTGGTTTTACCGTTAAGTGGAACCAAAGTATTTGGCGCTCTTAACGCTGCCCAAACGAAAATTTCAATTCCAGCCTTTAAGCTCAACAACGGCTTATCCATGCCAAGGCTTGGTTTTGGTACGAATACCCTAAACGGCGATGTCGGAGAACGATGTGTAGCTGATGCCATTTCGGTGGGTTACCGGCTTATTGATACCGCCAACATTTACGGAAACGAAGAAGCGGTAGGAGCAGGGATTAAGAAAAGTGGCATTAAAAGGGAAGAACTGTTTGTTACCTCGAAACTTTGGGTCGACGATGCGGGGTATGAAAGTGCAAAAAAAGCCTATCAAACATCGTTAAACAAATTGGGACTGGAGTATTTGGATCTGTATCTCATCCACCGGCCCAGGGGAGATGTAAAAGGTTCGTGGAAGGCGATGGAAGAGCTTTACGAGGCAGGTAAAATCAAGGCCATTGGAGTAAGTAATTTCGATCCTGATCAGCTTACCAAATTGATGACTTACGCGAAAGTGAAACCCGTGATCAATCAAATCGAAACGCATGTTTTCTTTCAGGAGCATATTTCTTATGAAGCTTTAAAGAACAGCGGAGTACAAATGGAAGCCTGGTCTCCTTTTGCAGCAGGTCGCAATGAAATTTTCAGCAATCCAACCCTGGCTGCCATTGGCAAAAAGCACCATAAGAGTATTGCCCAGGTGTGCCTGAGGTGGCACTTCCAGAGAAATGTGACAGCCATCCCAAGATCTTCGCAAAAGGCGCACATGATTGAGAATTTAAACATTTTCGATTTTGAATTGGATCAGACCGATTTGCAGACGATTGCCACACTGGATCTGAATAAAACTCAATTTCCCGAGTGGGGATAATCCGTAATACCGATTGGAGAAATGTACATCGGTCATACCCAAAAGTAGAAAATAATTGGGGAACCGGAGCGGTGGATTGTTTTTGTATGGTTCTATTTTGGAGGCTGTTTTTATTCCGTCCGAAAGGAGATTGGTGCGTTTGATCCGGGTGTTGCGATTTTTAATCGCAAGGTATGAAACCGGAGATTAAAAATCTCCGCACCCGTTTTGACTTTATCAACATTAAGCAGGTTTTTATTCAATCATCTTCCCGTTTACAACCACATTTTTCAAGGTCAGGCCTTCGATGAGCGATTGTTTTAATTCACCGTTTTCGGCCGTGATCTTCAGGTTCTCAAACGTGAAGTTTTTCAAACTGTCGTTTTCAGAAACATCGATGTCGGCAAAAATCCTGCACTTCAGGGTAATATTCAGGAAGGTAATGTGATTGGATACCGATACCGGGGGAGTTTCGCGTCCCTGTAAATCGAAAAACTGCACCCAGGGTTTGGCAAAAACCAGCCGGTCGGCTTGTCCGGTAATGTTTTCCACCCGAATGTATTCGTACAATTGCGGCGTATCGGGCCGGTTTTTTAGCCACAGCACCCGTGAGGGTCCGTCAACTCTGCAGTTGCGCACCAGGATGTTCCGGTTGTGAATGGCCTCGCTTCCGCAAGTTACTGCCGAATGGCAAAAGCCAAAGGTACAGTTCTGAATAATGATGTTCATATTCGGACCGTTGGCCGGATCTTTGTCGGCCCAGGGACCTTTGCCGCCTTTCAGGGCCACGGCATCGTCGTTCACCTCCATATAACATCCGCTGATCAGCACATTCGTACAGGCATCCACATCGATCGCGTCGGTGCTGGGCGCTTTAACCGGGGCTGCCGGCGAAAAAATATGCAGGTTCAACGCTTTTACGTTGTTGCATTTGTAGAGGTGGGTGGTCCAGAATCCGAAGTTATGCAGGCGGACATCCTGCAACTGCACGTTGTTGCTGTTCTGAATAAATACCAGCGGCATCACCTATTTATAGAACGAGATCGGACAAAGCGAAAAACGACGGCAGAGCTGTCGCATGTTTATAGAAAGAAGATGGTACAAGAGGAGATACGGCTGGGGTCGAACTTCTTCTGTTTGATTAATTTCTATAAATATCCGACCTCTCTGAGGTCGTTTTCATTTCGATTCAAACGAATAAAACCAGATCACAATTTTTAAAAGCGATTTCCCTGACTTTGGTTTTAAACACGATGAATACAATGATTAAACAGCAGGAAAAAGATTCCTCCTCTTCCCTGAAGGGATTTGTCGAGGTCTTTATTTCAGTTTCGCAACCGCGGCCTCCGTAGCCTTCAAAATGGCTTCGTTCGAAAGAGGTGCACCAACTGCCTGTTTCATCCATTCGTCGGGTGTGAGCTGTCCCAGTGCGAAGATGCGCAACACTTCAGGAGCAAATTCGTGGGTTTTGAAATGTTCTTCAAGCTGGAAATGAATCAGGTCACCGAATGCATAATTGGGCAAGTACATCGGCGAATTGATCATGTGCGAATAAACGCCAAGTATGGTCTGGTCTTTCATCCCGAAAACCGGAGCGTACCAGGAGTTCCAAACATCTTTACTGATCTGTACAACGGCGTCACGAAGCTGTGCAGCGGTGCTGTTCGGGTTGGCATACAACCATTTCCACATTTTCATGTCGACCATCGAAACGCCCATAATTTCGTAGAGTGACCAGAATATATCCAGGGTTTTCAGGTATTCTTTCTCCGGATTGTTGTCTTTCATGTTCAGCAAAAACAAATCGCGTTCCTGGAAGACAAAGGCCAGCGCTTCGGTAAAGGCGGTATTGGGTACGCCATTAATCATGTAATTCGGCACGTCGTTCAGCGAAATGGTCTGTTCGACATTGTGACCAAACTCATGTACGGCAATGTTGTATCCTTTGTAGTTCATGCCGGTTGCCGGAATGCGGGTACGGAGGTGAGCTTTTTCGGCTTTCATGGAAGCGCCCCATGCATGTCCTGAACCACGTGCCGGATCGACCGAAATACGTGATGCAATAAACTCAGCCTTTTCCTTTGTGAAACCGAGTTTCAGGAGCAGGTTTCCCAGGTCGGCTTCCAGCGCTTTGGCGTCGGGGTATTTTTTTTGGGTAACAGCATTCAGGCTTTCTTCGGAAATGGAGCTGCGGGCTTTAAATCCGTCGTACCAGATGTCCCAGGGTGAAAGTTCGCGACCCAGCCGGTTCTGAATGATGCCGGCCACTTCCTTTATCAGCGGTGAAGCCAGAAATTCAGTGAACAGTTTTTCAACTTCAGGCTGCGGAATTTGCATATCGCCCGAGAAGGCACGCTGAATGGCAGTATTCATCGACGGATAATAAGGATCGAGCGCCTGATAAACATGAAAAGTGTTGAGGATTTGCTGGTAACGGGCATCTGTTTCGGCCGGACTTTCGGTTTTGACTCCCGCAACAAATACTTCATTGGTGATGGGATTCCAGTCCTCTTTTCCGGAGTTAATCACCACTTTCGGGATCGACTGATCGACGATTCGCTGCATAACCTGGTAAATCAGGCCCTGTTTTTCGAAGCCCTGTTTCTTGTTGGCATAGTTGGCTTTAATTTCGTCGCGCAGGTTCCAGTGACTAAGCAACACCATATCTTCAGGGAAAAGCTTTTGATTGTCCTTATTCAGCAAATGACCCATGTAAATGTTGTAGTCGGCAATGTAGGCATCAGTCTGAGCGGTTACTTTCGATTCCTCCTGAACCAGTGCCGAAGGTACACGTGAACTGAACACATCGCCCATACGGGCATAACCCCATTCCAGCGGAGACCAACCTGCACCCAGCTGATTCTTTTCTTCAGTGGAAAAATACGGAAAGTTGAGGGCCACAATAAAGGCTATTTTATTTTCATAAAAATCGTTCATCCAGTGAGCGCCGGGGTTGTAACCTGCAAACAGCGGATCGACGGGCAACACATCACCTTTCTGCAGCTGTACATTTTCCTGCATATCGAGGGAGAGTTTGTTGAAATGACCATGGAGTGATTCCAGGTATTCGGAGAGCCGGATGAAGGTTGCTTCCTTCTTCGACGGATCAGCGATGTAATTGTCGCGGCAAAATGCGGTAAAATCTTCCGTAGTTCCGTCGGTGTCGCGCCAGAGTGAAGCCGCATGACGAATACCTTTTTCAAGCAGCGCCTCATTGCTGCCCAGGGTTAAATCGTTAACGGCCTGAATGGCGCCGGTAACCGTGCCTTCTGAAATACCTGAAGGAGTTGATGCGATATGTTTTTTTCCGGTGGGCTGGCAGGCTGAAATCATAATCAGACAAACTAAAATGAAACTGAAATTTTTTATCATGACGTTAAAAGGCTTTGAAGATGGACAATAAGAAAGCCGAAAATAGAAAAAATATTTTTGGCCGGACATGATTAATGACAGGGGTTCGGAATAGCCGACACGATCCCGGGTAGAAATGTACGCTGGTGCGTCTGAAAAACCAATACCATCAAAAATCGTTATCCCGGTACAGACACCATTAAAAAAAAGGATTCATTCCTTTTCAGAAATGAATCCGTCCAAATCGAATTGCAATGAGAAAAACGATTTTTATTGTTTGATGAATTTCAGCCTGTTCAGTTGATGGCCTGAATTTATTTCCATAAAATAAATTCCGTTTTTAAACCGGCTGATGTCATACCGGAAAGCTTCCGCTTTTCCGGAGAGAACCTTTTGATCAATCAGTGCTCCGCTTACGGAATAGACTTTCAATAAACGAACAGAAGCCTGATCACGGGGTATTTTCAGCTCAATATACTGCTTTGCAGGATTAGGATACAATTGGATGTTTCCGGTGTTTTCAACCAGGCTATTGATTGCCGTTACATTAAAAATGTCGGTAAACGAAGTGTTGTGTATAAAATTAACAATGGTATCGCCCAGAACATTATCCAGCGGTAACCTCCACGCGTGATCGGCCGGAGGAGCATTATAAATACCGTTTTTGTTGTGGTCGGCATAGAAATCAATTTTGTATGAGGTTCCGGGTTTGATTTTGTACGAAACCACATCAAATATTGCCGCAGGTACCGAAGCAACCACCACAGTATCCTTGTAAAGCCCGTTGTCAGCCTGTTTCAGGAAAAGGGTTAACTTCTGACCCAGATGCGGAGTCATTCCGGCAAAATGAACGGTCAGTTTGTTTTTCCAGCCGATATCCGTAAAGTTGGTGTTGTGGGCAAAATTGAGTGTTGAATTGCCCGTTACATTGTTGAGCTGCATCCGCCAGGCATGATCGGTTGGAGGAGCATTGTAAACACCGTTTTTATTGTGATCGGCATAAAAGTCGACATTGTACGATTTCCCGGTTTCAATTCCGGGAACGTCAATGGAGAAAGTCACAGCAGCAGTTTTTTTCACGCGTCCGATTTCCATTTTGGTAGCCTGATCAATCACGGCCAGCCAGATGGTCTGTCCCACGTGTGGAGTCATACCTGTAAAATTGACAGTCAGGTTAAAGGGACCAGTAGCCGGATTGGGAATTAAAATGTCGGTAAACGAAGTGTTATGTGCAAAATTAACAATGGTATCACCCAGAACATTATCCAGCGGTAACCTCCACGCGTGATCGGCCGGAGGAGCATCATAAATACCATTTTTGTTGTGGTCGGAATAGAAATCAATTTTGTATGAAGTTCCGGGTTTGATTTTGTACGAAACCACATCAAATATTGCCGCAGGTACCGAAGCAACCACCACAGTATCCTTGTAAAGCCCGTTGTCAGCCTGTTTCAGTAAAAGGGTAAACTTTTGGCCCAGATGCGGAGTCATTCCTGTAAAATGAACGGTCAGTTTGTTTTTCCAGGCAATGTCCGTAAAGTTGGTGTTGTGGGCAAAATTGAGTGTTGAATTGCCCGTTACATTGTTGAGCTGCATCCGCCAGGCATGATCGGTTGGAGGGGCATTGTAAACGCCGTTTTTACTGTGATCGGCATAAAAGTCGACATTGTACGATTTCCCCGGTTCAATTCCGGGAACGTCAATGGAGAAAGTCACAGCAGCAGTTTTTTTCACGCGTCCGATTTCCATTTTGGTAGCCTGATCAATAACGGCCAGCCAGATAGTCTGTCCCACGTGTGGAGTCATACCGGTAAAATTGACGGTCAGGTTAAAGGGACCAGTAGCCGGTTTTGGGTTTACAATAATCTTCCCAACCATACCAATTCCGACATGCGGATTACATTGATAATCATAGGTTCCGGCCACATCAAAAACAAACTTGTAGGTCCAGCCTGAACCAACACCATTACCAAATGAAGCAGGATTGTTGGGGAAAGTTGCCTTGTCGCCATTGACATTGTGATTCCCTTGTGTATTTGTCCAAACGACTTCGTCGCCGGCGGTAACCGTAAGCTCTTTGGGTGTAAATACATTACTTGTTACAGCGACATTGTGTGAAGTCTGTGCATAAACATCCAGTGTTACAAGAGCCAGAACAAAGGACAAAGCAAAAAAACGAACTAATTTTAAGGTAAAATTTGTCTTCATGGGCTTTAGGAATTAATAAATTAATAATCTCATTATCATACTCCTTAACAACTGAAGTTTTGGTTTGTTTGTAAATTAAGACAAATTTATCTTTATTTATTTCGGATTAAAAGAAATGCCCGTTCAAAATTAAATGAACGGGCATTTCTGAAAATGGAGAGGCGAATTTTATTTTCGCAGAACTTCCTGAATCATGGATTCTCTTTTCACTCCGTCACTTTTCAGCAAGCCAAACTGATCGCTTTTATAGTTCCAGTTGGCTGAAGCTATGTTGTTCTGATTAAAAACCGAAATCATGTCGTTGAACCAACGAATACGGTCGGCTTCAGGAGCATTTTCAATGACACCGTATTCGCCGCAGTAGAGCTGTAGTCCAAGTTTTTTTGCTTTTTCAATCGGAAGTTGCATCATTTGTTCCAATCTATCGATGTTCCACTCCTGCCCTACCCGGTCTTTAACGATTTCCTTCTGGTCGTCAGTCAGAGCATTAAATTCTTCCTGAGTTACAATAATTCCCGGATAATGCGCTGGTCCGGTATAATTTTTAAGTCCGGTCCAGCTGGCGTGATAATGAGTCAACAGAAATGGTTCGTAAAAATGATAACTCAGGATGATGTTTTTATCGTTCGGAACTTTCAGTACATCAAATGTTTTGGCAGATTGCCAGCGGTTTGAACCAATTACTATAATTCGTTCAGGTTCCAGTTTTCGAAGTGTAGCCATGGCATTGGTAACCAGTGTATTCCATTGTTCCGGATCGTCGGCAACTGCTTCATTCATCAATTCATAAGCTACATCACCAACCGAATATTTTTTCAATACCGAAGAAAGATCGACCCACAAATTATAAAATTTCTCCTGTTCTTTTGGATCTGTCCATAAGGGTTTTACCTCCGCATTAAAATGATGTGAACGCAAAATATGCAGATCTACAATTGCTTTAAGCTGATGTTTCTGACACCAGTCGAGGCTGTTGGTGAGCAATTGGAAAGCATCAGCATGGCGGACACCATTTTCATCCCACATTTGTTCCTCATCAATCGGGATTCTCAAATGATCGAACCCAAGTTCTTTAATTGAGGCAACATCCTTTTCCTGAAAAAAACTATCGCGGTCGGCACCACGTGATTCAGATTGTGAAAGCCAATGAGCAATATTGGTTCCTTTCATAATCTTAAAACCGGCAGGTGAATCGTAGGTTACAGGTTTGGAATGACAGGAGCTGAGAAGTAGAACAGTGCAGACGATTAAAAGCAGATTTTTCATCGATGGTTATTTCAAATGGTTAGTAAAGGTTTTGAGATGACTAATTTAGTGATAAATTCTGAATAAATAATTGCGATGCAGGAGCTGAGAGAACGGTAACGGGAAAAGTAAGAAGGTGCGACAACACGACTTCACGGAACCCGGAACAGACGTGGAGTATGGAAAAGCCCCAGCTCTTCAGGTCGCATTTCGAAATCGAAAGAAAGATTGAACAAAAGAGGAAACATACCATCTGACTTTTGTGTTATCTTTCGACTTTCAAAAAACCGTTTATATGATCTGGGAAAAAAGGTGGTTTCAATTTGCCATCCTGATGGTTCTGGCTTTTATCTGGGGCAGTTCGTTCATCCTGATGAAAATCGGGCTGAAAAGTTTCAGCAGCGATCAGGCGGCAGCCATACGGATCTTTCTGGCCTCGCTGGTGCTGCTTCCCATTTCGCTGAAACAGCTTAATAAATTACGTCGCAAAGACCTGAAAAGCCTGCTGATTGCAGGATTCATCGGCAGTTTATTCCCTGCGTTCCTGTTTATGAAAGCCGAAACGCGCATCGACAGTTCCCTGGCCGGGATGCTCAACTCACTAACGCCGGTATTCACCCTGATGGTCGGCCTGCTCTTCCATAAAACGGCCTTCCGGTGGATGCAGGTTATGGGATTGTCACTGGGACTTGCAGGAGCTGCCGGGCTGATCCTTGCCGGTGAAGGATTCCACCTGGGCACCTTCAACAGTTATGCCCTGTACATTGTATTGGCCACCTGTTTTTATGCCATCAGCATCAACCAGATTAAATCCAGCCTGGCGCATCTGACAGGAGTTCAGATCACCTCCCTTTCCTTTTTGTTTATTGGACCGGTGGCGCTGGTTTACCTGCTCACCACCAATTTCACTCCGGTACTGTCAACTCCCGGATGGCCGGTTCATTTGCTGGCCCTGGCTACCCTCGGCATTTTAGGTACTGCCCTGGCCATGCTGCTGATGAACAGTCTGATCCGACATTCCTCTGCCGTCACGGCGTCTTCGGTCACCTATATCATACCAATTTTTGCCATTGCATGGGGTTTGCTCGATCGTGAAAAAGTTACACTGCTCCATCTGATCTGCATGGGATTTATCCTGGCGGGGGTTTACCTGATCAATCTGAAAAGCCTCAGGCTACCGGTTGTGAGACGGGAATCAGAATCGGAAAGATTGACGTAATTCAAGGTATCGAAAACAAAAAAGGAACTCCCGTCGGAAAATCCTTTTTTTATCGGTTTGAAAACGAATTTCAAAACTGAATTTAGAGGTACTTTTTAATCACTCCTGAAAGATCATCGTAGCTGATGGTGCCATTGTGACTCCACACCTTTTTACCGGCCTTAAAGAGCACAAAACCGGGCACCGACTGCACCTGGTAAGCAACGGTTATCGCCTTGTTGGTTTCCACATCGACTTTCTCAACCCTGGCTTTTCCTTTGAAATCGGCCGATACCTTGTCGATCACCGGACTCATGGCTTTACAGGGAGCACACCATACGGCATGAAAATCAACCAGAACCAGCTTATTATCCTTTAACAACTGACCAAAGCTCTGCTCGGTATAGGTCGTGCCCGCACTGGCAACCACCTCATTGCTCTGCTCAACGGCGTATCCCTGACGATACCAGTCCATCATACCCTGCTGCATGTTATAGATGGCCTTAAATCTCATCCGGCTCATGTAAGCGGCTCCGGACGAACTGCGGCTACCTGTCATGCAGTAGATTAAAATTGTTTTATCTTTTTGCAGCAAATTCACCTTTGAAACAAATGAGGGATCAGCAATATTGATGGCAGTCGAACCTTTAATATGTCCCCTCGAATATTCTCCAGGTGTGCGTACATCCAAAATAATGGCATCTTCCTTTGCGATTAATTCTTTGAATTTGACCGCATCAACATTCTGTACCATTTGGGCTTGCACTTCAATCAGAAGCGCAGCGAAAAGCATGAAACTTAAAAATATCTTTTTCATATCCAATTATCTATATACGTTAATATAAAGTGTGCGAAGATAGAAAAAGTTCAATTCATCTGTAGAAAAATTGTTTTATTTTTCAGTTGCATAACCATTTCTTCTGATTGATGTCTGAAAAATCAGGGAATTACTGTTTTTACTCCCCATAGTTTTTCCGGAGAAGTAAATTTCAATTAAAAATCAATATCATATAAACCTTCAGCGTCAATTTCAAATTGTTTCACGCCAATATCGGTCATCGGATGTTTAATCAGCTGATGCAGCAATTCGGACCCAATAGTCACCGAATGTGTACCGGCCATACTGACGCGGTAAATCTGGTCAACTGTTTTAAAACTGGCAGCCAGCACTTTGCCTTTCAAATTGTATTCCATGATATTTTGTACAATATCACTCACCACCTCAATACCATGCGACGAGATATTGTCGAGACGACTTACATACGGAGCCACAAAATCGGCGCCGGCCTTCATGGCTACAAGAGCCTGCTGCTGGGTGAAAATTGCTGTTGCCGTAACATTGATCCCGGCATCTTTCAGGATACGCATAGCCCTGTAACCATTGACAGTCACAGGAATTTTGGCATAAAAATTATCGCCAAAATCAAAATAACTGCGGTATTTTTTTGCTTCCCGAACCATGTCTTCCGATTCAGGGGAAATCATCTGAACGTGTACCATTCCGGTACCAACCAATTCCTGAATCCCTTCGATGGCAACTGAAAGTTTATATCCGGAATGATTTAAAATGGTTGGATTGGTTGTGACACCTTCCAGCGGAAAAAATGAGTACAGCTCCCTGAGTTCGCCCAGGTCGGCTGTGTCGGCCATGTATATCATAATTTTATATTTTTAATTCCCCAGTATATAATCTTCAGCCTCAACGGACCACAATCCCTGGTGACGGTTACAAATTTCGGCCAGCCTGGCATACAACGGATCTGATTTTCCTTTTTCTGCAAAATCGGAAATGGCAGTCAAAGGCATATCCAGGTGGGTGTATATCAGTTTTTTTCCTCCGGGAATCTCCGGAAGATGAAGTGTTGTTTCAATCACGGCATTCAATCCGCCAATGTGAGTAATCAGTCCGGCCGGATCAAGACCTTTGGTCATGACATCCAGTGCTTCTTTCATATCGTCGGTATTTCCTCCTGAAGTACCTACCAGATGGGTGTATGCATAGTGAACATTGTAAAAGTTCATTTTAGCATTCAGGTTCGGATCGGATGGTCCGGCGAAAAAATTCAGGCAACCGTCGAAAGCCAGAATGGCATCACCCTGTTCAATGACAGGAGCAACCGGTGCAAAAACGAATACATCGTCGTATCCCGTATCTCCTGAAATCCTGCGTAGTTCTTCTACCGGATTACTAATTTTTGTATTCAGATAAATCAGTTCAATTCCTCTTTTTGCCGCTTCTTCAACGGTATAAATCGATGCGGCGCGATCGAGCCGCAGCTGATCGATATCGGTAACGACACACAGTTTGGGTTTTCGGTCAGCACGGTGAATCACATAATTGATGGCTGCAAGCCCCATCGGACCAACTCCAGCCAGGATAGCCATTTTTCCTTCAGCAACGATTTCCATGTTGTGAATATACGAACCCGGCGTGGTGTGGTAATTGGCATGCATTGCGCCAATCACGCACGAAAGCGGTTCAGACAGTGATGCAGGATAATAACCGGGGCCGTCGTAGGCCAGCAGACAATCCTGAACCAGTACATCCTTTGGAATGATTACATAAGTCGCATCGCCGCCAACGTATGGATACGAATAACCCGGAGCACTCAAAACACCTACAGGTCCGTCTTCGTAATAGATGGCAGGTTGTATGGAAAATTTTTGTCCTGCCTTAAACCTGTGCTTCCAGTTTGCCCCAATCTCAACCAGTTCACCGCTGAATTCATGACCAATAATGATTGGATTTTCGGCCACATCATTTGGAATTCGCTTGTGGTCAGAGGCCTGTTTGGCTGCCTTGTATGATGACATGCAAATGCTGTCAGAAATAACTTTTGCCAGGATTTCATCGTCTTTGATGGCCGGAAGTTCAAACTCTTCCAGTCTTAAATCTTCTTTCCCGTATAATCTTACCGCTTTTGTTTTCATATTGTTTGTTTTTTTGCTATCCTTTATCTTCAGATTTTATTTAGTTCAGCATATTTTGTCCGCCGGTAACGGGCACTGCCTGTCCGGTTTCATATTCCTGTTCGATAATGTAATATACAGCGCGCATCACATCCAGCGGAGTACAGCCGCGGCCTGCCGGAACCTGTGCTTCATAAAAACGTTTTACATCGTTGATAGTTGTTGCACCCGGTACTTTTCCTGCCCGGAGGTACTGTACAAACAATCCGTTTTCAGGATCAGCCCACAGCGGACCATCGAAAAAATTTCCCGGGCAAATTGAATTTACCTTGATTTTATCAGGCATCAGTTCCAGTGCAAACGACTGTGTCAGGCCAATTCCGCCAAATTTTCCACCGGCATAGGCAAAATTACGGTTACTTCCCTTTAAACCTGATTTGGAGTTAATCTGGATAATATCGGTAAAATGGTCCCGTTTAAACTGGTTCTGCAATTGCATCACTGCTGAAGCATATTTGGCACAAAGGAAATAAGCTGAATAATTCACTTTGGTCATCAGTTCGAAGGTTTCAGGACTCATTTCCCCGAGTCCCCCGGCACGTAAAATTCCGGCGTTGCTGACAAAAATATCCAGTCCGCCAAATTCGCAAACCGTCCGGAAAACCAGGTTTTCAACCGAAGCCGCATCCGACACATCAGCCTTTACAAAAAAGGCTTTGTTTTTTCCCTTTCCTGAATTCAGTGAATCGGCAAATTCTTTTCCTTTTTCTTCATTCAGGTCGGCAATCACCACGTTGGCGCCGTTTTCCATCAGGTTTTCAACGATTCCGGCACCGAATCCCTGGGCACCACCGGTAACGACGGCAATTTTACGGTCAACACGACCCGTGGTAGCTCCCATGGCAATGGCGCTGCGGTATTGTTCCACTTCCCAGGTATCGATAAACTGAACCTGCTCCGGATTCATCGGGCTTTGTCCGCCAAATTTTTCGGAATACAGACTAATCATGCAGGTATCCGTCATGACATCTTCGAGCGTTGCCGCACCCCGGGCATTATCGCTGGCCAGAATACAGCCGATTCCCCTGATGCAGATGATTTTGGGAGTCTTAGGCTGTATAGCAAGGCAGGTCTCAATCTTAGCCGCAAGATCGTTGATTAACAGATCCGTATCACCGGTATATTCTGCATAAATAAATGATGAATTGCAATATACAATGCCATCAGGAATAAAGGGAAGCGCTATTTTTTGAAATTCGGCTTCCGACGACAAAAATCGTTCATACCAGGAATTATTAACAACCTTCAATGTTTTTAAATCGGTTCCGGATAACATCATCCGGACAGCCGGAACAATTTTTACCGCAATGGGGTCAATGGGAACATCAATTAAAGGTGCAATTTCGCCGATGGCAGCATCCAGGATGGTGATCACCTGATTGTACAGCGCATGAATTTCGGCACAGGTATCAGCAGCCACAAAAATACCATGGTTCTGCAACAGGATGATTTTAGGTTCGGCATTGGTGAGGCTGCGGTAAGCGTCGATGCGTGCTTCCACTTCCTTGTACAAAATATATCCCGGATCGACATAAGGAACAAATACCACCTGATCGCCAAACAGTTCAGCTGTGCGTTTTTCAGCATTCCGACCGCACATCAGTCCGTTAACTTTAGTGCTGTGGGTATGAACCACAAAACGGAAAGCGATCAGGTTGTGCAATGAAATTTCAACCGAGGGCCGCTGGCCTTTTTCGGGCTGAACACGCGCTTTCAGCAAATCGTTTTTGATCTGGTTTTCGCGCTCCATCACATCTTCGGAATAGGTTTTTCCGGAGATTAACTGGAGGGCCTGCCGGTCGAGCTGGGCAAATCCTTCTTCACCAATGGTTGCCAGGCTGAACCCGCTGGCTTTGATGTAAATGTAGTTCTCATCCTTGTACGACGTATTGCCTCCTCCGGCAATGACAAAATCTTTCTGCTTTCCGTAGAACTGCGATATATCTATTAATTCTTGTATCTCTGGTTTCATATTTATTCGTTTAAAGTTTCGTGTTCCGTGTTCCGAGTTTCGTGTGGACATGTTGTCGTGCCCTCGTACCCTCGTGTTTCAGGTTCCAGGTTTCAAGTTTCAGGTTTGTCCATTTATTCCTGATCAGATCGGGCTTATTATTTCGATATAAAATGTGTAATCACTGCATGGCCCAATTCCACAAAGGCATCATATTCGTCAGTTTTGCCCGAGCCGCCGGCTCTCAGGAATCCTTCTTCGCCGTTGGCCATCAGGTATTGATGTGCTGCAATGATACAGGCACCTTCGTAACCAATCCGGGTGAGTTCTTCACCGAGTTCTGCACCACCACGGCAACTAACTTTTACGGGATCGAGCTGCGGGGTGTTGTGTTCGGTTCCAAATGAAATCAGGAAGTTTTTTGCACGGAAAAATTGAACGAAATCTTTCAGGATGGCCAGATCATTGCGTCCGGGAATCAGTTCAAGGCTGAAGATTTTCTTTTCAACCAGTTTCCGGTAAAGTTCTTCCCTGTCACCTTCAAAATCGGTAAAATTTCCTTTCGGATCATCAAGCAATACAGGATAACATGGGATTCCACCGGCACTGATAATCACATCCTTCACCTGTTCAAGACTTAAAAATGCTTTCGGATCTTCAGTTACAAATGCCTTGCCTCCGGTTTTCAGCAGGTTACCGCGAATTTCATTTTCAAGTCCTGTAATATCGGTCAAACCCGATTTCACTTCTTTACCGGAGAAAATCAGTGTATAAAATGCTTTCTTTTCTTCAGGAATACTGAATTTTTCGTCGATAGCTATCCTCAACGCTTTGGCGATGTGCCGTTCACGCAACATGTTTTTGGCATATTTAGCTTTCAGTTCATCAAAACTGAAGCTAAAACCTGCGTTCAGTCCGGCCAGGAAAGCGTTCAGCTTTTCGACCATTTCGGCAGTTTGCACATTACTTTCCTGCTGAACCTGCCGGAGCAGTCCAAGTTGAGTTTTACCGATACTGAAAGGGTGTCTCAAACCTTTTCCGCTCATGTAGGTTCGACCTGGATTTGCAGGGTCGTTTACACGAAT
>JBBSBP010000110.1:0-16585 GCA_038251165.1 Bacteroidales bacterium | reverse complement strand
CGGCCTTTTATACATTCTACAATAAAACAACAGGTTAAAAAAAAACAAAATTATAAACATTTAATAATGAAGTTAACCATGAAAAAAATCCTAATTCTTGTAATTACATTTTTTGTGGTTGCTTTTGGGAAAACATCCCAGGCAACTGAAATCGATTTTAAAGAGTTTGACCTCCCGAACGGATTACACGTAATCGTTCATGAAGACCACTCAGTGCCTATTGTCGCAGTTTCGGTCATGTATCATGTAGGGTCAAAAAATGAACAAGCCGACCGAACCGGGTTTGCGCACTTTTTTGAACACCTGATGTTTGAAGGTACCAAATACATCAACCGCTTCCAGTACGATAAAATTGTTGAAAGCGCAGGAGGAACACTTAACGCCAACACAAGCTGGGACAGAACTTATTATTACGAGATTCTTCCTTCAAACCAGCTTGAGCTGGGACTTTGGCTCGAATCGGAACGTATGCTTCATGCACGGGTTGATTCGATTGGTATTGCCACTCAGAAGGGGGTAGTTATTGAAGAGAAAAAACAGACGATTGATAACCGCCCATACGGATCAATTTTAGAGGAAACATTAAAAAGGGCATATAGTAATCATCCATACAAGTGGACTGTAATTGGAGATGCAGAACATATCAGAGCCGCCAAAGACGAAGAATTTAAAAAATTCTACGATTCGTTTTATGTCCCCAATAACGCGGTACTGGTTCTGGCTGGTGACATCAGTTTTGAAGACGCAAAAAAATTAACCGAAAAATATTTTACCGATATCCCTGCAAAAAAAGGCGAAATATATCGCCCGGCAAGGATTGAGGAAATTAAACATACGGAAGTCAGAGATACCATTTACGACAATATCCAGTTGCCTGCCATATTCGAGGCCTATCACATTCCGGCAATGGGTAGCGACGATTATTATGCAGTTGAAATGTTGAGCCAGTTGCTTGCTTCCGGGCAAAGTTCAAGGTTATACAAATCATTGGTCGATGAACAACAACTCGCCATTCAGGTAGCTGCCATCCCTCTCCCATTCGAAGACCCGGGATTGGCAATCATTTTAGCCCTGCCAAATATGGGGCTCGATTGTGCTACGCTGGAAGCTGCCATGCAAAAGGAAATTGAAAAAACTCAAACTGAATTAATTCCGGAAAAAGAATTTCAGAAATTAAAAAACCAGATCGAAAACCAGATTGTTACGGAAAATTCGACAATAGCCAGCAGGGCAAACACCCTTGCAGAGGATTATACTTATTACAAGGATGCCAACAGGATTAATACCGACCTGAATAAATACCTGGCCGTAACCCGGGAAGACCTTCAACGTGTTGCCAATAAATATTTCAGGAAAGACAACCGTGTGGTTTTGTATTACCTTCCTAAATTATCAAAAAAATAATCCTCATCCAAAACTATATGATCATGAAAAAAACAGTCTATTCCATATTTATATTCTTACTATCCCTCACCGTAAATGCCCAGCTCGACAGGAGTATCCGTCCCAATCCGGGGCCGGCGCCAAAAATTCAAATCGGCGATTACAAACTTTTTACGCTGGACAATGGGTTGAAAGTAATCGTTGTGGAGAACCATAAAATTCCGAAAATCACTTACCAGCTCAGTTTAGATATCGACCCGGTCATTGAAGGAAACCAGGCAGGCTATGTATCCATAACAGGCGATCTTTTAAGGGCCGGGACAACAACTAAAACCAAAGCTGAAATCGATGAAGCTATTGACTTCATCGGGGCTTCGTTAAATACTTTTTCGACAGGAATTTCCGGATCGGTTTTAACAAAATTCAGCAGTGAATTTCTAGGTGTTATGAGTGATATTTTATACAATCCATCATTCCCGGCGGAAGAGTTGGAGAAACTGAAAAAACAGAATATTTCTGGTATCCAGGCTTCCAGGAATGAAGCAAAAGCTATTGCAGCCAATATTAATTCAGCGGTTATGTTCGGGAATAAACATCCTTATGGTGAAATCACTTCCGAAAAAACATTTGAAAGTATTACCCTGGATAAATGCAAAGATTATTACAAAACTTATTTCCGGCCAAACGCGGCTTATTTGATTATTGTCGGCGATATTAACTTAAAAGAAGCACAGTTGCAGGCAAACAAATATTTTGGAAAATGGGAAAAAGGAGTTGTACCAACTCATTCGTATAATTTCCCTGAAATGAATAAATCACCCAAAGTAGTTATCGGCAACAGGGATGGCGCTGTACAAACAGTAATCATGATTAGCTATCCACTTGATTTTAAACCGGGTAATCCTGATGCGATTAAAGCCAGTGTCATGAATTCGATACTGGGTGGCGGAAGCCTTTCCTCATACATTAATGCCAATTTAAGGGAAAAGCATGCTTATACTTATGGTGGTTATTCATCGCTGAACACGGATAAATTAGTAGGTTCATTCAATGCCTCGGCAGAAGTGAAAGGTTTAGCTACTGATAGTGCCATGGTTGAATTGGTGTCTGAAATTAAACGAATGATTAATGAACCTATTGATAAAGATATGCTGCAGCAGGTAAAAAGCAGAATGAACGGGTCGTTTGCACGGTCGCTTGAAAATCCGTCAACCATCGCACAATTTGCATTAAATATTGAAAAATATAAACTACCCAAAGATTATTATGCTACTTATCTTGAAAAACTCAGCAAAGTAACGGTGACCGATGTCCAGGAAATGGCTAAAAAATATTTAAAACCTGAAAATGCGAATATCATCGCTGTTGGGAATGCCGACCAGCTTCAAAAAACCATGACAAAGTTTTCGAAAGATGAAACGGTTGAACAACTTGATTTTTATGGCAACCCAGTAAAAGCATTGGAAGCTCCTTCCAACCTGACTGGAACGGATATTATTTCCAAATATTTGGAGGCAATCGGAGGCAGGGATAAACTTGGCAAAGTCAACGATGTGACTACTAAAATGGGCATGTCGATGCAAGGGATGAACATTGAAATTATCAGTAAGCAAAAAGTGCCAAATATGATGAGTGTTGAAACCATGATGGGTGGAAATGTAATGTCGAAGCAGTTATGCAACGGCGTAAAAGCCTTGATTAAAAGCCCGATGGGGAACCAGGAAATAACAGGCCCCGATTTGCAGGATATGTTGGTTCAGGCAACCCTGAATTTAGAATTAAATCTTGAAAAACTGGGAATCACTACTGAACTGAAAGGCACAGAAGATGTTGATGGCCATCCGGCATGGAAAGTACAGGTGAATTTACCTTCAGGGAAAAATATGATTGATTTTTACGACCAGAAAACCGGGCTGAAAATTAAATCTGTTGCACAGCAGGGGCAGATGAGTGTAACAACCCTTTATTCTGATTACCGTGATGTTGAAGGTATTTTATTCCCGTTCAAAATAAAACAGTCGGCTGGCCCTCAATCATTTGATATTGTAGTATCAACCATTGAGGTAAATAAAGGTATGGAAGATTCCGTATTTGAGTTGTAATATTTCTTAAAATCTTATTCCTTGATATCCTTATCTTGAATAAGGATATCAAGGAATAACTAAAAAAGCTCTTCTTTTGAGGAGCTTTTTTTTGCCCGTTTTCCCGAAATAACAGTTAAACAGATCAATTGGTATCTTCTTGCCTATTCATCGTCAGGCAAAATACATTTCCGGCTCCGTCCCGCAAGCGTTTGCTCATAATCGACCAACGTTTGATCCATCACTCCCGACTTTTCATCGTGGCAGGTGAGGCAGGCGCCAACTTTCAGAATACGCTTTTGTTCGGCTACTGTAAATGGTCTTAAATCCGATCGGGTTGAATGTGGACTTTTGGCTTCTTTCAGGAAACCGATCCAGGCATCTTCAGGCAGGCTGTCATTTTTATTCAACTCAAAACGCGATTCAAAAGTCCATTTCCCTTTTTTATCACCTGTTTTATAGATCAACTCTCCACGTCCATAACCAATTGCCAGCGGATTGTTGTGGCATGATTTGCAGCTTCGGCCCTCTTTTTGAGTCGTGTGCCCGGATGAAGGGGCATATAAGCGATGAAAATTCTCACCCTTACCCGAAGTAAACGATTGCTGGTCAATGGTTAAAACCATTCCAGGCATCGCAGTTACCACCTTAGATTCAGGTTTTTCACTGATACCTAAAACCGGTGGCTCTGCAAAATTCTCGCCTACGAATTCTATCCAGCTGCCTTTTACGCTTTTCCCAGTTAGTAAATCAAATCCCGAAGCTTCTTTTTCATAGGTATTGTGACACCCGATACATTGCGGTATCCATGCCTCATGGCAGGATTCGCAACTCAACCGATTGTGCCCTTCTCCTTTTGTACAAACCGATGCCGCAGGTTTTGATGTATGAACCTGCCCATCGATTTTACCGGTCAGGAAAATCCGGTTCAGAGAATCAACCCGCGTGTTCATCAATGGCTGTTTTGCTTTTCGGGTAAGTACAACCCTGGTTTGAGGATTAATTTTCCGCAGCAAGGCAATCATTTGTGACTCATAGTCAGGCAATGATGCAATCACAGTAGATTTTATACTTCCTGTTGTGTGGCAATCCACACATTGCACCTTAACGGCATCTTCTTTATGAATGTGGCGTGTTCCATCACCCATCAGATCATATGAGTTATGGCAATCGATACATGCCAGTCCTTTTTCGTGATGAATATCGGCCTGAATAAATTTAAGAATCCGATTGTCCGGAAGTACTTTTGTTTTTACTGAACGTTCAATTTTTTCATCCTCTCCTGCTTCACTCCATCCTTCGTAACTCAGCGAAATGCGTCCGGACCGGCTGTGACAGCTCAAACAGCGGTCATTTGAAACCTGAATATCAATGGTTGGATGAACTTCAGGTGTTCCTGCTGAAGTTTTTAACTGCATCCGTTTCATACTCGCAGTTGCCTCATCGTTGTAATGTAAATGACAGGCATTGCAGCCACCTCCCCTTTCGAGAAATTCAGCATTTCCGGTGATTTTTTTATCCATACCAAGATGGCAACTGGCACACAGATTCCGGAGGTGAGTATCGGCAGCCGTATGTGCCAGATCCTGAACATGAAAAGTATCATCCAACGATTTTGTTTCCTGAAATACAAATTTATCGACTCCAATAATTCCGCTTTGGGTGGTCATCAGTGATTTCATGATTCGGCCGGTGATATCCGGATGACAATTTTGTGTTCCGCAGGTTTGCCGCACATTCGAAAAATTGCCCGGAATCAATATCATTTTGCGGTGGGCAGTTGATTTATCTGAAGTGAACGGGTCGCCCTTGTGACAAGCAAAACATCCTATAATTGCAGGATTATGGGATTCAGATAATCCCGTCATCGAACTGTGGCAAACCAGACAGCCTTCCGTTTTTTGATTTTCAGGAATGAATTGGACAGGTAGGATCTGAAACAAATTAACCGGATCGTAAGCCGGAAAAGATTCAGCGATTTGCGTATTGGACTTCCAACTCGTCCATTCCCAGTTTTCGCCCCGGAACAAAAAAACCAATCCAGTTACAAGCAAATAAATCAGGCCAACTGCCAACAGACTTTTTTTAACGATGCGTCTCCATCGCCGGTGAAGAAACGGGAGTTGAAACAGTGCTGCAAGAATGATCAATAAGGACAAAACTACCAATCCGGGATGACTCGTAAAATGCAGCAATTCCTGGATGCCAATAAAAAACCAGGGACCTTTAATTTGGGTACTTTCAGTAAGACCTATCGGAGCGCGCAGGAAAAGGCTGAATACGACTGCAATCAGCAGCAGGATAACAAAAGTTCTCAGTTTTGGCCAGAGCTTTTTTACATGCTCATAAATGCCAATGAACAAAAAAATGGTTCCTGTGGCAACATGCTGAATATAAATTATCTGCCAATTATCATCACTTCCGGCAAAAGCTGAACTCAACATTTTTCCTAAAACCGGAATTGACTGAAGCATGGAGGCCAGAATACGACGAGCCTGAATTCCGGCAGCATCGCCTTTCAGAATAAATCCGGACAGCATTTCGTAGCCTGCAAACATCAATACCAAACACAATATCAGCCAGGTACGTCGTTTTCGGATATTGGTATCAGTCGATTTTTTCAGGTGATCGTAAATGTGAAGTAAAAAGAAAATCAGAAACAGTTCGGCACTCCAATAATGGAAATTCCGGATAAAAGTACCCGCAGGGTTGAAAAGAAGTATTTCAGAAACAGACTGATGCGCCTGTGTAAAATCGTAAGGAATGGCCAGCAATACACCACTTACAGCGCACAACAGCAGGGAAGAAGTTGCTATCCATCCGGCAGTATCAAATTGTATGAACTTTTTTAGTTTCTGCAGATTCATATATTAATTTGTAATTTCTTTTAATGCCCATTCATAGGATTCGTTTCACCTTAATTACTTCACAGGGTTTCGCTTCACCTTGTATGCTTCACAGGGTTTCGCTTCACCTTGTATGCTTCACAGGGTTTCGCTTCGCTTCACCCTGTGCTTTTACAGAACGTCCTTTCAGGACTATATCGAGGGGCAACGCCCTGACATGTATCAGCATAGGGCGAAGTGAAAAGTCCCATGATTACAATTATTACACATCACTTTTTCCCGCCGGCAGAAACCTGACGATCCACTGACTTGATTTTTTATCGAACCGGCATTCGAGTTCCTGTAACGGTTTAATTGCCGGTCCTTTTAATGGTTTTCCGGTTTCAGCTTCAAACTTCGAACCATGACAACTGCATTGAAGCGTGCTTCCTTTACTTTTTCCTATCCGGCAACCGGCATGGGTACAGGTAGTTGAAAATGCTCGAAGTGAATTTTCAGTACGGATCAAATAATACTTGCCGAAATAACTGATTCCCAACGGAATATCCTGACCATGCCTGAACTCCAGTCTGCTTTCTCTTTCGGTTTGAAAATTGGTAATGCGATACCAAATCCAGGAAATAAAAGCAATACTCAAACCTGCAATTAACCGTATAAATAATTTTCGCGAAATGCTTTTTTGTTTCTTCATCAAATTTTCCTTCGGGATTCCAAATCTACAACTTTTATGGAAGAACCTACACCCCCTGTTTTTATCTAATAATGATATAGATCAGTTTTTTTTATGTCAGGGGTCATATACTAAAGTGATTATTTAGTGTAATCTATATATTACTGATATACTGACATTTAACAAATCACCTGCAAATATGTAGATATTTACAACTCGACCTACATGCTCCTTAATATCAGCACATTAGAACACAGAATATACGTATTACGCAACAACAATAAATCTACATAGCTGATATATTGATAGTTATATATATTCCAGTATGTATGTACGATTTGGCGAATACATGTTAATGGGGTACTTTTGCACAGAAATACAACAAAAATAAATATATTCAATCTTAATTATTTCATAAAACTCTAAATATCAGTACAATGCATACGAGGAGGAAATTTATAAAAATCAGTTCATTTGGACTTGGAGCTGCAGCCCTCGCTGGAGGAACTGCTTTCAGTCTGAATGCTTTTGGCGCAAAAAAATTTAAGTGGTTCGAATCGAATACGGAAGAGGCAGTAAGTGATGAAGATCTTACTCCATTCGCTACGTATTGTGAGGTGTGCTTCTGGAAATGTGCTGCATGGGCGTATGTGGATAAAAGCGGGCGCATCAGAAAAATTGTCGGGAACAAAAACGATCCCCATTGCAGTGGCCGGTTATGTCCGCGTGGAACCGGTGGAATCGGAATGTATTACGACGAAGACCGCTTAAAAACGCCTTTGATCAGGGAAAAGAAAGGTGATGGCACTGAATTTTTCAGGGAAGCATCATGGGAAGAAGCTCTCGATCTGGTAGCGAACAAAATGAAGGAAGTAAAAGAGAAACATGGCCCTGAGGCTTTTGGACTTTTCAATCATGGAAATCCAGGTGGGCACATGGAACATCTTTTACGTGCATACGGTTCCGAGAGCAATGCGGAACCTGCATTTGCCAATTGCCGTGGTCCACGGTCGACCGCCTACTATTCCACTTTTGGAGCCTACATTGGTTCTCCTGAATGTACGGATATCCGCGATACCCAATGTTTGGTATTAATCGGATCACACATCGGCGAAAACATGCACAATTCGCAGGTTCAGGAAATGTCGGCAGCCATCGACAACAAAGCAACCATCATAACGGTTGATCCCAGGTTTTCAACGGCTGCAGGTCATTCAACTTTCTGGTTGCCCATTAAACCATCAACCGATATCGCGTTGCTCATGGCATGGATTCATGTGTTGATTTATGAAAATTTATACAACAAGGAATTTGTAGAAAAATATACTTTCGGATTTGATCAACTCAAAGAACATGTAAAAAATATGACTCCCGAGTGGGCATATGGAATTACCGATATTGAGCCTGATGTTATTCGTAAAACTGCTAAAGCAATGGCAGGCGCCGCACCGGCAGTTGTCATTCATCCGGGACGCCACGTTGTTTGGTACGGTGATGATACACAGCGCGAAAGAGCGATGGCTATTTTAACCGGCCTCCTTGGCGCATGGGGAAAAAGAGGTAGTTTATATATTCCTGAAGCAATAAAAGTTCCAACCTTTCCACAACCACCATATCCGGAACCGGAATGGATGTGGAGAGATATTAACGAAGGTAAATATCCTCTGGCAACGATGGGAATTACTACTGAATTGCTAAAAGCATCCATCCCAAGACTAAATTATAAACATCAGGTAAAAGCATGGCTGGTTGCCGGAACAAACCTTCCGCTATCTATGCCTGATAAAAAATTATTCAGGGAAGCAGCTGAAGCGGTTGAATTTATTGCTGTAATGGATACCATGCCGATGGAAGTAACCGGTTTTGCTGATGTTGTATTTCCGGAATGTACTTACCTCGAACGATATGATTTCATCAGGAACGCTCAGAACCGTGTGCCAAATATTGCTTTGCGTGTGCCTGCAACAGAACCTAAATATGATTCGAAACCTGCCTGGTGGATTACCAAACAAATTGGCGAACGCCTTGGTCTTCACGACTATTTCAATTACAACGACTATTCCGAAGTGATTGAATGGCAACTGCAGCAGATGGGTACTTCTATGGAAGAAATGAAAAAAACAGGCGTAAAATCCTTTCCTAGAAAAAGCGGACCGCAATATATTGCTGATGGCGAAGATTATAAATTCAATACGAATACAGGTAAAGTGGAATTATACTCTTCTGATTTTGCAAACGAAGGTTTTGATGCCCTGCCGGTTTACAAACCTCATCCCGAACCACCACAAAATTTCTACCGGTTAATTTATGGACGCGCACCGATGCATACGTTCAGCCGTACATCCAACAATCCGAATTTATGGGATTTGATGAAGGAAAACAGCGTTTGGGTTAATCCGAAAGTTGCTGATCTATGGGGACTAAAAAACGGGCAGAAAGTCTGGCTGAAAAACCAGGACGGAGCGCTCACCACATTCCCGGTTGCAGTTCGTGTAACAGAACGCATTCGTTGGGACTCGGTATATATGGTACATGGATTCGGTCATTCGGATAAAAAATTAACCCGTGCTTACGGAATGGGTGCAAGCGACGAAGAAATGATCACCAACATTGCGGTTGACCCGATCATGGGCGGAACCGGAATGCGTGGGAACTTTATAACATTTTTGAAAGATAATCCTGAAAGCGATAAAAAGGAGGATAAAGCATGAGATATGCAATGGCTATCGACACCAAAAAATGTGTCGGCTGCAGTGACTGTGTAGTAGCCTGTCAAACTGAAAATAACGTTCCACACGGTTATTGCCGCGACTGGATTGTAGAAAATGTAACCGGAACTTATCCGAGTCTTGATCTGGAATTCAGATCGGAACGATGCAACCATTGCGACAATTCGCCTTGTGTGCGTTGCTGCCCTACCGGAGCCAGCCATATCGTCGAAGGTGGCATCGTAGTAGTTACGCACAATAAATGTATCGGATGTGGTGCCTGTATCGAATCTTGCCCTTACGATGCCCGTTATCCGCATCCTGAAGGATATGTCGATAAATGTACTTTCTGTATTCACCGGGTTGAAAAAGGACAAAATCCTGCATGCGTGGATGTATGTCCGACCAATTGCCTTCATTTTGGCGATCTGGACGATCCGAACAGTGATGTTTCGCTGGCCTTAAAAGACCGGAAATGGAAAGTACTTGCTCCTGAAGCTGGTACCAAACCACAATTATATTTTCTGACCTAACTTGTTTAAATTAAAAAAAAGATGAAAGAAGAATTATTTGTTAGCGGACGCAATATTCCCAACATTGATCCTTATCTGAATATCTGGCACTGGCAAATTCCTTTGTATTTGTTTCTTGGAGGACTGGCTGCCGGAATCCTTTTCTTCGCCGGATTTTTTTACGTGAGAGGAAAAGGAAAAAAGATGCAGGCTACCGTAAAATGGGCACCGATCATTGCCCCATTTGCCCTTATTTTAGGTCTTGGCGCCTTGTTCTGGGATTTAAAACATAAACTCTATTTCTGGCAGCTTTACACAACCATTCGTCTGGAATCTCCGATGGGATGGGGAGCATGGACCTTAATGATTATCACCCCTATTTCATTACTTTGGGTGGCCAGTTATATGAAAGAAATTTTCCCCAGATGGGATTGGAAATTTGACTTTCTGAACCGCTTCGAAGCATGGGTTATTAAAAATCGTACCGGCTTAGCCTGGCTTATGATGATCTATTCCATCATTCTAGGCGTATATACCGGAATTTTATTATCCGCATTCAATGCCCGTCCGCTCTGGAATACCTCTATTCTTGGGCCGCTGTTCCTGGTTTCCGGACTTTCAACAGGTCTGGCAACCACCATGTGGATCAGTAAAGATGCCAAAGAACGAAAAATTTTAGGCCGGATTGACCTGATTTTTATCGTCGTTGAACTTTTCCTGATTACGCATTTATTCATGGGGTTTTTAGCCGGATCGGAAACAAGTATCGAAGCAGCGAGGTTGTTTTTAGGCGGTGATTTTACGGTAAGCTTCTGGGTTTTTGTTGTTCTTCTTGGCCTGATTTTTCCTGCCGTTCTCGAGACTCTGGAGTTATGGGGATATCATGTTCCAAAATGGTTGCCACCTGTACTAATTCTTTTTGGTGGTTTAATGTTTCGGTTCATCATTGTTGAAGCCGGACAAATTACCCGTTATTTATACTAACCTGTAAAAAACAAAAAAAATGAATATGAATAAGCAAATTACCAACGAGCCAAAATACATCAATCCTTACCTGGGTGGTGTATTATTGGGGCTGCTCGTACTCGCTACCGTCTTTATTACCGGACGGGGTCTGGGAGCCAGTGGTGCATTCAAGAGCGCAGTAGTTACTACCGCGCAGGTATTCACCCCAAAACAAGTTGAAACAAATGCCTATATGAATAAATTCGCCAGCGAAGGACATTCACCGATGTACACCTGGTTGGTTTTTGAATCAATTGGTGTTTTACTGGGTGGATTGCTTTCCGGAATCCTTTTCGGTCGGGTAAAAAAATTCCATGTTGAACATAGCCCAAAAATCACGAGTAAAACCAGGCTTTATTTCGCTTTAATTGGTGGAATGCTCTTTGGCATTGGCAGTCAGTTTGGCCGCGGATGTACCAGCGGTGCCGCTCTTTGTGGTTCAGGAACCTTTGCATTAGGTGGCGTAATCGTCATGTTTGCTATTTTCGGATCAGGATATGCAGTAGCATATTTTTTCAGAAAACTTTGGATTTGAGATTTACAATTGATTATTGATGAATGTTGAATGTTGATCAAAAGCATTTCAGCTTTATTGATGTGAAACATTCAACATTCATCATTCAAAATTTAAAAATAAAAAAAATGGGACCTTTATTTCCGAATGGTATAATAACCGGTGAATGGGATTTTGTCATTGCTATTCTTCTAGGAATAGCCTTTGGTTTTATTCTTGAAGCATCCGGATTTTCTTCATCAAGAAATATTACCGGTGTATTTTACGGATACAACTTTGTTGTTCTCCGTGTTTTCTTTACTGCAGTTATTGTTTCGATGGTTGGCTTATTGTATTTCGATTACTTTGGCTGGCTCGATATCGCAAAAATATTCATTCTCCCCACCTATCTCGGCCCCATGATTTTTGGCGGCGTGGTTATGGGCGTAGGATTCATCATGGGAGGCTTTTGCCCCGGAACCAGTTTTACAGCCATTGCTATCGGCAAACTTGACGGACTGGTTTTCGCCATTGGCCTTTACCTTGGAATCTATCTGTTCACCATGGGTTTTCCACTTTTCGAAAATTTCTTCAACAGTGGAAATATTGGAAATGTAACCTTGACTGATGTTACCGGTATTTCAGCAGCATGGTTCGCATTCGCTTTCACCGTAATCGCTTTAGCTGCGTTCTGGGGAGCTTCGATTATTGAAAAACGTGTCAGAAAAACCATTACTGAATATAAATTCTAAAACCGATGAATCGAAATTATATCTATCTCACGCTGTTGATGCTCCTATTGGCCATTGGTACACTGATGATAAACAAAAACAAAGAGCTTGCACAAATTAAACCGCAACAACTCATGTACGAACTGGTTCAGCCTACCCGGTATGTAAGTACCGATCAGGTGGCCAAACGCATCATAGGCAATGACCCGACACTGGTACTGGTTGATGTGCGTTCAGCTGAAGAGTTTAATCAATTTGCGTTACCAAGGGCCATTAATATTCCGCTCGACAGCCTGATTAATAAAGATAATCTGACTTACTTCGGAATTCCCGGGACTAAGGTGATTTTCGTTTCAAACGATGATATAGCTGCCGACCAGGCCTGGGTTCTGACCAAACGACTTGGTTTTAAAAGCACTTATGTCATGAAAGGCGGATTGAACCTGTGGATGGAAACCATCATTGAACCAAAGCAACCTGCAGAAACTGATCCATATACTGATTTCGAAATGTATGCTTTCCGAAAAGGAGCACAGCTATATTTCACCGGATCAAAGACCGATGTTGTGGAGACTTCAAAAGTAAAAGTTAATGTTCAGCGCCGCAAAAAAACATCGGTTGCTGCTGGTGGTTGTTAACCAACTGATTGTTAAAACGAAAAAATTCAAACCATGCACGAACACGAAACAAATCCATGGAAAACGCTTATTGCCCTTTCCATTTTCGTCATCATTGTGATCATTGGCTTTTTCACCATGAGCAAACCATTGATTACCTACAAGCTCGACATGAAAGAAAGCCTTGAAGAAGTAAAAAAGGCTGACGCTTTATTTTATCCCTGGCAGTTAGCTGGTGTTCTGAGCAAGGAAACGAAGAATGTTGTCCTTTTTGATATCCGCGACCATTTCGTTTTCGGACAAGAACATATTCCGGGAGCTGAAAACTTATCGGCTCAGGAATTAACCAAAAAAGAAAGCATCGAACGGCTGGAGGATCTTCAAAACCAAAACATTACAGTAGTTTTATATGGTCAGGATCAGCTTCAGGCCAATGCTCCATGGATGCTGTTCAGGCAGGCAGGACTCAACCATGTAAAAATATTGCTGGGAGGATACGAATATTATTCACAACATAAAGATAATCTATTCGCCAGCAAAGCCGACACCACTTTCCTGAAAGGAATTCCACGGTATAATTTTGCTGAAATGGCAAAACCAAAAGATGGCTCCGCAGTCAATGCTTCCACTGACAAGAAACCAGTAGTGGTCAGACAACGCAAAAAAGGACCGGTAGCTGCCGGAGGGTGCTAAATAAAAAACTATACAAACGTAAAGAGCCAGTCGAAAGATTGGCTCTTTACGTTTCAGGTAAATTGACTACTGGCCTGGATTAGCTTCACGTTTTCCATTGCGGCAATTCAAGTTAGAAATCCTGCCAGTACAAGCTGGATTCTTTAATAATGATTTTTCAATTTCAAATTGGCTTCTGCATCATCCTGAGTTCCCAGAATAATAGCGATCCATTTTGTTTCCGGATTTTGTTCAAGCATAATTTTGATTGACATGGTAAGGGGAACAGATAAAAACATACCAATGGTACCCAGTACAAATCCCCAGAATATAAGCGATAGAAAAACGACAAACGTTGATAATCCCATGCCCCGGCCCATCATTTTGGGCTCCAAAACACTTCCCACCAACACATTCACCACAACAAACGAAACGAATGTCCATATAAATCCACCAAAACCCAGCTGTATAAGTGCAAATAAGACGGCAGGAATGCCGGCAATGATTGAGCCAATATTTGGGATGTAATTCAGGAGAAAAGCGATTAAAGCCCATAAAATGGCATAATCAACCCCAATGATTAAAAGGAAAATCCAGATACAAAGGCCAGTCAACAGGCTGGTCACTGTTTTAATGGAAAGATAATGACGAATACTTTTGATTATTATTTTTAAATAGGAAGATGATACAGTTGAATTTTTTAAGATCGCATTTGTTTTAACAGTTATACTGTCCATCTCAAACAATAAAAAAAGCGCCAGGAAAAAGATAGTGAACGCATTACCCATTAATCCACCCAATTGGCCCAACATTCCAGCCGTCAGACTCATCACTTTGGAGGGATCTACCAGCGTTGACATTTGATCAAACGAAACATTTATTCCTCTGTCATTCAGGATCTGAATAATCGAATTTCCAATCTCACGCAGATTATCGCCATAAACTTTTGAGTTTTCTGAAAAAGTGGATAAGGAACTTCCAATTAATCCTCCGAATCCTATAAAAATTGAAGTGAACAGAGCAAAAACTAAAAGAATAGCTATGGCCTGTGGTACTTTTTTACTTTGCATCCAAAGAATTGGTTGTGCTGAAACTATACTGATAAACAAGGCCATCAACAAGGGAGTCATGATTGATGCGCTATACATCACGCCGCCGATAATAATAACAAAAGACGCAAATCCAAGCGATAAAGGGAGCTTGGTTTTTGTTAAATTCTGAGGTTCCATTTTTTCTTTTTTAATAAATCAATTTAAACACTCATCCCGGATTTAGTGCTAAATAAAATCGCACTAAAACTGATGCAAGTTAAAAAAAGTCTCGATTGTCTGCCAAATAGCCGGTGCCAATTATATCTACCTCCTCTCCGGTTCATTTACTGCGGAGAATATTGGCTTCTACGTTTCTCATATCCCTATGTTTTATACAAAACCAGTTTAAACAGGAACAAGGTTTTTAAATCTTGATAATTCGAAACTTAAAGCAGCTATTTTTATATTTTTATTTCATGTCGATCTCTAAAAATTCGCTGATAATTCGGTACCGGTATAAACACGGATTATGTTGTACCAAGATACCGGACTGCTTTTATCAATCCATTTCAGGAAGAACCTTCACTCGAAATTCTTTGTTCCTTCTTTGATTACGAAGGCAATCTGCTTGAGCTTTCTCCTGAATATGATATGCTGGTTGAAAAAGACGGGAAAAATATCGTGCTCGAAGATGGCAAATTATCTTCCACTGCACGAAAAATGATTGCCGGAATTCTGGATGTGGCTGATGCACTGACGGCTTTTGGAAATACCATTCCAACTTCATATCTCCGCCTGGTTCCCAATCAGGAAGCACCTACCCGAATATGCTGGGGCGACCGCAACCGTTCGGCCTTGGTGCGCGTACCGTTAGGCTGGACAGGCAAACAAAATATGGCAGCTATTGCCAATCCTGATGTTCAGGTTTCAGCTAAAAATGGTAACAGCCGCCAGACTTTTGAGTTCCGCGTACCGGATGGAAGCGCCAATATTCACCTGATTCTGGCTGGCTTGATTGTAGCTTCGCTTCATGGAATCGAAATGCCGGATGGACTGATATTGGCCGATCAGCTCTATGTGGAAGGAAATATTTTCAGGAATAATCCAGCTCAACAATTACTGCGATTGCCTGCATCCTGCGTCGAATCGGCTGAAGGGCTGAAATCAAAACGTGAAATCTTCGAAAATAACGGCATCTTTCCAACACGACTGGTTGACTTTACCATTGATGTACTTACCGCTTTTCAGGATAAAAATTTAAGCAGCGAACTGGCAGGGAATCCGGAAGCTACCCGCGAACTGGTGATTAAATACATCCATTGTCAGTGATTCAGAACGGGTATGATAAAAAAAACAAGGGGATCATTTGCCGTCAAATGATCCCCTCTTCTTTAAAACTTTATGCTATCAACAAACCAGACTTACACAATCTCGGGCAATAAATAAGGGGCGCGGTAATCGCGTGTAAGCATTGTATTTGCTTCTGCTTCGCCTTCTCCGATGAAACGTTCCGCTACCGGGTCAAATTCCAGCTGACGGCTCAAACGATAGGAAATATTGCCTAAATGTGCCAGCGACGATGCCAGGTGACCGGTTTGAACAGGTCCGTTCTGAATGCTCATATCACGTGCACGAATGGCATCAAACCAGTTTTGGAAATGCAAAGTCAACTCTCCGTCTTCAGACCTTGAAGGACCTTTTTCACGTTTTTGACCCAAATAAGTTTCGTAGGTTCCATAACCTTTTACAACCATATAACCTTTATCTCCATAGAAAATATTACCAACTCCGGCGCCATCTTCTTCGTTTGTACACCAGTTACGGACTTCAAACTGG
>JBBSBP010000109.1:0-16650 GCA_038251165.1 Bacteroidales bacterium | reverse complement strand
TACTTAACCATCTGGAATACATACAGTGTGGATGATTATGAGAGAAACTGGTGGGGATACCCCTACGGCTACGAAGGATATATAAGGTACAACGAGGGAAATCCTGGTAATCCTGAATTACGTTGGGAAACAGCAGTAAAACAGAATCTGGGTTTTGAATTTGCAGCTTTTAACAACAAGCTTAGTTTCAACGCTGATATATTTAATGAAAAAAGAACAGATATGTTGATTGGAGCATCGGACAGGGAAAATACTGTACCTCCGATTTTTGGGAAACCAGCGCCGCCAGCTAATATTGGAAAAGCAAATTCTCATGGGGCGGAACTGGAAATCACCTACCGCAATTCACTTAAAAATAAATTGAACTATTGGATCACTGCCAACTGGGCAGTTTCAAGAAGCGAGGTTATCTATAAAGAATCTACTGAATTAACTTTGCCCCATCAAAAACCGGAAGGAAAGCCGCTCGGTCAGACCAACACCGGAATTTCAACCGGAATTTATGAAAGTTGGGACGATTTGTACAGTGCCACGGGAGCTAATAATGATGCATCAAATGGGTTTTTGCTGCCTGGAGATATGATCATGCTTGATTTTAACGCCGATGGAAGATACTTCGGTACCGATGATAATGCTCCGTACGGATACCCAACCTATCCTCAAAACAATTATGGAATATCGCTGGGAGTAGATTACAAAGGATTTGATTTACAAGTGAGATTTTTGGGAGCCTATAACGCCACCCGTAAGGTTTCACCAAACTTGTTTTACTTCGACAATACTTATGCTCCCACAGCCTATTTGGAAGATACCTGGACACCTGAATATAATAACAGTAATCCTACGTATCCAGCGCTGGCACTGAACACTGCAAAAACGTACAATCCAACCGGACAATATACTCAGTTTGATGGTTCCTTTTTAAGGATGCAATCGGTTCAGTTAGGATATTCATTCCCCAAACAATGGATTGAGCCCCTGCGAATAAATAATCTTAAGCTGTATGTTAATGGAAGAAACTTATTCATATGGACCAAAATGCCTAACGATGGTGTAGGTATGGATGATCCGGGATTGAATTATCCGACCAAGAAACAGATAAATATTGGTTTGAATATTCAGTTTTAATAATCAACAAAAAAATTAATGAAATGAAAAGATATACAATTAAAATAAGTCTATTTCTGATACTGGCTTTGTTTCAGTTCAGTTGTAAGGAGTATTTGAACATTCCACCGGAAGCTGCTATTACAGAAGAACAGATTTTTGGTTCTTATGAATCCTTCCAGGGATTTCAGGATCAGCTATTGAATAACCTGGTTGACTTTAACAACCATGGAGCCAGGGTAACTCATTCCATCGCTGGTGAAGCGCTATCGCCTTCAAGCCAATCTGTTTCTAAGGCCCTTCTTGGCGATTATATGTATTTGTTAACTAACCGGGGTATTTATGCCCCTGCCGAAAGCGATAAATTCTCAGCCGGTTTGTATACTTCCATGTGGCAAAATATTCGGATGTGCAACATGTGCCTCGAAAAACTGGAATCGGGCGTTTTAACAGATGCTACCGATGACCAAAGAAAATGGTTGAAAGGACAGGCGCTTTTCTTCAGGGCATACTATTATTACGAGTTTGTAAGATCATTTGGTACGGTCCCTTATGTCGACAAGGTTTTTACGGCTGAAGAGCAAAATATGAAACGCCATTGGACTTACGAAAAAAATGGGAAAACATACAAAGATGTACAGGCCGTATTCGAACGGATTGTGGAAGATTTGGATGCAGCCGCTGCATTATTACCTGCCAGCTGGCCTTCACCAAATATCAATTGGGGGCGTCCAAGCAAACTGGCAGCTTTGGGTTATAAGGCCAAAGCGCTGCAGTTCTCAGCAAGTCCGCTTTTTAATGAGCAGGCTACCGGGGTTTCGGATTATAACAAAGATTTATTGAACAGATGTGCCTTAGCCAGTAAAGCGACCATCGATTTAGCTGTAAGCCTTGTAGGTACTCAACCGGCAGGTATGCCTGAAGCCGATGCAGATGGATTGACTAAATGGGCTGATTTTCGAACAGCATTTGCCACATTTGACGAAACTCAGCCTTATACACCCGAAGTGTTGTTTCACAGGCCCAATGGAAGATTCGGTTCCCCTGTGGTCAGCCAATCTACAGCAAGAAATTATGGTCAGAATCAGCTTACCGGTCAAAAAGCGGCACAAGGCTCTCAAATGTATCTCGATAAATTTGAAATGAAAGACGGTTCACGCTACAAGCTTGAATATGATAATGATAAAGTACGACGCTGGGATGACCGGGACAATCGATATGACTTTACTTTTTACATGCATGGCGACAAAGTCGATAAAATTACTCTGGATTTTTCTGCCAAAAAATTAAATTCAGATGGTGCTCTCAATAGTAATGCCGTTCGGAAATTTTTAAGTGATGGTGTAACCAAAAATAATCCGGGACGAGCTACCTTTTGCACTCCATTGTTGCGTTTGGCCGACATTTATTTAACCTATGCCGAGGCCGTTTATGAGAGCACCGGAAGTTACAACACAACTCCCGCCGGACTGAGTATGACTGCAGAACAGGCAGTGAATAAAGTAAGGACCCGTGCCGGGCAACCGAATGTAGCTGCCACCTTGCCTTTTTATGCAAATAATCCGCTTCCCGGATCCTGTGAACTCGCTTCTGACCCGGCCTTTAGATTGCTTTACCGTAACGAGCGAAATGTTGAGCTTGCTTACGAAGGGGTTTATTGGTTCGATATCAGACGATGGAAAAGAGCAGCCCTCAAAGATGGGGTACAAATACAGGCATTGCTTTTTGATGTTGACAATAAGAAGGTTATTGATGAATCCTCCGTAAAACGTGTAGATGTAACACCATTTGTATTTAAAGATCAACACTATTGGATGCCATTTGAAACAAGCCTGACAAGATTTACTTTGGATTGGGAACAAAATCCGGGATGGTAGCGATTAAAAACCTTAATAATGTATACTATTATGAAAAGAAAAATAATAATAAAGATCAACTGTCTGATAGTGTTAATGGCATTGTCACAGATCCTTTATTCACAAGATAGTAATATAAAAACAGATACTTTTGCTGAGCAGACTGGTGTTGACAAGGAGGTTAAGCTGACCTACAATACTATTACTGCGAGGGAAACGGCTGGATCAATGATTACTATTGATGTGCAGGAAGAACTAAAACGAGATCAGAACAGCTCAATAGGAGAGATTCTGAATGGAAAGGTGCCGGGAATCTTTGGTAATTACAATACATGGGGAACAGGAAATGCTGTTTTATTGGTTGATGGTATCCGGCAGAATGATTTCTATATAAACAGCTTAAACCCACTGGAAATAGAGTCTGTTGTAATACTGAGGGATGCATTATCAAAAGCAATGTACGGAGCACAAGCAGAATATGGCGTAATCCTTATCACAAGTATGCGTGGAGAAGCCGGTCAGCATAAGTTGAGAATTGCCGGACAATACAGTGCTGCAACTCCGCGGGCATTGCCTAAATTTCTGAATGCTGCTGATTATATGGGAAAATATACTGAAGCACAACTGAATGATGGTATTGTTCCTGCTTCATTGCGGTATTCTCAGGAAACCATTGATGGCACCCGCAGTGGCGCGAATCCAGCCCGTTATCCGGATAATGATTTCTATTCTGATGATTATATAAAAGATAATACTACCGGAACAAATGTATTTGCAGATGTAATGGGCGGTAGCGAAAATGTTCGATATTATGTGGGAACAGGCTGGGATGAAAGTAGCGGATGGTTGAATACACCCCAGGGTGACATTACTGATAATTTAAACTTTAGGGGGAACCTTGATTTTGTTATCAATGAGTATATGGATATGAGTATCAGTACAACCGCGAGACTCTCGTTTAATAAGCAACCCAATACAAGTAGTATCTGGAATACAGCTTCAACAGAATTGCCCAATAATTATCCTGTATTATGGGATCCAAACATTATCCCAGATGCTGAATTCCGGGATGATCTGGTTTCGCATGCCAAGCTTGAAAATGGACAATTACTGGGTGGAAATTCATCGTTCCTAAACAATGTTTACGGTAATTTTACACAGAATGGTAATAAGAAACTAATGCAGCGGGATGTTCAGTTTAGCGGAAAACTTGACATTGATATGCGTTTTCTCACAGAAGGCCTTTCTGCAAGTCTTTATGGAGGAATGAATTTCTTTAACACCTTATATGCGAATCAGAATCCTAGTTTTGCTGTATACGCGCCTGCTTTTAATGATACCACCGGACTGTTGGATAAAGTTGATATACTAGGTACTGATGTGGCAGCGAATAAGTACAATATCAATAATGGCAATTCTGACTTTTTCAGGCATGTTTCCTATTATGGTACACTAAACTACAACCGTTCATTCGGTGAGCACGCTGTTTCTGCTACTGCTTTAATGTTTACCGACATGATGACGAATAACGATCAGGAACAAAAGGATGTATTGTTCCATACCGGATTTTCAGCGAACTATATGTTTTCGAAAAAATACATCGCTGAAATGTCATTAATGGGTATAGGAAGCAGAAAGTTAAAAGAGGGCAGTCGTGTAGAGATGGCACCTTCATTCGGTCTTGGATGGGTATTGTCAGAAGAAGATTTTATGTCGGATAACGCTGTTATTGACTATCTGAAAATACGTTCATCCTATGGTATTTCAAAAAATGACAATTGGACCGATTATAATTTACACCGAAGTACATTTGCACATACTGGTAATTTTACTTATCAAAATGGCATAGCTCAAAATGCGGAGACAAGTTTTCTCTCTGTACCCAATGACATTAGGCTGCAAAAAAGAAGAGATATTACTTTTGGAGTAGATGCGACACTCTTTGATAAAGCCTTGAATATGCAATTGGAGTACTTTAACAGCGCTTCACTGGATAATATTACCTTGATGTCGAGTACCTACCCACAGATTCTGGGCTATGAAAACCGTGTGTACAATAATTACAACAGCGATCAAACCCAGGGAGTTAATTTGGGCATTAATTACAGATTTGATGTTTCAACCGATTTTTCAATAACTGCCGGTAGCAACATACTCTACATTTCTCCAAAAATCACCAAACGTGAGGAACCTGTTTATGAAGGTGCAGATATGGGATTAATAAGAACAGGAACTGCGACTGATGCTTCATGGGCTTTAAAATCAGATGGTCTGTACAGTGAAGCAGATTTTAATCCTGATGGTTCGTTGGTTTCCGGATTGCCTGTGCCAACCTTTGGTGCAGTTACGGCAGGAGACATTAAATACCTGGACCAAAACGGAGACAATGTCATAGATCAAAAAGACACGCGAATTGTTGGTCATGGATTGCGCACCCAGTATAGTTTATACCTGGATATTAACTATAAAAATCTTGAATTTTATATTCTTGGAATTGGTCAGACTGGCAATGATGATTACCGGGCAGGAAGCTATTACCGGGTTTTTGGAGATGTAAAATACTCTGAAATGGTAAATGATGCGTATGGACCGAATAACAAAAATGTGAATGCGATCCATCCCCGTCTAACAACAACTTCTGCAAGCAACAATGATCGTAATTCCGATTATTGGCTTTTTAAGAATAACTCATTTGTTATTCCTACCATGCAACTCACCTATAATTTCTCGGGAAAAAATAAATTATCATTTCTAAAAGATTCAAGAATATATGTGAGAGCCAATAATGCACTGGTTTTTGGAGAAAATAAAAAATACACCGAATTGAATGTAGGTAGTGCTCCAAAAACGAGAAGTTTCGCAATAGGTCTTGTTACCTCATTTTAAATCAATTTAAATCAAGATAAAATGAAAAAACGCAAATATTTGATATTCATCTTCATTATTCTGCTTGGCTTAACCAATGCTTGTGATGTATTGCAGCCGGAAGATGAAAATATATATGATCTGAACGATGTAAAGTCTGTTGTGACTTATGCCGAAGGTTTTTTGTTAACTGCTTATCGGAATATTCCAACTGTCCACAACAACTTTAACGAATCGTACGCTTCCGACGATGCTGTAACCAATGATCCTACAAGTAATGTAAAGACCGTTGTTTCGGGTGGATGGACATCAAGTACAAATCCTTTTGATGCCTGGAATACAGCTTATGAGAGTATTTTTTACATCAATACTTTTTTAGCTGAGATGGGTACTATTGATTGGTACTGGAAAGACGAAACCACCAACGCTCTTTTTGCCGAAAAACTCAAGGCAGAAGCTTATGGTCTGCGAGCCTGGAATTATTTCAATTTGCTTCAGGCCCATGCAGGTAAAGGATCCAATGGTGATTTGCTTGGCGTACCAATAGTTGATCATGTGTTGAAAACCGATAGCCCATCTGATTACCAGATTCCCCGTTCTACTTTTAAAGATTTGGTTAAATTCATCCTTGCCGATTGTGACAAGGCTATCGCAGTACTTCCCGACAGATGGAAGGATAGCGGTAATGCCGATGCCGATATCGCTACTGGTGCCAGAAACACCAATAGAATCAATGGATTGACAGTACGGTTGATAAAAACTAAAACATTATTGTATGCTGCAAGCCCGGCTTTTTCAGATGGTACTTATACCTACCAGATGGCAGCTCAGGCAGCGGCTGATTTGATGGATAAGAACAATGGATTGACGCTGGTTAATTTTGCAAATAAAAAAAATGAAGAGTTTTATAGTAATCCGGATGTGCCAAATGCAGGTGATCTGCATCCTGAAGTGCTTTGGTATTCATCCAAGGCAAATTCTTCTACCTCTTGGGAAACGTCAAATTTCGCTCCTTCTCTGTTTGGGGAGGGATTGACTAATCCCACTCAGGATTTGGTGAATGCTTTCCCAATGGCAGATGGAACCCCGGCACTGGCAACCAAGATTAATTCGGGTGATCCATACTCTGGTCGGGATCCCAGATTGGCAAAATTTATTTTGTACAATGGTGCTCAGTTAGGCAGAGGAGGAATTATCATTAATACAACCGCAGGAAGCCAGGATGCATTGGGTAGTGCAAATATTTATGCGACCAAAACAGGTTATTATCTAAAAAAGTTCATGAATGTTAGTGACGTAAATTTAGATCCGAAAGTTAATTCTGGTGGAATGCATTATTTTACCTACGCACGCTATACCGATGTGCTTTTAATGTTTGCTGAAGCTGCCAATGAAGTCGTTGGCCCGGATGCAAATATTGGAAACTACAATGCCCGTCAGGTGGTTAATGCGATTCGCAGCAGAGCAGGAATTACCTCTTCGACCTATGTCGATGGTTTGAGTAAAGTACAGATGACAGATCTTATCCGCAATGAACGAAGAATAGAAATGTGCTTTGAGGCACAGCGTTTCTGGGATTTGCGTCGCTGGAAAATGACCACCGAAATGAAAAAACCGGTTAGTGGGGTTGAAGTATCAGCCGACGGAAGTACATATAACTATCTTGAAGTTGAGAGTCGTAATTTCGCCGATTATCAGATTTATGGTCCAATTCCATACAGCGAGACCCTCAAGTATAGCCTGATTCAAAATCAGGGCTGGTAATAGTTAACGTTTAACATGTAAAAAATTACAAGTATGAAAAAGATATTATATTTATTAAGTATCGTAGTTCTTCTCTTTAGCTGTGAAAATCAGGACGTCGAGTTCCCTGATTTCGCCTATCAGGCTGTTTATTTTCCATATCAAACTCCTCTCAGGACGATCATGCTGGGAGACGAAGTAATTGGAGATAATTCAATCGATCTGGAGCATGCCTTTAGTATTGGAGCTTCATTTGGAGGAGCGTATGCAAATACAAAAGACAGGGTACTTAAGGTACAACTTGCACCTGAATTAGCATCAAACATAGAAGATGGATCAGGTAATGTACTTCAGCTATTACCTGCTCAATATTATAGTGCAACATTTGATGAAATAGTCATTCCTGCCGGAAGTTTCTTTGGCAAAATGAAAGTGAATTTAACGGATGCTTTTTTTGCTGACCCGCTTACAACGGGCTTGCATTATGTTATTCCCGTGAGGATTACAGATGCTGCAGGAGACTCCATCCTAAGTGGAGCCAAGGTAAGTACAGTTGCTTCTCCTGATCCACGAATTTCAGATCATTGGGTAACAACGCCCAAAAACTATGTATTGTTTGGAATAAAGTATATAAACTCAACACATGGTATTTATCTGTTAAGAGGAAAAAGAACCAACACTGCAAACCCACAGGATGTCGTTACCTATTCCACACGTTTTCTCGACGACAACGATCAGACCATGTTAACCACTAAATCTTTGACAGATAGTTACATGTCAACAGTTGGGGGTACAAACAAAGAATTAGCTGATGCTAAATACTCGATGAACTTAAGCTTTAATCAATCCAATAAAAGTGTAACAGTATCACAAAAAGATGCGTCAACTGTGGTGATTAGCGGAACAGGCAAATATTATTCTAAAGCAGATTCCGGGGCAGAAAGCTACAATGGTAAAAAACATCGTACCATATACCTGGATTACACCTATCAGGATGGAGCGAATACCTACCAGGTTAAAGACTCATTGGTATATGTCGATACAGATATGAAATTCGAAGCCTTTAAGGTTGAAGTGGTTACTCCATAAATAAAGTTTGAATATCAATTTCTTGTACTTTGAAGTTTAGTTAGATCGAAAATCAGGGGCAGGATCGATTTTTATCCGGTCTTGCCCTTTTTAAAACAGCAACTTTACACAAAAAGACAAAATCTGGTGCGACCAAAATGGTCTGGCTTATATGGCAGTGGTTTTTCCCGGGTTTAGCTGGTATAACCTGAAAAACGGAGAAGCGCCATCAAACGCTATTCCCCGTCTGAAAGGCGAATTTTTATGGCGACAAATGTATAATGCCGTTTCATCGGATTTAGAAACGATTTATGTAGCCATGTTCGACGAAATGGATGAAGGTACCTGTATTTTTAAATGCACGGACAATCCCCCGGTTGGGACTAGTTCCTTTGCAACTTACGAAGGGTTGCCTTCCGATTATTATCTCTGGTTAACAGGAAAAGCAGGTCAAATGCTGCGAAAGGAAATGCCATTACAAGTTCAGCAGCCGGTTTATCAAAAAAAATAAAAAATAACGGAAATGAAAAATAAACTTCTGTTTGCAATAGCTCTACCTGGATTGGTCCTGCCAATTTTGGCAAAAGCGGAATTAGCTCCAATAAAAAGGCCCAATGTCGTTATTATCCTGACTGATGACATGGGATATGGCGATATTTCATGTTACAATCCGGACCAGGTAAAAACTCCCAACATCGATAATATTGCAACCGAAGGAGTACGTTTTACCGATTTTTATGTTCCAACTCCCTATTGTGCCCCATCGAGGGCAACTTTACTTACCGGACGTTTCCCGCTTCGGCATGGCTTAATACAAAATCCGGCTCCGGATGCCGGAATAAATGACATCGGAATAAACGCGCAGGAGGTCACTTTGGGAAACCTTTTTCAAGGTGCCGGATACCATACCAAATGCATCGGTAAATGGCATCTGGGGCATAAACCTGAGTATTTCCCGGTGAAACACGGCTTTGATGAATATTTTGGTATTCTCTATTCGAACGACATGCGTCCGGTTCAGCTCATCGAAAATATGGATACCGTTGATTATCCGGTAGATCAGCGTTTCCTGACCCAAAAATATACGGCCAAAGCTTTGGATTTTATCCAGCGAAACCAAAAAACTCCTTTCTTCCTTTACCTGGCCCATGCCATGCCTCATAAACCAATTGCTGCCTCTCCTGATTTTTATTCGAAAGGTGACCATTTTGAGTTATATAAGAGCGCCCTTCGTGAATTGGATTGGTCGACTGGTGAGGTCATTGGTAAATTGAAAGAATTGGGAATTCTTGAGAATACCA
Source organism: Bacteroidales bacterium (assembly GCA_038251165.1). GTDB lineage: Bacteria > Bacteroidota > Bacteroidia > Bacteroidales > Prolixibacteraceae > Aquipluma. The sequence goes on along the minus strand of JBBSBP010000109.1, from coordinate 6,710 downwards.
TCGTCATTTTCATGTCGGATAACGGCCCATGGTACGGAGGAAATACCGGAGGGTTAAAAGGAATGAAAGCAACAAACTGGGAAGGCGGAACACGTGTTCCGTTTATAATTCGGTATCCAGTGCGGTTTCCGCAAAATAAAACGGTTTCAACTCCATGCTGGTCGCCTGATATCCTGCCAACACTGATGAAATTGACGAATATTCAGACGGACCCCAAAATAAAATTGGACGGTACCGATATTTCAGAAATTATTGAAGGAAAATCGACCAGCCACGGTCCAATCTTTACCATGAAAAATTCCGAAATACAGACTATTCGCGATGGGAAATGGAAATTGTTCCTGAAAGAGCCGCCCTATTATAAAGAAGTTGATCTGACGAACTGGAAAGATAATAGGGCGCCGGATGGAACAACAATAATTGCACCTGCTGAACAAGCTACTCCTGCCGACTATCCTGGAATCAAACCAGAAAAAATGGAAGGGGAAATGCTTTTGTTTGACCTTGAAAATGATCCCGCTGAGAGTACCGATTTATCGGGAAACTACCCTAAAATAAAGGAGAGAATGATCAGGGAATATACCAATTTCCAGAATTCTCTCCCTAAACCAACCACAAAAAATTGAAACTGATGAAATTACGATTACCGATCATTCTATTTGCATTTTTAATTCAATACACTGCCATATCTGCTGGTAATAAACATGCCAAAACCTCCCAGTTCCCATCATACAAAGGATTGGTCATGGCCGGTTATCAGGGCTGGTTTCGTGCTGAAGGCGATGGAACGGAAAGTGGCTGGGGCCATTATGGACGAAATGGGAAATTCGATTCGGAGAATAATACGGTTGACTTTTGGCCCGATGTTACTGAATATGAGAAAACCTACAAAACCAGTTTTAAATCACCGAATGGAAAAGCAGCAGAAGTCTTCAGCTCGGCTGATAAAAGTACCACTGAACTTCATTTTAAATGGATGAAAGAATATGGTGTTGATGGTGTTTTTATGCAACGATTCTTCGGAGTAACCCGGGGGTATAAAAATTCCAACAAATCACAGGATATCATTTTACGCAATGCGCTTGGCGCTTCACAGAAAAACGATCGGGCGATAGCTGTCATGTACGATTTGTCGGGTTTGAAGGCCGACGGGGAAGATTGTTCCTCGGTGATTGAAGATTGGAAAATGTTGGTGGATGAAATGAAAATCACCAATCAGGGTGATAATCAAACCTATTTGTATCACAAAAACAAACCCCTGGTTGCCATCTGGGGAGTTGGGTTTCCCGACCGTTCGTATAACATTCGAAAAATTGGAGTTAACCGTTTAATTGACTTTCTGAAGAATGATCCTGTTTATGGCGGTTGTGCTGTCATGCTGGGTGTTCCGACTTACTTTCGTGATCTGGATAAAGATTGTTTGCCCGACCCCTACCTGCACGAGTTGATCGAATCGGTCGATATTGTTATGCCCTGGATGGTTCAGCGTTTTACACCGCTGGTTCACAATGTGGTTGATCATATCAAGGATCATGTTATTGCCGACATCAAGTGGTCAAAAAAACATGATGTTGATTATGTGCCGGTTATTTGTCCGGGTTTTAGCTGGAGAAACCTTTCACTCGGCAAACCCGAGCTTGCCCGCTATACCGCTTACGGCGCTATTCCCCGTCTGGGTGGCCGGTTTTACTGGGATCAGTTGACAACAGTAATTAATGCAGGAGCTGAAATGATCTATGTTGCCATGTTTGACGAAATTGACGAAGGAACAGCCATCCTTAAAGTGTCTGACACTCCACCCAATAGTGATAAAGCGCATTTTGTGGACAACGACGGAATGCCATCTGATCATTACCTCTGGTTAACAGGACTTGGAGCAAAAATGTTAAGAAAAGAAATCCCTGTAAGTTTTGAAATGCCGGAGAGAAAGTAGTGATTTCAATTTCCCCGGTTGGATATGTAGATCAGGAAACAGTCTTTCAGACTGGTATTAGCTTTTATTCTTTTGTTGTTTTCAGTAATATCGAATGAAGCAAATTAAATCAAAAAATATTTAAAATATGAAAAAGATATTTTTAGCGCTTTCACTGGCTCCATTTATAGTTGGATGTTCCGGTTCAAAAGTGCAGAAAAAAACAGACAAGAATGTTCTTTTCATTGTGGTCGATGATTTAACAACCACTTTGGGTTGCTACGGGCATCCGGTGGTTAAAACGCCAAACATCGACAAGCTGGCCAGTATGGGGGTCAGATTCGATCATGCCTATTGTAATTTTGCCGTTTGTAATCCAAGCCGGTCATCGTTTCTGACGGGGTTAAAACCTGAAACGACAACAATTCTGGATAACAGAACTCCGTTGCAATCCATCCTGGGTGACAGAATTACCTTACCTGCATTATTCAAAGAAAATGGATTCTACACGATGAGTCTGGGGAAAATTTTTCACAGTTCAAAAGAAGAACACAATGATTTAAAAGCATGGGACGAAATTTACACTTATGATCCGACTACCGAAGGGGAAAGTGGTGAGACCAGAAATATGACCGATGGGGTTTTGAAATGGTGCCGCTGGCAGGCAGCTGAAGGAACCGACGAAGATCAGCCGGATGGACAGATTGCTAAAAAAGCAGTTGAATTTATTCATTCAAAAAAGGAACAACCTTTCTTTTTTGCCGTCGGATTTCATAAACCTCACGACCCTTTCATAGCGCCAAAGAAATATTTCGACATGTACCCGCTTGAAATTTGCGATCCACCTGTTCTGCCCGACAATTGGGTTGTACCAAACCAATACTCACTTCCGGGAGAGACAGTCACATTTAATAAATTTACGGATCAGGATAAAAGAGAATTTTTAAGGTCGTACTATGCATGCAGCAGTTTTATGGATGCCCAGGTGGGAAAATTGCTGGATGCCCTGAAAGAATCCGGGCAGCTGGACAATACATTAATCGTATTTTTCGGCGATCATGGTTACCATTTGGGAGAACAAAACTGGTGGAATAAGGTTACCATTTTTGAAAAGGGAACGAAAGCTCCATTCATTATGGCCGGAAAGTCAGTTGGTGGAAAAGGAGTTGTGGCTGATGCCATGTTCGAATTTATTGATATCTACCCCACTCTTGCCGAACTTTTCCAATTAAAAAATACGCCTGATTATCTCGAAGGTAAAAGTTTTTCAGAGGTTGTCCATGATCCTGCAAAACAGTTCCGTAATGAAGTTCGTGCGATTATAACACGTGGAAAAGTGATGGGGCGCACGGTAAAGAATTCGACATGGAGGTATATCGAGTGGGATGACGGACAAAAAGGAATGGAATTATACAACGAAATAATCGACCCGTTGGAATATAATAACCTTGCAAATGATTCGGCTTATTCCGAAATCATCACAGAAATGAAGGAACTCATGTAATTATTTACTCATGAAAATTAAAATTGGAATTTTAGCAGCATTTTTAATTCTCATAATAGGCGTGAGAAAAACTGAAGCTCAGACAGAAAGGGTTTTGGAAGCTCTTTCACAATTCAATTGTGAGAAAAACGTCATTTATAAAATTGTGAATGGCGATACGTTGGATATGACTATTTTTTTTCCAAAGGTTAAACCTAAAGGGAAAATGCCTGTCTTACTTTTTACGCATGGTGGCGGTTGGGCTCATGGGGATAAATATAACATTTTGGGACAAGTTTTTTTAAAGACCTTAAAGACATTGACAGAAAATGGAATCGCATGCGCTTCAATAGAATATCGCCTGACTCGCAAAGGAATTTCCAATGTTTACGATTGCGTGGTTGACTGTAAAGATGCTGCACGGTTTCTAATGAAAAATGCAGATAAATATTCATTTAATGTAAATAAAATGGGAGTATCGGGTGGTTCTGCGGGTGGTCATCTTAGTTTAATGACTGCACTTGGGAAGAATTCAGATTTTATTGGCGATCAATCATTAAGCAGTTATAATCCAAAATTTGTGTGTGTTGCATCCTATTTCCCGTTAACATCCTTTGTGAAAAGTGAATATCTGGCCGGGTCAAATTTCGAAAACCAAAGCCGGTTTATTGAAATGTTTGGCGGATTATTGTCTGAAAATGAAATGCTGGCCAAGTCAGTAAGTCCTGCTGAAATTCTTACCAAAGATGCTCCACCTATTTTATTGCTTCATGGCGATAATGATAAAGTTTTACCCATTGCCCAGTCAAACTATATGATGAAAGTTGCAAAATCGGTCGGTGCAAATGTGAATTTATTGGTAGTGAAAAATGGAGGACACAGCTTTCAGGGAAATGATATTTCCCCTTCAATGGATGAGATTAATACGTATTCGGCAGATTTTATAATGAAGTATTTACTCGACTCAAAAAACTAAAAATAAAACATTTATAATGGAATTTAGAACTATTGGTATCGCAGCTCTTGCTTTGGCGTCAATTTTACCCCAATTGGTTTCCGGTCAGGAAAAAAAACCCAATCTATTATTTATCATGACCGACCAGCAGCGGTTTGACGCGTTGGCGATAGTTGGAAAATATCCTTTTCTTAAAACGCCGAATTTGGACAAGCTTGCCAAAGACGGGGTTATTTTTGAAAGGACTTATACCCAATGTGCCGTTTGTGCGCCGGCCAGGGGAACGCTTTTTACCGGCTGTTCCGTCGAGAATCATGGCATTTACACCAATGCGTTTGATAAGAATTCAACAACCCCGATGAAAACCTTCGACGAAATATTGGTTGAAAATGGTTACTATACCGAATATCACGGGAAATTCCACTCGCCCGACGCGTTGAAAAAGTGTTACACTCATTTCACTGACAATTCGGACTATAAAACCTTTTTGGCAAATGCACTTCCAGCACCGGCAGAAGTCGGGAAAGGCGAACGCATCAATCCCGATTTTAAGCAAGCCTACCGGATGAATCCAATTGATGCTTTCTTTGACGGAACTCTTAAAACAACCGATGAAAAAGGAAAGCCGGTAAGGTTCGCCCAGACTGAATACCACGGAGAGTTGCTGATCCCGGAAAAATACAGCATGACAAGCTTTCAGGCAAATCAGACCATTGATGCCATTAACAGGGCGAAAAAATCAGGGAAGCCATTTTCAATCACCTGTTCTTTTAACTTTCCACATGCGCCGATGTTGCCAACCAAACCATACGCAGGAATGTATCAGGTTGATCAAATGCCTGTGCCTGTTTCCATCAGGGATGATATGAAGAATAATCCTTATTTCAATGCCAATGGCCGGTTGGAAAAACCCGAATACAGCGATCCTGTCAAGATCAGGTACATGATGGCCGACTATTTTGCATTGGTGACCGAAATTGATGCAAAAGTTGGTGAAATACTTGAAACATTGAAGAAAAACGGGTTTGACAAAAACACCCTGGTTATATTCACTTCCGATCACGGTGAAATGCTTGGGGCACACGGCATGCGTGAAAAAAATGTTTTTTTGGAAGAATCTGCCCGGATACCTTTGATCATGCGTTTCCCGCAATCCATCAAAGCCGGCGCGAAGGTGAATAATCCGATTTCGAATATGAATCTTTTTGCCACCATTCTCGATTATTTGGGAATAAAGGGGCAGACTTCTGACGGATCCTCACTTCGACCGCTTATTGACGGAACAAAAACCGACAAATTTGATTTCGTGGTAACCGAATGGAATTTCAGGCTGAACGATTTGGTGCCCAATTACATGATCGTGAAAGGGGATTGGAAAATGTTTATTCCCTACTCTGCCACTTCGAAAGTTTTAGACGCATTGTACGACCTGAAAAAAGATCCCTGGGAGATGAACAATTTATTGGGCAATAATCCTGAAAAAATGAAATACAAGGAGAAAACGGAAGAATTACGCGACGATTTGCTAACATGGCTGCGACAAAACAATTCGAAACACTATGAAGGCGTGAAAAGCCGAAAATTATAGAATGAACAAATTCGTTAAAACATATTAATCAGATACTATGAAAACTCCTTTTTTAAACAAAACTGCACTTTGTATTCTTCCTTCACTTTTATTGTTTGGTATATCGATCGGAGCAAATAATGCAGGACAAAAAAAATCTGAACTTCCCAATGTGGTCATACTTCTTGCCGATGATCAGGGGTATGCCGATGTAAGTTACCACGAGCATCCGTCTGGAATTTCTACACCTGCCATCGATCAGTTGGCAAAATCGGGTGTTATATTCACGAATGGCTATGCCAGTGGTTATGTTTGTGCTCCAACCAGGGCGGGGCTGCTTACCGGCCGGTACCAGCAACGATACGGTTTTTATACGGCTTCTGATTCGCGTCAGGGGTTACCGTTAACCGAGGTGCTCTTGCCAGAACTACTAAAAAATAAAGGATACACAACAGGAGTCTTTGGGAAATGGCACCTTGGACTGGAAAGGCCGTATTATCCGACCAGCAGAGGTTTTGATACGTTTTATGGTTTTCTGGGACATGGTGGACACGATTATTTCGATTTAAACTGTACGCCTGGTGATGAGCAAACCTGTATTTACCGCGATGACAAACCCATCAATGATACCGGCTACCTGACCGATAATCTGGCACGCGAGGCCTGTCAGTTTATTGCGGATAATGCCGGAAAAAGGTCTCCATTCTTTTTATACCTTCCGTTTAATGCAGTCCATTTTCCACTTGAAGCCCCTGAAGAGGATATCCGAAAATTTAACAGCGGCGATAGGGAC
>JBBSBP010000108.1:0-16729 GCA_038251165.1 Bacteroidales bacterium | reverse complement strand
GACTGCTTTGCCCCGGATGTTGTGCGCCCATCAGCAACGTATTTTTCAAGCAGCTTAGTCAGTTGCTCCACAATTTCAGGATGTGTGGCATACAAGTTGAATTGCTCCCCTGCATCCTGATTCATATCATACAATTGAACGCCTGGTAAGTTTTCTGCTTCTTTGCTGCCTGGTGTGGGATCGCCCCAACCACCGGAATCAGGACAAAGTATAAGTTTCCACTGTCCCTGTTGAATGGCAAAAGAACCATTGATAGAGTGAAACACCACTGCTTCGTGGACAGGCTTAGTCGACTTACCAAGTAGTATTGGTAAAAGGCTGACACAGTCTTCTCCTGCATTGTCTGGGATTTTTGTACCTGTAATGTCCGCACAAGTAGCCATAAAATCGACCAGACTGACCAGCTGATTGCTGCTCGAACCGGCCTTTACCTTGCCCGGCCAACGCACCAGCAAGGGTATACGATGGCCACCATCCCAAATATCCGACTTATGACCGCGGAAAATAGAACTGGAATAATGACCCATCGCTTCCAGCTCTTTATACCTTTGCATTCCTTTATGCTCTGCTTCTTTCATTGAATAGCCTTTTTCTTCAAGATGCTTTAGCTGTTTGGAATCGACGCCTACATAAGGGGCCACACCATTGTCGCTGGCCACCAATACCAGGGTGTTCTCTGCCACACCGGCTTTATCGAGTGCCGAAAGTACTTCACCAATGGCCCAATCAGTTTCCATCACCAAATCGGCATATGTGCCAAGGCCGCTTTTCCCCTGCCATTCCTTTGAGGGTGCTAAAGGCGTATGCGGTGTAGTTAAGGCAAAGTATAGAAAAAATGGTTTCTCTTTTTTTGCCTGAGTTGAAATATACTCGCTAGCTTTTTCCGTAAGGCAAGGCAGAATAGCTTCAAGTCTCCATCCGGGCAATCCCGGGCCAGGCTTACTTGCGAGGTTATTCCCCAGTAACGAATCAGGAAGTGGAACGGATGGAATACCAACGGTATGGTCGTTTTCAATAAAACAATATGGTGGGTAATTTGGTACATCTGTACCAAAATAATACTCAAATCCGGCGGCGAGAGGTCCACCTTGAATGGCCTGTGTGAAATCAATTTCATCCCCCTTTTTGGGCCATTCCCAGCCAAGATGCCATTTCCCAATGCAGGCAGTAGTATATCCCTTTTGTTTGAGTAGATCAGCCACTGTCAAGCGTTCTTCAGAGATTAAAGGTTTTGCATAAACACCCAGTACACCTTTCTGTAAGCTTGAACGCCAGTTATAGCGACCGGTAAGAATACTGTATCGGGTCGGCGTACAGACTGCAGAACTGGAATGAGCTTCGGTGAAGGTCATTCCCTGTGATGCGAGCCCGTCAAGGTTGGGTGTTGGTATCAAGCCACGTTCAGGATTTAGACAATGTACATCGCCATAACCCAGGTCGTCGGCCAGAATAAATACAATGTTTGGTTTTGCGTTTTCATTCTTTGCTACTGAACATGAAGGTAAAAAAAAGCTGCTGGCAATGACAGCCCGGATTAGGTTAAGTTTCATCTTTTTATTTGGCTTTAATTCTGAAAATGTTTATGATTTATTCTTTCTTTTTTATTGGCGTTTACTCCATTCTAAATCGTATTCATCCAACTTCAATGGATATTTACCATATTCCCGAACCAGTTTCACAATGAAGTCGTAAGTCTGCCCTGAAACTGCACTCGATACAGAATGATCTGACTGGAAGATGAATCCACCGTGTTTGGCCGCATTCAACTTTTTCAAAATTTCACGCTTGATCAGTTCTTTGTCGCCGGTTTCCCATACCTGAATGTCATTATTTCCGCAATAACCAATTTTATTGCCATACATCTTTTTCAGGCGTACAGCATCCATATCGGCTTTAACTTCCAACGGATTGTAGGCATCCAGACCCATTTCAATGAAATCTTCAAAAATCAGGCTTACATTGCCACAACCATGGTAAATAACAGGAAGGTTATTTTTGTGGCACTCTTCAATCATCGCTTTGACCCAAGGTTTAAAAAATTCGCGCCAATATTCCGGATCGAAAAGCATGGTTTGTTTGTAGGCAACATCACCCCAAATGACGAATCCATCGAGCAAGCCGTCGGCAGCAGCAATTTGAGCTTTGGTGCAATCGAGGTAAAATTGCCCAATTTTGTTGATGCACTCTCCTAATTCATCAGGATACATGCCCATCCAGAACAAGGTATTTTCCTGACCTATCAGGCGGGTAAGACATTCGGAACATTCAATGATACTGCCGTAAACCGGGAAATCAGGATGCAATGATTTTATTGTTTCCACCCAGGCTGGTGAATTGCGTTCAAAACCATCGCCAACACCGGCAATCTGATTATCGCCAGCTTCAAAATACCTGCGTCGATCGTAAGGATCATCAAATACGGCGGCCTGTAATTTTTCGATGGTATCAATTTCAAACGACATGAATCCCGGCATTTGAAAATCAAACCGTTTTCGCATGGTTGCCCCAAAACCGGTTTTTACAACCACCTCAATCTCATTTTCCCGAAGGATTTCAAACGCACGAATCCACGGATCCATATTGGGTGTGGTCACAATCCAGTCGAGGTCATAATAAGAATAAGGTTCCGCACTATCCGGAAGGTTTAAATCTTTTCTCCATCTTTTGACAAAACTTCCCCAGAAAAAATCGCTGATTGGCACCCGATCGGGTTCTTCATGCTGCAAAGCTTTATTCATTCGGTCCAGCTTTGCCAGGCAACTAGCTTTTCTTTCCATTTTTTTTATCTTAATCCAGATGAAAAACTTCTTCCATGTTGGCCCACCATTCACCTTCCGAACGATTCTCGACCGGACGCTGCATCGGAATCATAATATCCCACCATTCTTGTGTTTTGGGGTCGGCGGCCATTTTGGCCATGTCAGCAGCAAAATCCTTCCCGATATATTCAAAATAGGCAAACAACAACCCGTCCTTATGGAAGATCGAATAATTGGTAATGTTACATGCGGTTATCATTGCCAGAATTTCAGGCCAAACTGTAGCATGATATTCCTTGTATTTTTCAAATCGCTGTGGATCAACCCCGATAATTTGTCCAAATCGTTTCATGATATAATCATTTAAATCACAACAATACAATTTCATAAATACCAGGCACTTGCGAAAAATCAGTTAACACCAAACGCACTTTTCGCGCAGTAGTTTTGGGTAGTTTAAACTCAGCTTTTTTGCCAATCGTTTTTCCTTTGTAAATGGTTTTCCATTTCTCTCCCGATAAATACTGAAGCTCAAAGGATTTTACAGATTGGCCGCGTTCATAAATAATAGCCTTTGAGAGTTTTTCAGCTTTGCCCAAATCAATTTCAGCCCATGGGTTTTTATCTTCTTTTTCTGGCGACCATGCATGCCCAACCCAATCGCCATTATTAATGGAGGAGATGTCAGGCCTTTTGGGTTTATCACTCGATGCTATAACATTTTTATTGTACGATAGTGATTGAGAAGCAATTTCCATTGGCCGGATATCCATTGCGTTTCCTTTTACTTCAATTTCAACAATCGTGTTGATGGGCTGTAAAGCTGCTGCGCTGAATTCGATGATATAGTTTTTATCTTGTTTGGTCAATTTCACAGGACTTCCATCGGAAAGTTTACAGCTTATAATTTCCATTCCAATATCAGGCAGCACAATTTTGGGAGAATCTCCAAACCAGTTTAAGATGTGCAGATAATTGGTATTTCCTTTTCTGGTGCTAACACCCCAGTCGGTTGGTTTGAAAGGTCCTCCACGTGTACCATAAATGGAATAGCCATATTTCTGAAGCCATTGACCCATTTCTTTTAGTCGTTCAATTTGCAAGGGTTCTATACTTCCATCGGATTTGGGTCCAACATTGAATAGTAAATTACCATCACCACCGGTTGAGCGCACAAGGCTTTGAATGCACTGTTCAAGTGATTTCACATCATCGTTTGGTTTCCAGGCCCATTGACGCCCAATGGTCATACAGGTTTCCCAGGGACGATCGTTCTGGAAGCCGCCAACACGCTGTTCAGGAGTGTCGAAATCGCCTTTTGCTCCTGTCCTGTTATTTATGATGATGTCAGGCTGAATTTGATGGGCAAGATCAATCACACTTTGTCCGCGCACAGCATCAAATTTTTGAGGAACATCGAACCACAAAACATACAGCGGGCCATAATTCACCAACAGTTCAGCTACCTGCCTTTTCAGGTAAGTCGTATAAGCCTCCAGATCGTATTTTTCACGTGTTACAGTTCCACCCGGGCTTGTCAGCGGAAAATCCGGATTGTGCCAGTCGCAGGTTGAGTAATAAGTTCCAAAAGCAATTCCCTGTTTTTTACAGGCTTCTGCAAGTTCCTTCACCACATCGCGTTTGAATGGTGAATTCATAATATTGAAGTCGGTTTGACGTGTATTCCAAAGGCAAAAGCCATCATGATGTTTGGTCGTCAGAATGATGTATTTCATTCCTGCGGCCTTGGCTACACTCACCCAGTCGTCGGCGTTGAACTTTACAGGATTGAATTGTTTGTACAAATTATCGTACTCATCAATGGGAATTTCACGTCCGCGTGACCAGCCAATTTCGGTACCTTTCAGACTCACCGGCCCCCAATGGATAAACATCCCAAACCGGTTATCTTTCCATTCTTCAATCTTTTTTTCATTTCCAATGGTTGTGCTCTTCGTGTTACCAGATTGTGAGAACAAAAATGTCGGAGTTGCAAGCCAAATCAATATAATCAACGCGTATAGGATCAAATTTCGTTTCATGATTGTGATGTTTTAGGTTTATTTATTATGTTTTTGAATAGTTTTGAGATTACCGGATTCAGAAGCAATTTTCTTGATTTCCATGAGGCATTTAATATAAAGATCTTCAATCACTCCATCCCGGTCAGGTGGCACATCTAATAATAGATTTTTATTTCCAGCGGGTGGAACAGCCTTTTCAGGACTCACTTTCATTAACCATGGATATTCATAGCCAATAATGTCTGTATTTTTAAAATCTTTGAATGCAGTGATAACATGGGTAGTAAATTTGCTATCCCACAAACACCAACCACCGGTATGCTTAACCGTTAAAAAGGCATAATTCATGCCTGCCGATTTTGCAACAGTTGCCCATTGTTCGCAATCCAATTTTGTCGGATTAAAGAGCAAAGGATCTTCATAACCGGTTGCCCACTCTTTATCGACAAATGTTCCCATATTAAAATGCAGGAACATGCCATATTTCAGTTTGGCAAAATTGTTCCTTAATTTCTCCCTTGACTGAGCACTGGACGAAAAGGAAAATGAGATCATAAGAGCTAAGACAAAAAAGCATTTCATTTATATAAGTTTTATTGACTATCGTTTACATTCCTAATTTCAAAAATATACCGACCTGAGTTAACCAAGAGTTTTATACTGCTCCCATCTCTTGATACTAACTCAATATCATTGCTCTCCCTTGAATCTTTTCCTGATTCATAAACCACTTCATCTTTATTTACAGGTAATAAAATGTCGGCTTTTGTATTAACTGGTATTTCAATTGTGAGTCGCAGAACATCGCTATCATTTCTGTTCCATTCAACTAATACTTCTCCATACGGCGACTCAAATTCCGATTTTTGGCTTTTTATCAATTTAGTAAGTTGCGGGGCAATGAGTAAATGTTTAAATGCCACTGAATTTTCCTTTTGTCGTATTCCTGCTATACCAGAATAAAACCATCCTCCGCCTGATGTAAAACAGGAATGAATGTTCGAATAATACCCGTTCCATTGCTCCCAGCAAGTATTTGCCCCCTGTGCAATCATATACCCCCATCCAGGATAAGTTTTTTGCTTCATCATCAGATAAATTAAATCTGATCTCCCGATCTCTGTCAGGTATTGAAGCATAAAATACGTGCCAAGCATACCTGTATTGAGATGCCCTTCATTTGTAACTTTTATCTCTTGTTCCAGCTTATTAAATACTCTTGTGGTTTCTTTTCCTTCAGGAACTTTCATTAGTAATGGAAATGATAAGTAGCTCTGTTCTCCATTGGCATAAATTCCTTTTTCAGTATTGAAATATTTCTCATTAATTTTTGCTCTTAATAGCGCTGCATCTCCTTTATACTTTTTAACATCAGCAATTTTTCCTAAAACATGAGCAGAGCTTGCAATGATCTCATATAAATATAACTTGTAACAATTGTTAAATAATTCCTTTTCAATCTCCCCGCCCCAATTTTTAGTATCCATTCCTCTACCGGGAGGTAGCCAATCGCCAATAAATCCCCATTTTTCACCACCATAATGTTTCAATAAGCCATCCTCGCTTTTTGTTTCAAGAAAATCCACGTATCGCACCATCGAATGATACGATGACTTTAAGAAAACAGTATCAGCGTAATATTTGAATATTTTCCAGGGTAATACAACAGCTGTTCCACCCCAGCCTGGGCCTCCGCCGGCAGAATATGGCGAAGGGGCTGTATTTGTAATACTTCCGGTGCTATCCTGGGTATTTAACCAGTTTTGTGCCCATTTCTTATAAAAATTGTAGAGATCATAATTGTAAATTCCGGTTTCAACAGCCACTTGTCCGTCGCCATAACCCAGGCGTTCGCGATGAGGACAATCGACATAATATCCTCCAATACTGAGGCACCTGAAAGTAAATTTATTTAGTTCGTGAATTGCATTCAAATCTTTGTCCGAGGACGAAAAATGTCCGACTGAAGTGAAGTCTGCTTCTATCATTAAACCAAGAATATCGTCGGGTTCTGGTTTAACATTTAATCCCTGAATCAAGGCATATCGAAATCCATGATAATTGAATTTGGGACAAAAAACATCAGACTTTTTATCCGAACAGATAAAAGCATCTTCCTGGTTAATATATTTATTGCCAAAGTCCCACTTATTTTTTGTTAATCTTTTAGGCGTTTGATTGCAAAAATCCGAATATGTAAAATGAATGGTATCTCCAGAATCTTGATTTTTTATATTCATTTTCATCCATCCGACAAAATTCTTCCCAAAATCTACCAGCCAGACATTTTCTTCAATTTCCATAATACTTTTAGCAGTGATTCTATCTGTGATTAAATTCGTTTTGCAGATCTGAGACTTTGTAATCGCATTGCTGGTCGTCGCTTTAACAGCATTTTTCATTCCTTCTTTTTCATAGCACCATCCGACCATAGAGATTCTGCCATCAATTAGTTCTCCGCCCATTTTATTTCCTCGCCATCTTCCAATCTGATAGATATTGCTGTTAGAAGTTTGCCATGTAGTATCTGATGCAATTACAATACTTTTATCATTCGATGAAAGGTGTAGCTGGCACCTGAATACCGGTGATTTGTTAATTACACCAGGCAATCCGAGTGAATACCAGCCTCGACCGGTCCATAGGCCAATGGAGTTTTTGCCGGTTTTCAGGTAATTTTTAATATCGTAGGTTAGATAGTAGTTTTCATATCTAAAATCACTAACAGCAGGAGACAGAACATCATTTCCAACTTTTTTGCCATTGATGTATAACTCGTAATACCCCTGGCAATTTATATACACCTCTGCCTTACCTGGTTTTTGATCAATGGTAAAATCTTTCACAAAAAAGGGTGAATAGACCGAATCAGGAGAAGTTATCCATTGGGCTTGCCAGTCTTGTTCCGACATCAGGCCAGTATGAAAATAATTTTCTTTAGACCATTTGCTCCATTTTCCGTTATTGTCAATAATCCGGACTTGCCATTTGTAAGAACTTGCCGGAATTAATTTTTTACCTGAATAATTTACCCGTATGTTATTGTCTGAATGAACAGTTCCACTGTTCCAGCAGGTATCTTTTAATGTCCCTGACAAAACAATTACCTGATAGCCTGTTTGGTATCGATTCCTGTTTTCTGAGAATAATTTCCATGAAAAAACCGGAACTTCTGTATCAATTCCGATTGGATTTGTTTCATTGTTCAATTTTAACTCCGAAATTTCAACATCAGACTTACATCCCAAAAAGAAGGTCAGGAAGAAACCCAATAAAATGATGAAAATTAGTTTGCTTTTCATTTTGTACCTCTGTTTCAATCCAGATGAAAAACTTCTTCCACATTGGCCCACCATTCACCTTCCGAACGATTGTCGACCGGACACTGCATCGGTATCATGATGTCCCACCATTCCTGTGTTTTCGGGTCGTCGGCCATTTTTGCCATATCGGCAGCAAAATCTTCCCCGACATATTCAAAATAGGCAAACAACATCCCGTCCTTATGGAAGATTGAATAATTGCTAATGTTACATGCGCTTATCATGTCCAAAATTTCAGGCCAAACCGCAGCATGATATTCCTTGTATGTTTTATAACTCTGTGGGTCAACCCCGATAATTTGTCCAAATCTTTTCATGATATAATGATTTAAATTATAGCAATACAATTTCGTAAATACCCGGCACTTCTGAAAAATCAGCTAAAACCAAACGCACTTTCTGTGCCGTTGTTTTGGGTAATTTAATCTCAGCTTTTTCGCCAATTGATTTTCCTTTGTAAATGGTTTTCCATTTCTCTCCCGATAAATACTGAAGCTCAAAAGAATTTACAGATTGGCCGCTTTCATAGATAATAGCCTTTGAGATTTTTTGAGGTTTGCCCAAATCAATTTCAGCCCATGGTGCTTTATCTTCTTTATCTGGCGACCAGGCATGTCCTACCCAATCTCCATTATTAATGGAGGAAATGTCTTTCCATTTTGGGTTTGGATTACTGGATGCCGTGACCTTTTTATTGTACGAAAGAGATTGAGAACCAATTTCCATCGGTTGAATATCCATTGCGTTTCCTTTAACTTCAATTTCAATAATCGTATTGATGGGCTGTAAAGCTTTTCCGCTAAATTCAATTACCATGTTTGTACCTTGTTTGGTCAATTTAACTGGGCTTCCATCGGTAAGTTTGCAGCTCTTAATTTCCATTCCAATATCAGGGAGTACTATTTTTGGGGAATTTCCAAACCAGTTTAAGATGTGCAGGTAAATTGTATTTCCTTTGCGAGTGGAAACACCCCAGTCGGTAGGTTTGAAAGGGCCACCGCGTTTGCCATAAATGGAATAGCCATATTTTTGAAGCCATTGTCCCATTTCTTTCAATCTTTCAATTTGCAAGGGTTCAATGCTTCCATCGGGTTTGGGACCTACATTAAATAGTAAATTGCCATCACCACCTGCCGAGCGCACCAAGCTTTGCAGGCACTGTTCCAGTGATTTGACTTTATCGTCCGGTTTCCAAGCCCACTGCGACGCAATGGTCATGCAGGTTTCCCAAGGCCGGTCGATTTGAAAGCTGCCGATTTGTTGTTCAGGCGTTTCATAATCACCAACAGTATGCTGATGAGCGTATCCACTGGTGCGGCCTGGTTCTGAATATGCCCGGTTGTTAATCAGGATGTCTGGCTGTAGATTGTGCAACATATTAACCATCGGAATCCCGTATTCTGCTGAGTAGACCTGAGGCACATCGAACCATATTGTTAGCAGCGGCCCGTAATTTATGATTAGTTCGGTTAATTGTTTGCGGAGATATTGGTCGTATGCCGCGAGGTCTGGGCTTGGTTTCTTAGTTTTGCCCCCGGGACTTCCTAGGGGAAATGCCGGGTGATACCAGTCGCACGAGGAATAATACGTTCCGAAGTCGATGCCGGCTTTTTTACATGCATTGGAGAGCTCCTTGACTACATCCCGCCCGAATGGCGTGTTCATAATATTGTAGTCTGTTTCCCTGGTGTTCCAAAGACAGAAACCATCATGGTGTTTGGTCGTCAGAACAATGTATTTCATTCCGGCAGCCTTGGCCACACTCACCCATTCATCTGCATTAAAATTAACCGGATTAAATTGTTTATAAAGATTATCGTACTCTGCGATTGGAATTTCACGTCCACGTGACCAGCCAATTTCGGTACCTTTCAAACTCACCGGACCCCAATGGATAAACATTCCAAACCGGTTATCTTTCCATTCTTCAATCTTTTTTTCATTACCAATGGTTTTGTTACTCGAATCAGCGGATTGTGAAAATGAAATCTTTGGAATTCCTAAGAATGAGACAAAGATTAATGTGTAAAGAAATAAATTACGATTCATGTTTTATCTTTTTTGATGATTATTTATTGAATTCTTTTACGGCATCGAACATGGCCACAATGTTTTCAGGAGGTACATCAGGCAGTATATTGTGAACTGTATTGAACACAAACCCGCCACCTTTTGAGAAAATTTCAAGCCGTTCGAAAACCTGTTCCCTGATTTTTGCAGGTGTTCCAATATTCAGGGTTCCTACAGTTTCAATTCCACCGCCCCAGAATGTGCAGTCATTCCCAAATTCCTTTTTCAGGAAGTCAGGAGCCATCCTCCAGGCATTGGTTTGAACCGGATTGAAAATTTCAATACCTGCTTCAATCATGTCGGGCATTAGCAGTGAAATTGAGCCGCAGGAATGGATATAGGTGTGCATTTTGCTGTGTGTATGAACATAGTCGCACAACATTTTATGGCGAGGTTTAAAAAGAGCACGATATGTTTCAACATCCATAAATGGCCCGGAAGTCATGCCCAGATCGTCGCCAAAACGAATGATATCGACAATGTCACCTACTGCATTGCAAACCTTATCCAAAGTGGCCAGATGCCGGATCATGAGTTGATCGAGCAGCTTTTCCACATTGTACGGGTCGCACATCAAATCCATCAGGAAGTTATCCATCCGGCGCAAAAAAGTTCCCCATTCAAATAGGTTGCAGCCACAAACCACCAGCAAAGCTTTATCGGTACTTGCCCGAAGTTTCAGCGTATTTTCGCGGAGTTTTTGCCAGAAATCCGACTCACCGGCATGATCCCATGGACTGTGTGCATCGCGTGCCCACATGATCCGTCCCATTTCGGCATCCAGATTTTCGTATGAATCGGGATAACCGTTTACATAGGGGAAATAAGTCTGATCAAAGAAAGTGGCGCCAATAGGCATGTATGAAAGTACCGTTTTCCCGTCATCGTCGTATGTTTTATAGGAGCCATCCGCCTGTTGTATTGGATTGAATCCCTTCGGATAAAAAGCTGGCGCTCCATTTGCCATGATTATTGGATTCCAATCCGAAGGTTTGTCGTTGAATGTTCGGCCAATGTCGAGCACATCTACGCCAAACTGATCGAGAATTGACATGTCGGGTTGTGCGAGTTGCTGAACTACATCGTAAATCTGCACCGGAAGATCTTCCCTTCCCAGATATTTTACCAAATTACTGTATGCGATTGCAGAAATGCCTGAACTGGGTGTGGCACTCATATCAATCGGAACACGATCGGGCTCCTGATGATTGATCGCTGCTAAAATTCGTTCTCTTGAAGTTGTCATATCTTATAAATTATAGTTTCAAATTCCAAGTTCCAGGTTCCAAATTGCAAGTAATTTAACTTGAAACCTGGAACTTTGAACTTACTCTGTTCCACTGATCCCAATCATGAATGAAGCCGCAATGATAATAATCAGTGATAAAATCATCAGGACATATACTTTGGTTGGGGCGCCTTTCCATTCTTTGCGTATCAGTCCCCAAACTGTTGCGAATACGATGGTCAGAGCCATCAGGATGCCCCAGGAAGTAAAGGTAAACGGCCCCATTTTACTTTTACCCATTCCGTAAACTATAAACTGACCGAACCATAAGATACCGGCAAGCATTCCGAATAAATAATTAAACGTCAGGGTTCTGTTTGAGCTGGCAGAAGAATAATCCTTCAGCGAATGATTTTTAATTCCCAGATAAACGCACCAAATAATGGTGGTAATAAATGTTCCGGAGAATAAAACAACCAGAACGGGCATCATGGTAAAAAGCGGATCGACTCCCATTTGAGCTGCCATATCCGAAATCGGCAGGCCCTGTTCGAATCCCAGAGCCATGGCCGAACCGGTAATACCAACCAACACAGCAGCCATTGCTCCTTTTGCAAGGTTAAACTCCCCGATGCTTTCCTGTTTCTTTGCATCCGATACCTTTTTATCTTTCAGGATTCCTGACCAGGCTGAAAGTGCAATTCCGGCGCAGGCCACCACAATACCCCAAATTAAAAGTGTCCCTCCTGAACCCTGCATCATCACTGTAAGGCGTCCGTCAATCATCGGTGGAATCAAAGTTCCGATAGCCAGCATCAGCCCAAGTGAAAGTGCGTAACCGAGAGACAAACCGAGATATCGCAAGGCAAGGCCGAACGAGAGATTTCCTACTCCATAAACAGCTCCAAGCAAAAAAACCGCAAGTACTGTTTCAGAAGAAGATGCCCGAATAATTTGAATAAAATCGGGAGCGAAAACCAGACAAGCTGTTAAGGGAAATAAAATATAGGCACCTATACTGAAGACCATCCAATAGGTTTCCCATTTCCAGCCTTTTATTTTTCCAAATGGGACAGCAAAACTTCCTGAAGAAAATGCACCGGTAGCGATCAGGAGAATTCCAAGTAACACATTAAAGTTCATCGATTTGTAGGTTTTTAGTTTTTACTATTTTAATCAACATTCAAGATTCCGGTTTAAAATAGTTAGAATCTCCATACAAACTTAGACAATGTTTACCTCGTCTTTTTATACATTTGAGGCAAATAATATCACTATCGAGCGAATGTTTCCAGGCCAATCATATAAACAATAGGAATCGGACTGGTTTAAATCACACATTTTAAAAGTTATGTATTCAGAAATAATTGGCGAATCATTTATTTTTCATCTTCGGAATGTAGCATTATTAAGTTTTGATCAGGATTCAGAATACATCGACATTGTCAGTCCTTTTTCAAGAATGTACCTGATTACAGAAGGAAATGGACACCTGACTATCGGAAACCGGAAAATAATTCTTGAACCGGGCTTCCTCTATCTGATACCTCGTTTCACCTCATGCACGTATTATTTTAATGCCGGATTATGCCACTATTACACGCATTTCAGCATCGATAATCCCAACGGCTTCAGTCCATATTATTTATATCCGATCGTAAATAAGATCATCGCAAATGAACCCGACCGAAGCCTTTTCAATCGCTTGTTACAAATCGATCCCAATCTACAACTCCCGCATCATCATCCAAATGTGTATCAGACCAAATTGTGGCTTACAAAAAAGGTCAATTATCATTCGGCCAGTCAGTATTTTGAAACGATTGGAATTCTAAAACAGCTCTTTTCCCGTTTTCTGGGGCAGGAGCAAAATACTTCGGTTTCAGCATTGATGAAATATAACATTCATCCGGTTCTTTTGTACATTCAAAATAATCTGAAAAATGAAATCAGCGTGAATGAACTGGCTGATTTGGTCTGTTTTTCGAAAGATCATTTTTCGAAAATATTCAAGTCGATAACCGGAATGGCTCCTTGTGATTACATCATCCGAAAACGCATCGAAAGGTCACAATTTTTGCTCTTAACCACCGATTATTCTTTAAACGAAATCATTGCCCTGACCGGATTCAAAACAACATCCTATTTCTGCAGGATATTTAAAAAATTTACTTCAAATACGCCAGCAGAATTTAGGATGAAAAGAGGTTAGATCGATATCTTCAGTCCTTCTCTTTTCAGGGTTTTGGTAAACTCCAGCCCCCCGGAACCTTTAGAAAGCAATAGTTTCCAGCCGCCTTGCCTGATCGAGAAACTTCCATTGATGGAGTGGCTGACTGTTGCCTGACGAATAGTTTTAGTATACCCCGGATCGAGAATTGCCGGGCGCCAATTTTAGCTGTCTTCGGCTTTGAGATATCCAAGCTTATAGCCAGCTATCTCAGCAAAAGTTCTCACGAAATCGTTCAGGCAAATACACCACCATATTTCAGAGGATGTATTTTTTGAACAAAGGGAATCTCTTTTTGTATCTTTTAGATTGTTCCTCGTAATTTTTCAACATCAACCTTTTATTTTCTCTGGTTTATCCAAAATTCTGATCTCAATTTTTACTTTGGCATTTTCCTCTTTATTGCTAAAAGCACAATCAAATATCACGAACTGCTTTCCGCTATCAAGTAAAAATTTTGAAGGATCTAGTTTTACTTCCTCTCTTTTATGCAGTTGAGCGTCATAAATTCCTGCACTTGCACCTCCACAATAACGCAATGATTCTCCTTTATTCAATTTAGCAGGTATTTTAACATCGATAGAGCTGTTTAATTCCAGCGAGATTTCCGAAACTGAAGCATTCAGGGCAGTAATGATAAAATGCATTGGTCCCTTTTCCGCCTTATTATCAAATTCGAAAGTTGAATAAAGCGGTTCGCCCGGTTGTCTGACTTTCGATTCATGTTCGAACCTAAAGGTAAACACAGGAAATAAATCCCATGTATTTTCTCCTGTACCAACCAGATGAAATTCATTATGAATATCTTTCATTCTTCCTTTTTGTTCTTCCGAAAAAACATTCTTCATCCGTGCAGTTTCCCAAAGTTTTAACAACTCCAGAATTTCTGAAGACTGTCCGTTGGTTTCAATTTGTTCCCTGCCGGTAACAAATGCATAGCCGGCATCGAAGGCAGCCGAACGGGCCAGCATCCACTCAATATCTTCAATTGGGGTATTGTTACGCATACTAAACCAACCCAACATGCCAGGCATAAGGTTTCTTTGGAAATAAGCCTGGTTTTTCAGCCTCGATTCTGTCTGGCTTTCCCTGAATCCGGCATACCAGGGTTCCCCCCAGTTCATTCGGGTATAAATGTGCCAGAAATAATGCGTTGTGCGACTGGCATCTATTATGATATGTTTTTTTATATTTTCTGATAAGTGGTTATACCAGGTGGTTGCAAATAAAATCTCGCCATAATTTCCCATGCCGGTTGAACGGTTACCTTCAATACCATCGAAAGATATTTGACGCAATCCACAATAGTTGTAAAGGTCAGCCAGACGTTCTGCCATTTCAATGGTTAATTCAGGATCGGTCAAAAATACCTTGTAAGCATGATCCGCCAGTTTGCTGATTTTTGTCTCATTTTCATGGTTCACTTTATTCGTTCCCCAGGCTCCACGCTGGCAATCCATAAGTTTCCAGGGGGCCGATTCGGAAACAACACGGTAACGTATCAATTCGCTTCCAATCATTACCGTATGCAAATTGATATTTTTACACTGAATGAAAAAATCAGTTGATATAACAGGTATTTCAATCTGGTTTTCATCAATTACTCCGGCAAGTTCTGAGTAACCCACAACTCCTAACTGGCTATCGGGTACTGGCGTTACATAAGGATCATTGGTGGTAATGAGATTTGACAGGGTATGCAAACCAACATTAATTCCCTCGGCTTCGGCTTTATCCACACACATTTTCAGTCCGTCCCATCCATTGGGAAATTTTTTTTCATCCAACTCAAAATGACCCCAGTTTTTAAATGGTTCGGGGTGATACAAATACTTTAACCCGGTTTTTTTTGTGTATTCAATTGCTTCGCTTATGGTTGCCTCCCCAAAATTGTAGATAATATAGGCAGATGATGCTACATTGGTTGTTTTCCCCCACTTACCTTCGATTTGCGGATGCGGCGTTGATTCCTCAGTTTCAATTTTACCGACGGCTTCCAATGTTTGTTCCACCGGACATCCAAACAAGGCAATTTTAGAACCGATTATCCCTCCGTCATCAAAGACAGGTGAAATGTATTTTTCGTGGTTAAGGTTGGAAATAATCCGCTCCTGAAACCGATTTCTGCAATAGGCTTGCAAAGTACTGCCAAATTTTTCCGGCTTGGCAGCTTCCACCCGATACAATGTATATCCCTTGCCCTCTTCACTGAGGTCAGAATAATCGTCCTGGTCAAAAATATCAAATTGAGGTGTAGTATCATTGTCCTTCCAGGGGTAACCTCCTATCGTTTTAGGATTTAATGCCTGTATTCCAATGGCAAATTCATCTCCTCTGGCAATGCCAATGGTTTCTCCTATTATTTTATTAATAGTTGTAGGGATTGGCCCCCACACAATGAGATCAATATCAGTTATGTTACTGGCCTCCACCAATTCAATGGTGATGTGTGTCTTCTTCTCTTCAAATTTAACCTTCAGATCTATTCCTTCCTCAACCTGAAATACAAGCTTGTTTCCTTCTACACGGGCAGCAAGCGGAAGGATTATCTTCGAATCCTTTTTTAATGCAATTAGCGGTGAAATGGTGTCATTTGAGAGATAATCTATTTGGGAATTGTTATCCAACAACATTGAAATGTAGCCTCTTGCATCAATCCCAATATTTAAATGTTCAGACTTTAATTCAGCAATGTTTGATGTTCTTGAACAAGAATTGAGAATTAAAAGTATTGACAGAAAAAAGAGAAGTTTTGAATTCATCGTTTTGAATTGTTTGAATTTTATATTTTTTCAAGGAATATCGGGCTCGACCATGCCAAATGTTCGTCCTTTTGCCTCACCCGAACGTAGTAATAAAGTACCCCCGGCTCTTTCATATGATACTTATCAGCAAATTTAACGGAAATAAGTTCATGTCCGTTTTCCGGCTTCCAGGTTTGAATTACGCGGCTATTCCTAAGCAGTTCAATCCGTTCGATTTCTTTCTGGCCCTGTGTTGTAATCTCAATTTCTGGTGCACCATCCAGTTTGGCAACTTCGCCCATAAAGGCATTGTTCACTTTCACATTCATAAATATCTGATCGCCTGTGGTT
>JBBSBP010000107.1:0-17415 GCA_038251165.1 Bacteroidales bacterium | reverse complement strand
TTCCAATCCTGAAACTGTCCTTTTTTTGATGGGATGATCTTATACCCGTCCTGGCTCGCCAAAACATTGCCTTTGGTTCCACGGAGTTCAATTTCCCCATAAGGAAGAATATCGCCGCCGCTTGCTTCATAAATGCTGAAAGAGATCATTTTCTTCGAAGCGAACTCATAGGTTACCTGCATGGTGTCAGGTATATCGCCGTCGTGGTCGAGAACATATTTACCTCCGTGGGCCGAAATAGCCACCGGGGCAACTTCGCCCATCATCCAGCGAATAGCATCCATGTAATGAACTCCCCAGTTCCCCATCTGGCTCGAGAAATCGCTCCACCAGCGGAACATGTAGGGTGCCATATTGTACTGGTATGGTCTGGATGCACGTGGGCCAAGCCACATATCCCAGTTCAGATCCTTTGGTGGTTGCTCCGGTTTCAGTTTCCCGATTCCGTTTGGAGCCATATTACTCACCCGGGCTGCCCGTGCAGTCGTGATTTGTCCGATTTTTCCGGTCTGAATTTCTTTGGCCAGTTTCTGATATACTTCGTTCCCCCGGCGGTTCAGACCTACAGCGACTACCTGTTTACCCGCTTTCCATACATTGACCATCGTGCGGCCTTCGTGGATGGTTTGAGTCAGCGGTTTTTCAACATACACATCTTTCCCGGCATTCAATGCTTCAGTCATCTGGATGGCATGCCAGTGATCAGGCGTGGCAATACACACGGCATCAATGCTCTTATCTTCCAGCAGTTTGCGGTAATCGTTGTATAGTGTAGGTTTTGAAGTGAATTTTTCACCCATCTTCGGTACCTGTCCGGCACGGTCGGCCAGGTATCTTTTGTCCACCTTGCTGCGGTCACGTAATAAATACGGTTCATAAATGTCGCACAACGCAGCGATCTCCACATCTTTGTTTTGCATAAACAGTTCCAGCAGTTGAGAACCCCGGTTTCCGATCCCGATAAAACCCATCCGGATTTTGTCGTTTGCTCCGGCTATCCGCGTGGTTCCTACAGCGCTGAAAGCATTTAAACCCATTGAAATACCTGCCGTAGCCAGCGTTGATTTTGCAATAAAGGCCCTGCGGGTTTGGTTGGTTTCATTTTCCATAGTCGTATTTAGTTTTAGCGTTTTATTTTTGTCCTGTTAAGTGACTATTTATTCTTTTTAGTCGATCGAATCAGCGCTTCAAGATAATAATAATCAGCATAAATCAGGGGCATGTCAACTTCCGAGTTGAAAGGTTTGGATCCGGTGCTGTGATCCAGTATAAATCCTTTGTTTTTGCCAATTGCAGAGCGGTAATTTTCAGTCAGGCTTTTAATGATCTGATCAGCCTGTCCGCGGTAACCTCTACTGCTTGCGCTGTATGTGCTTAGCTCATACAAAGCAGATGCAATAATCGCTGCAGCAGATGCATCGCGTGGTTCATCAGGGACATGGGGAGCATCAAAATCCCAGTAAGGAACCAGGTCTTCAGGCATATGGGGATTATTCAGGATGAACCCGGCAATTTCCTCCGCCTGATGCAGGTATTTCGGATCATGGGTTTCGCGGTAACACATCGTGTAACCATACAAGGCCCATGCCTGCCCACGTGCCCATGCCGATTCGTGACTGTAACCCTGGTGGGTATTTTTCATCACTACCCGGCCGGTGATGGGATCGTAATCAATCACGTGATAAGAACTGAAATCAGGCCTGAAATGGTTTTTCATCGTGGTGTTGGCATGATCGACTGCAATGTTGTAGAAGGAAGAGAGAAACCAATGCCGGGGATTTTTTGCCAGGGTCTTCAGCATGGTGCTGAGCCAGCGAATGGTCGATTTCTTTCAGCATTACCCGGGTTTGTTTTTCAGCATCGCTAAAAACTTTCTTTAAGTTTTGGGAAAACACATTCAGGCTGAAACTGAAAATCAGGATAGCTGAAATGATAAGGGTGTTTCGGAGTTTTTTCATCTGTTTATTTTTTTTGAGGGGATTTCATAAGCCAGATCACCGGATGACGCACCGGAAGGTTCCGGATCACTTCAGGATGTTCAGGCCAGGCCGGTAAACGGAGATAGGTAGAAAGGTATTCTTCATTTTTATATGCCAGTCCTGCAAACAAAAGACACGATTGACGTACAGGCCATTCTTCCCAGATGTAAATGTCTTTTTCATATGGCCATTTGGTCTTATCTTTAATAAAAGGATAGATAAATTCCAATCCTTTTTTCAATGTTTTACCATCGGTGGTTTTATATTCAAACAGGTTATCATCCGGAGTTGAAAGTATTTGTGCGACATTGCACATGGCGTCGATGTTGAAAAGCGAATAGCCGTATGGTTTGGTTCGTTTCAGTTCGAGTGGAAAACTGCCATCACCGGCCATTTGATTGGGAAGTAAAATGGTCTTAAACCGGTCGGCGCACATTTGCCGAACCTGATTGTTTCCCGACAGCACTGCCATCGAAGAAGCGGTGGCCACCCAACAGGTAGCGTGGTTGTTTTTTGCATTCATCTCGTCGATACCATATTTATGCGTGGTCATCCAGTTTAAAAAGCTGCCGAACCATTCTTTTATCTTATCCGATTGATTTTCCGGCACAACATGATTATCGATCAGAATTTTTGCCGATTGTGCCACCTCTACAAGGTGGTAGGCATCAATCAGGCCAATTCCACGACCTGTGAACCTACCCCAGATAGCCTGTGCGTAAAGCATATCCGGATTCATCATCGTATTTGGATCGACAAACCAGGCATTGAGGTGTTTCAGAACCTGGCCGGCATATTTTTGCTTGCCGGTAAGCAGCCATGCCGAAGTCAGGGTTGAAGTAATTTCACTCATCCGGATCATTGCCAGGCGATGATCAACAAAATTTTCAGGGTTTGTCTGACCATCTTTTTGTATGAAAGGACCTTGTGGATTTGCCGGATCGGGCCACCAGTAATCGCCTTCAGAATAAAAATCATGCAGGCCACCGGTACTCCGCGTGCACGAAGAAGAAGTGACGGTCACCGGTTTTTCAGACAGCATTTTATTGGCTCGTTTTAACGTTTCGTTCCTGATATTTTCGATTATATCCTGGGCCCGGAGTCCCTGAATCAGGCCTAAACCCAGAATCATTATTCCTGCAAATATTGTTTTCTTCATAGATTTATTTTGTAATGCATAGTTTGTGTGTTTTCTTATAATCTCCGGACGACAGACTGACCAGAAAGATTCTTTTTGAAATTATTTTTTTGTGGCTGCGGCCCACGGCCATGGTTTTGCTTTGGTACGGATGGCTTCTTTTTCCCAAAGTTCCACCATTTCCATTAATTTTTCAGGAAATTGGCTTGCCAGATTAACTGTTTCTGAAGGATCGGTGTCCATATTGTACAATTCCCAGGCATTCTCATCGGCCGGTGTGAATTTCTTTACCTTTATCGTTCTCGAAACCAGTTTCCAGTTATCGGCCCGAAGAGCACGGTTGCCTTCATGTTCCCAGAAAATGAATTTACGGTTAACCGGATTGTTTGTAAATGCAGGAACCAGACTTTTCCCTTCAAAGGGTTGAATATCGTTTCCGTTGTATGTTTTCGGGTAACCGGCACCGGTAATATCCAGACAGGTGGCCATGATATCAATAAGGTGTGAGTTTTGTGTTCTCAACTCGCCTTTGGCCGAAATTCCTTTGGGCCAGTGCACGATCAATGGTGATGCAATTCCACCTTCATGGGTGTAATGTTTATAAAGCCTGAAAGGTGTATTACTCACATTGGCCCATTCCACACCATAGGCAACCCATGAATCTGATGGTCCGGCCATGACCCCACGGCCACTTCGAACATAGTGGCCATCCCTCGAATATTCAGGCTGTTTTCCGTAGAAAATGGAATCGCAGGAGAGTGGATGAAGTACTTTTTGATCCGATGTTAATGGAATTTCCATTTTATCGGAGCCCTGTGGTTCGGCACAGCCACCGTTATCGTGCATATAGAAAATAACCGTGTTTTCCAGTTCACCCTCCCGTTCGAGTTCAGAAATAATTTTACCAATTCCTTCGTCCATAATATTGACCATGGCTGCATAAACCTCCATGCGACGCGCCTGCCATTCTTTCATTGGTTCGTCCTTCCACGCCGGAATATCGACACCCCGCTCAGTCAGAACGCATTCTTTGCTTATAATTCCAAGTTTTTGCAGTTTGTTGAAACGCTCTGTACGGATGGAATCCCAGCCTTTGTCGTACACGCCCCTGTTCTTTTGAATATCTTCTTCGGGGGCATGCAATGGCCAGTGTGCAGCGGTATAGGCCACATAAAAGAAGAATGGTTTTTCCTTCGGATGTTCCTGTAAAAATTTCACAGTCGAATCGGTAATGGCCCGGGTGTAATAGAAATCCTTACCTGGAGCGATGAAATGGTTACCGCTAACCAATGTTCCAGGATCATAAAAACTTCCTGAACCGTTCAAAGTACCGAAATGCCGCTCAAATCCTCGTTGAAGAGGCCAGTTGGTTTTGTCACCGTTGGGCGTAATGCCTTCAGATATGTGCCATTTACCCGTCATGTATGTAGCGTATCCGGCCTCTTTGAAAACTTCGGCCATGGTAACTGCATGATGGTTCAAGTCATCGCGATATCCTTCCTCATCAAAATTATTGTTGGCGAGATGCCCCATTCCTGCCTGATGCGGATACAAACCTGTGAGCAGCGATGCGCGTGTCGGACTGCAGCGTGCGGTATTGTAATAGTGGGTAAAACGCAATCCGTTGCTGGCCAGCCGGTCGATGTTCGGCGTTTTTATTTCTGAACCAAAGCAACCGATGTCGGAATATCCCATGTCATCGGTCAAAATAACCATGATATTGGGTTTTTTTGCCTGTTCGTTCACTGCATTCGTACCACATGAACTCATTAACAGTCCGGCTATCGACAGGTATAGAAATCTTGAAGTTGTTGAAGGGAATTTTCTGTCAGTTTTAGTCATAATTTTAATTTTTCGTTTTTCATTGATTAACGGGTTTATTCGATTTTCCGGATTTTAAAGTCACTGAATTGTTGGTGACTATTTGTGGTTCTGAAACCAAAATATCCTTCACTATAAGGCGTTGTATCTTTTAAATCAAAATAAAGCACATCATTCAAATAGTATTGTGTTTGCCCGTTTTTGACTTTAATTCTGATGTGATAATCTTTATTTCCGGTCAGCAAATGTTCCTGATCGGTGTATTCTTTCAGTACCGGTTTTTCGGTTCCAGGTTCATATTTCCGGAAACGGGTGGTTGTATTGTCGTGACCGCCAACGCCCACATAATACAGATTGAGGTTGTCGTATTCGGAAAATTTACCTTTTCGTGTAAACAGGTTTTCGTTGGCCGGATCGGTTGCCATCCAGAAAACATTTAAGTCGGAACCCCGGTCGTTGGCCCCTCCTGCATCAATCGCCCTGACGGTGTAGGTAATCACCACATTCCCGGATAATTTATGCTTAAACCAGATGGTGGCACCTCTTGAGGTACTGACATCCATCTTTCCGTCTTTAAGGATCATTGAAGAGGTTTCCGGCTGCTCGAATTCTGCCTGCCAGTTCTGCAGATCCTTCTCAAAACGATCAGCATAGATTAGTTCTGATTTACTGGTTTTGGCCTTCTTTTTCGCTGGCAGAACCTGCGAAAAACCGGTTGAAATGCTTATAAAAAGCATGAAAATCAATGTGATTTTTTTCATCTCTATCAATTTCGCTAATGTAACTTCTATTTTTGAAAGCGAATTCCATTCCGTCCGAAACAGGAAATCCGCTTTTATCAACATTATTTCGCAGACGGTTTTTACATCTATTCCATTCTACCCTGAGCTACCGATATTTCGCCCATACTGGGTTGAACTCCATCCGGCGATCCAGTCCCCATATTATTCTTTTATGGGCTGCAATCTTCCATACTGAAGAACTATTCACTTCATCCACTGCGGACCAACTTCTTTGGAGGACAGCGGGTGATGAGTTTTGTATCCATTGGTCCGTTCGTCGGCGCCAACATCTTTTTTATCGTCCCTGATCTGGCCATCCATGTCGGTTTGTACATCCGTATCAAAGCCGGTATCAATTACCGGACTGTTTTTATCCGGCCGGTAAATTCCATCCGAATCCGATTTCAAAACCGGATCAATTAACTCAGTTCCTGCAGAAAGAATTGTTGTATCAGCATTCCCTCCCCACACCACATTTCCTTCGGAATAATTGGGTTTAAACAAAAAGATATCCAATGGTGATTCATTATCCTGAACCGCCATGTGGATTGAATTTCCCTTGCATTTGTATACCAGGTTATTAAGAAACCGGTTGTTTTCAGGCAGCAGTACCATCTGAAGAACAGGCCAGTTGTCCTTGTAGTTGTACCCGATGTCAATTCCGTGGCCACCGCAGTTGATGATGGTGTTGTGCGCAAAGTACCCGTTCTGTACCTGCAGGTATTTGGGAAGGTCTTTCTTTTTCGGGGCAAAATGACTGGTTAAACGTTTCGTGTAATATTCCCCGGCAATGAGCCGGAGCCCGTCATCTTTCATGTCGGCAATGTAATTGTTGATCACCCGGTGGTTTGCTCCGGCAACCCGGATTCCGGTGGTGCCTTCCTGGTTTTCGCCCAATATAAAGTTGCCTTCCAGCGTATTGAATTTTCCTCTCCGGCCGACCAATCCACCTCTGGAGGCGATCACCGTATTGCAGCGAACCACATTGTAATTCGATTTTAACGAAACGATTTCGGTTCCTTCACCGTGAGCATGATCGAACAGGTTGTATTCGAGGGTGAAATAAGCGCCGTCGTCGCCTGTCTCATCGGCATGTCCGTATCCAAAAATGCGGAATATTTCGCGCCCGTTTGCGTTAGGGATATAGGGAATATCCTTAACAATGCAACTGTCGACCCGGTTGAACCGGGCATTTTCGTTGTCGTTCTGTACCACCGGGTTCATGTTGCTTTTCCCGGTAAAAAAGCAATGATCCATCCGGTTGTAATTTCCCCTGAACAAAACCCAATAATAGCCGGTACTAACTTCTGGCGGATTGTAATCCTGAATGGCTGTGTTCGTCAGCCGGCAGGAATCCGAATTACAGGTGATTACAGAACCACCTTCGAGGGCTCCGTTTTTAAAGAACAGGCCATCGGCCACCAGGTGCGGGCTCAGAAAAGTGAGTTTCGAATTTCCATCCAGGATAACCTTGCCCGGCGTTTGGGCACGCAGGGTGACCGGTGCGGATGAACTGGCCTTTGAATCAAAATCAATCACTGCATCATGCCATTCTCCGTCTTTCATAACCAGGATTTGCCCGGGTTTCGCTTTCGAAATGGCCGACTTAAGTTCCTTTAAATCCGATACGAAAATTTGATTCTCTGCGGCTTTCTTTTTTGCAGAAACTGCAGGACTATGGCTGGCATAATATTCTTCAGGCAAAACAAATTCACAACCCTGTTTCTTCAGAAACTGGATAATCTGCTTAAACTGATCCATTTTTTCAGGTGTCAGGTTATTCGGATGAACCTGCAGGGTCATGTAATCGGTATACTTGTTTTTAAATTTGGCGTAGTTGGCTGCAAAAAAATCATAGTTCGGATTACCGGTACCATTTTCCATGTTGACACGGTTATCCAGGTACATCAATTGTTTTGTCGATGAAGGAACAACACTGCTGAACATGAAACCCTTGTACTCAGGGAACTCTGAAATTACGCGGTTGGTCACTGAATCACTTGCATTGTATGGTGTGCCAAACGAATGCATCTGAATTCCGAGTAAACTTTTTATCCGTTGGTCGGCCAGGGCAAAATGTTCTTTTTGAAACTGGTACCCGGTACCCTTAAACTCGGTTTTAACATGATCCAGTCCGTGGTTCCAGATTTCAAAAAGTTTTTCGCCTTTTGCATTTGTTGCTTTCAGATAAGGACTTAAGGTTTCCAGGGCAGTACTGTCTAACCGGTCGGCAATGGCACCAAATCCGGCTTTGACTTGTTGCTGCATCAAATAATCCAGTGTTGGTCTACAGGGACATATGCCTTTGCTAACCGATAAATCATCGAGCTTGAGAATTATTTTGGGTGCCCCGTAGGAGAACCCGGACAACAAAAAACTTCCGGATAATAGCAGTGATGCAATGTTATTCTTCATGGTTGAGTATCTATTTTTTAGTTGACCGGATCATCACGATTTGGATCCGGCATTTTATCGTTCCAATCCAATCCAGATGATCGGATTTTTCAGGGCCAGGCCGAGACGGCTTTCTTCGCTGTTGTTTTTATCGTTTAGGGTTTTCCAGATCGAAAGCCATTCCTGATTTTTCGTTGCCAGGGCAGCAAAAAGCATAAAGGGCCTTGCATCGGGTTGTGCTTCCCAGTGCGACACGTCTTTTTCGTAAGGCCATTTTGATTTGTCGAGCAAATATGGTTTTATAAATGTCAATCCTTTGTTAATTCCCCGTCCATCGGGAAGGGAATAATTCCAGCCATCGAATGATTGGTCTGAAAGAATCCAGGCCAGTGAAGCCGTTGCATCCAGGTTAAAAAGTGAGTAGGAAAAGGGTTTGGTTCTTGCCAGTTCCTCCGGATAACTTCCATTGGAAGCCATTTGGTTTGGCAATAATATATCCGTGTAATGACTCCGGCAAAGCTGAAGCACTTTTTCATCACCAACTAAACGGGCATAGGCTGCAACCTGCGCATGCCACCAGGAACTGTGATTGTTTTTCGTGTTCATTTCGTCGATGCCATAGGGATGGGTGGTAAGCCAGGTAATAAATTGTGCAAACCATTGCTTGATTGGTGCGATTTCATCTCTTGAAACGAAAGGCGATTTCTCCAGAATCATCACCGATTGGGCGACATCCATCAAAGGAATGGCATCAATGATTCCGATTCCGCGCCCTGTACAAATACCCTTGATGGCCTGAGCATAAAGCATGTTCGGATTCATACGGGTGGTTGTATCAACCATCCAGGCATTCAGATGCATCATAGCTGCTTTTACATATTTCCCATCCCCGGTTAAAAGCCAGGCTGATGTGTGTGTGCCTACAATCCATGAAAAGTACCGCAGATCATCGTCGTGGTTTTCAAAGCGTTCGGGATTTCGTAAGCCGTCATGCCGGATGTAAGGTCCATCCGGATTTGCCGGATCAGGCCACCAGTAAGGTCCTTCTGAGAAGAAATCGTGCTTTCCGCCAACACTCCGGGGACATGAATATGCCGTAACCGTTCTGGGTTTAACTTTCAGAAGCTGACTGGCCCTTTCCAAAACCCTTTGTTTTTCAACCTGAATGACTTGCTGAACAAGGGCATCCGAAAATACAGGTTTTTTCTCCTGCTGACCTTTGTCTGTCGCACGGGCAAAGGAGATGTTGAAAAAAACAATCAGCATCAGAATTAAAAAAAACTGTTTAAACACGAATTTTACCATGATCATTTGATTTGACTTAATTGGGTTTAGGTTTTATCCGGCGAGACGTTTACCTTTTTTCAGGAACAAAAATTTACAGCAAACCCAGGACTTTATTCTTCCCTGATTTTTGATTTCGACTGATTCCTTTTCCGGCAAAGATGAAAGGAACACGCTGGCATTCTTCAAACAGCACATTTTTCAGAATCAAACCATGTGATCCGTTCATGTCGCCATGGTCAGACGTGAAAACGATAATGGTATTTTCTTCAAGTCCTGCATTTTCCAGGATGGGAAGCGCCAGACTTAAAAAGATTTTGCCTTTCATCATTTTACCTGCTTTAATCTGTTCCATATCAACGGTGTGATTTTACCTAAAAATTCCCGAAAGCATGGGAATATACTGCTGAAGAAATGATTCAATGTGGTTATCGTATCAACCTACTCTTCTCCTTTGTCTTTCACTTTTCCCTTGCTCTTTTTTAGATCTGTACTGATTGGTGTTTTGAAATCTGCAATTTTCGAATAATTGGCACATTGTTTAAATTCGCGCTTCAGGCTTTCCATAAACAATTTTTCCATTTTCAAGTTATCAGCCAGGTATTTGGGACGGCCAATTACACTTATTTTTTCAAACGGATCATTTTGGTAATCATACATTTCACGTCCAATTACATTCTTCTCATTGTAGGGCATCCAGGTTCTAAAGTTGTTATCGAACCATACGGTGTAGCGGTAGCGTTTGGTACGGATGGAATATCCCATCACTTTAGCATTGTTTCGTGGATACTGGCTGAAAGCATACGGCATTAATTCAGCAGAAGGATCTTTAATGGCAGGCGCCAGGCTTATACCGTCAAGGTATTTGGGTATTGGGATACCCGTCAGATCACAAAGCGTAGGAAAAACATCCACAAACTCGCATTGGGTGGTAGGTTTTACTCCGGAATTCATTCCCGGAACACTCATCATTAACAAGGTGTGTGTGGCCTGTTCAAAATTGGTGTGTTTATTCCACAAACCATGATCGCCCAAATGCCAGCCGTGATCTCCCCACAACACGATGATCGTATTATTTCTGATTCCGAGACGGTCCAATTCATTGAGCAACTTCATGATCTGTGCATCGGTGTATGACATGGCCGCATAATATCCATGAATCAACTCTTTTTGCTTATCAATCGGTAAATGATCCAACTCTTTTTCCGAATAGCTGTCGAACAAAGGAATATCAGAATAATTCTTCAATTCACCTGACATATGATAGGCAACCTCCGGACTATTCAGTGCCCTCGTTTGAAAGGGTGCGGGTTCAAATTCGTCCCGGTCGTAAAAGTCCCAATATTTTTTGGGAGCGACAAAGGGCAGATGAGGTTTTAAAAAACCGACAGCCAGGAAGAACGGTTTTTCATTCTGACTTAAACTATCCAGCAAATCGATGGCCATCCCGGTTAATCTGCCATCATGATAGGTGTCGTCAGGAACATCGGCGCTTTCAACAGTTTTTCCCCTGCCTTGTGCATTTGGCACGTATGGAAGCGCATATTGTGGGCTTTTTGCATCACGGTAAGGTACACTCCATGAAGGAGCATCATGGCCGGGCCCGGTGCTTCCCATGTGATAAATTTTACCCATTCCGGCAGTTTCATAACCATTTTGTTTGAAATACTGGGGAAGAGTAACAACATTCGGGTTTACCTGCCTGAAATCGGTGATCAAATCCCATACCCTGGTTTTATCAGGCCGCATTCCCGTCAAAATACTTGCCCGTGTTGCCGCGCAAATGGCCTGCTGGCAATAACTGTTCATAAATACAATTCCCTGTTTGGCCAAACGGTCCATTCCCGGCGTTTTGGCATGACGGTCTCCGTAAACTGCGATATTGGGTTTTAGGTCATCAACAGCGATAAACAGAATATTTGGTTTTGCCGGTTTGGCCATCATTTTATTCGCAAGGGAAGGAAAAACGGAAAGCCCCAAAACAGCGAGGGTTAGGCCTGTTGCTGCAATAGTTGGTTGCTTCATGATTCGGTTGGTTATTTCAGTGAATAATAATAAAATCCGGATAGTCGCAAAAAGCAACTGGAAACGGCTTCCTAAATTATACTTTATTCCTTTCTAATCAAAAAAAATATCATTGGCATGCGTTTTACTTCGACCTGTGCTAATAACTATCCGGATGTTTGCTGCGAAAATACAATCAATCATTCAATCCATCCTTATTTCACCGGACTGTGGGGAATATTCACGGAACTGTTTCGGAATAAACATGAAGCCCCTCCACCGGAGAGTGAGCTGAATGTTCTTTTTATCAAGTGTTTCATGCTGCCGGGGTTATTGGGTGCGGAGATTTTTAATCTCCGTATTATTAAACTATAAGCAGTGATTTCATCGACACAATAACAAATTATAATTACAATAGAATATTATAAAATTAAATCATAAGGCTGTATACCAACACTTTGATAATTATTAATTTAATTTGTAGAATTGCTACTTTGTTTATAATTTATATTTATATTGTTTTATGAAAAACAATATAAATATTTGTACATCAATTACTTAATAAATTAATTTGAAAACAACATTAAAAGATATTGTAACGATACAAACAGGAGTTTTTGCAAAGCCCTCTAAGGATGGAGAGGTAGTTTATTTGCAAGCCAGACATTTCAATGAAGGTGGTATTCTGTTGGAGTCACTGCATCCTGATTTAATGTTTGGTGATTTTAATGAAAAACATTTGCTCAATGTTGGCGACATATTGTTTGCTGCTAATGGTACCAAAAACTTTGCAACGGTGTTCCAAAATCATTATCCCACATCGGTTGCTTCTACCTCATTTTTTGTTATCCGCTTACTTGATCCAAATATTTTGCCTGATTATCTGGCCTGGTTTCTAAACCAACCAGATTCACAGCAAACACTAAAAAGTTTCGCCCGAGGCACATCAATCGCTTCCATTTCAAAAGCAGTTCTGGAAGAGTTGGAAATTTCGATTCCGGATTTGAACACTCAAGAATTGATTTTAAAAATTTCCAGGCTCTGGAACATGGAAAAGGAATTGAAGCAACAAATTGAAGGCCTTCGTGAAAAACAAATTCAACAATTGATAATTAACGCACTTAATTAAGATAAAAATGACTAAAAAAATCACCCAGGAAAACATTAACAGTGCAGTTTGGAAGGCTTGCGATACCTTTCGTGGAAGCATT
This sequence comes from Bacteroidales bacterium, assembly GCA_038251165.1. Taxonomy (GTDB): domain Bacteria; phylum Bacteroidota; class Bacteroidia; order Bacteroidales; family Prolixibacteraceae; genus Aquipluma. The sequence goes on along the minus strand of JBBSBP010000107.1, from coordinate 4,802 downwards.
GACCCCAGTGTTTACAAAGATTATGTACTGACCATGCTTTTCGTAAAATACCTTAGCGATGTACATGACGAATAAATATGAAACACATCTTGCCAAATATAATGGAGACAAGGAAAGAGCCGACAGAGCGATGAAACACAAACGCTTTGTGGTGCCGGGAAAAAGCCATTTTAAGTATTTATATGAGCACCGCAACGAACTCAACATTGGTGAATTGATTGATATTGCATTGGAAGATCTTGTAGAAGCCAACCGCGATAAACTTTATAGCGAAGATGGTGCAGGGATTTTCCAGAACATTAATTTTAACAGCAGTTTACTGGGTGATACCAAAGATAAAAACAACCGTTTAAAAAATCTGTTACTCGATTTTAATAAAGAAAAATTAGACCTGCGCCCCTCTCATCTGGAAGGAACTGATATCATTGGTGGAGCTTATATGTTCCTGATCGAAAACTTTGCGAGCGATGCCGGGAAAAAAGCTGGAGAATTTTTCATGCCGAAAGAAGTATCTACACTTATTGCCAAACTTACCAAATCGAAACCGGGTTCACGTATTTGTGACCCAACGTGTGGTTCTGCTTCCTTGCTGATTAAAGCCGGAGAAGAAGTAGGCACTGCTAATTTTTCTCTTTACGGACAGGAAGCAAACGGCAGCACCTGGGCATTGGCCGTAATGAATATGTTTTTGCATGGTTTCGACAATGCTACCATTCGTTGGGGTGATACAATCCGGAACCCAAAGTTGAAAGAAGGTGATGTACTCATGAAATTCGACACGGTGGTTGCCAATCCTCCCTTTTCGTTAGACAAATGGGGTAAGGTTGACGATAAAGAGGAAAATAAAGCCAGTGATAGTTTTGATCCTGAAACCGACAAATACCAGCGTTTCTGGAGAGGCACTCCACCGAAGAGTAAAGGTGACTGGGCTTTTATTAGTCATATGATAGAAACAGCCTACGAAGGAAAAGGAAAGGTTGGAGTAGTTGTTCCTCATGGGGTGCTGTTTCGTGGGGCAAGTGAAGGAAAAATCAGAAAAAAAACCATTGAGGAAAATATTCTGGAAGCAGTGATTGGCTTACCAGCGAACCTCTTTTTTGGAACCGGAATTCCGGCAGCCATACTCATTTTCAACAAAGGAAAAGAAAGTAATACCAATGTGCTTTTCATCGATAGTAGTCAGAATTACGACAGTGCAAAGAACCAGAATAAACTGAACGACAACCACATTAAACAAATTGTTGACACTTACCGGCAATTTAACGAAGGAAAATTGCAAGCCGGTATTGTAGAAGATAAATTCAGCTTTGTAGCTACTTTCGAAGAAATACAGGAAAACGATTTTAATCTGAATATTCCACGTTATGTTGATACCTTCGAAGAAGAAGCTGAAGTGGATATTGTAGCCGTACAGAAAGAAATTGACAAGCTGGACGTCGAACTAAAAACGGTTCAGACTGAAATGGAGAAGTACTTAAAGGAATTAAATGCCTAATATGAAGATTCAATACTGTTCAGATTTGCATTTGGAATTTCAGGAAAATAAAAATCACCTGAAACAGCATCCGATAGAACCTGTTGGTGATATTTTAATACTTGCCGGTGATATTGTCCCTTTTGCGGTGATGGATAAACACGCTGATTTTTTCAATTTCATTTCTGATAATTTTCAAACAGCTTATTGGATACCAGGCAATCACGAATATTACTATTTTGATGCCGCCACCAAATGCGGAACTCTGAACGAGAAAATCAGAAGCAATGTTTTTCTTGTCAACAATTTAGCAGTACAAATGGATCAGGTCAGACTCCTGTTCTCTACATTGTGGGCAAACATCAGGTCTGCTTATGAATGGCAGATAGAAAAGAGTGTAAGTGATTTTCATGTGATCAAATACAATGGGTTTCGTTTTTCATCTGCACAATTCAATCAGTTGCACGACGAAAGCCTTTCATTTTTAAAACAGGCACTACACCACAACTACACCGATAAAACGGTGGTAATTACCCACCATGTTCCTACATTTCTGAATTATCCTGAAAAATATCGGGGCGATGCGTTAAATGATGCCTTTGCCGTAGAATTGTTTGGTCTGATTGAAGAAAATGGACCTGATTACTGGATTTATGGGCATTCACATTTCAATACTCCGGAATTTGAAATTGGTAAAACCCAAATGTTAACCAATCAATTGGGCTATGTGAAGTATAGGGAGCATGGAAATTTTAACAATGAAGCAATATTGAATATTTAAAACAACTAATATTCAGTATTATATCATTATATTTGCATTTTATCAAATGCCAATGATAAGATGCAATATTAGTGATATAATAAAAATGAATAAAAATGGAAGACACAATTAAATACATAAAGGAAGTTTTTGGGCTTGATTTGGATTTTATCGAAATTCAAAAACAGCAGACTAATACTTTACCTTTTTATCTAACAAGCGAATATGCCTTTTGGGAGACAAATCTACTTGACAGGAACATCGTATTTGCTAAGAAAATTGCGCCAGAGCATTTCACTCCCGACCAATATAAAAAACAACTAGAATTGCTCGAACGCAATTTTAACCAACCGGTTGTTTTTGTTCTGCCCGAAATTGAAGCCTATAACAGGAACAGGTTGATTCAAAAACGAATTAATTTTGTTATAACCAATAAGCAGATTTTTATTCCTCGTTTAGCAGTTGATATTAAGGAATATACACTAAAAACGCAAAAAAAAGAATATTTACAACCTGCCGCACAATGCCTGATTCTTTATCATTTGCAAAAAGAAAAACTCAACCAATTTAACTACAAACAACTTGCTGAAATACTAAAATATCCGTACTTAACAATTACCAGAGCAACAGAAAACCTTCAGGCATTAAACCTTTGTAAAGTTGAAGGCACTAAAGAGAAAACAATTTATTTTGAAACCGGAAACAATGGCCTCTGGGAAAAAGCACTCCCATTTATGAGAAGCCCGGTTGTGAAAAAGGTATTTATTGATGATGAAATTAGCGATGAATTCCTTTTCAAAAGTAACATTAACGCTTTGGCATATTATACCGACCTAAACGATGAGAAACAAATTTACTTTGCCCTGCAAAAGGATGTTTTTAGACGATTGCAGGCAGAAGGGAAAATGAAAAAGATGAATGATTACGAGGGGAAATACTGCATAGAAACGTGGAGGTATGCTCCTGAAATATTGGCGAATAACCAGTATGTGGATCCGCTCTCCCTGTATCTTGAATTCAAAGAAAATAAAGATGAGCGGGTACAATTGGCATTAAAAAACATAATTGAACAACAGAAATGGTAAGAGGACTAGACATATTTCGAAAATATTTCGAGGAAGTCCTCGAAATGGTTCGGATTGGTTCCGGAGCTGAAAGACCAATGGAGGATGGTGTAAAACTATCGCGTTACGTTTGCTACCTGATCGTTCAAAATTCAGGTATTCGAATTTTTCGAATACCTGAATCAATCGACAAAGACCATCAAACACAGGTTTACAATTTGGATACACGAATTGAAAACTTCGATCAAATATGTAATGCTACTTTTAATTCGCTCGAATTCGAGGGAATTAAACATGAAGAATTCGAAACCGTTAAATACACCAACAATGAGCGATAGACTATCAATCAACAACCAGACTATCTTTGAGCAGATCAAAGAATTAGATGATAATAGAAATGAATTTTGGGGAGCCAGAAAGCTATCCAAGATTTTAGAATATTCCGAATACCGACATTTTTTACCAGTTGTTGAAAGAGCAAAGGAAGCCTGTATAAACAGTGGTCAAAAAATCTCCGATCACTTCGAGGATTACCTCGAGGAGATCAGTTACGGTAAAGGAGCCAAACAGGACTATCAAACGCAGATTTATAATTTTTAACAAAATCAAACCGATATGACAAAAGATAAACGATCGATCATAAATGTACAAGGTTCCGCAATTGCGATACTGAGTAATAAGGACGATGATTTTATTTCGCTTACCGACATGGCTAAAAAATTTGGTGGTGACGATTTGATATACAGTTGGATGCGAAATAGAAATACACTTGAATTTCTTGGAATTTGGGAACAAATTCACAACTTAAGTTTTAAAGGTGGCGAATTCGACACCTTTAAAAAAGAAGCTGGGCTAAACAGTTTCCACCTAACACCTAAAAAATGGATTGAAGCAACAAATGCCATTGGAATTCAAAGCCGTGCCGGCAGATATGGCGGCGGCACTTATGCCCATAAGGATTTAGCCTTTGAGTTTGGTAGTTGGTTAAGTCCCGAATTTAAGCTTTACCTGATTAAAGAATTCCAACGTCTTAAAGAAGATGAAAACCTTAGGTTATCGCTCGAATGGAACCTAAACCGAACCTTGTCCAAAATAAACTACCGCATCCATACCGATGCAATTAAAGAAAACATTATACCGCCAAACATTTCTAAAGAGCAGGAGCAACACATTTATGCCAATGAAGCTGATGTATTAAATGTGGCCTTGTTTGGAAAAACTGCATTGCAGTGGCGTAAAGAGAATACCGGCAAGGAAGGCAATATACGTGATTACAGCAGTATTGAACAACTTTTGGTATTGGCAAACCTGGAAAGCATGAACGCTGAATTTATTAGGATGGAATTATCTCAATCTGAACGCCTGAAAAAACTCAATATCATTGCCATACAACAACTTAAATCATTAACAACAAACCCTGGTATCAAAAAATTAGGCGATGGAAAATAACCCAACCACGAAACCTTTCTACAATACTGAAATCCCAAGCGATTGGGAGGTAAAG
>JBBSBP010000106.1:0-18211 GCA_038251165.1 Bacteroidales bacterium | reverse complement strand
AGTGAGGTCTTCGTTTTGAGGAAGCTCCGGGAAAATATGATGCTGGGGCTTCAGGATATATCTTCCATTTTTATCCACAATTTCGAAACGTCCAGCTTTGATATTTAATATGGCGCTTAATTTAGGCTGAACGCCTTGAACCGACATTTTAGACGCCCTTAACATGGCTTCAGCTCTCAACTCTTCGGCAGAAAAATCAAGTAATACCAATGTTTTCAATTTTGGAGACAATTGACTCAAACCCTTTTCGCTATAAAGGTTTTCGTCGCAGAGGTTGTATGATATTGGACAACGATTCATAGATCAATCTCTTTAACCGTTACATTACCAACCAAATCATCTCCAACAGCCAAGAGCTGAGAGAAGAGTATTATGAATATATGGGAAAATCAGAGAAAACTAAAAAGTCAGAAGCCAATTTTTTAGAAAAAGTGAATCATTCAACGGAAGGTATGAACAAATATAGAATGCTGTTGGAATTTTTTCGATTGTTACCTACCTATTCAAATGAAAATTTCAAGAGAAACAAAAAAATACTATTAAGAAAACGAAGGCAAAGAAAATTTTGATTAAAACATGATTGGTTGTTAAAAGTTTTTAGATTTTATTTTGACATTTCGCACCAAATTTCTTATTTCTTTTCTTAAGAAATAATGCTCTCATATTTTGAATTAATTCTTTCCTACCAAATTGTAGAGCTATTTTAACAAGATTTACTTCTAAATGAAATCTTGATTTCTATTCTTCAGATAAGAAATTTGCACCTATTTTGTGCATATGTGTAATTGTAATTAGTTTTTGGCAAATATAGTGCAAGAGGTTGCAAAACCTATATAAAAAAATGATAATCAAACCCTTTAGATTTGTATCGTTTCAGAATCTATTTCGCGATGTACTAATCAATTTTCTCATCTTATTTTGATTGCAATATTTTTTCTGAGTACAGACGAAGTCGATTAATAGATTGTTTATGGGTTTGGACGAAGTAGTAGCTATTGGTTATGGTACGATGAAAAAAAGCGATTTAACAGGAGCTGCTGTTTCTGCAAACATTGAAGCTTTCCGTGAATCACCAAATACCAGTATAATGCAATCATTGAAAGGAGCCGTTCCCGGAGTTCAAATCGGACAAGTTAATACTGCCGGAGCAGAGCCATCTCTTTCTGTGAGAGGGGCAACTACCTTGAGCGGCAATACAAGTCCATTGATTGTACTTGACGGTATTATTTACCGGGGAAGAATTTCAGATATCAATCCTTCAGATATTGAATCTGTGGATATATTGAAAGATGCCAGCAGTATGGCAATTTATGGTGCTCAGGCAGCCAATGGGGTATTTTTGATTACGTCGAAAAAAGGAAATGCACAAAGAAAACCGGTCATTAACTTTTCGTCTTCTTTTTCTACCCAGACTCCCACTAGTAATGCCCGCCTGCTAAATCGTGATGAGGTTCTGCAAAAAGTTAAGGATATTGAATATAAACGTTCTTATCTTGGACCTGATTATACACAGCCAAATCCCGATTGGAATCCTACTATATCAGAATTATTTCCGAGTTATCTTGAAGGTCTCGATGCAGGAACCGATTTTGACTGGTACGGAGAAGCTACTGCTCCCGGCTACCTAATCGATAACCAGTTGAGTTTTAGCGGAGGTACAGAAAATACAACTTATTTTCTTTCTGGCGGACATACTGACCAAAAGGGATTCGTTATGAATGATCAATATAAAAGAAATTCTGTTCGTATTAATATCAAAACAGATTTCAATTAAACCCATTTTTAAGTCCTTCAGCAGATGACAAAGAGACAAACAATAATTTATCAGGAAATTTCTTTGCTATTCTTTCTATTCCTAAGGTTAAAGGGCTTACTTATCAGATAAACTATAGTAATAATTTACGGTCAAATTACCATGCAAACAGCAATATCTATGGGGCCGGTTTAAGTGGATCAGCATATAAATCCAATAATTCAACGCTTGACGCCATGTTGGACAATATTATAACTTACGATAAAAAAATAAATCAGGATCATTCGTTAAAAGTGACCTTGGTTTCCGGTTATAATACTGTTGATTACGAAGCCACCAGGGCAAGTGGTAGTGATATCCCTAATCTGGGTTTATCATACAATAGTCTCGAACAGGCAATCATTCAGGAGATTAGTTCTGATGCCTGGTCTGAATCGTCAATTTATCAAATGGGGCGTGTAAATTATAATTTCAGGAATAAATATCTGTTAACCGGAACCGTTCGTCGGGATGGATTCAGCGGATTTGCCAGGAACAAAAAATTTGGAATTTTCCCATCTATTGGTGCAGGCTGGGTTGTATCTGAAGAATCATTCTTCAAAGTACCTGTTATTGAATATCTCAAAATAAGAGGAAGCTATGGTGTAAATGGTAACCAAACCGGTCGATATACTTCACTTGCCCGTATTAGTGCAGAAGAAAGCTCAAAGTATGTTTTTGGTGATGGTTCATCTACATCAATCGGACAATCAGTCTCCTCTTTACCGAATAATGATCTGGGGTGGGAAACAACTGCCGGGTTTAACCTGGGGCTTGATTTCGCAATCCTTAACAATCGTATTAGAGGTAATGTGGAGTATTATACCACAAAAACTACCGACTTGTTATGGAATAAAGTTTTACCAACCATGACCGGCTTTAACCAAATTAAAACAAACCTGGGGGAAATAGCTAATCAGGGGTTGGAATTCGCTATACAAACAACACCGATCAAAACCTCGGTTTTTAGCTGGGATCTGGATGTGAATTTCTCTACTAACAAAAATAAAATTGTCAAACTATTAGGTGAAGACCTTAATGGAGATGGTAAGGAAGATGATTTGGTCTCGAGCAACCTGTTTATCGGTGAATCAATCGGTACCATTTATGATTATGAAGTGAACGGCATTTACCAATTAACAGACGTAATTCCGGCGGGTTATGGGCTAGGAAGATATCGGATTGTTGATCAAAACCCTGGGGACACCTATGCTATTAGCGTTGAGGAAGACAGGAAAATACTAGGTCGTAAAGAGCCTGCCTATATGTTTGGAATTCAAAATACCTTTGCATATAAAAATTTCACATTACGGATTTTTGTTAATTCAATTCAAGGGGGAAAAGATGGCTACTTAAAGGCAAATAACCCGGATGGAATGCCCGGAACAACAGGTACTGCTCAAAACCAAAACTGGTTCAATTTCTACGATTACTGGTCGGTTTCTAACCCCAATGCAAAATATCCTGTTTCATGGATACCAACAGCAATAGGTGGTTCTGCTTATTATTCCCGCAGCTTTGTCAGGCTTCAGGATGTTTCGTTGGCTTACAACTTAAAATCTGTCACGGTAAAACAAATTGGGCTTAAGGGGTTGAAAGTTTTTGTAAGTGGAAAAAACCTGCTCACATTCACCAAATGGGATGGATGGGATCCTGAAACTGGTCAGGGAATTGGAAATAATCAAGGTTACCCTGTAATGAAATCTTTGTCAGCCGGGATTGAAGTCTCATTTTAATCATTTTAATTAATTGAATTATGAAAAATATATTTAAAAATATAAAATACGGATTTCTGATTATCATGTTTTCACTCATGGTCTCATGCAATGAAAAAGATTTTTTAAATGAAATCCCATCAGATTTTTACAGTCCTGAAAATTCATACGTAAACATGACTAATTATTCAATTGCGCTTACTGACCTTTATGCACGAGTTCGCGCTATTCAATATAATGGTGATGAATACGAAAATACATTAAACTTATTGGGGACTGATATTATCGTATGCGGCAGAGGTACTGCTGATCGATTAGGCGACTATGCTACTGTTTTTATTCCTACAAAGTGGGAGATTTTTCAACTCTGGAGAGATTGGTACAAGATAATTTCCAATGTAAATACAATGTTGGCAAGGTTAGACGCTTCAGAATTAACAGATGCTGAAAAGTTGCAGGTAAGTGCAGAAGCTAAATTTTTCAGGGGCTTTGCATACCGAAATCTGGTTTATTTGTATGGTGGTGTCCCTTTAATTCTCGACGAAATTGCAGAACCAAAAGCTGACTTTACACGAGCTTCAAGAACAGAAATTCTGAATCAAATTGTTGCCGATTTATCCGATGCCGCTAAGGGATTACCAACAATTGATAAAGTGGCTGATGGTAAAGTCTCCAATGTGGTTGCACAACATTATTTGGCCGAAACTTTAATTGCACTTGGAAAATATGATGAAGCCATCACTGCCGCATCAGTCACAATTAATGATGCCAATACTAGTCTAATGACCACCCGGTTTGGCTCTCGTGCGAATCAGAATCCTTTCGATGCTTTACTTAAATTCACCAAACCGGGTGATCCATTCTGGGATTTATTTCAGGTCGGAAACCAAAACAGGAAAAGTGGAAACAAAGAGTCGCTTTGGGTGGCTCAGATGGAAGCTGATATTCCTGGAGGTTTAATAGAAAGTACTAATGCTAACACTAACAGATGGGAACGGAATTGTAACCCGGCTGGATGGCTATCCTTTACTGATCCAGATGGAAAACAAGGTATGACAACGAAACCATATTCTGATTATAATGCAGGTGGACGTGGAGTATCATTCATTAAATGTACAAATTTCTTTTTGTTGGATTTATGGCAAAGTGATTTTAATAATGACATACGTAATGCACCGCACAATATTGTAAGGGATCTTGTTTACAACAATCCAGCATCAGCCTGGTATGGTAAAAGTGCAGTATTGCCAGACGGCACATTAAATAGTTCGACCTGGAAAAATCAGAACTGGAGATGGTATCCCTACCCAACTAAAACAACAACCCCAGGTCAACATCCGGATGGAATTTTTGAAAATAAAACATTGAATACCTTAAAAACTGGGGCTGGAACGACCTACCATGATATGTATATTCTCCGTCTTGCGGAAACTTATTTACTTAGGGCTGAAGCTTATCTTTTAAAAGGTGATAAAGCCAATGCTGCAAAGGATATCAATGTGGTACGTGCCCGTGCAAAAGCAAATCCTGTTGCTGATAATGCAGTAACAATCGATTATATTTTAGATGAGAGAGCCAGAGAACTGGTTTACGAAGAACAACGCAGGCTTACTTTATCACGTACTGGGAAATTAGTTGAAAGAGTACGTTTGCATAATCCTCAAAATGCAGGTAACATTCAGGATTACAATAATTTATTGCCAATTCCAGCTTCAGAAATTGAGGCCAATAAGGATGCGGTTTTGGAACAAAACCCTGGGTATAATTAGAATTAGTTAGTTCGATCGGAAAATTCAAGGCTCTACCTTTTTGGTGGGGCCTTGTTTAATTTATATAAAGAGAATCAATTTCCATCAGTCTATTATTGTTTTAATGCCTTTATATTTTCTTTCAGTTTAGTTATTCTAATTGAATTCAATTAATGAGATCAATCCTTTAAGAATTAATAAATGAAACCATGATCAAATCAATTTCTTTAATTCTTTTTAGCTGCTGCTTGTTCACCGGAAGTATTTTGGCTCAAAATTCTCAAAAGGTTTCCAGTCGCGAAATTGTGAAACGTGCATTTGAAATGGGTAAGCAGCACATGGATATAAGCACCTATCCGGGTACTTTGTTGCTGCATGGAATGAGCGAATTTGCTTTGCTGGATGACAATAAGGAAAAAGTGAATCTGGTAGTCGAAGCACTTGCAAAATTTGGTTCAGGTGAAACCAGTGCTACTGGAAATTTTATTTCGTATGAAGCTGGTGGCTCGGGGTCAGCTTATTTGGCATGGAAAGGTGCAACCACCAAATTGGACAATCAGGTAGCAGCTGCAGCCGAAAAAATGATGAGAGAGCAAAAGCGGTCAACTGATGGGTTGCTGACCATTAAGACCATGTCGCATCAGATTTTTATTGATGTCACTTTTGCAGTCACACCTTATTTGTTGTATTCAGGACTGAAGTTCAATAATCAGGAATACATTAATTATGCCGTTTTTCAGACACTGGAATCGTTCCGGATTTTGAAGGATGAGAAAACCGGGCTTATACATCAGGGAAGAGGCTTCCAGGGTGAAGGCAAGATTTCGGAGGATAACTGGAGCCGCGGAAATGGTTGGGGCGCGTTCGCCATTGCTATCCTTGTCAGGGACTTGCCCGAATCGCATCCCAAACGGCAAGAAGTTGTTGAATTAGCCAAAAAATTCTTTGCTGCTGTACTTAAATATCAGGATAAGCAAGGTCTGTGGCATCAGGAAATGAGTGACCCAACTTCTTACATTGAAACTTCCGGAAGTGGAATTTTCCTTTATGGTCTGGGTATCATGCTTGAAAAGGGATTGATGGATAAAAAATACATGAAAAACCTGAACCTGGGATTAAGGAGTTATCTCGATTACATTGGCGATGACGGCTCTGTAAGCAATACCTGTATCGGTTGTTTGTGTCCGGGAAATGGAACAAAAGAAGATTATAAAAACCGTAAATGGGAATTGAATGATTACCATGCTTTTGGCCCAGTGGTGTTGGCTTTTACTCAGGCTGTCAAAATTGGAATTGAAGAGATAATACCCTTAAATAGGTTGGGTTTTTATGTTCCGGTCGATTCGACCAAAATACCAAAAACCTATGTTACTCCAGCCCGTGGAGTTGATCTTTCGTGGGAAAACGACCGGATTGGATTTCGTGTTTACGGTGGACCAACTGTTCGCGAAAAAGTGCGCAACGGTGTCGATATCTGGGCAAAATCGGTTGATTACCCTATTCTTGATAAATGGTACAAACTGAATGCAGAAGGAAAAGATTACCATACCGACCGTGGTGAAGGTTGCGATTTTTACCACATGGCAAAAAATCTGGGATGCGGAGGTCTGGCCATCTTGATCGATGGGAAACCATATTCATCTGAAACTTTCGATTCTTTTAAAATCCTTCAGAACCAAAAAGACAAAATTGCTTTTGAAGTTTTGTACCAAACATGGAATGTTCCGGGTCTGAAAATTGAAGTCTTTCAGGATAAAAAACTTGGTGTATTATCGGTCTGGGAACAAATGGATTCTATTCACGGAAGTTTGGGTACAGCCGTCCTGATAAATCCTGAAAATTTCGCCGGTTTTGCCCGGATTGGAACCGACGAATTTATTCTGATAAAAGTAAAGACAAATGTTCCCTTTAGCTATTATGCTGGTGCAGGCTGGAATAAAAGTAAATATTTCAGTAACAAAAAAGATTGGGAAAGTTACATCATAACTGAGTCAAAAGAATTAATTAGAAACTACTAAAAATCAAGATTATGAATTGGAAAATTATCATTCTGGCAATGGCACTATTCACCTGCTTTTTTGCCAAATCACAAAATATCGGATCATCTCCTGAATATATTAAGGCTTTAACAGCCGAATGGAAAGGCGAACGTTTTGCGGATGGCCGCCCGAAGGTTTCGGATGACCTGCTTGAAAGACTGAAAAAAATTACGCTGGAAGAGGCATGGGCCGAATTAGTTAATCTGGAATATTTCAATCAGTTTGAAGGTAACTGGAAGTTGCTTAATGAAAATGACCATTATGTAATGACAGGCCGGGCAGTTACAGCTCAGTTTATGCCGGCTCGTCCGGATTTGGAAAATCAGGTGATCGAACAGGGAAAGTCAGAAGGCCGAATGTGGGAACAACGCCGAACCGTCGCATGGGCTATGACAACACTGGTGGAAGGTGATTTTTATGTGGCCGATGGTTACGATAAGCAATCGTATGGAACGGTAGTTGGTTCAAATCTGGGTAATGGCGTTTGGGCACGTTCTCATCGTGGTGCCATTGTTTACGGACATATACGCGATACCGAAGATTTACGCAAAATAAACGGGTTTAATGCGTGGGTAAAGGGCACCGACCCTTCGTATATGCGTAAAACGCTGCTTACTTCCATCAATGCACCTGTTCGCATTGGTGAAGTAACTGTATTACCGGGCGATGCTGTATTGGCAAAGAAAGATGGAGTTGTTTTTATTCCAGCACATTTGGTGGAACATATTGTTTTGACTGGCGAGGTTACGGAACTATTTGATATTTTCGGACAACAACGCATCAAAGAAGGAAAATATACTGCCGGAGCTATTGATAGTAAATGGTCGGATGATATTAAAAAAGATTTCAGAAGCTGGCTAGATACCTACAAGGGAAAATTGCCCATGACAAGAGCCGATTTAGACAGATTTCTCGAAAAACGTAATTTCTAATAGAATTGAAAATCATGTCGTGTGGCAAAAAAACGAATTCTCTAGGACAAAAGTATATTCCTGATGATAATGGGATTCGCTATTTGTCAGCAACCCGAAAAAACTTTATTCGTTTAAGAAATAGTCAGGTTCAATGTTACGTTCCCACTTTATACTTCATGCGGTATTCCTGGGGGCTGCGGTCTTTAATCATGCGAAACTGGCGATTGAAATAAGGCACATTCTGGTATCCGCAGTCATATGCAATTTGCGAAATCGAATCGTTCGTATTTATAAGTCCTTTACAGGCAAATCCAATTCGGACTTCGTTTAAAATCTGTGAAAAGGTTTTAGAAGTTGTTTTTTTGATGTATCGACAAAAAGCAGTAGTATTCATATTTGTCAGTTCTGCTGCTTCATCAAGCTTAAAATCCCGGTGGTGATTTTTGATAATTTGGTTGAATATCGAACTGATCCGTTCTTCATTTCCAACCTTATGCGATTCGCAAAAACCGCGACTGGCAAGTAAAACATAATCTTTAGCCTCACTCATCATGCAAAGTACTTCAATCAGTTTTATTAAGCGTTTCCAGCCCGATTGCTGTGTTACTTCAATTATTTTATCACCTATAAGCCGGGCTTCTTCACCTCGGATCTGGATTCCTTGTGAGGCGCGAATCAATAGATCACGTATACGGACGGTTTCAGGTATTTCCAAAAATTTTTTACCGATAAAATCATCAACGAATTGCACGAGGGCAACTTTTGCTGTGATGTTAGGATTGCCCTCAAAATATTGATCATCGCTGCGCCAAAAGTGCGGTATGTTTGGCCCTACCAATACCAGATCGTGGTTACCAAACCTTCGGATACTGTCGCCAATAAATCGGGTTCCACTGTTTTCAATATTATACAACAACTCATATTCCTTGTGATAATGAAACTGATCGTAAGTATGTGGCACCACGGCATAGCGGGAAAAAAAAGAATTTTCGCCAGCTTGGGTATCTTTTTCAAGAAAAATTGGTTTCATTGCACGTATATGTTTTATATCAATAAAAACAACTGGTTATGTGCAAATATAGTGCAATAGCTGGCAAAATGGCTGCTATTTTCTACCATTTTTTTATAATAGATTTGAAATGTAAATAATTTTAGCTGAACCTTAACCTAAATAATGGAAACTCATTTATTAAATCTTGACTACGTCGCTATTGGAATTTATGTATTGCTCATGGCTGCCATCGGTCTTTCTTTTGGATGGTTTATTAAAGACATAGGTTCCTATTTTAAAGGAGGAAGTGCAATTCCCTGGATGATGTCGGCCATCAGTAATTTTATGGCTCTATTCAGCACTTTTGTGTTTGTTGCTTATGCTGGCATCGCCTACGAGCATGGGTTGGTTTCCATTACCGTATTCTGGTCAACTGTTCCGGCTTGTATTATTGGTGGAGTTTTTCTGGGTCGGCGCTGGCGCCGGACAGGTCACACCACACCTATGGAATATCTGGAGCAACGATACAACCTTTCCGTCAGGCAAACAATTACGTGGTTTGGATTGATAATGCGTTTTCTTGATAACATGGTTCGTTTATATGCAATAGGTGTTTTCATCACTGTAGTTACGCCGCTATCATTGGTTTGGTCAATCATCATATCAGGAATCATTGTTACGATTTTTAATATCATTGGTGGCGTTTGGTCGGTAGTGGTAATGGGCACTGTTCAATTTTTTATACTGATTTTGGCCGTATTAATACTATTTCCGCTTTCACTTGATCATATTGGTGGTTTTGAAGCGCTCTATCAAAAGCTTCCGGAACACATGACCTGGTTTAATGGACCTAAAGGGAATATGTTTTGGCTGGTCGTGTTTTACCTGATGATCATTATCAAGTACAATGAAAACTGGACTTTTATCCAAAAGTTTTACTGCGTAAAAGATGAAAAGGCCGCCATGAAAGTTGGTGTAGCAACCGGAATTATGTTTCTGGTATTTACGCCCTTGTTTCTTCTTCCGGCAGTCACATCGCCCCTTATAGTTCCAAATCTTTCAGATCCTGAAATGTCGTATGTGGTGATGTCGAAAATGCTATTGCCAGCCGGTATAATGGGTATCTTGTTTTCTTCCATGTTTGCGGCTACCATGTCGTCGCTAAATGCCGAATATAACATTATGTCGGGAGTACTGACAAACGATGTTTACAAAAGACTTTTTAAACCTGAAGCCAATGAAAAACAACTGATGATTGTGGCCCGCCTGGCTACCGGATTGGTTGGTGCACTTGTGATTCTTGGAGCAATATATGTCAATGTTTTTGGTGGGGCATTCGAAGCAAATAAACTGTTTACAGGCATTTTGGCTATTCCATTGGGCTTCCCGCTTATACTTGGAATTCTGTTTAAAAAGCCAAATTCGGCCGCAGCCATTATCACCATTTTGGTAGGCGCTTTATCAGGTATTATCCTGAACGCGATGCCATCGGTAAGCTGGGAATGGGCCACTTTAATTGAAACAATCATTTGTGCAATGACCTATTTTATCCCCGGATATCTGATCAAAGAAAACGAAAGTCATATCCGACAGGTGGATCAATTTTTTGTTCAGATGTCAACCCCAATTCGTGAAGAAGATAAACCAGTCATTTCATTTGAGTACAAACGAATGTTGACTTACCTGTTTGTTTTTTCACTGCTGGTTGCTGGTGGACTTTTCTCCGGAATGAGTTTGCCATCAATACATTTATACAGCGGACAGTTAAGCATGGGCGCCGGATTGCTTTGTATGATGGGTGCTTTGGCTTTGTGGGTGTATTTTAAAAAGGTAATCGAAAAAACAAAATATAACGAACGATGAAATATTTTCTGAACAAGAACTTTCTACTCAGCAACCAAATAGCCGAAACACTTTTTCATACGGTTGCCAGTCCCTTGCCCCTGGTTGATTATCACAATCATCTGAATCCGCAACACCTTGCTGAAAACAAGCAGTTCGAAACTATTGCGGAACTTTGGGTGACAGGTGATCCCTATAAACACCGGGCCATGCGTATCAACGGTATTCCTGAAAATGGTATTACAGGAAATGCCTCTGACAAGGAGAAATTTTTAAATTGGGTAAAAACATTTCCCAAAACAATGGGCAATCCTTTGTTTCACTGGACATGTCTGGAATTGAAAGAAATCTTTGGTGTAGATGAGTTACTCTCTGAAAAAAATGCCGAGGCTATCTGGACTCATTGCAATGTCAAACTTCAGGAAAATGGGTTTAGAGCTATTGATTTGCTCCGGAAATGGAATGCCGAAATGGTTTGCACTTCTGATGATTTACTTGATGATTTAAATCCCCATCAGGCAGCCACCAATCTGAAACTCGGGTTGACTGTTTTGCCTTCGCTGAGAAGCGATTCGATGATTGCATTCGAAACGCCTGGTTTTGCAACCTGGCTGTCAAAACTCTCAGAAGTAACCGGTGCAGAAATTAATTCGCTCGATCAGTATAAAGAAGCTTTGCAGACGAAATTGGACAAATTTGATTTAGCCGGATGCCGGTTGGCTGACCATTCACTCGATGGTGGTTTTGCATTTGACTTTTCAAAAAATACCAATCCTGATCAATTGTTTGCCAGACTTATTTCCGGCACAAAATTGACGGCAAACGAAATGGCTATCCTGAAAACCCATATCATGGTTTTTTTAGGTCAGGAATATTGTAAAAGAAACTGGGTGATGCAGCTGCACATTGGAGCACAACGCTACACCAGCTCTCGTTTACGGAAAACAGCAGGACCTTCAGGTGGGTTTGCAACCATTGGCCAAAGTTGCGACATTACCGGGCTAAGTACTTTTCTAGATGCTTTAGATTTGAATGAAAAGTTGCCCAGAACCATTCTATATACGTTGAATCCGATGGACAATGCTCCTTTCGCGACATTAACAGGTTCGTATAGTCAGGATGGAATTGCCGGAAAAATTCAGTTTGGCCCGGCTTGGTGGTATAACGACCATTACGACGGCATGAAACAACAATTAACAACACTGGCAAATCATGGATTACTGAGTCATTTTATCGGCATGACCACCGATTCGCGCAGTATTCTGTCATTTTCGCGCCACGAATATTTCCGACGATTGCTATGCAACCTTATTGGCGAGTGGGTCGAAACTGGCCATTTACCCAACGATCCATCTCTGCTCAACCAATTGGTGTCTGATATTTCGTATAACAACAGTAGTCGTATGATTGGTTTTTGAAATCCTGAAGGGATTTAATCTGAATAACCCCGGGTAAGGAGGAACGACACAACCCGGGGGTGAAAATGCAAAATAGAAATAAGGCGCATCTGCAAAGGTTAATTGAAACAATGGGGCTGTATGCGCCGCAAATTGAAACGCTAATAGAAAAGTTACACATCCAAAAAGTATTATAAATAAAACCATGACATCACAAACATCTGAAAAAATAGCCGTTATTACCGGCGCGGGCGGAACGCTCTGTTCCGAAATGGCAAGGAACCTGGCAGGTCAGGGGTACAAAGTTGCCTTGGTTGGCCGTACCCTCGACAAATTAAAAATTGTGGAAGATCAAATTAAAGCCTCCGGAGGAATTGCCATTTCAGTTAAAGCCGACGTATCCAACGAAGAATCGGTTAAAGCCGCAAAAGAAATTATAGAAAAAGAGTTGGGTATTTGCACCGTTTTAATTAATGGGGCGGGCGGAAATCAAAACGAAGCCATTCCAACCCTGGTTGAATTCGATGAAAAAGAATTACTGGATGATGGCTCAGTGAAAGGTTTTTTTAATCTGAGCATGAGCGTTTTCCAGAATGTGATCGACATCAATACAATGGGAACAGTTATTCCTTGTTTTGTTTTCGGACGAAGCATGGCAAAAGCAAAAAGAGGCTCCATCATCAATTTTGCATCTATGACAAGTTATCGGCCAATCACAAGGGTTGCTGCTTATTCCATTGCAAAGGGTGGAATTGTAAACTTCACCCAATGGCTGGCAGCCTATCTGGCACCGGCAAATATTCGGGTAAACGGTATCGCCCCGGGTTTTTTCCTGAATGACAGAAGCCGCAAAATCATGTTCAACGAAGATGGTTCGCAAACCGAAAGGGCACAAAATGTACTTCGGCAAACTCCATTGAAACGTTTTGGTGAAGCCCCTGAATTGATTGGCTGCATGAACTGGCTAATTGACGACCGCAACGCTGGATTTGTAACTGGCATTACCGTTCCTGTTGACGGCGGTTTTCTTTCAAGTCCCGGAGTTTAATGATGCAATTCTATCGAAATTTTAATTGGGGTTTTTACCCTGAAAGGGTTAAATATCAATAGCCCCGGGTAAAGCGAAGCGGCACCCGGGGTAAAATAATACAACAACAAACCCGTCCGCGTGATAACGTTGAACAAAGGAATTATCATTTTTCGGACGGAATTGCGGTATTATTATTATGGATTTCGATAAAGTAATAAAGAGAACAATATCTGAAACAAATCAATTATTTAACTTGTATTGCTTATGAAACAAATCATCAGCCTGTTTATTTTGATTTTCATGGGTACTGGCGCATATTCCCAATCCGCAAATAAGGACTCTTTTCCATTGATCGGCAAGGTGCAGCCCCGAAACGCCAACGAAATTTCCTCGTCAAACTGGATCATTGGTTGCGAAACACTTGATCGTGATTATGCCGATTATGACCAATATAAGGAATACCTTAATCCGCTTGGAATTAAACGTTTGCGATTGCAGGCTGGTTGGGCCAAAACCGAAAAAGTAAAAGGGCGTTATGATTGGGCCTGGCTCGACCACATTGTTGAAGATGCCGTTCAATGTGGGCTCCAACCCTGGCTTCAGTTTTCGTATGGAAATTCAATTTATGAAGGCGGTGGTGGAATTAATCTGGCAGCGGGTGTGCCCCTTTCCGAAGAAGCGTTGGAGGCATGGGACAAATGGGTGGCTGCAATGGTAACCCGTTACAAGAACAAAGTGCAGGATTGGGAAATATGGAACGAACCTAACTTTTCAGATAATCTATACAATACTCCTGAAAAAGCGGCAGCCTTAAATATCCGGACGGCTGAAATCGTCAGGAAAATTCAGCCCAATGCCATTATTTCAGGCTTGGCTTTCGGGCACATCGATCTGGAATATGCCGATGCTTTTTTCAAGGCGATCCATCAGGCCGGAAAGATGCACCTTTTCAGTAACATGACTTACCACGATTACGTGTATAATCCAGATTCACATTATCCGAAGGTGATGCAATTGAAAGCCATTCTGGAAAAATATGCTCCGGAAATGCCTTTGCGGCAGGGTGAAAACGGCGCGCCATCGGGAGCCAGGATGGGAGGTGCGCTGGGCGATTACGACTGGTCGGAGCTTTCGCAGGCCAAGTGGGATACAAGACGGATGCTGGGCGATTTAGGCCACGATATCGAAACATCGGTGTTTACCATTATTGATATTGCCTATACCGCGGGACCGATACAAAGATTGAATGTGAAAGGACTGATCATGTCGGATATGAGCAAGAAAGCGATCCGCCCCAAGCTGTCCTATTATGCAGTACAAAATGTGACATCTGTATTCGACAACTCATTGGAACGTATCCGAAACATTCGTGATACTTATAACGGCGATTATGTGCCTGAAAATCCTGAGGATGTGGCCATGACAAAAAATACCGACCGCAGTCTGGCAGTTTATGGCTACCGGCACAAAACCAGTAAATTGGACATCTTCACAATATGGCAGGACGAAGCAATACCAACCAATAGCGAGGAAAAGAAAATTCTGAATTTTACATTTACCAATGCGAATTTCGAGCATCCGGTCTATGTCGATGTCATTACAGGTGAAGTTTATGATATTCCCGCCGGTCAATGGAATAAAAAGGGTACTAAATATACCTTTAGGAATATACCAATTTACGATGGCCCAATCCTGATTGCGGATAAAAAATTGTTAAAAATTGCAACTCAATAAGGTAATAAGGATTACTTAAAAAACTGTTTTTTTTACCCTGAAAGGGTTAAATATCAATAGCCCCGGGTAAAGCGAAGCGGCACCCGGGGTAAAACAATACAACAATCAACCCGTCCGCGAGACAACGTTGAACAAAGAAATTATCTTTTATCGGACGGAATGGCGGTGACCATTAGCAAATTGTCAATCGTAAATATCAAAATCGTAAATAATTAAACCATGAGTGTAGAACAATACAAAAAAGAAGTGGGCATGATGAAGCTGGAAAAGCTCATCGAAATGCGCGAAGGAATTTCGAAAAAGGAGTTTCCAATTCCTGAAAAAGAACTACTGTCCCGATTTGAAGAACTATACACCGGAGCAATCAACGATGTGCTGCGCGAATTTTGCCTGATGAACCAGGCCCTGCCCAACCATATAAAACCGCTTCGGGAATATCGCACGGTAGCCGGAATTGCCTTTACTGTAAAGAGTTCGCCCAACACACTGGTGAAAGGAGAAATGGAATTCCGTACCCAAATGCTGGACGAAATGCATGAAGATGCCTTTGTACTTTGGGATAGCAGTGGCGATGAGCAATCGACCTCCTGGGGTGGCGTAATGACAGCAACTGCAAAGAAGAAAAAAATAAAAGCCGCTTGTCTCGATGGTGGAATTCGCGACACTCACCAGATTTTGGAAGCCGATTTTCCGGTTTTTTATAAATACCGGTCTTCTAACGGAAGTTTAGGTCGCTGCCTGATTACCCATTACCAGATTCCACTGGAAATTGGCCATGTAATCGTTAAACCAGGAGACGTGATTATGGGTGATGTGGATGGTGTTTTGGCCGTGCCACGCGATATTGCCTACGAAGTTTTGGTTCGTGCCGAGGAAATCAAGGAAAACGAAAAGAAGATTTTTGGCTGGGTAAAAGAAGGACAATCAGCAAAAGACATTACCGAAAAAGGCGGTTATTTTTAATGATTTTATTCCCGTTCGCTAAAGCGGAACGGCAAAGGATATCGCATACTGATCATCATTGTGGCTACTATCCTTTGCCGTCACATTTATGTGACGGACAAATTGAAAAATATGAAACTATCCCTGTTACTTCCTCCAAAATACGATGAGCGGAAATGGACGTTGGCCCGTCAGATTGGTGTAAATTACGTCATTACGAAAGCTATGCCCGAATTATCGGGCAGGGAGGCCCCATACGATTTGGAATCCCTGAAAGCCATTCAGACCGAATTCAAGAAAGCCGGTTTTGAATTGTATGGATTGGAAGGAGACCAGTTCGACATGTCACTCATCAAACTGGGTTTGCCCGGTCGTGACGAAGTGATTGAGAAATACAAACAAATGATCCGGAATATGGGACAGCTCGGGATCAATTTATTGTGCTACAACTTTATGGCTGTAACTGGATGGTACCGTTCAAAAACAGATTTTTTGGAGCGCGGAGGAGCGCTTACCAGCGAATTCAATCTAAAGTCGATGGAGAATGACCTGGTACCCGAAGAATTCCGTATTTCAGAAGAAAAACTGTGGGAAAACCTATTTTACTTCCTCGATGCAGTGATGCCTGTTGCTGAAGAATGCGTTGTTAAAATGGCATTGCATCCCGATGATCCTCCTGTAAGTCCGTTTCGCGGTGTGGGTCGGATACTGACATCAGCAGCTGCTTATGAAAAAGTACTTAAATACTATCCCAGTCCAAGCAATGGTATCGCCTTTTGCCAGGCCACATTCAAAACCATGAATGAAGACTTGAAGGCTGTTTCAGAAAAATGGATCAGGGAAGGAAAGATACTTTTCATTCATTTACGCGATATTGCCGGTGATGTCAATTGTTTTCACGAAACGTTTATCGACAATGGTCCAACGCCGATGGCCGAAATGATCAAGCATTACCACGATTGTGGTTTCGATGGAATTATCCGGTCGGATCATGCCCCGGCGATGTATGGCGAAGCACACCAAACTTTTTCGGGTGGAATATCAGCCGGGTACGACATGCAGGGTCATATTTTTGCCGTTGGTTACATCAAAGGAATTTGCGAAGCAAATGGAATAAGTCTGGAATAACAAAAATGAAGTAAATAACCACCTTCTCTGCAGGTGGTTATTTACTTCGTGCAGAATGTGGCTTCTGTTTTCGATAACAAACTGGAGCGGATCAAAGATTTCACATATTCAACCAATTCCACCGAACCGATATCGGTTTTTGGCTATCGTAATAAAACCAATGGATTGCAGATGGTTAATTTCTGGCTAAGTGGCGGAACTTCCAACAATCATTTCGATACCAAAACCATCGAAATCACCATCGAAAACGGCAACTTCAAAAAACCGGTCTGGATTGACCTTTATTCAGGAAGAATTTACGAAATACCTAAATCGAACTGGAGCAAAAGCGGCACTTCTTATAAATTTACTGTTCCGGTGAAAGACAGCCCGGTGCTGATTGCGGATTGGTCATTGATAATGAAATAAGGAAATCTCAACAATAATAGCATTTGTAAAACCCTCCAAAAATATATTTTTTGGAGGGTTTTATGTTTAAAAAGGAGATGAAAAGCATAAGCAATGCTTTTCAATTTTAAAAATCTGTTTTTTTAATCAACTCATAACAAATTTTGGTAATTTCGATTCTTAGTTATGAGCATCGTGTTTGTGGCGGAGGAACAGTCTTTGTTTTGGGTTTGGGCAACGAACCTGCGCCTTTTCATACAGGGTTATTTCGCAGTTTTAGATGGGTTTGATGGCTCAGTTGAAATGTGCCTTAATCTCTGATAGATTTTAAGGCTAAACGCTCAACTTTTTCCTGCTGTTCGCAAAATATCTTTTTTGTATTGTTGTGGGGTTTTGTTCACAATCCGAATGAACTGCCGGTTAAAATTTGACAAATTATGAAACCCACTCATATAACAAATTTCCGAAATGTTGTATTGTTCAGCGCTCAAAAGTTTGCAGGAATAGCCAACACGAACCTCATTTAAAAAATTGATAAAAGTTTTTCTGGTT
>JBBSBP010000105.1:0-18270 GCA_038251165.1 Bacteroidales bacterium | reverse complement strand
TAGCGCCCACTTGAACATGTCATACCATGCTTCGGTGCCAAACTTCACTTGTGGAACCAAATATTTTTTGTTGTCAATTAAACCCACATTCAAAATAGTTGCTTCTGCAATTCCCTGGGCTTTCATGCTTTCAATATCTTTAGTGATGCCATCTTTCGATATGGAGCCTTGCACCCAATGCCACCAAGTATGCACTTTTGAAGATTGTGGCGGATTTTGAAAATAGGTGGCATTTAATTCGCTTTGGGTTGGGTTTTGAGAAAAACCAATTTGAATCAATAAGAAGAAACCGAGCAATATGAGACCTGTTTTTTTCATTTCAATGAATTTTGGATGTTGTTATGGCTGTATGAATCGAAGCTTTTTTCTGGTTATTTGAATTCCAGTTTTTCGGTATGAATTACTGATATCATCCCGTTGTAGGTTGAATTAACCTTCACCCCATGCAGAAAAAAGTTTTCGAGAAGGACATTTTTGATGTTAAAGGTATCGTCAAATCCCTGCAACTGCGAATACGGAAGCTGGTCGCCTTCAACCTGAATATTTCGGAAATGGATGTTTTCAATTTTTCCTCTTCGTGTGTCTTTTGAATATTGTGAATTGAGTATCTTGAAATCAATCAGCCAGCCTCTCGAATCCTCCACACGTATATCTTCATACAAGACATTTGACACCACGGCACGGTCGCCGTTATGAATGGTAAAAGTGCCCTCCGGCCCTTCCACATGAATGAGGTCGCAGTTTTTGAAGGTTACGTTTTTTATGGTGTCGGTGCGGGTTTCAAACCCAATTTCGAGGGCATTTCCCCAGATGCCATTCCACAGCACCGAGTTTTGAACCGTCACATTATCGACATTAAAACTGCTATTGAATCTGGTAAAATAATTTACGCCAGCTTTCACTGCAATGCAATCATCTTTTGTGCGGATAAAACAGTTATTAACCAATACATTTTGTGAACCCACAATATCAATCCCGTCGTCCCAATCGTTGTCCGACACGATTTTCAGGTTGTTGTAGGTTACATTTTTAGAGGCGAAAGACGCGCAACTCCAATGTTTACCTTCCGACAAAATAATGCCGTCAATCAACACATTTTCACATTCATTTATTTCGATTGGGCGGTGCTGCCCTTTCAAATATTGGCTGTTGTCGATTATTCCGCGCCCCATTATTTTAATGTCTTTTCCCTTGTCGGTCATAAAATGGCCACGAACAACTGCACCGCCTTCAATGTAAACGGTTTGATTGCTTTTTACCAGAACTTCGCCCGGAGTGTGTATTTTTCCGCCCTCGAATAATATCACATTTTTATCTGTTTTATCCGGAATTTCAGTTTCCAACGGGTTGGCAAAAATGAAAAGCGGACGTTTGATGTTTTTGTTGATTTCAATGCTCAAATTCTCAGGTTTGTCTAACGAAAACTGAATTTGATTCCGGTAGAGATCGCCTTCAATTTTCCTGCTTTTCGGGCGGATATCATAATTATATACCGGCGCCTGGAAGGTTACTTTCACCTCCACCTTTCCTTCGAAAGAAAAATAGGCAAAAGCTGCCGAAGGGGTGTTATAAACAAAAACTTTCTGCCCATTTACCTCAAGTTCGAATTCGGGGGCATTGGCAATTCCTTTCGGGGCATTATACAGTACAAGGGAGTCGGCATTTGCTGAAAACATCTGAGCCACCAGACAGACGAACACAATAAATATTTTTTTCATATAATCAGTTGATATCATTCTCATAAGGGTTCTTCAATTATTTTTCTTCGTTCCCGTCAGTTGCCAGAACCCTCATGTCATGCCAGCAACCTACTATTTTCAACTAATTTTTTACAAACTTTAATATTTGAGGCTCGGTACCTGTGTTTACTCTTAAGATGTAAACGCCCTTGTTGAGCTTGCTTATATTTAGATTGTCAACATTGGTATTGTTAACCGATTTCGTAATAACACGGCGTCCCTGCATGTCGTAAACCGAAATGTCTACATTTTCAATCTTCTGGCCAAAGTCAAGGTTCAACACATCCGACGCAGGGTTTGGATAAAGCATCATTTCACCAGTATTCAACTTATTTTGAGAAATTTCAGTGGGCAAACCTGAAGTTTTAGCTGAATTAGCATCCAAAAGTGCCTGATACTTAGGTGCAATGGTCATATAATTACTCACACTTCCAATTTGCTCCATGTTTTCGAGGTGCCCCCATGAGCCATATTTCGATTCACGTTGCCCCATGTATGCAAAAGCCATAAACAAAGAACAATTCACATTTGGTTCAACCATTTTTCTGAAATTCTTCACATACAGTTCGTACATCTTTGGATTAATTTGTGCATCCCAAACTGCTTGATTATAGCACCATTCTCCCTGCATCCAAGGTTGCATGTGCTGCCCGCCTTCATATACCACATAGCCAATACCACGCGCATTTGCAAAGCCTGCAGTTTCATCAGTCCAAACAGCTTCATTTGTATCGTAAGCCGTTGATGCTCCCAGGCAAACCTCAGCCGGAGTTATCGGGTTAGCGGTAACACATTTTGCAAGCCACGCATTATGGTCAGCTTCAGTATAATTAAAATAACCACCCGGCGATACCACATCACATCCGGCTTTATCCACATCAAATAAGTAATTTAAGACCCTTCGTGTATTATCGGTCCAGCCGTGTTGTACAGCAGCCACACGAACCATACGAGCAGCATTAGCCCCAGTAAACTCAGCCTTCCAGAGTCTGAAATTTCGAGCCATCATGTAGGCATCTTTCTCAGGGTGGTCATTTCCTGGTGCCGAAATAGCATTCAGACCTGCTGTAACATACGCATTTGGGTGCCCAGGAGCATTATTCAAACAATAGCCGGCTTGATAAAACATCCAGTTCCATATTTCATTGGAATACTCAACATATACCTTTCTGTTTGGACGCAAACCATCCCTCCATAAGCGGGCTGTTTGAATAATATAATTATCATCGGCTTGATGTGGTACTGTAACCCATGCATCCACATCTAATTCATTGCAAAGTTCTATTGCATATTCATAGCTTGCACCTCTTGATGTAGCTTGTGAGTAATACGTTTTAGTTGCTCGGTCACTCCAGTATACTTGTTTTGAACCATTCGTGCCGATCCAGTCCATAAACCTCAACGCATGAAACGGACGTAACCCATCTAAAAATTTCGGGTTGAAAGTAGGATAAGCGCTACTGTTTTCATAGATTAACGGTAGTATTTTGAAATTTCTCAACTGATTTCCGTTGGTACTAGATACAATATCCATCCAGACATTGTTGCCTGAGCCATCAAAATCAATATAATACTTATTGGATGACAATTTTTGATTCTTAATTCCATTGATTGCAATTGTACCTACGCCGTCAAAAGTCAAAACATATCTACCATTATAATAGGAGTTTAACATCGTCCTCACTTTGGTTTGTTGACCATCGGATGTAAGAACTGGGATTTGTGTCGGATAGCCATTTACATCGCGAGGAATTTCGGACATGGTTGTAGAAGACCATCCTCCTCCTTCGTAAAAACTCATAAAATCGCCCGACATAGTCATGGCATCAGTAAATGGCAAAGCAGTAGTGTAATAGCTTAACCCGGGAATATTCATACCGATAGGCAGTTTGGGTACATCGCCCACAGTTCCGGCTACGGCAGTTTTTACTGATACAGTAGCAGCCGCTGAGCTTTTTCCAGATAAGTCTCTTGCAATTACTCTAAAAGTATAATTGGTTTCAGGCGTAAGACCGAAAACACTGTAAAAAAGTGCCGAAGTAGTTGAACCCAAAAAAGTTAGTCCATTGTACACATCATAACCCACTACTTCATTGTCATCTGTAGAAATTGTCCAGTTTAGTCTTAAGCTATTTGCTCCAACAGAAGTAGCATTGAGTGCGCCCGGCATGGTGGGCGGAAGTAAATCTGCCTCAGCAACTGATCCGTTGACTTGTATGTCGGCAACGGCAGGTGCTTTACGCAATCCTATCCCCAACACAGTCCAATTGATACTAGCTACACCATAGGTGTAAATTCTAAACGTAACCGCAGAGCTTAAGTCTGCATATCCTGTAACGGCAAAAGTTTGTGGTTCGATATTAGCATTTGCTCCAGCCACTGAGGTAATTTTAGATATTTCTTTCGCAGCAGTAAAGCCATTAATGCTTGAAAAAAGGCTATAATCGCGTACAATACCGTTCGTTGCAAAACAAGCAGCAATAGAACTAACGGTAAGCAGCTTTGGAGAAACGGGCGTAAGTGTAAATTCGAAATACTCATTTTTAGTAATCGCTTCTGCCAATGTTGTTGCAGATGTACTCGTACCAGTTCCACCAAACACATCAGCTGTATAATAGGTTTCACCAAGGGCTATTCCTGACCCCATAGTCAGATTAGAGACTGTTAAATTTGCATTTTTGGTCGTAACAGGCGCTGTTGTCTTTGTTGTTAATTTGGTCGGATTCCAGTTGGCGAAATCCCATGCTGCAATGCTTGCTTGGGAAAATCCGCTGATGTTGAAAAACAGCAGACTAATTGACAAGACATACAGTCTGACGATGTAAGGTGATTTACTTGTTGTCATTTTTTTTAGATTGAAAGGTTACCTACCAATGAATGTTCAAGTTTGTCATTTGACTGTTTTCATTTTGTATTTATGATTAGATCCGCTGTTTCTAAATCAGGGCCAGATACTGTTACTTTAATTTTGCCTGGTTTATCGGTGGCTTGTATGGTTGCCAAGAGTCGTCCGTTGAATGCCTTTCTGATAGCAGTCTTGTATTTATCATGGTTGCGCTGATCTGCATTGTCAAGTCCAATTAATTTGGCATTGCCTTCAATTTTTACGCTTATTTCAGTATCGCTATTAAAAATTTGAATTCCATTTTTATCAACGATATTGATTTCAATCACTGCCACATCCTCCCCGTTGGCTCTCAAATTCGTTTTGTCACAAACCAAGTTTAAGGCCACAGCATTTTCTGATGTTTGCAATATGTGTTCACTCGCTTTTTTGCCGGCTTTATAGCCTATGGCTTTAATGGTTCCGGGCGTATAGGGAATTTTCCACAAACCAAAATAGGTGTTTTTGTCGACAAGCTTTTTCCCTTGTGATTGTTCATTGACAAAAAGCTCCACCTCATCGCAGTTGGAATAAACATAGACATTATTCAAGTAATCGACTTTGTATTTCCAATTCCAATGTGACACTACCGGACGCGGATGCCACTCAGATTCAGGGTTGTCGGCATTTTGTACTGCAATGCGTACTACTGGCTCATCGCTCCAATAGCATTTTCGTAAATAATACTCCGGGCGTTCGGCTCCGGCCATATCTATCAAACATGCATCCCAACCTCTTTTAGGCCAGGAAATTCCTTCTCCTAAATAATCAATGCCAGCCCAAACAAATTCGCCCATCACATAATCATTGTCTCTCACTGCCAACCAGTAAGGAATATCGAAATAAGTTTCCGTTCCAAGATAAAGTCGGGTTGGGTATTTTTCTTTTTCAGGCGCATACATTTTCTCGGCGTAGTAACGATCCACATAATTATAACCCGCTATATCCAATGAGTCTAAGAAACCATTCTGATTGGAATATGCCACAAAGTCGCATCCGGCAGTTACCAGTCGGCTGGGATCCTCGTTATGACAAATATTTTTAAGTTTCGTCAACAACTCCGCTCCACCATCATGGAACTGATTGGGAACTTCATTGCCAATACTGTACATCACCACCGAAGGATGATTCCTGTCCCGTTGAATCATTGCTCTTAAATCGGTTTCCGCCCATTGGTCAAAATACAGGTGATAACCGTATTGCATTTTTCCGGCAGTATTCTCGGTGGCAAAACCATATCCCACATTCCATTCGTCGAAAGCCTCGTCCATCAAATAAAAGCCCATGCTGTCGCATATATTATAAAATTCGGGGGAAAAAGGATGATGACTGGTACGAATAGCATTTGCACCCATTTTTTTGAGTTTTGTCAATCGGTAGATCCAGACGCCATCAGGTACGGCGTTGCCCAACGAGCCGGCATCAGCATGTAGGCAAACTCCTTTAAGTTTTTCTTGTTTCCCATTGACTAACATGCCTTTGTCAACTGAATATTCAATACTCCTGATGCCAATGGAGGTCGTTTGTGTGTCAATTATTTTTCCATCATAGGACAAAGTGGTTACCAAAGAATATAAAAATGGCGTAGCACTTGACCATAATTTTGGGTTTGATACACTTATTTCCTGATTGAAAGTGTATTTATGAAATTCACTAACCGATTCGACTGTTGACTTGGAAGCAATTTCTTTACCATTTGGAGTGTATAGTTTCGATTGAATAGTTAGTTGTTTGACGATGCGTTTATTCACTGTCGGGTTTCGTACCCACCACAGAAATTCGCTTCCTTCAGCAGAATTGGAAATAATTTTATACTGACAAGCAATGGTTGCTGACTTTTCACTCACATTTTTATAGCTAACAAACACACCGCTTTTATTGTCGAGGTGGGTGGCATTGGTAGTTACCAGCCAAACATTGCGATAAATCCCCGATCCGGCATAATAACGGGTTGATGGCTCCAGTGAATTATCCACCCGGACAGCTATTGTGTTTTTTTCGCCGGGTTTCACGATGCCTGTCAAGTCATATTGAATCAATGAATAACCGTAAGGATATCTACCCAAAAACTGATTATTTACCCATACTTCTGAATTCATATAAATACCATCAAACTGAATGAATATCTTTTTCGATTTTAGCGAATCGGCCACGGTGAAGGTTTTCCGATACCAACCTACCCCACCGGGCAAGAACGCACCCGATGCACCGCTGGGATTTTCATTTTTAAACTCACCTTCAATCGTCCAATCGTGAGGCAAACTCAAGATGCGCCAGGCAGCATCATCGAAAGTGGCATTTTTATAATCTGCATTGTCGCCCAACATAAACTTCCAGTCAGTGTTGAATTTGGTCTTTTGACGAATAGATGTACTTACACCACTAGCCAATACACTGCAATTCAAACTAACAACGATTATACATGTTAACAGAAAGTATTTTTTCATCTTTTAGTATTTTATATTTCACTGATTTACAACCTCATTCAAATTCTTTACCTGAATGTCATTTTCCAAATCAACTACTTTGCCTGTAAATTTGATTTTGTAGGTCTTCCCCGGAATCATGTCGAAGAAATTGTCGGAGAAGAAACCTTCGGATTTGGCGGTGAAGAAAGCCACGTTCTTTGCCAGCTTTTCAGCGGTCAATTGAATTTCGTATTCCTGATCCGAAATCTTTGAAATGGTCCTTTTAATAACAGGCTGATCGAATTTCAGATCTTTGAAATCCTTAAAATAGAATAGGTTTTCGCCTAAAAACTTATCACCCGATTTTACCACTACCTCGAAAACGGTTTTGGTTGCAGCACCTTTGTCTGAAAGTTCTTTTTCAGGAACACTCAGGTAAACCAAACTCGAATTGGCGGTTAGCGTAGTTTCAATCTGCTTTTGCCAGAGTACTTTTCCGGAGAAGTCGTATAAAGTAGACACAATTATTGCTTTTTCTGAGTTTATCCGATCGTTGGCAACCTTAACTTTAATCTCATTTTTATCCCTGAAAATAATCGGATAAACCGACTGATAGGCTTTTTTCACGACGTAGTGCAAAGCTTTCCACCGTCCAAAATAATCGACACTTGCCCACGACATGGTTGGCCAGCAATCGTTGATTTGCCAATACAAAGTACCCATCGTGTAAGGCATGTTTCCCCGGTGCGCCTCAACGGCAAATTTTACTCCTTCAGCCTGCATTAACTGACTTACATAAACAAAATCCTCAAAATTGTCCGGCACTTTATAGTAGCGGGCAATGTAGGTTTTTATCATCTCGTTGCCGTTAAAATCTGCACTAATCCAAGGCATCAAGCTCCGTTGACGGTGTTCCATAACTGATGAACGGTAGTGTAAATCGCTGTCGTTGGCAAAAGCCCGGATAGTTTTCATTTCAGGAAAGGATTGCAAACCGTATTCGCTTACAAACCGGCTGATTTTTTCGGCATAAGTTGAAAACGGTACATCTCCAAACCAGATTCTCCAGTCGTGTTCATCGCCCGATTTATAATTGGAAGGACGGTTATTTTCGGCCTGTGGCGATGAAGGCCAATAGGTAATTTCCGGATGATATTCAGCTACAGCATCTGGCAAAATGCGATAGAAAATTTTTTCATAAACGCTCCAGAGTTCCGCTGCTTGTTCTTTTGTAACTTTTTCGGGCCATCCCCAGTCGTTCCATGCACGCAGGTTTTCATTGTTGCCGCACCACAACGCAATTGACGGATGATTTCGAAGCCGTTTTACGTTGTACTCAGCTTCTTTTCGGATGTTTTCGAGATGCATTGAATCATTGGGTTGCATGTTACACGAAAACATAAAATCATTCCATGCGAGAATTCCGTTTTCATCGAGCAAATCATAGAATTCATCGTTTTCGTAAATTGCACCGCCCCAAACGCGAAGCATGTTCATATTCGCATTAACGGCATCATTCACAACACGTTTGTAGTTCGAAAGTGTATTCCTTGTTGTAAAAATATCGGAAGGAATATAATTGGAGCCTTTCATAAAAACCGGAACCCCGTTTAACTTGAAATAAAAGGTATTTCCAATGGAATCTTTTTCACGAACGAGTTCAAGTGTTCTTACGCCAATGCGTGTATTTAATTTTTGTGTAATTTGATTTCCGTCAATCATCCGCACTTCCACCGAATATAATTTCTGCCCTCCCAAACCATTGGTCCACCAAAATTCAGGGTTTTCGATAGCAAAATCGATTGCAACACGGTTTTTGTTTTGAAGGACTGCTTTATCTATAACAACATTACTTTTAACACCATCAATCCAAAGTTCAAAGTTAGTTGCAGGTTGAAGCTCAGAATCTAATTCAACTATGGCCTTGTAGGATGCTTTATCTTCGGAAATCTGAATGGGTTTCACATACAAATTTTCCATTTTTTGCTTGTTCCAACCTGTGATTTGAATTGGTTTCCAAATGCCACAGGTAACCAGACGTGGTCCCCAGTCCCATCCATAATGAAACGGTGCTTTCCGGGTAAAAACATTGGAACGCTCATTTTCAGTTGCCAATTCGTTGGCAGCCATTATCACGTAAGGCACTTTTTTTAGTTTTTCCATTCCCACATTTACCGCAGAATGAAAATAAACCCGCAACGTATTCTCCCCTTGCTTAACCAGCTTCTTCACCGGAATAGTCCAGCTGATAAACATGTTATCAGCATTCAGGATCAGCGAATCGTTCAGATAAACATCGGCGTAGGTATCCAATCCTCCAAACTCCAGATCGATATTCGTGAAAGCAGCCGTTTCTGCTGAAACATTGAACGAAGTTTTATATTCCCAGTCGGTATTTTCAACCCATTTCACTTTCAATTCATTCTTCCTGAAGAAAGGATCGGGTATCAATTTATTATCAATCAAATCGGTATGCACACATCCGGGAACGGTGGCAGGCAACCAGACAGAATCGCCTGCTTTCCGGAATTTCCAGTCACTGGTTAATACTTCGGTTTTAACAGGCTGTTCTTTCGAACAGCTTATCTGGAAAATGGATGCAATAATCAGAAAATATAAAAGGTGCTTCATGGGTTTAGGTTTTTAAATTAAAGGCTCATAAGTGTGTTACAGATATTTTTTAACTGTACATTTTTTTTCAGGAATCGCCAGACTGTTATCAGCTCCTGAATTTACAACTTTAATTTATGTATATGTTTCAGATTTTCATTCTTCTGTCCATTCATATTCAGCAGATCATTTAAAAACCATCTGGGCAAAATCGTACAAGTGCACCCGCCAAACCTGCCATTCGTGCGAGCCGACCGGTCCTGAAAATGCTGTATTTATGCCATGTTTCTTTAAAGAATCATACATTGATTTCATACCCTGATAACTGGGTTCAAGGGTGCCACATCCGACAAAAAAGAGACGGTAAGTACTGTTAAATTTAACCGCATCTTTAAATATACCGTTACTGGCAGTTTCAATATCAAAACTTCCCCTGCCACCGCCACTGAAGGTTGCAACTGTTCCAAATAATTCGGGATGACTAAAACCGATCCTCATCGCTTGTCCTCCACCCATAGAAAGGCCTGCTATGGCTCTGTTTTTCTGATCTCTCAGAGTACGGTAGTTGGCATCAATCATCGGGATTAGCTCAGTGGTAACCAAATCGGCAAAAAGGTTGTCACTGCCGCTGGGGTTATTCTGATTTTCTGCTCCAGGTCGAGGTGCATAGCCGTTATCCATCACAATGATAAATGGCTTAGCTTTTCCTTCAGCAATCAGATTATCCAGAATAAAGTTGGCTTTCCCCTGCATGGTCCAGCCAAACTCACTTTCACCCGAACCATGTTGAAGGTACAGCACCGGATACTTCTCATTTAAATTCTTATCATATCCGGGAGGTGTATAAACAAGACATTTCCTTGTGTTTTGAGTGGTCTTCGAATAATAGTAATGCTGCCTGACTTCACCATGAGGTGCATTTTTCGGAAGGTAAAAATCTATTTTATCATCAGGTATTTCAATCATGCTGGTCCATTTTGCCCATCCGAAATAATTCTGACTATTGGGATACGTCACCTTTGCCCCGTCGATACTGATCTCGAAGTAATGCAAGCCCGGTCTGCATGGTTTTGTAGTCAAAATCCATTTCCCATTGCTGCTCTTTTCAAAATTGTATTCTTTGGCACCTAATGCCATGCTGTCACTAAGATTAATTAATTTAACCTCTTTGGCATTTGGGGCACTGATCTCAAAAACAGCACGTTTTTCACTGTCAACTACAGGTCCTTTTAGCAACTGTGCATAGACACTAAATGAAGTCGTGCAGATAAAAATTAGAAGGAATGCTTTTAAATTCTTCATGATTGCAACTTTTTATTTATTGATTTGAAACTGATATTTTCCTGATTCTACTGAAAGGGTAATTGCATCTTTTCCGACAGACACAAGACGCACTCCCTTTGACTTGCTAATCTTATGTCCACCTTCTTTTAAACTGCTTGCATCACCAAATGGCACAATTACGGTAGCGTCACTGCCCACTGGCACAATTATATCCATTAAAAATTTACTATCCTGATTTTTCCATGTAATAGCGGCTTCGCCCAAAGAAGTGTTGTTTGAATAGGATACAAAATCGAGTTCGGAAACAGGCTGTGGTTTGAAAATGATATGGCGATACCCCGGCTGATCAGGGTCGGTGTTCATGCCTGCAAGTTTTTGGTAAAACCATACCAGTCCACCTCCAAACATGGGGTGGTTTTGTGAACTTTCTCCACTCCAGTTTTCCCATGTGGTAGTTGCACCTTTTTCAATTCCGTAACCAAAACCTGGCTGGGTACGTTTGTTCATCGCTTGGTAGGCTAAATCATGCATTCCATTGTCAGAAAGGACTTCAAAGAAGAACTGAGTTCCAAAAATGCCGGTATCCAAATGACCATTGTTTGCTGCAATATCGGCTCTCAGTGCAGCTACTACTTTCGGGTACTGGTCGGTTGGAACACCCATTTTCAAGGCGAAAATATTACCGCCACCATTCCCATAGGTTCCATTTTTTTGATCGTAGAATTTTTTGGAGAAGGCTATTTTCGTTTTTTCAGCAAGCTCAGCATATTGTTTGGCCTGATCAGGTTTATTCAGCGCTTGGGCTGCCTTTGCAGTCATATCGGCGCAACGCCAGAAATAGAAAGTGTGAACCATGTTATCAGGTACTGTTTCTCCGGGAGCAGACCATTCCCCCAAATTATACCATTTGAGGGGTTTCCCATCTTTTCCGGTTCTTTCTGAAAACATAATTCCGTCCTTATCAACCCAAGTCTGCATATACCTGATGTAATCCTTCATTCCTTCATAATTATCCTGCAACATATCCAAATCCCCATAATGCACATAAAATTCCCAAGGCATAATAGCAATGGCAGCCCCCCAGGCTACTCCACCACCACATCCGGGTTGCCAGGGTGCACTATTGGGAACATAACCAGTTTCAATGTCCTGTGCACCAAGAATGTCCTGTATCCATTTATGATAGAATGATTTTGCATCGAAGTTGTGCATCACCGTTATACAGGCAACCTGTCCGTCGCCCGTGTAGCCAGAACGTTCCCTGTGCGGACAGTCACTAGCAATGCCTCCGTGCATGTTGTCCATCTGACTGCGTTTCCATGCCTTGTTAATTTCGTTGAACAGTTGATTGGATGTTTCAAAGGTTGCGGATTCCTCTGCATGTGTATTGACAGCTTCGGCCGATACGTTTTCTGCTTTTAATTCACCATCCCAATTGCTGATTTCAACGGCACTGAAAACGAACCAGTTAAACCGGGCTGCATACGATTCTGGAGCTCCGCCCTTAAAAATATATGAATTCTCCCCTGAAAAGGTATTGCACACGTATTTGATGTCAACCTTTTGTCCTGCTTTACCGATCATATTATTCAGTCGTAACCAGCCTGAAATCTCGACACCAAAATCTACTTTATATTTACCTTCTCCTGTTTTTTCTATCGAACGGGGTGGTATCCGTAGCGTGACTTTATCGGTTTCAGCTGTATGTGCAACTAATTTGCCTTCAGGCGCTTTCCTGTAAACGACTGTTTCCCAGGTTGAATCATCGAATCCGGCAGTACACCATCCGGATTGTTCCAAACGGGCATCATACTGTTCCCCGTAATAAATCATATCCATCAGGATGGCACTTTTTGAAGCTTTCCAGCTCTGATCGCTTACGATCACATCTTCAGATCCATCAGTATAGGTAATGTACACTTGTCCAAGAAATCTTGGCGAACCGTAACCCGCAGTCCAGAACTTGGAAGGATTATAAAATCCATTTCCCAATATGCTGCCAATCACATTTTTTCCTTCCTGCAATTTATTAGTAATATCATAAGCCAGGTACATCACTTTGTATTCCTTGAAGTTATCGTTCAGCGCAATGAGTGCATTGGACAACTCGGGCCTTTTACCATAGTTCGTCTGATTTGGAACAAGCACGTCATCACTCACTTTTTTTCCATTCAGGTAGAACTCGAAATAACCCAAGCCGGTTACAAAAGCTACTGCTTTTGCTACTTTCTTTTCAATGCTAAATTCTTTCCTGAACATAGGTGCGGGTGGCGGCAATACTTCTAAAGGTGCACCTGGATAATTGAGTCTTAGCAAAGCTTCCTCTCCCTGCCAGGGAGCACCAATCCACTTTGCTTTCCAATCTTCAGGATTAAGTAATCCCATTCTCCACTTAGCAGGTTTACTCCATTCCGAAACCTTGCCAACACGGTCCCAAACCCTTACCTGCCACCAGCATTCTTGACGCGATTTCAAGGTCTTTCCGGAATACTCTACCCGGGTTGTCTGGCTTGATTTTAATTTGCCACTATCCCATAAATTCGGAGTATTCATGGAATTAATTGTTGTGGAAACCCTGATTTGCCAGGCAGTTTGAAACTGACCGCGTTCTCCTGTTTCAGCAATATTAATCCAGGATAGACGAGGATGCTGAATATCTACCAAGGCCGATTCCTTAAGGTATTCACAAGTCAATTGAGTTGGGGTAAGCCTTGCTTCAGCCACTTTAAAAACAAAACAAAGAATAACAAGAATAAATGGTTTCAATTTCATAAGTCAAATTTTCAGGCATTTAATTACAGCATTAAAACTATGTAGAGGTAACAAACTATTCGTTTCGTATCGGTTAAAATTGTTTTAACCCATCAACACTTCAACTACATTGGTTTCCATCATACTTTCAAAAGGTATCATGTATTGTGTAGCTGCCACAAATGACCATGTGGCGGAACCACTTAACCAGGGAATGTGAGAATTTCCATAACGCGGACTCGATTTACTGTGCGTTGACTGGTAATATACATAAGGCTCTAATTGACGAATTTCGGCTTTGGTATTATATGCAGCTGGCATATAACGTCTGAAATAGTCATACGCCCTATTTCCATTTCCACAAATTGCCTCTGCCATGACTGCCCAACTTTGCGTGTGAGTGAAGATTCCACCATTTTCTTTCATTCCGGTAAAGTCGAAAATGACATAAGAAGCAATCGGTGTATCGAATACCGGAACTTTTACACCATTCACTTTTACTGAATAATATTTTTCGGAAGGAAAACTGACAGGCGCTTGCCAGGTAGTTAACTGAGCGTGAACTAAAAAACATGAAAATAAAATGCTGAAAAATGCTGAAATTTTCATCTGATTTAAGTTTCAATAATTTTAAAGCGCATCACCACCCGCCTGAAGTGTAACAATCGTTTTTGCAGGAACTGCAAAACTGTTGGATGCTCCGGAATTTACATCTTTGATGTAAGTGCAGTTTTCTGTTCCTGAATTAGTCCTGTACATTTTAAATGTCGTCGGCAAATCATTTCCTTTAATTGAAACTGCTTTATCTGTATTTCCTGAATTGATGATCAAGATGGTATGGGTACCTTTTGCTATATTCTCGAAAGCAGTTACAAAGAAATCAGCATCATCGGTAATTGTTTTGACACGAACAGCGCCAGGTCGCACATAGCGGTAGTATTGTTTCGAAACCGCGTATTTTTTACCCGTCGAAGTGCCGTTCATTAAACTAAATTCGTCCATCTTACCTTGACTTCCCTGCCACCAAACCCAGCCACTCATGTTACCATAATACAATCCGGAATGAATATCCATGGCCAGGTTCAGAGCTCCGGGCTTAGTTCCCGTCTTCTCCCAGGAATCCAAATAGCCGGATGTTTCTGTCATCCAAGCCTTTTTGTTCATAGGCGTAGTGAATTGTTCTTTGTGGTTGGTCCACATTTTGGCCAGTGCCGATCCTGATGAAGCTGCAACACCGTCAGAATAACCATGAACTGCCAGAATATCAATGTTTTTGGCCGCATTCGCATTGGCTTTTATTCCTGAATGATAGAACCATTGCCAGTTCTCATCTTTACCTTCCATATCGAGCATGTTTTCGGCACCAAAAATTTTTATATTTGGGAAATTTGCTTTAATTTTTGGTACTACACCGTTTAATAAATCATTGTACCAGTGAATGGTATAAGTGCAGGAGTTGAAACTTTGCTTGAACATCAGTTCGTTCTGAAGGCTTAAAGCATACAAATCAACTCCGGCCTCTTTGTATAACTGAATATTGGATTTCAGCCAGTCGGCATATTCGGTGTATTTATTTGGGTTGAGTGTGCCCCCATTTTTTGTTGAAACGGTTCCTGCATTTCGGGTTGCAGCCAAATCTCCAGCCCAGGAAAAGTTACATTCCCATTTCATATCGGCGGGAGGACTCCAAACTGTTGCAATAAATTTCAGGTTCACATTGTACTTATCAGCTTTAGCCTTCAACCCTTGCACAACCTGCTTTTGCTTTCCCCAGTCGGCATCCTGATTGGCACCAGGGATAGTTGGAGGAAACATTTCGTTTCTCCAGATGGTGATCCCTAAATCGCTGATGACTTTCTCTCCCCAGGCATCATTCCATAACGAACCTGCTCCTGCCCACCAAACATCGGCAGCACCAAAAAAACCAAAGCCATCAATGGTTTGGTATTTTATAGATTTATCAATTGTAATATTTACTTTGGCCAGGACTGGATCGGGAATAACAGGATCAGAATTAGGTTCACTTCCTCCCTTCTTACAATTGAAAAGAATTATTAACAGAAAAATTAGAGAAAATGAAAAAGGATATCTTTTATTCATGTTTGGTTGTTAGTTTGGTTTAACTTATAATTTTAAAAAAAGCGGTGGCAGAATTGACCTGCCACCGCCTGTTTGATCAAAAATAATCGTTTACGAGTTTGTTTAATATCCAGGATTTTGCCCACTTCCAGCCATCAACGGATTGCGGTCAAGCTCGTCAGTCGGAATTGGATATAATAGATTTTTGTTAACATCAAATTTGAAGAGTTTTGCATCATACTCAGCAGGAAATCCAAAATCAGTTGCAGTCCATGTTGCAAGATTAATATAACCAGCCGCATGCCATCTTTTCAGATCAGACCATCGATGACCATCTTCACCAGCAAGTTCAAGGAATCGTTCGTTCATGATGTCACTCATCGTTACAGAAGTCAATGCCGCAGGAGCAGAAGCTTCTGTTTCATCGGCAGTTGAAAAACGGGCACGTTGGCGAACATCGTTTACCTGAACCAGGGCGGCACCTGCGTTACCAGTTGCCAAATAGGCTTCAGATAGACAAAGCTTTACATCAGCCATGCGAAGTAATCGCGGATTGTTGTTCGATCCGATTTGCCACATAGGATCAACAACATTTCCTCTTAATCCCTTGTTGTATTTCACCAGTTGGTAGCCCATAAACCTATCCCACGTAGGGCTGATCCACCACGATGACCAACCTACGTTATCGGCATTGTTTGAGAGTGTTTCAGCTTTTCGGGGATCCGCATCATCAAATGCTTCAACTAATTTCTGACTTGGCCCGAATATCCCACTACTGTAGTTACCCCAATGCGTATCGCTGTAATGATAAAAGGCTGCCATCTGACCTACCTCACCTCCAAAATCATTGTCAAGCCAAGCATTGTCCTGACCTGCAGGCTGGATACTAGCCTGAAATTCAAACAATGATTCCGCATTATTTTCAGTCCGATAATCAAAACTTTCGCCATATACAACGGATGAAAAGGCAGCAATACGGTCAGCAGATATTTTACCATAGGCCGTAATGGCTTTCCCATAATCAGCCGCATTTTTTGAATTGTAACAGGCACGTGTTACATATAATTTAACCAGCAAACCATAGCAGGCATCCCTGGTAATACGACCTGTATTTAAATTATTCCACGATTCATAAGCCAATGGAGCTGCTTCCTCAAGAGAGGCAATCGCATTGTCGAGTAATTCAAAGTCCTTGGAAGGAGGCAGTATCGCATCTGCAGCAGAGGTAATCCGTTTGATTTGCAACGGAGCTTTTCTCCAGTTGTCCCACAACTTGAAATTGCACCAAGAGCGGATAAACAACATTTCAGCCTTGTGTGCATCCTTTAATCCAGCAGTCTTATAGATCTCAGAAACCGAGGGTTCTTCTATTTTTTCAAGCATAAAATTACATCTCGAAATTACCTTGTAATAGGTTCTCCACATATTTACCACTGGACCATTTCCTCCACTAAGTCCTGCAAATGTTTCGAGCGAATTTCCTGAGCCGGCGGATGTAATATCGTCGCCGGGCAAAAGCCAAAAGCCATGTTTGGTTCCATTACTAAGATCAGCGCCGTAAATATTGGTAATCTCCGCATAGGCACCACCAATACCCTGAGTAATACGGTACTCACTTCCAAAATAATTCACCTCCAACTCCTTGCTGATGTCAATATCCAAATTCTTATTACAGGAGTTTAAACTCACCAGGCCTATCATCACTAGTGAACAAGCCACAATATATTTTATCTTTTTCATAGTTTTTTAATATTAAATATGACTATTTACCAGATTAGAATCGGACGCTAAGTCCCATAAAAATGGTTTTCGGAGTAGGATAGTTATCGTTCTCCGGATCGTATCCTGAATAGTTCGTAACGGTGAAGAGATTGGATGCCCCAACATAGATACGGCAATTCGAAACACTGTTGCGCATGAAATTGTACACCTGCTGAGGAAGACTATAGCCCAACTGAATGTTTGACAATCTTAAATAGGCACCACTTTCAACAAACCTATCAGAGAAACGATAGTTTTTTGCCGGATCACCATTGATAGATCTTGGCATAGAGGTCGAATGATTCGTAGAAGTCCAAGAATTCAAGACTTCCACGGATTGATTACCACCCGTTGTCCCTACATTGTACAAGGCCATTTTTACATTGTTGATACGTTGAACGTCACCAACACCCGTAAATTGACAACTAAAATCCAAATTCTTGTATTCCAGGTTCAAATTAAACCCGTAATAAAATCCAGGAATTGTTTTTCCTAAATATACCTGATCGTAAGAGTTAATTTTATGGTCTAAGGAGTCTTTGTAAAAAGTACCAGGTTTTGTTGGGGCGCTTCTCTGGTCAAGAAAATAGTAATCCCCCGGAGCCACTTTTTCCGACTGATAGTTTTCGGTGTTATCCTCATTGTCAGCCATCCATTTATCAACCTCCGCCTGAGACTGGAAGATACCGCCCACTTTATATCCCCTGATATAATTCATGGAATAACCTTCTTCAATGTTGGAAGACTGCCCACT
>JBBSBP010000104.1:0-18284 GCA_038251165.1 Bacteroidales bacterium | reverse complement strand
GACAGGTTTCATGTCTGGAGGAATGTATTTTCCAAAATGGGCGACTGGCAATATCTTCAAAGATGAAGACATGATAAAAGCCGAAGAATACTACATGGAAGAGATGGCCCGGCGTTTTGGAGAAAATCCAAATGTCCAGGCGTTCGACCTTGGCAATGAGAGCAATGTTATGATTGGAGCCAATAAATTTAAAGTCACTCCGGAGGAGGTAGCAAAATGGATGGGTAGAATATCTTCTGCATTCAAAAGGGGTGCCCCCAAAGGTTTGTTTACCGTGAGCCCGGGAACAGGATTGGATCAATATTATACGAATGAGACGCTGGCTAAGAACTCTGATTTTATGGTTGTGCATCCTTATATATACTGGCACGGAACGCTTCGGCTCGATCCATGGATTGGTCAGCGAACGCTTTACGATTCCAATTATATGATCGAATGGACCAGTATTATGGGGAAACCGGTCATGGTACAGGAGAATGGAGCCTCAGAAGAGTGGCTTCCGGGTCCGGATATACCTGGCTTTTTACGAATAAATATGTTTAGTAATTGGGCTGAGGGTGCCACTGGATTTCTCTGGTGGAGTTCTCATGACATCGATCAGACTTTCCGTATACCAAGTGATATTTTTATGCTCGATCGCTCTCATTATACCTATAAAGAGGGAAAATTTTCAGATCTTGAATACAAATTAGGTTTGTTCGATATAAATAACAATCCCAAACCTGCTGCTATTGAGTTCAAACGATCAGCAGAACAGGTGGAACGACTTGGACAAGGCTGGAATGACTTGCTTCCGGTTTGTTACATAGTGATACCAGAAGTTCATGACGATTTCCCGGAAACAATGTTACAACTGATCACACCGTTCACTCTGGCGAAACAGGCACATTTTGATGTGAAAATGTGTTATGAGAATGCTCCAATACCGAAGGATGCGGCTGCCGTCGTGATTGCAGGATTCAAACTAACTGCTGCAGGCAAACAACATGTAGGCCAATATCTTAACAGTGGTGGAACTGTCTATCAATCGAAAGAGCAGGACTTCTCAAAGGATCAAATTCAAACGAACCCTGTTGTTCAAGAGGTCGCCAATCCTCAGTTTGAAGTATTGAGACAGGCAGGTGGAATGACTTTGGAGGGGAAGGTTCAGGTTGGAGCGAAATTTAACATCAATCCTATCACAAATGCTCCAAATGGACAAATCATTCTCAGTGAGCCCAAGATATTTGTGCGTGCTCCTGTAGGTAAAGGAACTTATTTCTTCTTCTCAGGCAATCTGGAGGAGGGACTTCGTGCTATTTATAATCCATGGGATAACGACAACTCCAATTTGATCTATTCGGCATTTCGGCCTACTGATGCTATTGATGTTTCTTCCAAATTTGTAGAGCTGTTTCACAAGCAAAAAGGAGATTCTGAGATTCTTGTTCTTATAAACCACTCGAATAAGAAAAGGGATACCGAAATTTATTCTACAAAAGCAATCTCCTTGCTGAATCAACTTAATGGCCGTCAAATAGGCGAAGGTTTTAGGATTCCAGTATCAGTTGAACCATTAGAGGTATTGATACTTGATTTAAAACGAATGTAATCGGACTTGAATTTTTTGAATCAAGAATATGCCACAAATAATTTAAAATGAAGCAAATCCTATTTTTAATTTTATTATGCTGTTCAGAATTAACTGCGTTGGCTCAAATAAGCCACTCAATGGGCACTAAATACCTGACCGTCAATGGTAAACCAACCTTTATAACTGGTGCTAATTACTCACCTTCAACAGGTTGGTTCCAAACTCTCGACAACTCTTCAACTTTGGTGAAGCTTAAAAGCGGGAAGATCGTTTCGATCATGGCCAATCGCCGCTGCTCAGCCCAAAGTCAGAGTGGTGAATCCAAGGTATCAAAAATACAATGAGGGTTAGTGCCGACAATGGCCGGACGTGGGGTCAGGTTTATACCATCCTCGACAACTGCGGAACCTGGGACATCGGGTACCAAAGGGCTACAACATTGGCAGACAACAAGGTATTCCTGATGTATTATTTTGCCGATAAAGTGAATACCACTGGCACTTTCAACGGGGTGGAGGAAAATCACAAGGTCCCACGAAGAATTGTTGCCAGCATTTTCGATGCTGAGGGTCTCTCGGCGGAGTTTATGCCCATCAACCCATACCGGCAATTAGAAGCCACTGCCTGCGATTTTGGGAAAGTACGTTATAATTCAAAGTTTTACATCACAGATTTTAAAAAGGATTCTTATTTCCAATTTAATCAGTTAAATTTTGACAAAGGGTTGTCTGCGGTTAGGATTGGTTATGCTTCAGCTACCGGTGGAGGCGAAATCGAAATCAGGGATGGAAGTGAGACGGGAAAATTGATAGGAACAATTACGGTCGGAGCAACCGGAGATGATCTGAAATTTTCAACACAGGAAATTTCAGTAACGAATTTGAAAGGGATGCATTCAATTTTCTTCGTCTCCAATAAAGATAAAATTGCCAACATCGATTTTGTCGAATTCGTGGCAACAAAAAAATAAATTGAAATGAAATCAATTACAAAAACAAATTAAATTAAACTAGGATGAGAACTAAATTTCTGTTATTGATTGGACTAGTGATTGGGATGCAGGCATATTCCCAAAACAATGTAAAAACACCTTACAACCCAACCTGGGAATCGCTTGATAGTCATAAAATGCCAGCCTGGTACGAAGATGCCAAAGTTGGGCTGAG
This sequence comes from Bacteroidales bacterium, assembly GCA_038251165.1. Taxonomy (GTDB): domain Bacteria; phylum Bacteroidota; class Bacteroidia; order Bacteroidales; family Prolixibacteraceae; genus Aquipluma. The sequence goes on along the minus strand of JBBSBP010000104.1, from coordinate 15,545 downwards.
TATGCACTGGGGCGTGTATTCGGTTCCGGCCTGGGCGCCGCGTGTTGAAGGAATTTCGTATGCCGAATGGTATGGCAACCGGATGCTCGAAAAAGGCAATCCAACGGTTGATTATCACAAAGAAAATTACGGCGACAAAAAATACGACGACTTTATTCCGGAGTGGAAAGCTGAAAGCTACAATCCTGATGTTTGGGCAAAATTTGCCAAAAAAATGGGCGCCAAATACATGTTTATTACTTCTAAACACCACGATGGTTTTTGCTTGTGGCCAACCAAATACACCGACCGGAATGCCATGAAAATGGGACCTAAAAAAGATATTTTGGGTCAATATTTTGCTGCTGCCCGAAAAGAAGGTCTGAAAGTAGGTTTGTATTATTCACTGTATGAGTGGTTTAATCCGCTTTACACAGGGAAAGATATTCCTTACGCTGGTCTGAAAAAAGTAAACAATTATGTCGATGATTATATGGTTTTGCAAATCAAGGAATTAATTGATTTGTATCATCCCGATTTCTTCTTTTTCGATGGTGAGTGGGACCACCCTGAATCGTTCTGGAAAATGAAAGAAGTGGTGGCTTACTATTACAACGAGGCACAAAAACGCAATCAGGAAGTGTTTGTTAACGACCGTTTTGGGAAAGATGAACGTGGTAAACACGGCGATTTGTACAATGTTGAGTACGAATTTGAAAAGGGGAACGAAGGCATATTAAACCACAAATGGTCATACTGGCAAGGTATTGCAAAAACTTTCGGATACAACCAGGATACTGACCCTGAAGATTGCCTGTCGCCGAAACAGTTCATCGATAAAGTAATTATGGGGGTTGCGCAAAACGGGAATTTCGACATCAATGTCGGACCCACGGCTGCCGGAATAATTCCAGAATATGAGCAATATCCGCTCCTGAAACTTGGCGAATGGCTGAATATCAATGGAGAAGCTATTTATGGGACACGGATTTGGAATAAACAAAAGGAAGGTGATGCCTGGTTTACCTCGAAGGAAAAGAATGTTTACGCTATATTCCTGAAATGGCAGGACGAAAAATTCATCCTGAAATCGGTAAAACCACTTGAAGGTTCCAATATTACCATGCTTGGTGTTCCGGGAGATTTAAAATGGACCTGGGATGCAACCAATGGCCTGACCATCTTCTATCCGCCTCAAAAGGCACGGCCTTCGGCTTGTGGCTACGCATGGAGTTTTAAAATTCAGGTTAAATAACAGAAGCGAGACTAACAGACAAAAATTTAATAATTAAAATTTACACACTATGAAACGTTCTGAAATAAACACCATTATGCGTGAGTGTATTGATTTTTTGGATCAGTATAAATTCAAGTTGCCACCGTTCGGGTTTTGGTCGCCGGATGACTGGATGCAGAAAGGATCTGAATGTGCCGGTATTGTTGAGCAACAGTTAGGTTGGGACATCACCGACTTTGGCAGCGGTGATTTCGACAAGGTTGGTCTTTTTCTTTTTACTATTCGCAATGGAGTTTTAACCAGCAAAGATCCGAACGAAAAGGTATATGCTGAAAAAATCATGATTGTTAAAGAAGAGCAGATCACACCGATTCACTTTCATTACAACAAGATGGAAGATATCATCAACCGTGGAGGCGGAGTGCTGGTCATTCAGCTTTGGAATTCAGACAAAGACCACAAGCTGGCCGATACCGATGTAGTGGTTTATATTGATAGCGTTCGAACCAAAGTGAAAGCCGCTGGAACAATTGAATTGCAACCAGGTGAATCGGTTTGTTTACCACCATTTCTGTACCATAAATTCTGGGGTAAGAAAGGTTGCGGAACAATTTTGGTTGGCGAAGTTAGCAAGGTAAACGACGACCAGATCGACAATCATTTTTATGAAGTAGTTGGCCGTTTCCCGGATATTGAAGAAGACGAAAAACCACTCTATTTGCTTTACAATGACTTCGGAACCTATTATAAACATGCTTTCATTCCGAAATAAATTTAAATCCTTGTCAAACATTGATTAGTACATCTATAAACAATCGATTCAAATGCCTTTAATCACAAATAGAGCCAAAGTTCTAAAAATATATGCCGAAGCGGCTCAAAATAAATGGGTTATCCCAAGTATTTGTACCGAAAATACAACTACTACCGAAAGTATTCTTGCAGCAACACTTCAATTGGGAAGCGAACTTGGTATTGAAAACCTGCCAATTACAATTGCAGTTACTAACAACTATTCGCACAGGGCACAAACGGTAAACTACTCACATACCAGAAATTGGGAAATTGGCATGAGATTGTTCCTGTCTGACCTTAGGATTCTCACAGAAAAAGGTTCGCCCTATTCTAAATTGCGGGTCATGATTCATCTGGACCATGTGCAGCCCGATTTGGATAAAGACCTATTGAGTTGGGATATGTCGCAGTTTTCGTCCATCATGTTCGATGCCTCTGCATTGACTTTTAAAGAAAACATTCTGCTAACTGCACAGTTTGTGAAAGACCACCAGTCTGAAATTGCCATTGAAGGTGCTTGTGACGAAATTAACGAAGCAGGTAATGGAAACGACCCCGACAGTTCATTAACTACTCCTGAAAAGGCAGTAGATTATTTAGAGCGAACAGGAGTTGATTTTATGGTTGCCAATCTGGGAACAGAGCATCGTGCCAGTGCATCCGTTTTAAAATATCGCGACGACCTGGCACGGTCAATCAAAGAAAAAGTTGGTGAAATCATTGTGCTGCATGGCTGTTCTTCGGTTCCGTCAGGCCAGTTGGCCCATATTTTCAACGACGGAATTGCCAAAGTCAATATCTGGACAATTCTGGAGAGAAACAGCAGTGCCGTGCTATTCGAAAACATGGTGAACCACGCCACTGAAATTGCCGGGAAACAAGCTGTTGAAAAACTGATTGGAGCCGGAATTCTTGGCAATAATACAAGAAACGACAAGAACCTCAATCTTAAGTTTTACACAACCGCCTACCGTCAGGAAGTGGTTTATAATGAAATGAAAAAGATTGTCTACGACTATTTGAAAATGTGGTATACAATATAGAACGAACAAATGAGCTATTTGGGAATCGATATAGGAACTTCGGGAGCAAAAGCCATTGCTTTTGATGAGCATGGAAATGAACTGGCCTCGGCCAAACGAACCTATTCGCTCATCAGGCAACACCCTGTCTGGGCCGAACTGGATGCTGAAATGATTGGCTATTTTTGCATGGAAATTATCCGGGAAGTTGCGATTAAGACGGCAAATAACCCGATTGCTTCCATTTGTATATCCTGCCAGGGTGAAGCATTTACCGCCATTGACGAACTTGGAAAACCGCTTTGCTATGCCATGGTCTCGAGCGATTCACGGGCAAAACAAATTGCGCAGGAATGGCCTGATTCATTTGGTCGTGAGCGGCTTTACGATATAACCGGCCACACTGCGCACCCACTTTTTTCGCTGTTCAAGATTATCTGGTTGAAGGATAATCAGCCTGAGGTGATTCAGAAAGCCAAGAAAATACTTTGCTTTGAGGAATACCTGCAATTCAGGCTTGGTATTGAACCATCAATCAGTTTCTCTCTTGCTGGACGTACAATGATGTTTGATGTACGAAAGGAAACCTGGAGTGATGAAATATTAGCTGAAATAGGCATCAAAAAAGAACTGCTTTCTCCATGTCTTCCTTCAGGAAGTATTGTGGGTGTCATTCCAAGAACAGTCACTCATCAGTTAAATCTTCCAGACGGAGTAATAGTCGTTTCTGGCGGACATGACCAGGGATGCGGTGCTTTAGGTTCTGGAATCGTGAACAACAACACGGCTATGTACGCGTTAGGTTCAGTGGAGTGTCTGGCTCCGGCTTTTGATGTTCCGGAATTTAACTCCGGATTGATGCAAAACAATTTCTGCACCTACCACCATGCAATGCCCGGTTTGTATCTGAGTTTGGCTTATTCGTTAACCGGTGGTAACATCATCGACTGGTTCTGCCACGATATTTTGGGCTTTCAAAACTCGTTCGAAATTAGTGCAATGCTCGATTCACTGCCTGAAAACCCGACCGATTTGGATGTTTTGCCCTATTTTACGCCCAGTGGAACACCTTATTTCGATAGTCAGGTGAAGGGCTCGATTCTCGGTCTTCGACTAGGAAGCAGCAAGCAGGATATGCTCAAAGCATTGATAGAAGGTGTTAGCATGGAAATGCGCCTGAATATTGAGCTTTTAAAAGAATCAGGAATTGTAATTGAGCAATTCAATGTGATTGGCGGAGGCGCTCAAAACCGGAATTTGCTTCAGCTGAAAGCCGATATTCTGGGCATCCCGATGAATTGTGTCAAAGTTAATGAAGCCGGATGCCTTGGGGCGGCAATGCTCGGATTCAGCGCGAAAAATAACATCAAACTTGAAGAAGTGGTTGCCAAATGGGTTCAAATCATTCAACGGATTGAGCCTTTATCTGCCAGGCACCAGACGTATCAACAAAAATGGGAAAAATACAAAGTGCTTTACAATCAATTGATTAATATTTATAAATAATTTGTCTTTTGAATGATTAACTGGAATAAAATAGTTGTTTTTGGAGCCGGCAAGATTAGCCGTTCATTTATCGGACAGCTTTTTAGCCGTGGTGGTTATGAAGTGGTTTTTATCGATGTTTTCAAGCCGGTAATTGATGAATTAAACCTGAAAAAACAATATAAAGTCATTATCAAATCTGAAAAGGAAGAAACTTTACTGATTACAAATGTTCGTGGAGTACTTGCCAACGATACAGACGAAGTAACTGATGAAATTTCAACAGCTGGAATACTGGCCGTTTCGATAGGTCAAAAAAGCTTGCCCGATGCCATGTTGCTGATTGCAATGGGACAGCAAAGGCGATATGTTACAGAATCAAACGCCCCATTGGACATTATTATTACTGAAAACCTACGCAATGGTGCCAGGTTTTTTGGGAATGAGGACGAAAACGGTAATATGCTGCCTGAATATATTCAATTCGGAGAAGTTTTCAATTCAGGAATTTCGGAAGTTTTAAAGAAAGTAAGTGGCTTTACCGAAGCATCACATTTACAAGTTTTTAACGATGCAAGAATAATTTCGGCGAATATCGCCGAAAATCAATATCAAAAAGAATGAAGAGAAAAGGAAATATTATCTTATTGGCATTTTTAGCCATGGGTTTTGGAGACGTTGTCGGCCCCATGGTAAGTTTGGCAAAGCAAAGTTTCAGTCTCAGCAATGCTGTTGCCCAGTTACTGCCATTTGGTGGTTTTGTAATGTATGGGTTATTGTCTATTCCTGTGGGTATATTTCAAGCTAAAAAAAGTAAAAAGCTTACCCTTTTAGTTGGACTTTCCATTGCATTACTTGGATTAATATTTCCCATGTTAAATGGCATGTACGGTAATCTTCGAATAAATGAAATAGCTGATAATCAGTTTATAGTTGTTTTAATTGCTATCATACTTTTAGGCGCTGGCGCTACTTTTGTCCAGGTTGCTGGAAACCCGATAATGCGAGACGTTTCTACAGATGGAAGCTATTCCCGTAACTTAACCCTGGGACAAACAGTTAAAGCAATTGGCTCATCAATGGGGTTTTTGCTTCCTCCTTTTTTATTGATGAATTTCGGGATTGATTGGACGATACTTTTCCCAATTTATGCTCTTTTTGTATTTATTTCCATAATGGGTATTGGTTTTACAAAGATTGATGAAAAAAAGGGGAATACTGCCTCAACAACACTTCGTTCCTGCTTGATGTTGGTTGTAAAAAACCGGTATGTACTCAGGATGACAATGGCTATCTTTTTTTACGTTGGCGCCGAAATAGCAATGAGCTCGGGAATCCCTATTTTACTGAAAGAGACACACCATATTCAAAGCTTCGGTTTACTCGTTAGCTGGTCGTTGTTTTTTCTCCCCATCATGCTGGGACGATTTATGGGCTCAATCATTTTAAAATGGGTGGAAGCAAAAAAATTGCTGATCTTTTCAGTTGCCATGTCATTTGCAGGTATGATAATGCTTCTCGCAGGATCAAAGGCAATTGGACTAACAGGAATTTTCCTGATTGGACTGGGGTTTGCAAATATTTTCCCTTTAATATTTTCAATAGCAATCGATGCTATGCCTGAACGGACCAATGAGCTTTCAGGCTTAATGATTACAGCTATAATTGGCGGTGCTATCATCCCCTTTATAATGGGTTTTGTTCAGGACAAAACAAATTTGCTGGTTGGATTTGTTGTACCGCTGGTGTGTGTCTTATATGTAGCCTTTGTTTCATTTAAAGCATTGGAGGAGACAACAAAGAAAATTCGGGAATATTAAAATTAATCCAAAAAGCCTCAAATTATGAAGGGTGATTTGAAAGATGTTAAAGGCGAAATACCCCGTCCTGCTGGCAAAATTTACGCAAGCTATCACCTTGAAAATGGGGAATGGGAAATAGAAATTGGACTACCCAAAGGTTATTTGCTCTGGAATGGCGGGCGGTACGAATTGAAACCAGGCGATAATAGTTTTATTCTGTAGTATAAATGATTCTTTCATATCAATAATCCCCTTTTCACAGAAAGGTTTTTAAACGTTTTACTGATGAAACTAACTAATATTAAAACAACCCTTTTTTTTGCAATTTTTATCTTATTGCATGTGCCGGGGTTATCACAAACGGTTAAGCTAAAAGAAAATCAAAAACCACAAAAGTTTGAGTCAGTTACTCCGGAAGAGACAGGATTTTCATCCATCCGGCTGCACCAGCTGGATACACTTCTACAATCTTATATCAGCCATGGAGATCTTCCCAACGTGCTTGCTTTTGTTGGAACTATATCAAAAAAAGAATAATAAAGATAAGTTGAAAATATCAGACGATAATCTGGCCCGAACATTCCCAATATCAGGAGCAAGAACATATTTTTCTGGTGGAGCCGGACTGGTCGGTACTATTGAAGACTATGCCAGGTTTTGCCAGATGATTATTAACCGGGGGGAGTTCAACAACCATCGTATTCTGGGTCGGAAAACCATTGAACTGATGTCGCAAAATCAGATTGGCGATTCTTCTCTCTTCGAAAGTGGTGATAAATTCGGTCTGGGATTCAGAATTTATACAGAAGAAGGTACAACATTGAGGGGAGGCGAAGGTTCGGCAGGGACACTTGAGTGGGGAGGAGCATATTTTACCAAGTTTATGATTGATCCGAAAGAGGATCTTATTATACTTTTTTATTCCAATGTGCAATTATTGGAATGGCCGGGATCTAACAGATGGGTGAATATAATATATAGCTCAATTACTGAATGATGAAGACATTATCGATATTTCTGGTAGCTATTTTAGCAGGTTTTCTAAATGGAAGTTAAGCTGATATCCTTAGAGCCAGCGCTCCGACTATTATCTTTGATCCCTATCTTTTTTCAACATCTTTTTTAAGTGTTAAACTTGAGTTAATTATTTTTGAAACAAATTTATAACTTCCGGATTTCAGTTCATAAACTGCTTTACCATTTTCATAATTTACGAAATTGACTCCTTTAACATTTTCTGCGATCTTGCCGCTTTCGGTTACCTCTTTCTCCGACAAAGCCGGGAGATAAAGTGTTGCAGTTGTATTAGCAGGAACAGTCGCATAGTAAATCATTCCATTGTTATTCAAACGCCATTCGCTTTTAATCCTACCATACATTGAATCGTAGTGCCCTTTGGCAAAGGTCATCACGCCATCTGGGTCGGGAGTAGGCATAAGGATAAAGTGTTTAAAACCAGGTTCTTTCTCATCGCGCTGAATACCAAGCGAATAGTTATACATCCACGCTCCGACGGCGCCAAAGGAGTAATGGTTAAACGAGTTCATGGCGTTGTTTCGGCCAAATCCCTTTTCAACAGTATAGGAGTTTAACCGTTCCCAGATTGTCGTGGCCCCATGATCTACAGAATATAACCATGAAGGGTATGTGGTTTGCTGAAGCAAACGGTAGGCGATATCATTGTACCCGTGATCGCTAAGCGCTTTACAGATCCACGCAGTACCAATGAAACCCGTCATCAATGAGTATTCCGGACGGATTTCACCATCATTATCTGTATTTTTGCGCACCACCGAAGCTGCCAAGTATTTTGCGGCATACGGTTCGTTTTCAGCGCTAAATAGACCAAAAGCCAGTGGAACAGCATACGAAACCTGTGTATCTATTTCCAGTCCGGCAGCCAAAGAACTATCTTCTGTAGTATTCTCTCCGGCAGCGGGCCTCCGTTCGGCAATAAATCCTGATTTGATTGTTTTATGGGTCCCTGCATTCACATATGTTTTGTTAAAGAAGGCTTTACGTTCATCATATTTTTTTCTAAACATTGCAGCATCTTCGGGTCTGTCCAAAACACCGGCAATTTTAGCCATTATCTCCAGATCGAATAAATAATAGGCTTCCCATAATAAAGTGTTATCGTTTTTATTTCCTTCAGGGCTTAGCCAATCCCCCAGCGGGCCCTCGTTAATAACTCCGGTGCTGGGATCTGTTCGGGTATCCAGGAATGAAAGATATTTTTTCATTGCCTTGTAGTGTTCTGTAATCATTGCTTTATCTCCATATTGCTGGAAGGATTCCCATGCAACTGCAATGCCTGCACTTCCCCACAGGATCCCACCGAAACCACCACCTAAAGGGGCCACATCGGTAAAACGTCCGTCTTCACGCTGTGCGTCGCGCATACCAAGCAAGTGGCGTCTCAGGAACTGAGCCCCATCGGTTAAATAGGTTGAAGTTCTTGCGAAAACTGAAATATCGCCGCTCCAGCCCATCCTTTCGTTACGCTGCGGGCAATCGGTCGGAATAGATAAAAAGTTACCCATTGTTGACCATTTAATATTTTCCCAAAGCTTATTGACTTTTGGGTTTGAAGTTTCATAACCGGAAGCCAACTCTTTTACAGAGCTGATTACTTCTCCCTTTACCGCATCTAAAGGCAATGCTTTATGGATGCCGGTAATTTCCAGAAACCGGTATCCGTGAAATGTAAATCGGGGTTGGATCACTTCTTTGCCGCCCTTGAGTATATAGATGTCCTGCGCTAGAGCCGCACGAATGTTTTCCAGCAAAATCATCCCAACGCTATTACCATATTCGGGGAGGTCAGGGTATTTCACTTCTGCATAACGCAGTGTAATAATTTTTCCGGCTGTGTCGCTGTAAACTGTCACTTGCGGAACCCCAACCATGTTTTGCCCCATATCATAGACGAACACACCGGGGCGAACTTCCTCCACGCCGATTGCAGTCAGCTCTTTGATGATGCTGGCATTTTCGCCAACCTGGCCAACAAGCAACATGTTGTCATAACTGGAATGAGATGCAAATCCCATCTGCTTCCCAAAAGTATCATCAACACAGGTAGTTCCTTCAAGACTTACCTCAACCGTATTTTTCCATTTACTGTCATCATAATCTGGCGTGCTCCATCCTGCAACAGCCTTTTCCCTGGTAGCATTATAAACTTCACCCTGGAAAAAACTGCTGTAAACAATTGGCCCGTCATTGTAATAGTGCCAGTTTTCTGGATTTGTTGTAACTGTTTTTGTTGTTCCGTCAGCATAGGTAATAACCAACTTAGCAAGTAAAGACTGACGGTCACCAAAGAAGTTCCAGTTTTCCCCGCTATAGGTAATATTCCCGCTCCACCAGCCTTCACCCAATATTGCCCCGATGGCGTTTTCCCCGGTTTTAATTTTATCTGTAACATTATAGGTCTGATACATATGTGTTTTATTATACTGGGTGAGGCCAGGATTGAAATAGTCATTCCCAACTCGCTGATCGTTGATGTAAACTTCGTAAATACCGCGGGCTGTTACGTATAACCTCGCATTAGCGATCTTTTTATCATCGGTTTTAAAAGTAGAGCGGAGCAACGGCATTGAGTTTTTGCTCGGATTGGCGATAAAGGTCGCTCCGGTATTCCCGCCAGCTATAAAATAAGCATTACCGATTATTGTTAACCCGGATTTCTCCAAGGTTGAAAATTTGGAATAAATACCGTTGTAAGTTACCGGATCAGACAGATCTTCAAAAAAGAGTTTGTTCGATGGACTACGGAAGTTCCTGACTTCAAGTCCTGAGAAACTGGCTTTTTGACCTGCCTCAAGTGAAAATCCGAGTTCGGCCAACATTGGGAAACTGATAGAGTTATGGCCTACGCCCACAGGATTTAAATTCAGTCCCAGATTGGTGACCGGCGTTGTGCCTGGATTTTCATTATCTGAATTCTGGTGCTCAATATTCTTACCATTGATAAATATTTTGAACAATCCAAAAACAGCCTCGGCACAAATTTCCTGTGGCCCGTATTTATTGTTGTTGTTAATCAATGCTTTAGAAATACTGAAGCTTGTGAATGGCTTGTTTGATTTGTCTTCAGGGTGGTAACCTACACGGTAAATATTGAATTGTGCCAGTCCATTCTCAGATCCATCAAGTTGTGAAATATCGAGTTCAAATTTGATATAGCTTTCATTTTTCTTGCTTTCAATCCCCAGAATATTTTTGTTTTTGTCCATTAAACGGCTGTCGTTGGCCCCAAATATGAAACCAGCTTTAGTTGTACCAGATGCTTTATCAAGGTTTATTACATATCGGAGTTTGAATACCGATAGATATGGTGAATAGAGGACCATATCATTATCTGTACCGCCAATCCATTTGGCGCCCTCCCATGCCGAAAGTCCCGGGTCAGGATTTAGCAGTCCGGTTTCAAACCACGAAGAACCTTTTGAGGTTTTTCCGTTTTGATCCCAAACAGTAACTGTCCAGATGTATCTTGTGGTTGGCTGAAGTGGGCTTCCTAAATACAGAATATTGAGTGATTTATCATCAGCTATCTTTTCACTGTTCCATACCACTTTGCCCTCAGAACTGGTAACCGTCAACTGATAAGCGGCTTGGGAATAGCCCCGATTTCTACTGTCGACACTCATTTGCCAGCTTAAACGCGGTGCGGTGATATCAATTCCTAGAGGATTCTCAGCATATTCTACACGCATGTTAATAACGCTTACATTGTCGATTGCTGTTAAATAATACCAAGCCAATAGAATTAATGCAAGGGGAAAAAGTAGTAAATACGTTTGTTTAAATTTTGTTTTCATCTCTAACCTTAATTATTCATAAATATAAGTCTATCAAGTATTTGGTACTCAATTTGAATGTCGCCAAGTCCGTAATAGCGTTGTAAAATGATTATTTTGAACATCATTACTACATCATAAGGCTTAGCTCCTGCATTGTTTTTCTTGTTTTGATTTAGAAGTTTAGATTCTAATTTCTCTCTAAACATTTCAAAATCAATAACATTGCTTGCCATTACTAAAGAAATACCTATGTTTAACATCTTTTGATATGTTTTTTGTTCATCAAAGAATCCTCTATTGCCTGATTTTTTGTATTTTTAATGTTTCATATTTATTTGTTTTCCTTTTGCTAAGATACAAATATATATCTGAATATCAAAGAATTAAATTATAGAAGTCCCCTTAAGTATGATCAAGATTAATTTTCTTATATTTTTTGGATTTTTATCAATCACCACTTCCTTATTTTGTCAGCCTGCTAATGTTGAAACAAATATGGTTAAAGATAATTTTATTCCGGCTGCTCTGTCTATGGCTGACAACACTGTATTAATCGATAACCTCCAAATAATAGATGATAAAGTAACATCTTCATTGCAAAAATACAGGCAACAGCTTGAGGAATTGAGAAAAGAGTTCAGGGCAGTAGATATGCCAAATGTGAGATTTTTCCTGTTTGGCATGGGCAACCGTACAAAATTGCTATATAAAAACGGAAAGCTAATTAATGCCATTACAAATAGGATAATTAAGGAATGGCCGGTTAAAAACGAAACCATCATCCCAAATGATTACAGGGTAAATATCGAAACCTCGACTAATAGACCGGTTAGCATATTTGAAAACGAAAGGGGTGTTTTTATTAATGTCGGAGGGGAAGAAAAATTAGTTGAAGGGACTGGCGCTCCTGTGAATCTTCCAAACTTTGAGAAATACAAATACGGTGAAGTACTTAAAGTTCTTCGCCCGCATAAGGGTATTTGGTTCTGTAGGATGGGTGGTTTCAGGTCTATACAGCATCATCATGGTTGAACTCTTTAAGATTGATTTTGACGGTACCCGTATTCCGTTCTATTTTGCTGCCGGAGTTAGTAGTATTGCAGTAATATTCAACCTGCTTCTCCCAAATACACCTCCATCTGCAAAAGGAAAGAAAGCATCTCTGATCGATGCTTTTGGCTTCAGAACTGTAAAATTAATGAAGGAACGTAATTTTCTCATGTTTATAGTTTTCTCATTCATCTCCATGATCCCGTTTTCCATGTATTTTTCATATTGCTCTGAATTCCTGCTCGATAAAGATTTTAAGTATATCAGCGTTTCAATGAACTTCGGACAATTTGCAGAAATGTTTTTTCTACTGACAATACCTTTCATGATCCGAATGGTCGGTTTGCGTAAAATGATGATTCTGGGTTTGGTAGCGATGGGAATCCGTTATGTTTCTTTCTATGCCGGATCATACTCTGAAATGTCATATTTCTATTTCATTGGGATCTTAATGCACGGATTAATATTCGGATATTTTTATCTGGGCGGACAAATATATATTAACGAGAAAGTCCCTTCTGTACTGAGGTCTCAGGCACAGGGATTTATCTTTTTTGTGACCTTCGGTCTGGGATTGCTTGTTGGAAATATTATCAATGGTCAGATAATCAGTAAATATTCAATTACAATTGATTCTGTAAGAAAAAGCTATTCATGTAAAAGACTCTATTAACCCCATTCTTATGAAAAAACTGATCCTGCTAATTTTGCAGTTTGTGTTCATTTCTAATGTATTCTCAGCTAAAGTCGATACAGTTTATGTTCAAAGTAAATGCATGCACAAACTCATTCCAAACCTGGTTATAACCCCTGAAAACTATTCAAAGCAGAATGACAGATTTGCCGTTCTTTATTTGCTTCATGGTGCCGGTAATGACTTTACAGAATGGTTGAGACATACCAACCTGGGGGAATATGCTGACAAATACAATTTTATAATTGTTTGTCCGGACGGAGGCAGAACCAGTTGGTACTTCGATAGCCCTGTTGATCCGGCAATGAAGTATGAAACCTATATTTCAAGTGAACTCGTGAATTTTATAGATGATAATTACCATACTATTCCAAACCGGAATGAGCGAGCAATAGCAGGCTTGAGTATGGGAGGTCATGGGGCGCTATATCTTGGTATCAGGCATCAAGATGTATGGGGAGCAGCAGGAAGTATGGCAGGTGGGGTTGATATTCGCCCGTTCCCTAATAACTGGGATATTTCCAAACGGCTGGGGTTTTATGCCGAGAATCCCGGAAACTGGGAGCAAAATACAGTTATCAATCTACTTTATCTCCTGAATGGAAAAGATATGACATTACTCTTCGATTGCGGAAACAGCGATTTCTTTTGTGATGCTAACAGGCGGCTTCATCAAAAATTACTGGAACGAAATATCCCGCATACCTATATTGAACGTCCCGGTGGACACGAAGAGGACTACTGGAAAATTACCATCAAATACCAGTTATTCTTTTTTAACGAGTTTTTCTCTGTGATTAACGAGAACAAAAAATAAAATCTATTTGATGAAGCGGAATAGTTCCATATATATTGTTCTCATTGCATTTACAGCCGCAATTGGCGGATTCCTTTTAGGATTTGACGGATCTGTTATTTCAGGAGCCGCTCCATTTTATAAAGAGGTATTTGGTTTGGACGATGGATCATTTCTTTTCGGATTTTCAGTTTCCTGCCTTATCTGGGGCTGTATTTTCGGTAATTTTTTTGCCGGTTCGGTATATGTGGTTGAAACCAGTTTTTACTGGCATTTGTAACCATCACAAATTGTAATGGGCGAGACAAAACTATAATAACGACTGAAAATGATCTTATTGTTAAACAAATAACATATGTGCAGGAGCATAGTGCCTCATTACTTGTACAGACGACGGGCCCTGGAGTACCAACAAATCTAAGAATTCAGAACAACACAGAACAGCTTGGTGTCGATGAGGCCAATTCAAGCTTTGCCTGGTATGTCAATGACTGCGACAGGGGAGAAAGACAGACAGCATATAGGATTATAGTAGCTTCAAGTCAAAAAAATATAGACTCAAACAACGGTGAAATTTGGGATAGCGGAAAAGTTACTTCCGCAAATCAATACGGCGTAAAATATGCAGGCACAGCTTTAGTAAGCAATACAAAATACTGGTGGAAAGTGACTACATGGGATAAAGACAACAAACAGTCGGCTTGGAGCGCAGCTAAAACATTTATTACAGGATTTTTGAGTCCATCCGACTGGACAGCAAGATGGATTAAAGCAGACAACAATACTACATCCGTTCCATATATGCTGCGAAAACAGTTTAGTATCAGCAAGACTATCATTTATGCCACGGCTAACATCTGTGATGTTGGACAATTTGAGCTGCATTTAAACGGCGTAAAAGTCGGAGACCATGAATTGGATCCTGGCTGGACCGAGTATTCCAAATCACAGCAGTATGTTACATTTGATGTTACAAGCCTGTTACAAAACGAAAATAATGCGATAGGTGTGTGGTTGGCGGACGGATTCATGGACATAAATAAACAAGGTGGAAGATATCATGGTTATTCAAACCATTCAGATGGAGTAAAACGTATGATTATGGAGCTGAATATCCGTTATACTGATGGAACTTCGGACAAGATAAAAAGCGATGCAAAAAACGCATTGAATGCAAGATATTTTGATTATTCAAAACATAATTACGGCACCCAGCAGACTGCTAATGCCGTGGGGAGAAGAATTTCCTGAATGGGTTTGTGGATTTCGGTTAAAAGCCTTCCTGAAAACTGGGTTGGGAAACAGGCCTATTCTTTAATGACTAAAGACCAACGGGGAAAGTCAAAGGAAATTATCCTTGTACCCTTTTCAGATGCAAGTCAGACCGGAGCAGATTCGGAGGTATGGTTAAAGGAGTATTAGATAATTAATGATTTATAATGGGAATTTTTAGATACTATACTCAAATTAAAAACGATAAATCGATGATGAAAAAGCAAATAATTACTTTGATATTTCTATTGTATATGTTGTTATTTTCATGTAACCCAATAGAAAACAATAATCTGCAAAGCGGAAAAAATTGGAATGAGTACCTGGGAGGACCAGGCCGTAATCATTATTCCTCGCTTGCTCAGATTGATACATCTAATGTAAATAGACTAAAAGTAGCATGGGAATATAATACCTTGGATTCCGGGGAAATGCAATGTAATCCCATTATTATAAATGGAATTCTATACGGGATGACCCCTAAAACTTCTCCATTTGCTATTGATGCAGCTTCCGGGAAAGAGATATGGAAAGCAAAAGATACGGCGAAGTTTGTCAGATATAATATGAGCAGGGGAATTACCTATTGGGAAGACGGT
>JBBSBP010000103.1:0-18365 GCA_038251165.1 Bacteroidales bacterium | reverse complement strand
TATTTTTCTTCTCAACAATGTATCACAAAATCTATAATGAAGGAATATAAACATATTAAAAACCAAACAACTAATTCAAATCATACCTAAAATGCTCATAGATCATTACCATCGCCAGTATGTCCAATTCGCAATATTTAAGAAGTCCAAATTATTATTCCATATCTTTATTGTTATAGTTCAAGAATAACGTTAGACATTTCCCTGTAAAGACATAATCCATTAGCCCACCTCATCTGTTCGATAGTGTTACACTCAGCCTCGAAAAGCTTTTGAGATGCAACTAATATACTTATGCATTTAGCTCGACTTGTCGCTACATTCAAACGATTTGGACTATACAGGAAACTCATACATCTTGGAGCATCCTGTGGCGAAGAACTAGTCATTGAATATATTACTACTGGTGCTTCCTGACCTTGAAACTTATCAACAGTCCCGACAGAAATTCCAGGCATTGCTTCTTTTAAAGCACTTACCTGCGCATTATATGGAGCAATAACGAGTATATCTTTTTCAGTTAGCTTATATTTTTCACCTTCCCTGTTTGTCCAGGAAAGACCGGAATTTAAAAGATGTTCTATAATTATTTTTGTTTTTTCAACTTCTTCTAAAGATTGGCTTTGATTTCCCTCATGGTTAATTGGAACGGAGTATAAGCCGCTCCCGGCAAAAGGACTATTACCTTCGATTATTTGGTTCTCAAGACCTTTGTGTGCGTTTAAGCGACTTTCATAATAGAGAATGGAAGTGAACTTAGCAATTTTTGGATTCAGTCTCCAGGTGGTATCGAGGAACACTCCTTTATCCAAAGGCATTGTCTTATGACCATCAAGAATATGTTCCAAAGCTGAAATATCGGCATTTTCAGGGTGGGCTCCTTTTATTGGTTGTTCCAGCTGCTGCGGATCACCAAGTAATACAATGTTCTTGGCTGCACGTGATATGGTTAACACATTGGTTAGTGACATTTGTCCAGCTTCATCAACAAAAAGATAATCCAGGGAATCTTCAAAAATATCATCTGCCCATAGCCAAGCCGTTCCACCAACTACAGCTCCTTTTTGAAGGAAAATCAGAGCATCATCTTTCTTTGTGAAAGTCACGGAATCACCTTGTTCAATCTTTTCGCCAGACTTTCCTTTATGTTTGATCATTATTGGAGACCCTTTATCGAGTGACCGTTCTAAAGCTTTATCCAGAAGATTACGGATTACCTTATGGCTCACTGCTGTAACGCCAATCGTTTTCCCCTTACTTGCAAGTTCTGCAATTAATCCACCACCAAGATACGTTTTCCCCGTTCCGGGAGGCCCTTGAATTGGCAGAACTCCATTGCTGAGGCTTTCTGCAATTCGCAGTGAAAACTCTTCAGATGTTTCTGTTTCTTTACGTTCAATGATGACTCCATTTTTAAATCGCAAGGTATTTCTAAGTAAAAGATCACGGCCTGCCCTGTATGCTCCATCGCTATCAATCCCATTGTTTATAACCTCTCTTGCGAAACTAAACAGGGAAGGGATCAAAACTCCCGGAGGTACCATATCCTTAATGAAGAGTGCATTCGGATGAATATCAGCTGTCGCTCCGGACTTCTTTATATGGACAATTCTATCTTCCAAGGAAAAGTCATAAATCGTTCCAATTTTCTCTCCCTTGGGTTCATATAGTTCTTTGTTAGATTCCAGTGAAATTTCCTGTGCCGGATATTGATAAGAATGGATAGGAACTTTTTCCAAAATATTGCTTCGCATACCGAAAAGTTTACCCATTATCCCTTTTTTAAGATATATCAAAGAGTGATTGTTGCACTTCAAATATCCAAAATAGACTTCAGAGGCTGTTAATGGGCGAAGTAAAAGACATATATCTCGTAACAAATCATTTACGCGATCAATTTCGAGATCTTTTCCGGAAATTGTCACAGTATTACCTTCCGATATCATTCCCGACATACGCAAGGTACGTTTCGCCAACTCTTGTGGTGTTGAAGATTTTGAAAAAGTAATCTCGTAATTTTCATATTTAAAAGAAAAATCAAACGGAAAATAGACACCCAACAAAATTGTTTCAATGGTATTAAGCGATTGCAATTCTCCAATCAGTAGTTCAGAACAATTTGCAACTATAAGTGAATTGGGCTGAAAGTAATCTCCATTTAAATCTCCATTACAAACCCGGCCATCCTCAAGTTTTGCCTTAAAGGAGTTACATTCTGTTCGATCAAGTGTATGCAATGGGGAGTGAAATGAAATATATGCCTTAGCAGCCGTACAAGTAATCTGAAATGGCAAATCAAACTCGCCTTGTACTCCTTCAACTTCTCTATTTCCTTCGCTTTGAGGGTAATGGCAGTAGAAATTTTGGTAGAAATTGCTTCAATGTGGTGAACTATGGTATTTTGCTCATCTAATGGAGGGTATCCAATTGCCATTTCAAAAAACATAGTGGAGTAGAATCGCAGTCTGGATGAGTGTAAGCCAGTAGAAACACGATTGTAGTGTGCAACGTAATTTATGCTTCGAAGAAGATTCTCGATATAAAATGAATTAAATATTTTCTCCTTCTGTCTATAAACTGCATATGATGGGCTAACTATTCCAGTTCGATCCGAAACGCCTAATGCTCCCATCCAAGCCCACATGATATTAAATATCAAATCGTCTTTTTGGCACAATTTTGATCCAGAGTAATCTTCTGATTGAAACATTGACACGTTTTTTTCTGAACGAGGAGTTACTCCTGTCATATGCGAAACAGATAACAATTCTTCATCACCAGTCTTTGAACGTTCGCCAATTTCATCGAACAAATATTTGGCACGTTTCACCTCCCAATGCTCCGGAATTTCCCCAATCCATTCCACACCGCTGTCTTTTAGAGACAAGGCATGCCTTGTCTGTACAGTGGTTTTGCCGGTAACAGCTTTGTGAATGAGTATCTGCCTGCGTTCTTTGAGCAATTCGATTTGCTTTTCTTTGATGCCAATGGCCTGATCTATCAAAGCGGTTTTGCGGTCGAGAAAGGAGGCAATGGCGGTTTGTTCGGAAAGAGGTGGAAAAGGGAACTCTAGCCGTTTAAAATCGCGGAAATCAATATTTTGTCTTAACCCAGAACCAAGTCCATAAATAATCTTATTATTATCAATACTTCGAAAGAAATAGCTATAGAATTGAGGGTCAGCAATAGACTTCAATCTTAGATTCAAATATGCACTCGTAATTATTCCTTCAAATTCAGAAATACTACTTCTTAAACTAACATGATCATTCTGCAGGTCTGTTGGTCGAAAAATAATATCGCTTTATTGACTAATTGATAAGTTTCAAATGATTCCGGAACTAGTCCTGTCAGTTCTTCATTTTCTTTGACCCTGATTTTACCATAGCTGAGTGAAAGTACAGTGTTTCGCTTCATTCCTCTGTTTTTCTCTTTTGCTTCTGATAGAAATGTAAAACCGGGCTTGATTTTCCAATGTTTCGGAATTTCTCCCAGCCATTCCACACCGGAGGGTTTGTAGGCGGGGTATTTAGGTATGTTAATCATTGTTTTGTTGTATTCGGTTAAGGATTTCGGTTGCAAAATCGTCCATTCGCGAAAAGGCAAACCACTTTTTGCCCAAATCTTTCAACGAGGCTCCAATATGGTACAGCTCTTTATGGTCGAGCAAAATAAAACGGTCGCGTTTATTGGTTAGGATTTTTATTTCAATAGCAGGATATTGCTCGTTGTGTTTTTTCAGGTCTAATTGCAATTGCTTGCTTATCTGCTTCGTGTAAATTGTAACAGTAATTCCTGTTTCACGCTTGGCCAATTGGGTCAGCACAGTTTCATCTATATAGTTATCAATCAGAATAATGTTGGTGTGTGCTCTTTTAATCAGGTCGGTAATAAACACATATGCATCGAACACCTGCCCTTCAAAGAAGATACCTTCATCGGCTGTCTCACTACGTAGTACCGCTGAGAGCATGGCCACGCCTTGTTCGGTAAAAACGTAGGGTGACTTTCTTAGTCCCATTTTATCGCGATTGGACATCACAATCTGTGATTTCCAATTTGAAAATTCTTCGTCGGTTAACTGAACGCAAAACGCAGGAGGAAAACGCTCTTGATTTCGTTTAACAGCCTGATTAATCACCCTTGTTTCTACTTCATATAGCTCTGCCAAATGACGATCTAGCATCACCTGAATTCCCCGAAAAGTGAAAATCCGGTTTTCAATTTCTATTTGTGGTATGATTGAGAGCTTTTTTGGCATAGTTTACTCAAATTAATTGATTGCAATTTATGACTTTTCGGAGTATCAAGTGACGATTATTTAAGGTCACAAATTGTGACCTTAAATAATCGTCACTTGAGGTCGCAATTTGGAACCTCAAGTTTTCCAATTCATATTCAGTGAGTTGAAATTGCGGTACTAATGAAATCAATATTTCGTGATTCCATATACTCTTTAACAAACAACCATCTGGAACGATAGTGACGAATTATAACATACTTGTACGATAGTCGATTTTTCAGAAAATCTAATGCCTTAGATGTTACGTCATGGTAATCAAATTTGTCTTGCATAATGAATAAATTAAATTGGTTAAAGCAAAATGCTTTCTCCAAATTAAAATATTATGCGAACAAACTAAGGCGCAAAAGCAAATTATGTGTCTGATTATCAATTTATGATAGGATACAACTTCGCATAATAAAAAAGTGAGGATAATCGGCATTATGTGAATGTTCACATAATGCCGATGCTATTCTGGACAGATTGGTACATACTTCGTACAGAATTGAATTAAAAGGTGAAAGTTTAAGAAAAAAACGGTAAAATTGTCAGTCATTCAAGTTCTTTGAACCATAATCCTTGAGGGGGGTCAATATCACCGGAATATCCTCCAATGGCTGATTAGTTAAGATTTGGTTAATTTATTGTTATAGTATATTTTCCTTCACCAAGTTGAAAATTACCAGTATTCAGTCCTTTAACCTGTTCATGTTTAAATCCGGCGTCCTGGCTTTTCTCTATTTTGATATTCTGTGAACTTTCCATTTGTAAGGAAACGTTGGCAAAAGTGCCAGATGGAATTTTTATCTGATAAACACAGTCCTTATTTTCTTTTTTCCAGTTGGAGACAATTTTTCCGTATGGGGAATAATAAGTACAATCGGCATGATCAAGACCTTCCGGAACAAAAGGAGTCAAATAAAACTGTATAAACCCGGGATGTTTAGGATCAGGCTTTATACCTCCCAACCAACGGTAGAACCATTCCGATACAGTTCCAAACATGGGATGGCAATTTGAATAGGTATTGTCACTCTCCTTCCATGTTTCCCATATGGTTGTGGCGCCGTTTTCGATCATGAAACCCCAGCCTGGATATGCGGTGCTATTAATAATATCAAAAACTTCACCCGGTGATATATAATGCGAAATTGCCTCCAGAATATATTTCGTACCAAAAATACCTGTAGTAAAATGTCCGAATGGGGCCTTTTTTACTGCATTCAACAAAGAATCGACAGCAGTTGCAGTTTCATCCGGAGGTATAATGTTGTAGTATAACAAACTGGCAAATAATGTCTGCCTGTTTATTCTCCCTTCGACAGGCTTCTCCCAGAACTCTTTTCGGATAAGGTCTTCAAGCTTTTCTGCAAGGAAACCGTACTTACTTTCATTTTTTTCATCCCCCATCAATAATGCAAACTCCTTCATTATCCTGGCGCATAACAGATAGTGAGTACTCCCTGTTAATTGCACGGGCACAGGTTCTAAGGATTCATGGTCGCCAAGACCTTTATCCACAATTCCCTCCGGATGAATCATCGCTGCTTTGTCCATCCATTTATTGTTAAGGTCATACATTTCTTTAACCAAAGCCGTATCGTTATAATAAAGATACAGATAATACTGTGTAGTGATAAAAGCTGATTCCCAGCTTAAACCACAATATTCGATACCCACGTAAGGAGCGGTATCGACAAATATTGAATCATTTATGGCATCAACCCAGTCATATACCGTTTTCCGGTAGAAAGAATTCATGTCGAAATTATAAATAAAGGATTCACTGGTTGCATTCAGATCACCTCCATACCCGAATTTTTCCCTGGCAGGACAATCTGACTGCACACCAATAAGATTTGCCAGAAAGGTTCTTTCGGTTGCCTCCTGAATTGAGTTAATCAAATCTGAAGAGCTTGAAAAACTGTTTTTATCAGGAACATTTGAATGGATAGACAAACCTTCAATATCATCAATTTCGGGTTTTTCAGCCAGTCCAGAAATCTCCATGTACCTGTAAATATGGAATGTAAATTCCGGCTGATACCAGGTTTCAGTATTATCTGAGAAAATATAAGAGTCTGTTTGCCAGGCAATATCTGGTGCTCCGGAGCCTCCTACTCCAGCTTTTTTTATTTGACCGCAAACAGTAGTCATAGGATTTAGGCTGCCGTCCTGATAAATACGTTCACCAAATCTAAAAGTAACAGTATCACCTGGTTGGCCTTTTAGTTTAATTCTGTATAAACCAGTAAAGTTAACGCCCATATCTGCGATAAATATTCCACGTTCAGGCGAATAAATATTTAACGGGCTTATTTTTTTGGTTATTTGGATGGGAGGAAAAAATACTTTCTGTAATTTTCCATGAGGACCTTCAACAGGTATAGCATTTACCCAGGAAGTATCATCAAATCCGGGTTTGTCCCAATCATCAATCTCCTTACGTGAGTCAAATACCTCACCCAGATAAATATTGTTCTTTATGATTGGCCCATATGAAAAACGCCAGGATTCATCTGTAATAATCACATCCTTCTTCCCATTTTTATATTCCACAATGATTTTCCCAATAAAAACAGGTCTTCCAGTATTTAATACTTCACGCATATTTCTTCTTCCCCACATTTTCAAAGGCAATGGATTATAAAAACCGTTACCAAGAGTAACTCCAATACAGTTATTTTTTGACTCAATAAGGTTGGTAATGTCATATTCCGCGTAATAGATTCTTTTATTGTAGTCGGTCCAGGCAGGATCAAGCATGTTTTTTCCCAACCTTGAACCATTAAAAGTGGCCTTATAATAACCGGCTGCTGTTATCAACAGCCGCGCCGATTTGACTTCGCTTTTCATGCTGAATTCCTTTCGAAAAATAGGTGCCGGGTCATCTAAATAAAGGAGAGAATCATTCTCAGGCAGTGGTTTTCTATCACCAATCCATCGGGCATCTACATTGTTGCTCAAAATATTGGTCCCTGTTTTATCATTGCTGCAATTACATGCAATAAGAAATATAAAGATGAGAATCAAGAATATCATCCCTATCACAGTATATCTACTTTTCAAAATATTATTCTTCATTATTACCAGTTTATTTTTGTAATATTATTTTTTGTTTGATCACTTTTTCTCTTCAGAAAAAGAACCCGGCAAATAATTTACTCCGGACAAAATCACCGGCATCCCCTCAACGCCAATCGGTATTTTTCCGTAACCTGTAGTCCAGCGTTTCGCGACCAGATTGTTTTTAAGGCTCATTACCTAATTACTCAATACGGATGTGTACTTTATTTCTATGCGGTTCTCTCCTTTTTTCAGGGATTTCCCAATATAAAAGACTGGTTTGCCATACCAGTTTACACCTATGTTCTCGCCGTTGAGCAATACTTCGACCACACCTTTGTTTGTTTTGCCCAGTTCCAGAGCCATTGTGCAAGCTCTTCTGTTTTAAAAACCGCCGAATAAGTGACCAATCCGGCAAACGTATTCAACTGTTGGTCTGAGGATGTTCCAAATTCAGCAAGATTTTCAAAACTTTTGCTGAAACGTTCACCGTTTATATGTTCGAATGTAACTTCCCACGGACCAGCGATATTCATTATTTTCCTGATTTTCGGTTTTGAAGGAGCTGTTTCCAGAGCGGATTCTGAATTTGTTCAAATACATGGTTTACAATGGAATCGTTGCGAATAGCCTCCAGATAAGAGAGGGAACGATTGGGTAGCCCATCGATGGCCACCAGCCTGCCGCCATTTTTCACAAATTCGAGTAGAGCCTTCGCTGTTTCAGGTTCTAGCGACTGGATGCTGCCAAAAAAAACGCTCTGGTAGGCCATGGGGCTAAAGGTCAGCTTACTATCTTTAATTTCTGCTTCCCTAATAATTTTCTGGCTGATATAATCGCATGAGCTCCCGGCCTGACTAATGGGTTCCCACAGCCGGTATACATACCAGGGTTGTGTGTGAAACTGATTCCGGGTGAGCCCGCTACTGGCCCATACATCGGCTTCAGGAGCCAAAACCGCAATGTTTTTTACGGACTGTGAATTTTGAAAAACGTAAGAAAGTCGTGCATTATAATCAACCCATTTCGAAAACCATGGGCACCAGGTATTTTGTTCGCTAAAATAGCTCCCATATCTGATCCACCCCAGGAAGCCGGATTCTGGAGGCGAATAATTATAGCCGTGCAAAACTGAGTGGTTCATTCCCGTAATAAAATTCATGTCGTCGTGTCGTTTAATTTCTTCCAGCGAGGTTTTAAAAACACCACGGGTATTTGTCATAGCTTCGTTACTTATTATTTTTCTTCCTTTGAGGTGTCCGCCCGAGGCAGCATACAGGTTCCAAATCATATAGCCGTGTTCCTGGTTCCAGCTCCATTCATTGGTGTCCATGTCGGTTGAATAAATCCAGTTGTTGCTTTCCGGAATATCAGCAATCATATTACCTTCCATCATTCCCATCAAAAATGGGGTTCCGTAAGCCTGATAACGACATAATACTCCTTTTTCGGTGCAAAAATCCTGAAACTCTTGGGTGAAATTTTTCAAAAAAACCTTTACCAACAACTTGTTGTAGTCGTAGCGAACCCTTTTCAACTGTTCTTGAAATTCTGGTTTATAATTGTTGATGGAATACCCTGTGTAGGGATCGTAAAAAACAAAGGGAAACCAGGGTTCGAGGTGGTAGTGATAAGTTTCAAAAAAAATCTTTTCAAAACCATCGGTCCAGTTGGAACCATCGAATTCGATGCTGTCGCAGAAAAGCGCACTGATCAATTCGGTGAGTGGTGTCCCGGTGTTGTCACTAATTTTGTTCAACCGGTTCAGGTATGAACGAGTGATATCACGCTCGTAATGGTTCATTACCGGGCCGGCCGACCCGGGAGCACCGTGCATCACCTCGAGGTTGCTTCGTTGTAAAATACCATAAACCAGATCGTATTCTCCCGGAGGCACCTTAAAATTCAACTGCCTGTTCTTTTTGAATTCATCCGAAAGATCAATAATTTCGGAAGGGGATTGAACACTTGCGGGAACCAGCCTAACAAAAACCATTTCATAATTTCTGGCTGCTTCGTAACTTCGGGAGAGTGCAGCCACTGCTTTTTGATATAACCCCGGCAGATCTTCCTTCAGCTGCTGCCCTCCGGAGCAGGAAATTTTGTTCACAATAATCCGCTGAATGGTTTCGTCTTCTGCTAAAAATTTACCTCCAAATGGCCAGCCTGAGCCAACAATCAGGTCGGCAAGCATTCCCCGTTTCTGAGCTTCAAGCGCTGCAAATTTCAACATTTCATTCCATTCCTTACTTAGCCAGGTTAATGGGTAGGTCCCTATAGCTGTGGCTTCTTCCGGCATGGCTATGGGATTTATCTCTACCCCACCAATTCCTGCTTTTTGCAGAACATCGAGTTGCCGGATGATTTCATTCTTTTCCAAATGATTGCCGTTCCACCACCAACGAACAAATGGACGGGAATCGGCAGGCGGATTTTCAAAACCGCTAAACAGAACATCATCCTTCTGCCCTTTTTTATTTATATTTTGTGAACAATTGGAAAAAGTAAACAATGCCACTAACACGACAACCTTAAACTGAAATTTTATCATACTGACATTTTAGTCCATTATCTTTTGTTAAGTGGTTTCAATTTCAATCGGGATGAATACCCTACTCTTCTTTCCTTTTTCATTGAAATTTGCTTATAATCGGCATTCAACCTTTACCTCATCTTACTGTTTATAATAAGGCTGATACTTTTCGTCCATCACCTTTTTTACAGCTTCCAGATAACCATATCCGTTAAGCATGTCGGGTAACAGGTAACTTCCCTCTACCCATTCGTTCCACGCATTGATGGTGATCAGTTTGGGCTGTTCGGGATGGCTGTCGGCATATTTTTTTGCTTTCGAAAGCAGGGCAGCAAAACTGTCTGGAGTATTATGATAATGAACAACATCATGGATACCTTTTGCAGGAAATCTTGGCGTATCGTCCCAGCCAACGGAAACACATGGGAACAACGGCACATTTAAAATAGAATCCATTTGTGTCCGTATTTTCCTTGAATTTGCGCCGTAAATCAAGTAATCTTCATCCCTCCCTCCCATGTTGTACATGGCTACGCTGTTAAAACCCATTTCCTTTACTCTGTCGGAAAACTTTGTGGCTGCCTCTTTCGACAAAATTGAACCTCCGCCCTGATTCCACTGGATATGCAAACCCGGAAATCCGGCTTTTTTCACCTCTGCTCGAAAATAATCCAGCGCTTTACGGGCTTCTTCCACGCTTCCGCCAAAACTTTCAAGCAACTTGCCCACGCTGAAAACGGAGAATACCGGCTCGTCGTCGATTTTGAAATAGTTGGGCTGCTTAAAATACTGCTTTATTAACCTGTCAACAATAATTTTGAAGTTGTCCCAATCTACATTTGCGTTCCAAAGAATGGAAGTATCATCTTTATATTTGTGCACATTCCAGTAATTCCGCTTTACATCGTGATTGGCCCACATGATATAAAACTGCATTTTCGAATTATTTTTTGCTTTCAGGAAACCATCATTAAGGGCGCTTTCCAAAAATGGGCCTCCGTCGTACCAATACCAGTCGTACACAAAAACATTCACACCATGGTCAACCGCCGCTTCAATCCATTTCTCCACCACCTTCGGATCATTGTCCATCTCATAACCCCATAACGGCAACCGTGGTTGGTAATGCCCTGCAAAACGGGCATCTCCTTTTTTAATCACTTCCCATTCACCGATACCTCGGGCCACAGTATATCGCCAAAACGTTGGTCGTGATGGCAAGAAGGCCAAATGTAGGCGGCAACAGAATAACCACCGTTTTCACTTTTAATGTTCTCCTTTTCATTTTGTGCAATAGAGATAAAGACGCATGCAAATAATAAAAACGTCGTTCCCAAAATTTTGCGACTATTTTCCTTTTTTAAGTTACACGTATTATTCATTTTAATAAATTGGATTAAATGGTGTTTCAAATACATATCGGCCAGAACCAATTTCTGTTTTCAAAAAGTGATAGGAAAGGCCCTGTTTATTGATGACTTCCTTCGATTCTTCCATTTTTCCATTAACGGTAAATGTCTTTCCTGTAGCCGGAATAAAAACTTCAGAGGAAGTATTTGCCGGTATTTCAACTGTTAAGCGCAAGATGTTATCTTTTACTTCCCACTCCGATATAATTGTACCGTAAGGAGATTCGTGGCTTGTTTTGACATCGTTCATTACCTGGCCCGGATGCGGACAGATAACTATACGTTTATATCCGGGGACTTCGTCGTCGGTATTTATCCCTGCAACTACTTTGTACAACCAATCTCCGACCGCACCATAGGCATAATGATTAAATGAATTCATCCCTGGGTTTTGAAATGTTCCGTCGGCTTTGATCCCGTCCCAACGTTCCCAAATTGTAGTAGCACCTTTTGTTACAGGGTAAAGCCACGAAGGATATTCTTTCCGGTACAATAGTGTGTATGCTTCATCGAGGTAGCCATATTTGGAAAGGGTATGACAAATATCGGCTGTTCCGAGGAAGCCAGTGGTAAGATGTCCAAACTGGCGAACATCTTCAGCCAACCTTGCGGCTGCTATTTTTTCAAGCTCAGTGGGCAACAATCCAAAGGTTAGGGCTACAACATAAGCTGTCTGCGTGTTGGATGATAACCTTCCGTTTGGTGTAACATACTCCTTGTTAAAGGCCTCTTTTATCCTTTCCTGAAGAGACTGATAATCTGTTACATCTTTAGTTTTCCCCAATATCTCTGCTGTCTGGCATAAAAGATTTACCGAGTGATAATAATAGGCTGTTGACAAAAAATCTTTATCGGTGGTGGCTCCGGGGTAATCCGAACGGGTGGTGGCAAAAGCCAACCAGTCGCCAAATTGCCTGTCCTTTGGTTTGTAAATATAATTATCTCCAGCTTGTTCGCGCATAAACTCAACCCAGCTTTTCATACTTTCATATTGTTGCTCCAATATCCGGACATCGCCATACGATCGATAGACCACCCACGGGACAACAACGGCAGCATCTGCCCATCCGCTGGAACCACCTCTTTGTAAAACATTTGGAATAACATGAGGAACGGCGCCGTCTTCGTGCTGATCAGCAGCCAAGTCATACAGCCATTTGGTCCAGAATGCTGCACTCTGCATGTTATAACAGGAAGTAGGAGCAAATACCTGTGCATCGCCTGTCCAACCCAGCCTTTCATTGCGCTGAGGGCAGTCGGTAGGAACATCCACAAAGTTGCCTTTTTGCCCCCAAACAATATTGTGCTGTAATTGATTGATTAATTCGTTGTTACAGCTAAATGTTCCGGTGCGTTCCAAATCACTGTGCACAACAATACCTTTAAGAATATCCTTGGTAACTTCTTTTGGATAGCCTGAAATAGCCACATATCTGAATCCCTGGAAAGTAAAACGAGGTTCATACACTTCTGGGCCTCCTCCTTTACAGGTATAAATGATTTCCTGTTTAGCCGAACGAAGGTTTGTTGTGTAAAAATTTCCATCCTGGTCCAGCACCTCGGCATGGCGAAGTTTTATGGTAGTCCCTTCGGGGCATTCAAGCTGCAAACGGCACCAGCCTACCATATTTTGTCCCATATCAATTACTGTGTCTCCTTCGGGAGTATAAATTATTTCTACCGGATCTATTTCTTCTATCTTCCTCACTGGCTCAGAAACTGCACTTACAATTTGGTCTTTTTTTGTTTGTGTTGTTACAACTCCTTTCCAATTCCTGTCGTCAAATCCGGGATTACTCCACCCAGTTTTCTCTAATCTTGCGTCATAGATCTCTCCGTCATATATTTCCGATTTTACAATGGCTCCAGTAGATGATTTCCACGCGTTATCTGTATTTATTATTTGTTTTGTTCCGTCGGCAAACTCAATTTCGATTTGCGCCAGAACTTCCAGGTCCTTTATATTCTGCATCTGATTCGAATTAGGCCGGAAAGCTCTGTACCAGCCATTTCCAAGGATGATACCCGCTGCATTACCACCAATCTTAATCATCTCTGATACATCATATACCTGGTACTGCAACCTTTTTTCAAAACTGGTCCATCCCGGAGTAAAAACTTCATCACCCACTCGCTGTCCGTTCAGGTAGAATTCGTACAATCCCAGACTTGTACAGTATAACCTGGCCGATTTTACCCTTTTGGCTACATCAAATTCTCTGCGTAAAAGTGGCGACGGATAGCTGTATTCATCAAAAACAATGGCCGTTCTAATCCAGTCAGCCTGCCAGTCGTCCGGGTTCAACAGTCCCATTTCAAAAGATTGTGGATCTGACCATTTTGTTACTTTGCCAGCTTTGTCCCATATCCTTACCGTCCAATAACATTTCTGACGCGATTCCAAAGTTTTCCCTTCGTATTCCACCAATATACTTTGGGCGGAAGAAATTTTTTCGCTGTTCCATAAATCGGCTTTCCCAAGATTAAGCAACCTTGGTGATGTGGCCACCAAAATTTGGTAAGCCGTTTGCACCTGATCCATTTCGTCGGAATAGATTTTCCAGGATAATCTTGGATTCAGTTCTCCTATTCCTAATGGATCTTTTTTATACTCGCAACGATGATCTCCTGTATGAGTTGTTTTGTCGGCTGCATCAACTAAAATGGAAATGAACAGCAGAAGAATAACAAAAAAATAGCTTGGCTTTTGCATGTGATTAATATTTAAAATTGAAATACGCACAAATCGCTAAAAATGGAGATAAAGCGTTTCTTACACCATTACTCAGGCATAAAAAAAACCTTACCCATTGAGAATGAGAAATTTTGCAAGAAAAGAAAATAACAGCTAAGATATTTAGTTTCATGTGCATGCTCCCTCTCAGTTGAAACCAAATTTATCAATATCCAGGAAACCATTCTGAATCGAATACTTTTCTCAATTCTTCTAGTTTCCTTTTATATTTTGGATCATTTGTAAAATGAGTCGTTTCATAAGGATCATTGTTTAGATTCAACAATTGTTCCTCAATACCAACAGCATCATATCTGATGTATTTAAATTTGTCTTCACTTACAACCATGCGCCCGATTTCGCTTTCTACGCCGAGAGTATTTCGCCAAGCCAGATCCTTATCTTCTAAAAGTGTGCGCAAACTCCTTCCTCTCGGGTCAGCAATACCATTTACCCCAGCGTAGTCACATACAGTTGGGAGTAAGTCAAGACCATTCGATACTAAATGCACACTGTCAATCTTTCCTTCTCTTATGCGACCTTTCCACATCATCATAAAAGGAATATTAACAGCTTCTTCATAAAGTACTGTTTTATGTTCCATTTTGTGGGCCGCATTCATATCACCATGATCGCTTGAAAATATTACTAATGTGTTTTTCTCCTGACCAGATTCTTGCAACGCGTTTAGAATTTCTTGTATCTCCTGATCCACAAATTCTGTTAATCGACAATAAGCCCATCGGTGCATACGCCAATCTTTAATCGTATATTTTTCTCGTGCATTCTCCCTAAATGACCTTCTGTCAAGTAATGATTTAATAGCTTGCGGCTCTCCTTTCTGCGGTTGAAAGTTCGAAGGAATTGGTGGACAAAATTTCTGAAAAAACTCATTATCACTTACACCAACAGGTTTTTGAAGAGCCATATCCAAAGTTGCACATTCGACTTTACCACGTTCAATTAACGCTTTTTCCTGAGGAGTTGATGCAAAATCACGAATAGCCATATAACAGATATCATGAGGGTTAATCAATGAGACAACCATAAAATATGGTTTATCATGCCTGGTTTTTATCTCTTCTGCTGCTTTTTCAGCCAAAATATTCCGTTCATCATTTGTGATAACCCTAAATCCCAAATTATCAGCAGTAAGAGGCTTGGGTAGATGTTGCTTGCCACCATATATCAATTCATATCCAGCTGTTTTTAAAAAAGCTGCAATAGTTGTTTTTCTGACTTTATTTGATACTTCCGGTATTTTCATCGATCCAACATTTTCGAGTACTTGCATGCCTTTATCATCGTTAAAGTTCCCTGCAAATCTACCAGTCATCATACTCACTCTTGAAGGTGAGCAAACCGGATTGGTGGCATATGCCTTTGTGAAACGTACTCCATTATTGGCTATATAATCCATTGCTGGAGTTTTTAACCATTTATTCCCAGCACAACTCATCATTGAAGCACTTTGCTGGTCGGTTAAGATGAGAATAATATTTGGTTTTCTATTATGCTCATCTTTTTGAGTATATGTATTCTCTTGAGAAATTGACAATTTAGGAAAACAAAACATGTTTATACTGGCAATTACTCCAATTGTCAGTATAATTCTATTTAAAAATATAGTTTTCATTGTTTTTGTATTTATTGTAATTCTGCACTGCTAACGAATAAATTTAAAAATTAGTTTTTGTAGAACATATCATACAAAGCGCTACAAGACTGCACTTTGTATGATAGTTGACGTAAAAAAATCCCCAACACACAAATGATTATAAAATGAATCTCTAAGGAGAAAGTATTAATAAGCAGTTGATAATAATAGATTAAAGATAGATAAGATTTTAGGTTCTATCTTTAATCTTATAATTTGTTATAAATATTCAGGATTTTGTTTCATTGTTGGATCATTTTCTAACACGCTAGTTGGTATTGGGAAAAGAATTCTAATCGTTTTAAAATCATCTCCCCTAATTACCGTGGGTCGATTAGCTCTTTCTTGTTGACCGTGGGCCGTCATAACTTCAACAGCTTTTCCGGTTCTTACCAACACATCCCAACGGTCTGCTTCACAATGAAACTCGATCCTGCGTTCATGAATTATATTATCCAATGTTACTGTGGAAAGTGCTGGTAACCCTGCACGATCACGAACCTGGTTAACAAGAGAAACAGGATCTCCACCTCCAGCACGAACATAGCATTCAGCTAGCATGAGCAAAACATGCGGATAACGGAAAAGTGGAAAATCATTTCCGGTAATTACTGCTTCCAATTCAGTAGCTGCATCACTATACTGATTTCGCCACATTAAAACGTTGGCCAGCAAGGCTCTAGCTGCTCCTTCGGTGGCTCTCCCAAAATTCCCGGAAGTATAACTTTTGGGTAAATTTTGTTTTGCATCATTTAAGTCGGTAACAATTTGGTCATACACCAAATCAGTGGAAACACGTTTATTTCCTTCAAATGCTCCTAGATATGAATTTGCCGGTTCTGTGACCAGTGGAACATCACCAAACCAATGCACAAGATAGAAATAATATAAAGCGCGCAAGAATTTGACTTCTGCTATATATCGATCTTTATTTTCGTATTCTTTCTCTTCACTGTATTGTAATACAATGTTGCATTTACCAATACCCTCATAACAATTGTTCCAAGCTACACCTTGTAGGTCTATAGCACCTGTGGAGGCGCCCATTTTAAACTCATCTGCATTCCAGTAAACGTGACCCGATTTGTCTATCGAATTATCCTGAAAGGTAGAATTATCAGAACGCATCTCTCCAAATGCCCAGAACACACCGCTACCAGTGTTGGTTCCAGCTAACGGTCTTAAATTAGAGTATGCCGCATTAACAGCTTGTCCGAACTGGTTGGAGGTTTCAAAAAAGGATTTCGTACTTAAAACAGAAACCGGTACTTCGTTTAAGAATTCATCTTCATTACAACCGAAAACTAAAATTGCGACCAATAAAAAAAGTATTATTTTTTTAGATTTTTCATAATATTTCAATTTAAAAATTTAAATCCCAATTATTAAAAGTTAAACTATTATTAAAACCTCCACGAAAATCGGGCCATGGATTTCCAATAATCATTTTATCCCTTTCGTCAATTATTCCATCATCATTTAAATCGAAAAAGCGTGGAGTCCCAGGCGACTGACCTGGTATGGTTGCGTACTTTTCAACTTCTTCCCAACTGTTCAAAATTCCTATATGTTTCCACCCGTAAAACATGGCCATAGGTTGACCTTCTTCAGTTATAGCCGAATTCTTAAACCCTCCAAAGACTTTTCCGACATCACCCATGTCCAACACCTTATTTTGGTTAAATGAGATGTTTAAATCGGTATTCCAGGTAAAACTATTATTGGAAATATTTATAGTACTAAGAGAAAATTCTACACCTCTGTTTCGAATCTGTCCGATATTGTCCTGAACGGAAGAAAAACCAGAAGAAATAGGGACACGTACTCCCCAGAGCATATCTTCTGTAACTTTATTATAGTAATCAAAAACAAAGTTGATTTTGCCTCCCAAAAGTGTCAAGTCCAACCCGGTATCAAATTCTTTCGATTTTTCCCATCCTAACTTAGTGTTCTCCATTGATGAAACACTTTTCCCATCTGCTACCTTTCCTCCAAAATCGTAATTGTCACTGGTAAGAGTAGGTATCCAAGTATAATTCCCAATAGCATTATTTCCACTGTAACCATAACTTGCACGAATTTTCAGGTTTGTCATCCAATCAGGCTTTGGGAAAAAGTTTTCTTTGGTTATATTCCATCCAACAGATGCCGATGGAAAATATCCCCACCTTCTGTCTGACCCAAACCGTGAGCTACCATCTCGCCTTACTGTTCCGGTAAAAAGGTATTTTGATTTGTAATCATAATTCACACGAAGCAAGTATGAAATCAGCGACCAGTTTGTTTCTCCGGTATTTCCCCATTGTTCTGTGGCTGCATTTATCGTTTTAATGGCGTCGCTGGGGAATTGATCTCCATTTAAATAACTTGAATAGCCATTATAATGTTCCCTGGTATAACTTGCCAGTGCTGTAATACTATGATCTCCAAAAGTGTTATCGTATGTTGCTGTATTCTCAAATTGCCATCCATAACTCCGGTTTGTACTGTAATATCCATCGGTTGCCTGAGGTGGTGGATTATAAATACTACTAATAGTGATTACCTGGATTGAGTCAATACCCTTCTGATGGCATTGGCATCCTTTACTGCATTGGCAGGCAGGTTTCCGCCTTCACCAAATACCGACATCTCTGTTGCAGGTTCAACGGTCACTTTGGTTTCATCATATTCACCGGCTT
>JBBSBP010000102.1:0-18513 GCA_038251165.1 Bacteroidales bacterium | reverse complement strand
TTGAAGTTTTTTGGAGAAAAAAGCGCATCCTATGCTGAAGTTCAATCGAATTTCGGAGATTATTGTTACATGAAAAATTCGGAGGCCAGGCAGTTCGATGATTTTAGGACCCAACGGAAAAAGTACCTTAATTTAGCCATTCAGTTTTATCAGAATGCGATTGTGTCGCTTGTTGATTCTTTTCAGACAAAAGATCCGTTCATTGATCCACCTTTGAATAATGTAATTTCTGAGATACAGTTGGTTGAAGGGTTCAAACAAAAGGCTCTTGCAATGGAAAAACTGGCTGACATTTATTTGTCTGAATTTGACTACAAAAATTCCTTTAAATATTTCAATGCAAGTCTGAATTCCTTAACTAAAGCCACTCAATTGATCTACCGGCTTCAAATAGGTTTTGAAAATGAGGAAAGCAAATTTTTTCTGACTAAGAATCAGGAATCAACATTCTATGAGGCCATAAAGATCTCATTTAAATTGTATAATCAGAGCAAAGACCTGGAATACGTAAATCGCGCTTTTGAGTTTTCAGAAAGAAGTAAATCATCCAATTTACTGGCATCTGTTAAGGATATGAAGGCAAAGGAGTTTGGAGGGATTCCGGATTCCTTGTTGAAACGAGAAAACATTTTAAAGACAAACATTGCGACTTATACATCTCTGCTTTTTGAAGAAAAACATTCTGTAAGTATTGATTCACAACGAGTTAGTTTATTCTCGGCCAAAATTTTCAAATTCAATGCTGAATATAATAAATTGATCAATTCGTTTGAAAAATCTTATCCAAGGTATTACGCATTTAAGTATGAAAACAAGGTCAGTGGAATTCAGGAAATTCAGTCGCGATTAAGTACCCGCCAGGCTTTAATTGAATTTTTCATCCAAGAACCTGAATTTAAGGAAAGCCATGGGGAACTTTACCGATTTGTAATCACCAAAGATTCTGTGAATTTTACCAGGCAGGCTATTGATTATTCCTATGTGGAAAACATACAGGTTGTCCATGATTTTCTGACCAGCCCGAATTACCTTTTTACCAAAAAGAAAGACTTCGTGAATTATTCTGTTTCAGGTTATGGATTGTATGAAATACTGTTAAAACCAGTTGCAAGGAAAATCATCGGGAAGGATCTTACCATAATTCCTCATGATAAACTTTCATACATTCCGTTTGATGCCTTGTTATCGCAGTTGCCGGATACCAGTTTTATGAATTTCCGAAATTTGAATTACCTGGTTCGCGATTATACCATCAACTACAGTTATTCTGCAACACTGTTGTATAATTATTTTAATCAGCAAAAAAAGAGTTTTAAAAGTCTGCTTGTTTTTGCCCCCATTTATGATTCTAATAGTCTCTATACGGATACTGAGACTTCAGTACAATATTCTTTAAATCCGCTCCCTGGAGTTAAAGATGAGGTAAAAGGAATATCACGATTTATTCAGGCTGATTCTTATGTTGATCAATTTGCTCAGGAGAAAACATTTAAGGATAAAGCTTCGGAGTACGATGTTCTGCATTTAGCGATGCATACTATTATCAATGATAGTTTACCCATGTATTCGAAACTGGTTTTTTCAAGGTCTGATGAAGGATCGGCCGAAGATGGGAATTTGAATACGTGGGAAATATACAATTTGAAACTTAAGGCCCGGCTTGCTGTTTTAAGTGCCTGTGAAACAGGTGCCGGTAAACTGCAAAAAGGAGAAGGTGTGATGAGTATGGCCCGTGGTTTCATCTATGCCGGTTGCCCGTCAATAGTCATGACCTTATGGCAGGTTGAAGATAAATCGGGGGTAAAAATCATGGAGGATTTTTATTCTTTTCTGTCGAAAGGAAAAAGAAAGGATGTTGCCCTTAGAATGGCCAAATTAAGACATCTTGAATCTTCTGACCCGCTGACTTCACATCCGCATTATTGGCTTGGTTTTGTGAATATCGGGAATCCGGAAGCACTTTACACGAGCAAAGATATTTATTTTGTAATCTTTCTTTTTATAGTTATTATTTTGCTTTTTGCTGATTGGTATATCAGAAAAAAGCCCCGAAATAATCGAGGCTAATTTCTTATATGCGTTAATCTCCGCTTAAGATTCTATTGTAGTCAAGGTCTTGCTTTATGCTCTTTATCAGGTATTCTTTGCATTTAAACTTACGTTTTTTAGCATATTTTTCACTTTTAAAATTCATAATCTGGGCGATGTTTTTAAGCGGAACTTTATCGAAATACAATTGCAGAATTTTCTGACAATCTTTGCCAAGATTTACAAAATGCTTCTGGTATAACCGGTAACGTTCGTTTTGGTCAACTATTTTTTCCAGTCCGTCATCGTAAAGATCTTCATTGTATTCGTGGTTATCTTTTATGTTTTCTCTTTCCAGTTTTATTCTTTCAAGCTGCTTAAGCCAAAGGAAGCGGCAAACCGAATACAAGTAAGTTTCGAATGTACAATCTAAAACCAAATCATTGGCTTTTAGTTTACGGTAAAGAATAATGATGGCTTCCTGGAAAATATCATTGGCATCATCATCATCTCCGTTATTTTTTTTGATGAAAAAATTAATCTTCGAATAGAAATTCTTATAGATGTATTGTAATACACTTGTATCATTTCTAAGAATTCCATTTAAAAGTTCAGGGTTTGAGTAATCAATCATCGCAAAATATTAAATCGTTTAATTGGTTATTCAGTTGTAACGAACTGTTTGATTCATTTCGGTTTCTAAAAATCAATATAAAATGTTGAATTTGCAAATAATAAAAATTTATTCTGGTCAAAAGTAGGTACAAATAAAGTATATCCTAATGATTAAATGTGTTTTTTACATTCAGGTTTAAAATATTTAATGTTGATGGCATGCCAAACGACAGCATGAAAATAGAAAAATTGGCAGCTAATATATTTGTTTAAGTCGTAACCGATTGGCCATTAAATGCAAGTCGGGATGTTATGAAGCCTGATGGAACTATTGCAGATTCTAATCCGGGAAGAGTAATTAAGGAAGGAATTTGCACATCAAAATCCGGTTGTCGCAGGTGAAATTGTAGAAAAACAAAAAGGTAGGTTCTACAACCTACCTTTTCTCTCTTAAACTAACTAACCTAAACTTATGAAAAAAAATGTAATACAAATGTATGATTTTGGAATGGGAAATAGTGCGAATATTTGTTAAATGATGTTAAAGTTATTTTCCTGAATAAAAAAATGGAATATTGATTTAAAAAACAAAAAGGTAGGTTCAACAACCTACCTTTTCTCTCTTAAACTAACTAACCTAACTAAACCTAAACTTATGAAAAAAAATGTAAGACAAATATACGCGTTTTGAAGTATAAATTATGAAAATAATTGTTAACTTTTATTAAAATTACTGTTTCGTTTACATTAAGTAATTGTTACTGGGCCACAAATTTATAAGTTATTGTGCCTTTTTGTATTGTCGGAGCCTTTGATTCTGAGTTAAATAGAGTACGTTCCGCTGCTTGTTTTGAATAAATCGGTAACATCGGATCATTGATGCTGCCGGTGTTTCTGACTTCTGCTTTAATCACTCTTCCCGAGCGGTCTACTTGTATGTCAACTGTGACAACACCCCCACTTTTGGCCAGATAAACCGGAATAGGTAATCTGATATGGTATCTGTTTTCGAGATAGTAGTGTATATTGCTTTTCCCGGAATAAATAACATTTTTTATTGAATCAGGATCCTGACCTTCAGTTGTTGCATCGGGCATTTCAAATTTTTTGAGAGGAGGTGCTTTTTTTGAAAGTTGCTTATTGACATCAACAACCATCTTTTTTGCTTCTTCAATATCCCGCCGGTAACTGTCATCAAAAAATTTGTCTTTTTTTAGTGCATCATTCACAGCCCGGTTGCTGCCGCCATTTTGTTCTTTTTCAATGGATTGATTTGATGCCACATTTTTATCCTCGACCTTTTCTTTCTCCAGTTCCTTTTCAGGTTTTTTATCATTCTCCTCCGGAGCTGTAAAATCGAGTAAAATGGCTTCTTCCTTTTCAATTTTAACATTCAGGTTTGATTCGGCCAGCAGGAGCCCACCCACCAATAGAATATGGAAAATCAGAGTTCCCATAATTCCGTAGACATTTTTCCGATATAACTCTTTTATATGTTGCATTTCGGCGCAAATTTAATAAAATAGGGTATCATTCGGCCATAAAACTGAACCGGGTAATGAAATATTAGAACATTAAAGAGCCAGGTTTAGCTAATATTTTTTTTGGGGCTGCTTTTTTGAAATATTTAAATAAATTTAGAATTTCGAAATAAATCTCCGGAAGACATGAAATTTGCATGGTTTGCGATCATACTTTTATCCTCGTTATCCCTTTCGGGAAAGGATATATCCATGCAAAAAATTGACTCTACTGCCATGGTGAATGGAAAAAAAAATTCCAGCTTATTTTATGATAGTCTGCAGATTAAAGCTTCACGCAACCAGGTAACCAGGTGGCTTTATGGTCAACTGATCCGCCCGGTAAAAGAAGTCATAAATCCGGATTTGATGTCGTATGAATATTACCGGACTTTTGAAAATAAAACCATTGGTTCAATTACAATTAAATCGCTGGAAGTATTTGGCCCGGATTTTAATGATACAACCAGAACTACGGATATCTGGTTGGAAAAAGCGGCGAATACACTCCATTCAAAATCGAATTTGTATGTTATCCGAAAGAACTTATGGATTAAGGAAGGACAATCGCTTGATCCTAACCTGGTAATGGATAACGAAAGGCTGCTTCGTAGTTTGCCATACCTGAAAGATGTCAGGATAATTATTAAACCCCGTCAGTTTAATGACGCTCTGGTTGATATTTTAATACTTACTCAGGATATCTTTTCTTTTGGTATTTCAGGTGGAATCGGGAGTATCAAAAGAGGAGATATCGGAATTTTCGACAAAAATATACTGGGTATTGGTCACGAATCAGGAATTAAAATGCTTGGTCATACCGAAAAAGTCCCGCATATCGGCTTTGAAACTTATTATTCGGTTAATAACGTTAAAGGTAACTTCATTAACTTTTCGGCTGGATATGCCAACACCTATATCCGGCAGGGATTTTTTGTGTCTTTGGACCGGGATTTTTTAAGACCCCAATCTGTTTATGCCGGTGGAATAACTTTATTAAGAAGTTTCCGCTCCAACCAAATTAATTTCAATGATCTGGTAACCAGTGAATCGCCCCTGAGCAATCTGTTTATGGATGTCTGGTATGGACGAAGGCTTAAACTTGGAATTAATCGGGATGACAGCCGTTTTCAGATGACTTTATCCGGGAGGATCAGGTATACTTCTTTTTACGATCGGCCATTACCGGATATTCAGGATAATCAGTATTTTGCCAACAGTACCTTTTACCTGGGCAGCATCAGCTTTTCGCGTCGTTCATATGTTCGCGATTACCTGGTTTACAGCTATGGAATCACTGAAGATATACCCAGGGGGTATCTGCATGAATTCGTGTTTGGATTCGACCACAATGAGTTTGGAGACCGCTGGTACTCGCATGTGTTTTTGTCAACAGGTAATTTGTTTAAATCCAAAAACTTTTATCTTTATTCTTCACTTGGAATGGGTAGTTTTTGGAAACCAGACGGTTTGGAACAGGGTATGACTGATTTCAGAGTCAATTTTATTTCTCCATTGTTTGAAATATGGAACACGAAAGCCAGACAATTCATTAAGCTCGATTATACATTGGGAATTAACCGGTTTCAGGTCGAGGACCTCCTGATGAGATACAACGAAGGAATCAGGGGATTTGGAAGCCGGATCGGCAAAGGTAAACAACGTTTGACCTTAAATGTGGAAAATGTCTTTTTTCAAAACAGATCAATACTGAATTTCCAGACTGCTTTGTTTTCATTCTTTGATCTGGGGCTAATCGGCTCATCGGACAAAATAATTTTTAAAGAGAACTATTACGCCGGGATTGGTGTCGGCATAAGAATCAGGAATGAAAATCTTATTTTTAAAACCATTCAGATCCGGCTGGCCTATTATCCGAATCATCCCAGTGATTTAGATGCTATTGGATTTATTTTTGACGAAGTTTCAAAAACAAGGTTTTACACTTTTCAACCCCGTGGCCCTGAACCCTTGAGATTTGAGTAATCACATGCTATAAATTTTCCTGGAAATAGTTACTGATTTTTTCCATCAGGTGTAGCCGGTCATTCCCACGTACATTGTGTTCATGTGCAGGATAAACGAAAAAATCAAGTTGCCTGTTTAAATCGATACATTTTTTCAGGAATTGAATGCTATGCTGCATGACAACTGTTTGATCCTGCGTTCCATGAATAAGCATTAGTTTTCCTTCAAGTTTTTCAGCATAATTCAACATGTTGGAATTCTGGTAGCCAAGTGGATTTTCTTCAGGAGTATCCATGTATCGTTCGCCATACATGATTTCATACATGCTCCAGTCAACTACCGGTCCGCCGGCCACGCCAACTTTAAAGGTTCCCGGATGTCTGAGCATCAGGTTCAGTGTCATAAATCCGCCATAGCTCCAGCCATGTACACCTATCCGGCTGGTATCAACATAAGCAAGTGATTTGAGGTATTCAATCCCCTTCATCTGATCGGCAGTTTCAACTACCCCCAACTGACGGTGAATAATATCTTCAAATTTTTTCCCCCGGTTGGCAGAACCCCGACTATCAACTGTAAAAGCAATGAATCCT
The DNA here is from genome assembly GCA_038251165.1 of Bacteroidales bacterium. GTDB lineage: Bacteria > Bacteroidota > Bacteroidia > Bacteroidales > Prolixibacteraceae > Aquipluma. Next base: position 11,789 of record JBBSBP010000102.1, on the reverse strand, counting down.
TTGGAAGCCATGTAATATTGCCACCACCGGGCATCGTTATTCCAGGTTTTATTGACAAGCTGTGCATGTGGTCCGCCATAGACATATACGATGACCGGGTATTTCCCGGAAGGATTAAAATTGTTTGGTTTAATCATTCGGCAATACAGATCGGTGGTTCCATCAGCAGCCTTGATTGTGAATACCGTGTTTTCACCCAAATCATACTCTTTCAGGGTATTTTTTGCTTCAAAAACCGTTTTTTCATGATTTCCTTCAGCAGAGATTAAATCGATCCGGCCCGGAACATTCGTGCTTGTCCAGCGATCGATCAGATTTTGGCTGCCAGGAGATAACAGGCCCTGATGGGTTCCTGCTTTTTGAGTTAAGCCGTTGATCTTTCCGGTGCGGATATTAATCCGATACAGGCGGCGTTCAATCGGACTTTCTTTGGTAGCTTCAAAAAACATATATTTTTCTTCCGTATCGAAACCGAGTAATTCAGTGACTTCCCAGTTACCCTGGGTAATCTGTGCAATCAGTTCACCGCCGGTACTGTATAAATAAACATGGTTCCAGCCATCCCTGCGGCTTTGAAGGTAAAACTTATCCGGATCATTCTTCGAAAACCGGATAGGGTTTAATGGCTCAACATATTTGTCATCCTCTTCTTCCAAAACCGTTTTTATCAATTCACCTGTTGAAGCATTGTACCGGTTAAGTTTCATATGATTTTGTTCACGGTTCAATTCGGCCAGATAAATGCTTTTTTCATCCGGGCTCCAGTTGATGTTGGTCAGGTAATGATCGTCAGGTTCTCCTGTTTTCAGGTATATAGTATGTTTGGTTGCCGGGTTATAAATTCCAAGCTTTACCTGATGACTGGTCATGCCGGCCATCGGGTATTTCACGTTTACCAGTTCAGCTTCGCGTGCCATATAATCGACCAACGGATAATCGTGAACCATCGTTTCATCCATCCGGTAAAAAGCCAACAGGCTGCCCGAGGGAGACCAGAACGTTCCTTTTTTGATTCCAAACTCGTTGCGGTGCACTGCCGATCCATTTATAATGTTTTGATTCTGATCGTCGGTAATCTGCCGGGTTCCTGATTTTCCTGCTATAAAAAGATTGTTTTTAAGGGTATAGGCGAAGTTTGAGTTTTCCGTACAAAAATCGATGTTTTCAGCAGGTTCCGGATATTCAATGGTTGTGATAACCGATTGGTCCTCCAGATTTAAAATAACCAGGTGGCTGGAAGTTTGAAACCAGATCCGGGATTCGCCGATCATCGAAAATATCGGAAATAAAGTCATTTTTTTTATACCCTTTTCAGCCAGGATCCTATTCAGCCCGGAAAGTGTAACCAACTCCTCAGGATCATTGGCCTGAATATTCTGCTGATATAAATTGTTATCCTTTACCAGTAAGTAATGGTGCGAATCTTTCCATTTCAGCTGTTCGGGCATGACTGGCTTCAGGTAGCTTCCGCTTCCAAGTGTTGCATCTTTCAAACTCATTGTTTGTTGAGCAGCAACACCTGAAATGACTAAAACAAAGGATAAAAGAATGATGAACTGTTTCATACGGATTAGTTTTTGTTTTGCAGGCAGTTCCAAAAAATCGCATCAGAATTCCCTTCCGGCTGTTTTTCGGATCAGGTGCAAATGTAAGCCGAAAATCAATCGGCTTTACTCCTTTTTAGCTGAATAAATTCATGATTTCTTCGGCAGAAATGGAGCTAACCGGATTGTTTGAACCAATGAATTTTTCGGCCAGCGCTGATTTTTTCGATTTCAGGGTTTGAATTTTTTCTTCGATTGAATCTTCGGTGATAAAACGGTAAACAAATACTTTTTTATCCTGTCCAATTCGGTGAGCCCGGTTGATCGCCTGATTTTCGGCTGCCGGATTCCACCAGGGATCAATGATGAAAACGTAATCGGCCGAAGTGAGGTTCAATCCAACACCTCCGGCTTTAAGCGAAATCAGGAAAATATGATTTTCAGGGTCTTCCTGAAACTGCTGGATGACCTCCTGACGGTTGGTGGTTTTCCCGGTTAAAACTGAATATTTCCAGTTTTTTGTTTCAATTTTGGTTTGCAGCAGTTCCAAATGCTTCACGAAAGAAGAGAAAATCAGCACCTTATGTTTTTCGGCAACCAGGTTCTTCAGGCAGCGGTATATCTCGTTGAATTTTCCCGATTCAGATTCACTTTCTTTGGTGACCAGCGAAGGATGATTGGCCAGTTGCCTGAGCTTGGTCAGTCCCTGCAAAACCACCAGGGCTGATTTATTAATTCCGTTCGATTCAATGTTTTTCAAAATGGTATTCCGGATGGCCGATTTCTCGGTTTCATAAATTTCCCTTTGTTCGTCAATCATCTCGCAATACCTGATTTGCTCAGTCAATGCAGGTAAATCTTTGGCAACTTCCTGCTTGGTCCTTCTCAGCACGAAAGGCCGAATCAGTTTTTGCAGTTTCAGTTGTTGTTCCTGATCGTTCTTTTTTTCGATCGGATTAATAAACTCACGCTTGAAATAGGGCAGGCTTCCAAGCAATCCCTTGTTCAGGAAGTTTAGTTGCGACCATAAATCGGACAATGAATTTTCAATAGGTGTTCCGGTGATTACCAGTTTGTATTTCGAACGGATCTCAAGAATGCTTTTGTATGTTTTCGAAGAGGAATTCTTGATGTTCTGACTTTCGTCGAGAATAAGGTAGAAAAAATCGAATGAACTCAGCATTTCATAATCGTTCCGTAAGGTTCCGTAGGTCGTCAGAATTACATCGTAATGACGGATGGCAGAAGCTAATTTGTCTGCCTTATAGCGCATACTTCCAACATGTTTGTAAACCTTAAGTGAAGGGGCAAATTTCATAATTTCATTGGCCCAGTTGTGAATCAGCGAAGTAGGCATTACAATGAGTGAAGCAGGTTGAATATCTTTTGGTGCTGTTGCTTCCCTGAAAAGTGTCATCTGGTTATTCTTTTCGTCCTCAGGAAGAAACGACAGTGAGTTCCTTTTTCTGAGTTTCAACAGGAGTGTCAGGGTTTGCAAGGTTTTGCCGAGCCCCATGTCGTCGGCCAGACATCCACCCAGCTGATTTTCATACAAATGATACATCCACGAAAAACCATCTTCCTGATAATTTCGCAATTGAGCCTTCGAATCAACGGGGAGATCAACCTTTTGAGTTGAATTTGAATTGATCTGACTGAGCTTCCTGAAATAGTCCTGGTCAATACCTTTAATTTTATCCTGAAGAAGCTGAAAATGATGCTTTTTAAGTTTAATTATATTCCCTTCGAGTTTGGCATAGGGGAATATTTCGCGATACGACGAAAACCATTCCAGGGGCAAAATGGCAATTTCGCCTGAAGGAAGTTCAAATTCACGGATTTCGTTGAGAATATGTTTACGCAGACGAATAAACGGAATGTGGTAATCGCCAAATTTGACGGTTGCATAGATATCGAACCAGTCTTCATTGCTTTGGATCTGAATATCAAGTGACTGTGGTCCTGTAAAATATTTTTTGATGAGTTTGTTCTGCTGAATCAGGTAGCCCTGACCCTCCAGTTCAACACGGTTTTTGCTTAGCCACTGAACCGGGCGGTAATAATTCTCCGTTTCAGGTTTTTGCAGGTCTTCATCCGGATTCCAGAATCCGTTTGTGTATTTCAACCCGAGTTTCTTCAGCAATCCAAGCTGTTCATTCTCCCAGTTGCGGTCGCGGACAAATTTTTTAAATACATAATTTCCCTGTTTCTTTCCATAACTGACAAATACATTCGAAACCGAGTCAGCCTGATACAGGCTGTTTTCGTATCTGAATTTCACGATCACTACCGGATGCAATGATAAATCCTGCTCGAGTGACAAAATCGTTTTTCGTGGTGGACGGATGTCCAGAATATCAAACCCGGTGGCTTTTACTTCTGATTCTTTTATTGTATTCAGGATAAAGGATTGGTAGTATTTATCTTCTGATTGACGTGGAATTGAAACCGAGTCCTTGGTCAGAAACGGGATAAGTTTTTTTCCGGAAAGCTGTTCGAAAACGAAAAGCTGATTGAGGTAAACAAAACAGCAGGGTAAGATACACACCATTTTGATTGATTTGTGCAGCAAATCAATTGGTTCACCTTCGTGGTTAATTTTTAACTTGTATTGGGTGCCGGTTTCATCCCGGTTAAAGTAAAAAACACTTTCCGAAAAAGTCTTGTTTATCCTGATTTCATCTTCGTCGTAGAGGTTTGCATATTTAGCCTGTTTGAAATAAAGCCGTGTTGTACCTTTCATCAGCAACAGGATACATCGGTACATGTATTTGTCGATGTAAGGACTGATGTGTTTCTGAAACAGGTCAGCATCCATGTTCTGGAAGAAGTTGAGTTTGTTATTTTTTTTTGAAAACTTTTTTACCAGGATTTCGTCGTTGTAATTTTCGATGAGCTTTAGTAATTCCAGTTCCGAATCGTTTAATTCCACTTCCCCGCTTTTATAATCGCGTAGCTTAACCACCTTCTTCACGGTGTAGTACGAAGGTTCTTTTTCAATGAGCAGAGGAACCAAAATGTTGCCCAATGCCCGGTGTTCCGTTAATGCAATAATAAATTCCTGAGTCAATTTTATATTAGTTTATTGATTGTTAACCTATTTGATTATTTTTTTTGTCCGGATTTTAGGATTCAAACAAAAGCTTAAAGATACGACATTCCCTCGGGTGAGCGCTGAATTATTTGTCAAATGACATGAAAGTTAACATACACTGAAACTATTGGATATGATTCCACACCGCTAATTATTAAATTTTCTAAATAAGGATAAAGCTGTCAAAAAAATATACTTTGTAGCTCTTTATTCTTTACACATTACTATTTTTGGCGTTCATTAAAAAAATGTAACCCAAAAATCCAGTCTAATGAACCAGATCGTTGAGAAGGTTCTTTTTTCCGAAAAAGTAGCCAAGTTTGTTGTTGATGCTCCGCGGATTGCCCGTTCGCGTAAGCCTGGTCATTTTGTGATCCTTCGTGTGGATGAAAAAGGTGAGCGGATTCCGCTAACCATTGCCGGTGCTGATCCGGTAAAAGGAACCATTGATTTGGTGGTTCAGAAAATGGGAGTCAGTTCCACTAAACTTTTCGAGCTTAATGTTGGTGATTTTATTCTCGATTTGGTTGGCCCGCTCGGGAAAGCAACGCATATTCATAATCCGGGAACGATACTGGCCTGCGGTGGAGGTGTTGGTGTAGCCCCTATGTTGCCCATCGTCGAAGCATTCAAAAAAGCAGGGAATCGCGTGATTTCCATTTTGGCTGCCCGAAGCAAAGACCTGATCATACTGGAAGATGAAATTCGGAAATGGTCGGATGAAGTGATCATCATGACCGACGACGGGTCATACGGAACAAAAGGATTGGTAACTACCGGGGCTGAAATGGTTATCCAGCGCGAAACCGTGAATGAATGCATTGCCATTGGTCCGGCTGTAATGATGAAATTTACCTCATTGCTCACTAAAAAATACCAGATACCCACCCAGGCCAGTTTGAATGCCATCATGGTTGATGGTACCGGCATGTGTGGAGCCTGCCGTGTCAGCGTTGGCGGACGTACCATGTTTACCTGTATCGACGGACCGGAATTTGATGCCCATCAGATAGATTTCGACGAGTTAATCATGCGTTTGAGCGGATACTCCAATGAAGAGAAGCTTGCCAATGAACGGTATTTGCAATTCAATTAAATCCAGAGAAATGTCAACAAACAAAGAATATCTTCAGATTGAACGCGAAAAAGAATGGCGTGCAGAACTGAGAAAAAAAATGCCCAATAAAGATCGTACGGCCATGCTCAGAACCCGCATGCCCGAATTGGACCCATTTGTCCGAATCCGGTATCAGGATCGGGAAGTGAATTCAGGACTGACTGAAAAACAAGCTCAACTCGAAGCTTCGAGATGCCTTGATTGTCCGAATCCAACCTGTATTGACGGATGTCCGGTAAGCATAAATATCCCGAAATTTGTCAAGTACATTGAGAAGGGAAGTTTCCTGGAGGCAGCAAAAACCTTGAAGGAAACATCGGCACTTCCGGCAGTTTGCGGTCGAGTTTGTCCTCAGGAAAAACAGTGCGAAGCCACTTGCTTTTATACTCAGAAACTAAAAAAGGATCCTGTGGCCATTGGTTACCTGGAACGATTTGCTGCTGATTATGAGCGCGAAAGCGGATCTATGTCAGTTCCTGAAGTTGATCCTCCGAACGGCATTAAAGTAGCTGCAATCGGTTCTGGTCCGGCTTCTCTTTCGTTTGCCGGCGACATGATTAAACGGGGTTACGATGTGACTGTTTTTGAAGCCTTACACGAAATTGGCGGTGTCCTGAAATATGGTATTCCCGAGTTCAGGCTTCCGAATAAAATAGTCGATGTTGAACTCGATAACCTTCAGAAAATGGGGGTGAAATTCATCCGTAACTTTATTGTCGGAAAAACAGCCAGTTTTGATGATCTGAAAGCTGAAGGATTTGAAGCCTTTTTTGTGGCCAGCGGTGCCGGATTGCCACGATTTATGAATATTCCGGGGGAAAATTACAATGGAATTCTCTCTTCCAATGAATACCTTACCCGGGTTAATCTGATGAATGCGGCAAACGATGAGTTTGATACTCCGATTATAAAAGGAAAAAATGTTGCAGTCATTGGCGGTGGAAATACGGCCATGGATTCGGTTCGTACAGCGAAACGTCTGGGTGCCGAAAGAGCTATGATTATTTACCGTCGTTCGCGTGAGGAAATGCCTGCCCGCGTTGAAGAAGTGCATCATGCTGAAGAAGAAGGCATTGAGTTTCTTAACCTGGCTAACCCGATTGAGTACTATTCGGATGAAAAGGGCAAAGTAAACCGCATGCGTATTCAACGTATGACATTGGGTGAACCGGATGCTTCCGGACGCCGTCGGCCAATTGTACTTGAAGGTTCCGAATATGATATTCCGGTTGACCTGGTGGTGGTTGCTGTGGGTGTTTCGCCCAATCCGCTGATTCCTTCCGAAGTAAAAGAACTGAAGGTAAGCAAATGGGGAACCATCGAGGTAAACGAGGAAACGATGCAAAGTTCAATTCCTGAATTGTTTGCGGGAGGCGATATTGTGCGGGGCGGAGCCACCGTTATTCTGGCTATGGGCGACGGACGAAAAGCTGCAGCCTCCATGGATATGTACCTCCAGGAAAAACACGTACTGGTTAATTAATTTTTTATCTTTAACGATCAATCACAGCGTTATGGCAAATCTATCAACCCGATTTTTCGGACTCGACATAAAAAGCCCGGTAATTGCGGCCAGTTCCAGTATGACCGGTCATGCAGAACAAATTGTGAAACTGGCCGAAGCAGGCGCCGGAGCTATTGTACTGAAATCAATTTTTGAAGAAGAAATATATCATGAATTGCAGGAAGAACTGAGCCTGCGTTCAGATCTTAATTCCGATCCGGAGTACCTTGATTATTTTGATTATGTAATTAAGGAAGAAAACATCCGGAAGTACCTCAAGCTGATATCGGAAGTGAAAGCAAAAATAAATGTACCGGTTGTGGCAAGCATCAATTGCGTGAGCTCAAGCGATTGGGTTTTATTTGCCCGCAAAATTGAAGAAGCCGGAGCTGATGCTTTGGAACTCAACATGTACATCTGTCCGTCAGATGTATTTAAAACGAGTGAAAGCAATGAACAATTCTATTTCGAGACTATTCATAAAGTTCTTCAGGTTGTAAAAATACCGGTAACTGTTAAAATCAGTCACTATTTCTCCAACCTGGCCGGAATGGTTCAAAAGTTATCACTTTCCGGAATTGCAGGAATAACGATTTTCAACCGGTTTTATAGTCCGGATATTGATGTTCAAACACAATGTGTTACTGTTTCTGACGTTTTAAGTTCTCCGGAGGATTACCAGCTTCCTTTAAGATGGACAGGTATTTTATCGGGAATAATGGTTTGTGAACTGGCAGCCACAACCGGTATTCATTCGACAGAAACCGCTTTGAAATTTATCCTGGCAGGAGCATCTGCCGTTCAGATAGCTTCTGTACTGTACAAGGAAGGTCCCTCGGCAATTACACATATGAACAAGGGGATTTCAGACTGGATGGATGAAAAAGGATTTCAAACGCTGTCCGAGTTTAAAGGTTCATTAAGTCAAACCACTTCATCGGCTCAGGCATGGGAAAGGGTGCAGTTTATGAAATACTTTGGAGAAAAAGCATTTTAGAATACGTTGAAAAAGCTGATCAAACAAGCTTTATCGAATTTTATACCGATTTCAGATCTTATGAAGTTAATCTTTGCAATTTGTTTTTTCGCTTTACTCATTTCGAGTCCTCAACCCGGTTACTCTCAGAGGGAGGTTGAACAGGCAGGCGTGAAGTATATTTTACACACCGTAAAAAAGAGTGAAACCATTTACAGCCTTTGCCAGAAGTATAAAGTCACTCAAAAGGAAATTATATTGGCAAACCCCGGATTAACAACCATACTTCAGGCTGGATCAACCGTTAAAATTCCGGTTGGAAAGGTGGTTGCAGAACCAGCGAAGCCGGAAATAAATACCCTTCAGACATCACAAGTAGAATATTATTACCATAAAGTCGGAAAAAGACAGACTATATTTTCGATCGCTAAACAATACGGAATTACGGCTAACGATCTGATCCGGGATAATCCGGAACTTAGTAACGGCCTGAAGATCGGGCAGATATTGAAAATACCGGTCAGTATAACCAGTTCAGCCAGTCAGGAAGCTGACAAATCGCCGGCTATCCTATCCGGTCAGGAAGACCTGTCAGCTTATACCGTTCATCCGGTTGTTTCAGGCGAAACGTTATATAGCCTGGAGAAAAGATACGGAATAACGCATGAGGAAATGCTGAAGCTTAATCCGGCTCTTCAGTACGGGCTTAAAACAGGCATGAAACTGAAAATTCCTGTAAAACCTTCTCCTCAAACCAATCGGCCTGTTTCAAACGCTCAATCCTTTACCAAATATCAGGTCGGAAAAGGAGAAACTCTTTTTTCAATATCATCCCGTTTCGGTGTTGAGGTGAGTGAATTGAAAAATGCCAATCCTTCATTATTTTCCCGGAGCCTTGAGACTGGAGAAACAATTTTGATTCCGCGATATTCTACCCTGCAAAGTACTGTTGCAGCAGAACAGAAATCAAATGTAATCCTGTTTGAAGAAGAAACAGATTCTGGGAACTGCATCCCAATTATGGGCATGAATACTCAGAAATACAAGGTTGCACTACTTTTGCCATTTTATCTTCCGGGAAACGATAATCCCAATCCTTTGGAAATCAATAAAGCTCTTCTACTGAGTAAGATCAGTTTCAGTAATCAACCCGATCCAATCAGTTCCGATCCAATCAGTTCCGACACTGCAGTCATGATCAATGGAGTCAACATCGACCAGAAAGCTTTGGGATTCCTGGAGTTTTATGAAGGAGCATTACTTGCTATCGACAGCCTGCAGCGACTGGGCATGAACATTGAATTGTATGTGTTCGATGCAAGCAATCAGCAAATGATTAACGCTTTGCTTCAGACGCAGCAATTCCGTGATTTGAACCTGATTATTGGTCCGGTTTATCCCGAACTTCAACAGACTGTGGCTTCATTTGCAGCAAAAAACCGGATTCCGATGGTTTCGCCATTGTCATCAACAGGAAACTATGAACAGAATAATTCCTGGTATTTCAAAGTTAATCCGACCAAAGAATTCCAGATTGAGCAAACAGCTACCTATGTCGCCGATGAATTTTCAAACAAGAATTTTATTTTGCTTCAGTTCAGCGGGAATTCAAATTCGGGTGATGCCCAATTGGGTAAACTGAGCAAGGAGAAACTGGCAGCCAAAAACGAAAACCCCTTATTTCATGAATACAACTTCCAGCAGCAGGGTGTAAATTCAATCAAACCACTTTTGGATAAAACGGGAGAGAATATTTTTATTATTCCGACTGATAATGAAGCTCAGGTTAGTGTGGCTGTTACCAATCTGTCAGGTTTAGCCGAACACTACGATATTGTACTGGTTGGAACCTCGGCACTGCCCAAATTAAAAAGCATACAGACAGAAAACTATCACCGTATCCGGTTGCGTTATTTGTCGCCTTATTTCATTGATTACACCAACCCTCTGGTACGTCGGTTCGTAAGTCAGTACCGCGAAATCTATTCCGCGGAACCGTCACAGTTTAGTTACCAGGGCTTCGATGTTTCATATTATTTTCTGAGTGCACTATTCCGCTACGGCAATGATTTTAAAAACTGTTTGCACAATTATCCGATGGAATTAACCCAAATGGTTTTTTCGTTCCGGAAAGTAGCTCCAATGGGCGGATTCATGAACCAAGGTATGTTTGTGACAGGTTATGAACGAAATTTTGATGTCCTCAATTATGGCGTTGTTGGAGAATATAAAATCAGCTCCGGAAGATAAATTAACCATGAAGTTGATCTGTTTCCCGATTCCCGGTTCCCGATTCTGACTGACAAGCTTAATATCAGCAAAAGAATGTAATTTAGTTGTCTCGTGAAAGATCATAAGCTATGCCTGCTGAGAAAATTACCAATAAGGATCGAAAAGCTGTTCCCGACAGTTGGTACAGAAATGTTATATCTCTGTTAATTTGTCTGTTATTTCTTTTTCAGGCATCAAAATCCGCTGGAATAGATGCTGTAAATAACATTAATTTTGATTTTTATTCACAGGAAAACGGACTTTCGAACAACCAGATTCATTGTATCCTTCAGGATAAAAAAGGATGGATGTGGTTTGGAACTTCCCAGGGGGTTTGCCGCTTCGACGGTTATACGTTTACGGTTTTTAAGGATGACCCGGAAGATTCAATCAGTTTAAAGGGAAATCTGGTCAGAACCATTTTTGAAGATCGGAAAGGGCAGCTTTGGATAGGAACTGAAAAGGGCGGCCTTAATAAATTTGACCGTGAAAAAGAAAATTTTCAGCACTTTTTCTATAACGGAGATGATACTGTTCTGAGAGATGCATCTGTAACTTCCATTCACGAAGATATGGCAGGCAATCTTTGGGTTGGAACCGAAACTCAATTGTACCGAATGGAAGACGAACGCCAGCTGACTTAGATTAAACCTGGCAACCTCCCCGGCTTCAGTGATTATTTCCGGGTTCTGCGTTCTGATCCATCAGATAGAATCTGGATCGGTACCAGGGGTGGATTGTACATTTATGAAAAGAACAAAGGTGCAACTGCATTTTATTATCACGATGAGCGTGAGCCTAAAAGCCTGGTCGATAATCAGCAGGTAAACTGGATTCGGGAAGATTCCGATCATTCTTTGTGGATTGGGGCAGAAGATACGGTTATTTATAATCTGAAGGATAAAAAAATTGAACGCATTAATGAAACTACGCGTTGCATGCTTCAGGATTCAAAAAAACGGTTTTGGCTGGCAACCTCGAACCGCGGACTTGCACTTTTTTCAAAAGAAAAAGGAATTATAAGGTAACTAATGTTTCGCACTTGATTTTATAATTTTCACCTTCAATAAGTTAAAGGAATTGTCTATTTTTCATCCTATTGTTATCAGCAATTCAGCCCCAAAATAATATTCTTGTAAATTAGATTGTTAGAGTATGCTGAGAAAAATATTTTTCCGGCTATTTTTGTTCACGATAAGAGATAAGGAGGCCGAACCCCCAGTTTACTGTTTTACAGTATAGTGTTCTCTCATTTTTTATTTTTTTTTGCCACAGGGGGTTAA
>JBBSBP010000101.1:0-18615 GCA_038251165.1 Bacteroidales bacterium | reverse complement strand
TCGATATGTACAGCTATAAACGACTTTGGTTCGTTGTTATTTTTGTTTCCTTCCTTTATTTGAATGGTTCTTCGCAATTTACCTTTAGTAATGGAATTGCAAACACAACCAAAAGTGGTTCGAAATCCGTCAGATTGCTCAATGAAGTTAGCAGCAATGCTGAATTAAGTCAGTATGGAGGTAATTTAAAATCGAAGACCAATGCTACAGGCTTCTTTCAAATAAAAAAAGTAAATGGTACCTGGTATTTGGTTGATCCGGATGGTTATTTGTTTTTTACTGTTGGGGTTTGCTCTATCGTAAAAGGTGGAGGAATGGAACTCCCTCAATCGCTCAGGAATATCGGTGTAAATACGATGGGCTGCTGGTCGGATGAAACGATCAATGATGACACCAATAAAAAGATGCCCTATTGCCCACGTTGGAATTTTATGGCTACATACAAAAATTCAAACCAACGTGTTAAAGATTTATTTAATGCGGGAATTATTCCGGTTTTTGATCCGGATTACCTTACTTTTTGCGATAGCCATGCCAGACAACTTATGGGAGCCAGCGATGACACTTTTCTTCTGGGCCATTTCTCTGATAATGAATTACCAATATACGATAATACAACATATGGTAATCTGCTCGACCGTTTTCTTGCTATTCAGGATAAAACCGACCCAAATTATTTAGCCGCAAAAAGCTGGATTGTCAGCCGAAAAGGTGAAAACTATACCATAGTTAGTGAAGATCGTGAACTGTTCCACGGTTATGTCACCGGAACTTATTATAAAATTACAGGCGAAGCCATTAAGCGATACGATCCGAACCATCTGTACCTGGGTAGCAGATTGCATGGCGCAGCGAAAAGCAAGCCTTCAATTTTTATAGAAGCGGCGAAATATGTCGACATGATCAGCATTAATGTTTATGGTGTTTGGACTCCATCAACAAGCGATATGGATATGTGGTCGGCCGGTGGTAAACCGTTTTTTGTGACTGAATTTTATGCCATGGCTGATGATGTAGGTTTACCAAATGCTTCGGGAGCGGGCTGGGAAGTGCCAACTCAGGAAGACCGGGCTAAATTTTTCGAAAACTTTACTTTGGCGCTAATCGGGCATTCCGGTTGTGTTGGATTTCACTATTTTAAGTATATCGATGATGATGGATCAAATAAAGGACTTGTAAATGCTTCATTCCAATGGTATGATTTGCTTAAAAATTCGTTTTATAAAGTCGCCCGCGATATTTATGGCTTGCGGGAGTTTTTTAACGGTCAGACTACCGGTATTAAAAAGAATAAACCTACCGGTCAGGTAAAAATAGTAACAAATATGTATATGGGAAGGATTACTATTTCATCTTCAGGTATTACAGCTATTTCAGATATTGATATTTATTCTTTAAACGGAATGAAAATTCAACAATTCAGCAATATTCTTCTACCTTTAAATATCAGTTTTCAATACCCGCCGGGAATGTATATTGTAAGGGTTAAATCAAATAATTCACATTACTTGACCCGGATTCTTAACAATTAATTATAGGCCGGTATTTTCAGCTAATGTTCATCTCAGATTATAAAATGAAAAATATGGATCTAATTTATCGTTCATTTAAAATGTCTCTTCTTGGTGTTTGTGGACTTTCAATCGGCAGTTTTGCAAAACCAAAAACAACTGTCACAGAACATCCCAACGTAATCCTGTTGATGGCCGACGACCTGGGATGGGGCGATGTGGGTTTTAACGGGAACAAAGAAATAAAAACGCCCAACCTTGATCAGATGTCGAAGGAAGGGATACAGTTCACCCGTTATTATACTGCAGCTCCATTGTGTTCGCCAACCAGAGGAAGTATTTTAACCGGACGGCATCCTTTTAGGTTCGGTGTGCTTGCCGCTCACACTGGCGGAATGAGACAAGGTGAAATTACAATTGCTGAAATTTGTCAAAAGAACGATTACGCTACAGGCTTTTTTGGGAAATGGCATTTGGGCTGGGTAGAAGCTGAGGAAACTGAAACTAAAGGTTTTTATTCACCGCCATGGCAGCATGGTTTCGATGTGGCTTTTGCCACGAAAAGCGCCGTGCCAACCTGGAATCCTACCAAGACTCCACCAATCTGGAAAGGTTTTGGTGCTGAGGATGATGGTTCCTGGGGTGGATCAAGGTATGTACTAAATGGAACAGTTGTTACCGAAAACCTCGACGGGGACGACAGTCGTGTCATCATGGATAGGGCAATTCCTTTCATTGAAAAAGCGGTAAAGGAAGAAAAGCCTTTTTTTGCTACCATCTGGTTTCATGCCCCGCACGAACCGGTTTTTGCCGGGCCCAAATACCTGGAAATGTATAAGAACCTTCAGCCTGAAATCAAACGACATTATTATGGCTGCATTACCGCTCTGGATGAGCAGGTTGGCCGTTTGCGCCAGCAATTGAAAGAAATGGGAATCGAAGAAAATACCATCATCTTTTTTTCCAGCGACAACGGTCCTGCCGATCCCATGGTTAAAAAAGGTGTAGGATCTGCCGGTCCTTTCCGTGGTCACAAACACATGATCTATGAGGGCGGAATCAGAGTTCCTTCTTTGCTGGTTTGGCCTGGAAAAGTCACTCCCGGTAAAAAAGTAGACACCCGGATGTGTTCCTACGATAACTTGCCGACTATTGTCGATCTGGCCAATCTGAAATTCAAAATGAAAGACAATTACCTGATCGATGGGATCAGTATGAAACCTGCCATATTCGGATCTGGAATAGTCCGTGATACCACCATTTTCACAGCCTGGATGCGCCTGGTGGAAGACACTTACGGACGGGCACTGGTTGGTGAACGTTATAAATTGTTGATTCCTGAGCATTCAAAAGTCCCCGAACTGTATGATCTGAAAAACGATCCGGGAGAAAAAGTGAATGTCATAGATAAATTTCCGGTCATTGCAGAAGCCATGTTAAAAGAACTCTCGGCATGGGAAGAATCATGCCAGAAAAGCCGCGATGGCAAAGACTATGATTATTGATTGCTCTTTTCTTATAAGTATATATTAAGACTAACCCCATGGCAGTAAAAAGAATTATTGTAAAAGTTCCGATTGAGCCTTCTGACTTAAATCAATTTTCACCTGGAAGCCTTCACATGCCTCTTGTTGAAACTGTTTGGGCTGAAGGAGGGAAAAAATGGAAAAGCAGCTTCCTGATATGGAAAAACCACGGTTATACGAATGATGATAATTTAATTATCGGCTATCTGGATTTGGAGCAAAAACAAACATCCGGAAATCTTGTTGAACTTTCATTTTTTGAGAAAAGGATTCATGCCGGAGGAAGGGAGAACATTGTTGAGGGAAGTTTAATTGCTGACTCTTCGAAAATGTTTGCCCCGGTTAAGTGGGAACTTTCGAGCAGTTTTATTGCTCCTGATGGTGCAGTCGTTCCTGGCCTGAATTTTAATCAAAAAGCGGTGGTCGAATCCGACCGGATCATTCTTTATAACAATGGGAAACGAATGAATGTGGATAATCAGGAAAAAATTCAGCATGAATTTGCCTTGATCCGGTCTCTTTACGAGCCAGGCTTTTCGCCTTCCAGAATTGGTTCGTTTCTGTTTCTTGAAAACGGTTTAATTTCCAAATCAGGTCATCATTTGGCCCTTGCGCCTGAAATTAATCAAACGCTGGAAGGCCGAAAGCTCAAATGTATTTTGCAAACAGGTTACGGAATAAATCCAATTGAATATTATCTGGACGAGAACAATTTGCTGGTTGCCGCCATATCCTGTTTTAACGCAAAAATATATAATCCTGATGCCGCTGAAATTTATAAGGATTTCAGTAAAATCAGTCGTAAGAAAGGATCTTCCGAAGAATAATTCCAAAATAATTTTTGAAGTAAAATACAGGAAGTAAAAAATAAAATGATGTAAGAAAAGTATTCGTGGGTGTGAAATTTTAATGTAAATCAAACCTTTGAGAAAATGAAAAGAAGATCATTTATAAAACTAACCTCAATAAGCACAGCAGTTGTAGCAGGGGCTTCTGTTTTGGAGGCCAGTGCAAACAGCTTGAATAAAAAAAAGAAGCCCAATGTCCTGGTCATCCTGACCGACCAGCAGCATATTGATACTATCAGCGCTTTGGGATGCAAATACATCAATACGCCTGCAATGGACGAATTGGCAAATACAGGGACGAGTTTTAAAGAATCCTATTGTCCCGATCCGGTTTGTTCACCTTCCCGCGCATCCATTTTTACCGGACGAATGCCCTGCGAAACAGGGGTTTACACCAATGGTAAGTCGATTCGTGAAACCATCCCAAACATGGGCGAATGGTTTCAAAGCCAGGCCGGTTATCAAACCATTTATGCAGGGAAATGGCATTTGCCCGGATATACCACACCTGATGTAAAAGGATTTGAAGTGCTGGCATGTGGATGGACAGGGCCGGGGGCCACCTTAGACAGCAGTGTTTCTCTTGCCTGTGAATCCTGGATCAGAAACAAAAAAGATGACAGCCCTTTTTTAATGGTTGCCTCCTATATTCAGCCACACGATATATGTGAATGGCTGCGCATCAACGAAACCAGCAAGGGTAGCCGCTATAATGAGATTAAAGATGAATTACCCCTGCTTCCTGAGAATTTCAATTTCAGTTTTGAAGAATCAGAAATGTACAAAAAAGCCAGGAAAAGCCGGGAACCGGCCGTGGGGAACTGGTCGGAAGAACACTGGCGTTATTATCGCTGGAGCTATTTCAGAAATGTAGAGATGGTTGATGCCGAAATTGGGCGTTTGATTAAAGTTATCAATGAAACCGGAATGCGCGATGATACGATTATTGTTTTTTCCTCAGATCACGGTGAAGGTATGGGGCATCACCAAACGGTACGGAAAAGTACGACTTATGACGAATCCGCCAAAGTTCCACTGATCATTTCATGGCCGGGGAAACTGAAACAGCGTGCCGTGAATAATACCGAATTGGTAAGTGGCTACGATATCATGCCCACCCTCTGCGACCTGACAGGTATTCCAATGCCGGAAAAACAAGTTGGTTTAAGTTTGAAACCCGTGCTGGAACAATCCGGAAAACTGGATCGTGAATTTATTGCCATGGAAGCCAACAACAATAATGCACAAATGATTCGGACCAGGCAATTTAAATACGCCGCGTTTAATAATGGAGATGAATATCTTTTCGATATGCAAAATGATCCGGGAGAAACAGTCAATTTGAATAAAGACAATAAATTTAAAGAACAATTGGAGCATCACCGCTTACTACTCAAAAAATGGATTGCCGGACTTGATGTTGATGAACGGGTTCCAGCGGAAAACAGATGGTTTGAGAGTTAAGAAAATGAAAATGAATATTAATAATGAAAATATACCAGAATGAAAAATTCACTACTCATTGCCGGATTAACAATTCTTGCCAGTTGTGCCAATCCAAAAGAAAAAAATAAAGATTCGGCTGTCCAAAAGTATATTTCGGTTGATGCCAGAGTCAGGAAATATAATCCGGATGGGACACGAACCTATTCCGATTATAAGCCTTTCGAAACCCGAACCGTGGAATTACTGGCCGGTTATAAGTCGCCAGAGAATTTACCCGGCTTAAGTAAATATGGCGGACGCCTGGATCGCCGTGTTGAAGCTACCGGTTTTTTTTACGTAAAAAAGGTTGATGATCGCTGGTGGGGTGTCGATCCGGAAGGTTGCCTTTACATCAATGTTGCGCTGAACAGCATCAGTATGGGTGGATCGGATCGAAATAAGCAGGCGCTCGGAGAAAAATTTGGTGCTCCTGAAAACTGGATGCTTAAGACCATCGACATGTTACATGAAAACGGATTTAACTGTGCCGGTTCCTGGTCGGATACCAAAGCGATAATCGAAGCAAACAAAACGGCAGA
Organism: Bacteroidales bacterium; assembly: GCA_038251165.1. Lineage (GTDB taxonomy): Bacteria > Bacteroidota > Bacteroidia > Bacteroidales > Prolixibacteraceae > Aquipluma. The sequence continues at coordinate 12,706 of JBBSBP010000101.1, read as the reverse complement.
AAAACCCATGGTGTATACCGTCAACTGGAATTTCATGAGCAGTTATGGTCATAAAAGGGGCGGAACTTATCAGCAACCCGGACATACCGGTTACCCCAACGATGCTATTTTTGTGTTCGACCCTGAATTTGAATCCTTTTGCGACGAACATGCACAAAAGTTAACCGGGTTAAAAGATGATCCCAATCTGTTTGGCCATTTCTCGGATAACGAAATGCCTTTCCGATATCAGTCACTCGACAATTTTCTGGCTTTGCCTGACAATGATTCGGGTCACATCGCTGCCATTGAATGGATGAAGAATCATGAAATTTCTCCGGATAAAATAGACAGTACTCATCGCGAAGCATTTATGGCATTTGTAGCCGATAAGTATTTTTCTATAGTTTCAAAAGCTATCAAAAAGTACGACCCGAATCACATGTATATTGGTGCCCGTTTTTATAGTGAAGAAAAAAATCATGCTGAATTCATGAAAACGGCGGGTAAATACCTTGAGCTCATCTCGAACAATTATTACAATTACTGGACACCCGATTCTACTCAAATGGAAAACTGGACCAACTGGTCAGGCAAGCCATTTATTGTGACTGAATATTACACCAAAGGTGAAGATTCAGGGATGTCCAACCAGAGTGGTGCAGGGTGGATTGTCAGGACTCAAAAAGATCGCGGATTGTTCTACCAGAATTACAACCTGGCCCTGCTCGAATCAAAAAACTGTGTCGGCTGGCACTACTTCAAATATCAGGACAACGATCCTACAGCCAAGGGGGTCGATCCTTCGAACATCGATGCCAACAAAGGAATTGTAGACAATAATTACCAGGTTTGGACACCGATGATGGACCTGATGAAGGAATTAAATACACAGGTGTACGGCCTGGTCGATTATCTGGATGAAAAATAGAAACACAGGAAAAATGAAATATAAATACACCGGAATTGTTTTGTTGTTTTCATTGCTTTTTAGTGGGTTGATTAATTGCCAGTCAACTGTTCCGGAAGAATTGCCGGAGGTTGAAGCTCCCCAACCGCAAAACCTGGAAATTTATCTGCTGATTGGCCAGTCGAATATGGCGGGCAGGGCAGATATCGAAGAACAGGATAAAGACACGCTTTCGAATGTTTTCCTGTTTACCGGGATTAATGGAAAAGAATGGGAAAAGGCTGCCAATCCGATGAACAAATACTCCACGGTAAGAAAAGACATTTCAATGCAGAAACTGGGCCCGGGATACACTTTTGCACGTGAGATGGCAAAGGCCAGCAATGGAAAGCAACTCGGCATGGTCGTAAATGCTAAAGGAGGAACTTCAATTACCGAATGGAAACCCGGAACTACGTTCTACAACGAAGCGGTAAGAAGAGTAAAACTGGCCATGAAATCGGGTACTTTGAAAGGAGTTGTCTGGCATCAGGGGGAATCGGATGCTTCAAAAGCAGATAGTTATCCAGCTAAGATAATTGAATTAATTCAGTCACTCCGCACTGATTTAGGAATTCCAGGCTTACCATTTGTAGCTGGGCAACTTTCGGAAGACAAGCCCGAAAGACATGATTTTAATGTCATGATTCTTCAGTTGCCAACCCTGGTTCCCCACACCGGAGTGGCTACAACCGAAGGAACAGTTACCATGGAGGGCACTCATTTCAATTCTGCGAGCCAAAGGTTGCTGGGTGAGCGGTATGCTGCTGAAATGCTGAAACTAATCAAAAACTAATTCTATTGAAATGAAAACTAAATATCGTATTTCCCGTTTCCTTTTCACGATCGGATTAATTTATGGAATTTCGTTTTTTAACCTTGCGGTAGCACAGCAGAATCAGGAACCGAAATTCTTTGTTAAAACATCTTCCGATATTTTGTTTGTCGATATAAATGAGGCAGATGGTCTGGTGAATCCTTCACTGAATATTTCAATTCAAAACGAAAAAAATGATCATATTTTATGGAAAGGACTATTAAAAAGTGAAAGAAATGAAGGTAAAATTAAATTTCAGACTGAAAATTTAAATCCGGAATTATGGGCACCATCCAGTCCGGTTTTGTACCATTTAAATCTGTCACTACTTGAAAAAGGAAAAGAAATAATTAATTATTCGTGTCGGATCGGTTTTCGTGATTTTGATTCACATAATGGTCAACTGTTTTTAAATGGCCACCCGATCTTTCTTAGGGGAATTGCCATTAATCCACCCGGAAGGGGTATTCCAAAAGAAGTGGAAGAAAGTAGGGAATTTGCACTGGACTATGTTCAATTCATGAAAAAAATGAATGTGAATATCATCCGTATTCCTGACAATGAAACATGGTATGAAGTCTGCGATGAGTTGGGAATGATGGTTTTCGGAGGAAATTATTCAGGTAGCGTTGATGGAGAAACTCCTCCAAAAGATTACGATAAAGGTGTTTCGTGGTATGAGAATGAAAAATTTCAACCAATTATGCACCATCCCTCGCTAATGATTTATGCCCTCACCAACGAAGTTCCCTACACAGGCAAAAAAGCGCAGGAATGGATTGATTTTTTAAGCTATGCCCACAACAAATTGAAGGAGTGGGATAACACTCGTTTGTATATTGGTAATGCCGGTTATGGTTACGGCCAGTCGGGCGACATTTGTGATCTGCACCGCTATTGGGGTTGGTATTATGCTTCTCCATTTACATTCCTGAATATCCGTGATTACAACAAAATTACTTTCCCTGAAAAAATACAGCCGCTGACTTTTACCGAATGTGTCGGGAATTACACCGGTCCGGATGGCAGATACAATTTAACACCCAACCATAAAAATCCTGTTTCACAATTAAACTGGACCGGCCATGCCCCGCAGAATGAACAGGCTATGCTGGCCGATCAGCACCAGAGTTTTGTTTTTAAACAGGTCACCGAACTGATGCGGCGTCTGCGCCGGATTAATCCTGAGTCTTCGGGCGTTTTCCCGTTTACAATCCTTTTCCGAAACTGGCATACCGTCCGGCAGTTTTCCGACATGGGCCCCAAGCCAGTTACCGATCAGGTTAAATTGTCGTACCAGCCTGTTCTGGTTAGCTGGGAGAACTGGCAGTCAAAGGTGTATGCAGGTGCAGCTTTCAACCCAATCGCGCACATTATCAATGATGCTGATGATTTTTCTTCGCTTCACAATATTTCTCTGATTGTCAGAATTCTGGATAAAGCTTATACCGTTTGGGTGGCCGATACCATAAAGATTCCCGATTTGCCGTATTATAAAATACATTCTCAAAAAATTGACATTGGGCTTCCTGAAAATATGTTTACCGGTGAATACAAGCTGGAAGGGACATTGTTCGCTGATGGAAAAGAAGTTTCCCGGAATTTCGATCCTCTTTTTATTGAGAGTGCCGGAAAGTTTAGGATTCAGCCCGGCTACAAAGTGCAGTTATTTGATCCGGAACGGCAAACACTAAAGGCTTTTCAAAAAAACGATATCCCATTCAACGAACTTAAAAATCTATCAGAATTAAATCCTGCTGAATGCCTCGTTATTGGTGAAAATGCTGCCGGAAAGGAATTATCGGACAATGCTCCATTGCTTCGGGAATTTGTTCGTCGCGGTGGCCGGATGCTTATTCTCGGGCAGGATTCAGCGCGGCAAAAGTACCTTGAAGGAGTATTGCCGGTGGAAGTTCAATTTCCACGAATGAATATCGACGATCCTTCATATCCTCCGCCCCCAAGACCTTCATTTAATTCATTCAACGTCAATCCTGAAAGATCGGATCATCCGGTATTTTCAGGAATAGACCGAAGCAGATTACGTGAATGGTCGGATTATACCAGCTGGGACGAAACGGAAAAAGGTTTCCCGGCTATTTATCCTGTAAACAACGGATTTATTATCAGGAATAAAAAAGATATTGAAAAAACTGCTGTACTTGCCGATTACAGTGTTGGTCTGGAAGGGATTGCACTGGCCGAGTTTTTTGATGGCAAAGGATCAGTAATGCTTTCCGGATTCGACCTTTGTAATCGGGCGGGAATTGACCCGGTTGCAGACAGATTGCTGGTGAATTGCATCAATTATATGGCTGATAAAAGCATTCATCAAAAATATGTATTGATTAAGTCGCCAATTCTATGGGGTGAGTATGAAACTGAAAAAGGGATTCTGACCGGAATAAACAGTGGGTTTATGCTGAACTCTAAACCTGCCTTATTTGGTTCGTATGAAAGACTTCCACTCATTCTGCAGAAAGACGGTCATCTGTTTGCAGAGAAGGGTGGAGGTTGGAACAATGCAGCAGGGAAAGAATATGTTCCTTATGGCAGGCGGATGTTTGGACCTTATTCTCATCGCGATTTCGGAGGAGTACCAACACCTGATGATCCTGACAGCAGCGAAGGAGAAGGTTTTTTCTGGTGCCGTGTTCCTGAAGGGACCGGTTTCATGAAAACATTGGTTTGGAACCCGGCAAAAGAACAAGTGAAGATTAATATTGAAATTAATGATCAACCAGTTTCGAACGAGACTATTGCGGCAGGTGAATACAAATGGATCGAAAGTAAAATTGCGGATCCGGCAAATTCACTGAAAATAGACCTGAAGGGTGACAGAAGGCTGGTGATACTTCAAACATCATTTAACTAAACCTACATATATGAAAACTTTTTCAAGACTTACATTTAAAACAGTATGTTTCTGTTTTCTTTTATCCGGAATTATTTCCTGTTCAAACAAAGAAGAACCCAAACTAATTAATCTTCAATTAGCAGGAAAGATAATTCCCAAAAATTCATCCGAAATAGAGTCGTCTCCTTTCGGAATTCAGGCCGGAACCCTTACCGACAGTCTGGTGGCACGAGCTGCCGAAATTGGTGTCAAGTGGACCCGACTGGGCGCTTCGTGGCCCGCAATTGAAAAAGAAAAAGGTATATATAACTGGGAAGAAACCGATCAGGCTTTTGATGTTGCCCTGAAAAACGGGATTACTCCGTTTGTCACGCTTGGCGGTGGCAATAAAATATATTCAAAACTCACCACGTACGATAATCCGGCTGATGCTGAAATATACGGTTATAAACCGGAGCCACCTATCAAGGATCGGGTGGCCATGGAAGCCTACTTAACTTACGTTCGTGCAACTGTTGAACGATACAAAGATAAAATCGATTATTGGGAAGTATGGAATGAACCCAACCATCGCAATTACTGGGGCAGTGAGCCTGACGGGAAGGAATACGGAAAGTTACTGTTCGAAACAGCCAGGCTGATTAAAGAAATCGATCCCGATTGTAAAGTAATTGGAGGATCGATGGCTGGAATAAACCCACAATTTGCCGATGATTTTTTGAGTGTGGGAAGCGATAAGCTAATCGATATTATCTCATACCACAATTATGGCGCGGTTCCTGAAGAACGGGTTTATCCTGCCATTGAATTGTGGGATGTCATTAACAAATATAATCCTTCCATTGAGCTGTGGCAGGGAGAGTGCGGCTATCCATCGCACAGCAGTACCCGTGATTTCCGGGGTCGGGCACCATGGGGTTTAAATATTCAGGCCAAATGGCTTCTGAGGCAAAGTTTTGTCGACACCTATTTTTGCAAAGCTACACTCAGCAACTATTTCAAATTGGTGCATACTGACGGAAAGGGAGATAAACCAACCCGTACCAATTTAAGACCGATTGACGAAATTTTTGGTTACCCGGAAAGAGGCGGTTCAAGAGTCAAGACCAAAGGGGTGAATGAAAAATGTTTGTTGACCAATCCTGAACTTCAGGAAAAACCAGGATTTTACGCCTATCAAAACCTGTGTGCCATCTGGCAATCCGGATTCAAACCCCATGTAATAAAATACAAAGTTGACGTTCTGGATCAGGGCATTTTTTACGGAATAGGAGAGGAGGATGACGCTTTTCCGTCCATTCCCCTGGTCGCTTCTTTTTCTGATCCATCAGGGAATAACCTTATCGCCTGGTGGCTTCCCTGGAATGCCCAGGAATATCTTCCCAAATTGGCAACTGTTAAAATCAGTCTGGAGGGTATCCAGTTCAAAGATCCTGTTTTACTTGACTTGCTCGATGGTCAGGTTTATGAGCTTGACAATTACAGCAATGAAAACGGAAATTGTGTTTTTAATAAACTGGCAATGGCTGATTATCCGTTGTTAATTGTGGAAAGAAATACCATTAAATTTAAATAACTGATATTTGATCAGTCTGCTGTAACTTTGGAAAGAAACTTATAACAAAACTAGATAAGACATGAAGAAACTGACCATTCTAATACTGGCAACACTTTTAACAACAACAGGTTGGGCACAACTCGACGAAAGCGCAAAAGATTCATCAGGAAACCTGAATAAACCTGAACGTCAGGAATGGCTGCGTGATCTGGGTTTTGGCATGTTTATACACTGGAGCATGGACAGTCAGTTGGGCATAGTCATTAGTCACTCTTTGGTCGGGGCTTCCGAAGATTACACGAACCGGTTTATTAACGAACTGCCCAAAACCTTCGACCCGCAGGATTTTGATCCGTATAAAATTGCCGTACAGGCCAAACTGGCAGGTATGAAATATGTGGTTTTCACCACCAAGCACCATTCCGGTTTTTGCATGTGGGACACCAAAACTACCGATTTCAACATTACCAATACGCCTTACCAAAGGGATTTGCTGAAGGAATATGTGGAAGGTGTCCGAAAGGCCGGACTCGCAGTTGGGTTTTATTATTCGCCTGAAGATTTTAAATTTTTACACGACAATGGGATCACTGTTCGCAGAAGGGGCGTTGAAATAAACGAAAAAACGACTGAAATGTATCATGATCTGATTCGTCGGCAAACGCACGAATTGTTTTCGAACTATGGCAAAATTGATGTCCTGTTTATCGATGGCGATCCTAAAGAACCTTGCAAAGACGAGGCCTGGAAGCTTCAGCCTGACCTGGTTATTACCCGGGGAGCAGTAAACACGCCGGAACAACGCCTGCCCGGTGTTGCCGACGACAATTTGTGGGAATCCTGCGTAACAATGGGTACCCAGTGGCAATACAAACCCACGAATGATGATCTGAAATCAGCCGGAAGAATCATTGAAATGCTGGTTGAAACAAGGGCCAAAGGAGGAAATTTGCTTTTGAATATTGGGCTCGATCCTTATGGAGTAATTCCTGATCCTGAAGCTAGAAACCTTACCGAAATGGCAGCCTGGAATTTTATCAATCAGGAAGCGGTAATTAATGTACGTCCCTGGATTATTCCCCGCGAAGAGAACATCTGGTTTACAGCGTCGAAAGACAAAAAGACAGTTTATGCTGTAATTACCGGTATTCCCGATTGGAAAAGGGGCGATCGGAAGGATTTTATCATTGGTTCAATAAAAGCAACTCCAGAAACAAGGATCAGCGTACTTGGACAAAACGACAAAGTGGTTGAATACAATCCCGATGCGGATCCAAAATCAACTTTCGCCCAAAAAGAAGATGGACTTCACATTTCGGTTGTTCGGGCGCAACGAATTTACAACAACAGCAAATGGCCAAACCCGATCACCGTAAAACTGGAGAATGTTGAACCCGCACTTGATCCACCTATCGTTAGCACCTTAAAAGCCGGTTCTTCTGAAAATAAAATCGGCTTCAAAGGGAAACTGGTAAAAATGGGAGATATTAAGAAATTAAAGGTTGGATTTGAGTACCGCCCTTATGCGGGTTTTGTTGAAAATCTGTATGATACGCATTGGAATAAAACAGAATTTCAGGAGGTGACGAAGGAAGGTGATTTTTCCATCAGTCCCGGAAATCTTGAAAAAGGGAAAGAATACGAGTTTCGTGCCGTTGTTGTTCACCCGCGAATGAGTGTTTATGGAGATATTGAAAGGATTACTTTTGGCAAATAAATTCTAATTATTCACAAATGAAAGTGATGATTAAAGAACGCTGTAATCGAAATTAATGGAATCGGAACAGATGGAGAAGCCTGGGAAGCCAAAGGGTTTTTATTACACGCAAAATAATAGAGCGATTAGGTATCCAATGGCAAAGTTTTATTGATTTCAGGCGACAGGCATGGTACACGCGGATTCCGTATTCCCCGGCCTTCAGGTTTTAATTTTTATGAATTTGAAGCCGGCAGCCTTGGCGGAAGAACGGGCCCCGATGAACTGTTGCTTTTTATGCACCACGTTCCTTATTCACACCAACTGCATTCAGGCAAAACTGTAATTCAGCACATTTACAATTCTCATAATCAGGGAGTCAAAAACGTTGAAAACTATATTTCAGAATGGGAAAAACTGAAAGATTTGATTGATGGAGAAAGATACAATCATACGCTTGATCAATTAACCGGGCAGTTGGATTATGCAAGGGTATGGAGAGATTCGATTAACAATTTTTTTATGAACTTTCAGGAATAAATGATGTAAATAAGTAACCGTATGAAGCGAAGAAAATTTCTGGGAATAACTGCAATGAGCAGTTTTTAGTTTATCCCCCAATGGTGAGTGGTTCGTAAATGGTTATGGTAAAGAAGGCAAAAATTACTACAACATTATTCGCCTTTCAGATGGTGAATGGACAAGGACAAATGGTATTAACAAGGGGCAATATTCGGGCGATATAAGGATTGATTCTGCTCCCCGCTGGAACCGTGACAACAACCAGGTTCTGGTTCAGGGTATTGCTGATGACGGGACAGAACAATTGTATATCATTACTGTCAGCTAATGTTTTAATGATTATCTTGAAACGAAAATTATAACAAAATGAATAATAGGAAACCATAAAACCTAAATCTAAATGAACAATAATTTAAAAGGAAAATCTGGCTTTTTATTCATTGTCTTTTTTGCACTGGCAATATTGACTTTTGGCTGTAAGCAAGTCCCGAATGAAGAGGCTGCCTCCGATAAATACCGTTTAATCTGGAATACCGATCCCGAAACCTCAATTACTTTAGCCTGGGATCAATTGCAGCAATCCGATGTTGAAGTATTTTTCGACACAATAGATTGGGGCAGAAAGTATTGGAAATACCATAATAAAATGAGTCCCTCAGAAAAAAACAGCAAATACGGGATGGATACCCGATTTGCTTTATTAGATGGATTGCAGTCAGGAAGCAATTATTATTTTGTGATAAAAGATAATTTTGGCGTGAGTAAACGATACTGGTTTAAAACGGCTCCTTCCAAACCTTCCTCATTTTCTTTTATTGCCGGTGGAGATACCAAAAGTGAAGGGTTGCCCCTTGAAGCAGGCAGGGCTGCCAACCAAATAGTAAGTAAATTGCGTCCCTTGTTTGTCATGTTTAACGGCGATTTTACGAGTGGAAGCGGAATTGACTCTCTAAATTGGCAACAGTGGTTAACTGATTGGCAACAATTAACTACGACTACTGATGGAAGGATGATTCCTGTTTTTCCCGTCCATGGAAATCATGAAAATGGTGACCAGGGAAATTTGCATTACATTTTTAATTCTCCCTGTCATGACAACGATTCCGCAAAAATTTATTACTCCACAACACTGGGAGGCAAACAGCTTCATTTAATTGCCCTGAATTCTGAAATTGAAACTGGTGCGGATCAAAAAACCTGGCTGGAAAATGATTTAAAAGAAAATGAGGAATGTACGTTTAAAATTGCTGCTTTTCATAAACCCTTCAGACCTCATTCCTCAGGTAAAAAAGAAAATGATTACATGTATTCACAGTGGGTATGGCTTTTTAATAAATATGGTTTAAACCTTACCGTCGATGCCGATTCGCACATGCACAAAATCACTTATCCGGTGCGGCCCGACTCTGTATCTGTTGACGCTTTTATGGGATTTGTCCGCGACGATGAAAATGGTACAATGTATATTGGAGAGGGAAGTTGGGGTGCAGCTCCGCGTAGAAATGACGACGATAAACCCTGGACTCTCGTCAGTGGTTCTTTTAATCAGGTAAAATGGATTCATGTTTTTCCTGAAGAAGAAAAATCTCCGGCTCATATGAAAATTTATACTGTAATTACGGCATCGTATGACAGCATTGGGAATCAAACGCTGTTTGATAAAGATGTTGAAGCCTTGACAGAAGACAATTTATTGACTATTCCGGCCAATATTAACTTGTTTAAGAATGAACGTTTTGGCAGCTATGTCAAGTACCCCTATTCTTCAAATTAACAGACTAAATAAAGGTGAACAAACTCATTTTATAAAACATCAGAAATGAAAACAAACAATTTTTTCTACGTGTTACTCTTCCTGGTATTTGGTTTCACTTCAATTCACTCAGCTTTTGCTGAACCAAGCGAAAAACCAAACATCCTGATTATCATGGTCGATCAGCAATTTTCCGATGCAATGAGTTGCGTGATGGGAAACCAGTATTTAAGTACTCCAAATATGGATTTACTTGTTGAGAAAGGAGTGCGTTTTGCAAAGGCATACAGTCCAAATCCCTTGTGCATGCCCATGCGAACCTCAATGTTTTCAGGCAGATATCCGCACGAAACCGGAGTTTTAACCAATGATAAAACGGCCACTCTTTCGCCTGAAAAAAATGTTTTTATTGGCAAAATTCTTAAAGATGCCGGTTACGAAACAGGGTATTTTGGAAAATGGCATGTAGCTTTCGACGAAAAACTAACTGATATTCATGGTTTTGATAAAATAAATACCAAATGCACCGAAGACCCGGAGCCGGTCTCAGCTTTTATTAAACAAAAGCATCAAAAACCTTTTTTTGCCTTTGCCTCTTTTCTTAGTCCTCACGAGATTTGCGAGTGGTCAAGGTTTCAGGAATTGCCGGGAGGCCCGATTGAAGAGCTTCCTGAATTGGAGAAGTTACCTCCGTTAAAAACGAATTTTAATCCACCCCTGAACGAAACCGATATCATGACCTTTATGCGGAAATCATACCAGGCAAACCGGTTGTTTCCTGTTGGAGATTATTCGGATGCCGACTGGCGGCGGCTCGCATGGGGATATTACCGGCTGATTGAACGTGCCGATCGTTTTGTTGGCCAGGTTATGCAGGCTTTAAAAGAGTCGGGGCAGGAAAAAAATACTTTGGTAGTTTTTTTAGCCGACCACGGCGATTGCGCCTGCAGTCACCACTGGAACCAAAAAACCGTTTTCTATGAGGAATCTGTACGCGTTCCATTTGTCGTAATGTGGGATGGCAAAACAAAAAAAACGGCATCCAATATTTTGGTAAATACTGGTACCGATTTAATTCCAACACTCTGTGATTTTGCCGGGATTAACATTCCTGCCGGTCTTCCGGGAAAAAGTCTGAAAAATCCGGTTATGGGGAATCAACCCGACTGGAAAAGGGAATTTATTGTTTCAGAAAATCACATGGTTCAATGTGACCCTGTCGATGGAAAGAACTATAAACCACAAGGCAGAATGGTGTGTAGTCCTCAATTTAAATATTGTGTTTACAGCGAAGGAACAAATCGTGAATCGCTGGTTGACCTGCAAAGTGACCCGGGAGAAATGGTAAACCAGGCAAAAAATCCGATTTACAAACAAACGCTGGAACAACACCGGAATTACTTGAAAAAACATGCAGCAGATAGTAATGATAAGGTGGCACTTGAAATGCTCAACCAATTGTAATTCTGCTTTTAAATAAAATAAAATCAACTAATAAATTTAAACGATGAAAAAATCTTTAACATTCTTAAGCATAATAATGATAAGTTATTTGCTTTTTTCCTGTACATCAACCAAACCCGCTGGCCCTTATTTAGCCACCGGAATCAAAATTGGTGAAGTAACCCAAACCAATGCAATGGTGTGGGTTCGATTAACAGAAAATCCTGAAAGGATTGGTAATACTGCTCCAATGCCTATAATAGAATACAAAAATTCCAAGACAGGAGAATTGGTTGATCGTACAGGGAGACCTGATTTGGAACCGGTTGTTACTTATCCTGAAGGTTACACAATAAATACCATTCAGGGGGCAACTCCCGGAAGTGAAGGGAAAGTTCGTTTAAAATATAAATTGAAAAATGAACAGAAATGGGAACAATTGGATTGGCAGACAGTTAATCCATCGGCTGCATTTGCAACACAGTTCCTGCTTCCCAATCTTTCTGCAGGAAAAGAATATGAAATTGTGGTTGAAGCCAGTCCAATAAAGGGTAAAGAAATTAGTGCATCAATGGAAGGGAAATTTAAAACGGCTCCGGCAATTGATACCCCAACCGATGTGAATTTTATTGTAACCACCGGAACTTCATATCCTGACGTTGATAGCGAAACAGGATATAAATTGTATCCCAATTCATTAAAACTGGATCCTGAGTTTTTCGTACACACCGGCGACATCGTCTATTACGACGGAATGGCTAAAACTGCCGATTTAGCCCGTTGGCATTGGGATCGGATGTACAGCTACCCAAACAACATTGAATTTCACCGGAATATTGCGAGCTATTTTATAAAAGATGACCACGACACCTGGATGAACGATGCATTCCCGGGAATGGAAACCAAATTTATGGGCGAGTTCACCTATGAGCAGGGTACTCAAATCTTCCTGGATGAAGTTCCGATGGGAGATAAAACATACCGAACCGTGCGTTGGGGAAAGGATTTGCAAATCTGGCTGCCGGAAGGACGCGATTACCGAAGCAAAAATACCGATCCCGATGGCCCGGGAAAAACCATTTGGGGAAAGGAACAAATGGACTGGTTTAAAAAAACCGTGGAAGAATCGGAT